>CANMLX010000005.1 GCA_947498845.1 uncultured Flavobacteriaceae bacterium | reverse complement strand
GGTGTCAAAAATGTAGAATTCTTTCTCTTTAGATTAACGCAAATTTTTGCCTAAACACAACTTTTGCGCTTGATCCAGTACTTCCTTATACTAACGTGTCATGGCTAAATTTTAATGATTTTAATACTATTGCCAAAAACTACTTTAAGCAACAATTTTCAACCTTATGTTGGATAAAATTTGAAAATGGGATACTAAAAAAAATGTTCCTAGTTTGGTGGTAAACTAGGAACATTTTAGATATTTAATGTACTAAAATTATTTTTTTTTATTCACTAGGAAGTCTTTCGTCTATCATTTTTAATGGCATCCCTTCCATTAAATCAAACACATCAATTATGCTTCTAAACGTATCTTCTTCTTCAGATTGTTCATTAATAAACCATTGTAAAAATACTTCTGTTATAAAATCAGATTCTTTTCTTGCTGCCTTAAAAATTTTAAAAATAGATTCTGTCACACCTATCTCTTGCTCTAAACCTGCTTCATAAATCCCTCTTAAACTTTCAAAATCATTATTTACATTGTCTACACTAGGCGAAATAGCTGCTCCCCCATTATCGTTTATAAATGCAAATATTTTCATTGCATGTTCTCTTTCTTCTTCAGCTTGCTTATAAAAAAATGACTTGCTATTTAATAATTCACGTTGGTCACACCAAGATGCCATTGCTAAATATGAAGCAGAAGCCTTCATCTCCATGGCAATTTGGTTATTTAGTAAATCCATCACGTCTGGATGAATTGACATTTGCTTTCTTATTACTGTACTTGTATTCATGGCTTTTGCGTTTTATACAAAGTTACAATAAAAGGAAACAGCAAAAACTTTTGAAGAATATTTAAAAAAAGTCTAAATAAACTTAGAGACTGTTTAAAATTAAGCTAAAACAACAGCGGGATTTTGAAAAAATAATGAAATCTCTTCCTTTAATCTAAGTAATTGGGGAATTTCAAGAAAAATTAAATGTTGCTTATCGGCAATAAAAAGTAAAACAAAATTATCTGTATTAATAATTTCATTAAGAACATTAAAAGCCGTTAAATCATTGATCTTACGTCGCAACTCTAACATTTGAGGAAAATTCAACAGAATCTCTTTGTTAGGTGTTGTTAAAACATATTTACAAAAAGTGGATTGCTTAATTTGGTAGCTATATGTTATATCATTTTCATTTATCACGGCGCAAATATATAATTTATTTAGAATAAATAAAAATTAACTTTCGGGTGCTAATTCTACTTCTAAACCTTCCATATCTGGAGTCATTTGTATTTGGCAACCTAGACGACTATTGTCTTTTACATCAAAAGCTTCAGATAACATAGCTTCTTCATCATCACCCATTTCTGGCAACTCTGTTTCACTTAGCACATAACATTGGCAAGAGGCACACATAGCCATTCCACCACAAACACCAATAGTGCCTTCTGGGGCAAGCTCGTAAGAACGAACAACTTCCATTAAGTTCATTGCCATATCTGTTGGAGCAACAACATCGTGTGTTACTCCATCTCTATCTGTTATTTTTATGTTTATATCTTGACTCATTATTAAATTTATTGTTATGCTTATTGCATTACACATTGTGTGCCAAAACTATTATTACAAGTTTTTAGCTATAAAATTAGATTGAAAATTATTGTGAAAATATATTACGCTTCTATGTTTATTACCTCTTCTATTTGAGGTGCATATTTCTTTATCGTCATTTCTACTCCAGACTTTAAAGTCATTTGATTAACACTACATCCAACGCAAGCGCCATGCAACTGTACTTTTACAAGCTTATCATCTTCAATAGATAATAATGAAATATCTCCGCCATCGCTTTGTAGAAAAGGACGAATTTCATCCAGAGCTTTTTCAATATTCGATTTTAATTCTTCTGATGTCATTGTCTTATTTGTTAACTGCTGAACAACCAGCCATTGTTGTAATTTTTATTGCTTCGGTAGGAGGTAAATCCTCATTGCGTCTTACGACCTCTTGCACTACATTTTTTGTTAGTGTATCAAAAGCTTTTTCTAAATTGGTCGCAGTTTGTAGCGCTGCTGGGCGTCCAAAATCTCCCGCCTCTCGAATACTTTGTATTAATGGAAGTTCTCCTAAAAATGGGACTTTTAAATCTTCTGCTAAATGCTTAGCACCTTCTTTCCCAAAGATATAGTATTTATTGTTAGGTAATTCCTCAGGTGTAAAATACGCCATATTCTCTATAATTCCCAAGACAGGCACATCAATACTTTCTTGTTGAAACATAGCGACACCTTTTTTAGCATCGGCAAGTGCTATATTTTGTGGTGTACTCACTACAACTGCTCCTGTAATAGGGAGCGACTGCATGATGCTTAAATGTATATCTCCCGTTCCTGGAGGCAAATCTAGTAATAAGAAATCTAGTTCTCCCCAATGTGCATCAAATATCATTTGGTTTAATGCTTTTGCTGCCATGGGTCCTCGCCATACAACGGCTTGATTGGGTTGGGTAAAGAACCCTATGGATAATACTTTTACGCCATAGTTTTCAATAGGTTTCATTTTAGATTTCCCTTCTATAGTAACTGCCAGAGGTTTTTCTGCTGCTACATCAAACATAATAGGTATTGATGGGCCGTAAATATCGGCATCTAAAACACCTACTTTGAATCCCATTTTTGCTAAAGTAACTGCTAAATTTGCTGTTACTGTAGACTTCCCTACACCACCTTTTCCAGAAGCTACCGCTACTATATTTTGAATCCCTTTTATTGGCTTTCCTTTAATTACGTTTGTTTTAGGTTTTTCTGGAGCTTCTACCTTAACATTCACCTTTATTTTAGCCTTTTTATAAACCTTCTCATGAATAATTTTGAGAATATCTACTTCTGTTCGCTTTTTTGCTTGTAAACTTGGGTTTTTTATGGTGATATCTACAATAACCTCATCTGCAAAAGTAATTACGTTTTTAACGGCACCACTTTCTACCATATTTTGTCCTTCCCCAGGAACAGTTATATGCTCCAGTGCTTTTAATATGTCTTGTTTATTAAGCTTCATTTATGCGAATTAATTCTAATTTGCAAAGATAATTTAATTAAGTTTAAGATAGCAACTAGATTCTAGAAGTTTTGTTTATTAAACAATGGTTAAAATTTATTTTAACCTAGGATTGGTACGATTTATGTTAACCCATATGGTATTTAATCCTAAATTAATGTTATCAAGACTCTTATTAATTACCACATGTGTTTTTATTTCAAATTTATGTATCTCACAAAGTAAACTTGAAAGAGCTAAAGAAAGTTTAAAAAAACAAGAAAATAGTATAAATGCCTCTACTAAAAACATTGGCAATAACAAAAATGATGAGGAAGAAGAGAAAAGTCTAGCGAAACAACTATTTGCTGAAACCTTTGGTAGATTATTGGTAAATATTTTTGCTTACACCGCCTATGGAATTTTAGTTGAAGCTCCTTTTGAAAAAGACAGCCCTAATAGTAGAGCCATATTAACTAAACAACCTTACCTTAATCCTAGTAGCGGCAATTATACTTATGAATGGGGTAATAATTCTACTATAGGAAGAACAGCTATATCATCTAGATATATTTTTGAAAATTCAAATCTAAGTGGAAATCATTTAAATATTGATATGCGTTTTTATAACAGGTTAGCTGTGGAAATCGATTATTTGCAACTATGGGAAAACAATCCTAATTTTGGATATAACACGCTAGCAATTTATACTGGTTTAGTTAAATATCATAGAATAAGGACAAAACGATTTGACGGTTGGTGGGGTATAGGAGCATCTTATGTAGATGGTAGTGTTGACGATTTTGGCTTTTCATTTGGTTTGGGCACCGAAATTTTTATTGGAAATCCTATAAGCTTGGAATCAAACTTTAATCACACACTTATAAATAACAGCACTCTTGGTAAATTTAACGCTCTAATTAATTATTACGTAAAACACTATAAATTTAATGGAGGTTACGAATATTTAAAAATAGGAAATCAGAGCTTTTCGACTGTTAGTGTAGGTCTGGGAATAAATTTTTAATTTAAGTCTAAATTTTAGATTTAACGTTACATTTAAAGTTCTTCTGAAGGATTCCAAAAAACAGATTCTAAATTCTGGATTTGATTATCAACAACTTCTATACCTTCACTTTCTAACAATTGCTGCATAAGGTTAGTCCCATCAAAATGATGTTTTCCTGTTAGCAAGCCTTTTCTATTAACTACTCTGTGAGCTGGTACGTCTTTTCCTCCCGAACCATTCATAGCATACCCAACCATTCTAGCACTTCTAGCTGCTCCTAGATATTTAGCTATTGCACCGTAACTCGTTACTCTTCCGTACGGAACCTGCTTAGCAATGTCATAAACTTTGTCGAAAAAATTGAGAGTCTCTGGTTTCATAAATTATCATTTTCTAATAATGTTAATTAATGTAATGATTGCAATAATACCTGTAATGCCTCCAATAATATAATTCATGTTTTTTTGGGAGGTAAACGACTTATTTTTAATCTTATCAAAAAAGAAAATATACATGTAAAGCATTACAAATGTTCCCATTCCTGCTCCAGTTACATAAGATAAGATATTAGATTTTTCAAAGTCTAACCACCCTGCTGTAGCTAAAGTTATTGTAATATATGCTTGATATGGTATAGGAAAAACATTTATTCCAGACATTAACATCCCTTGAAAAAAACGACTTTGTTTACTCTTAATCTTAGGTTCGATGTGTTGTTTTGTTTTGGCTTTTGCTACAAACAAAAAATATATCGCTATTAATATAAATATAACTAAAGCGACACTTCTAAGAATGCTAACTGCTTCTGGATGTTTACTAAGGTAATGTGCAAATATCGTTGCCAAATAAGTCTGTACAAATACAATAATACTTACACCTATGGAAAACATAATGCCTCTGGCATGCCCTTCTTTTAAACTAATTTTTGCAGCTGTCATATTTAACAATCCAGGAGGAACAACACCTATTATTGCAAAAAATAAACCTAAAAAAAAGACAAATGTAATATCCATTACTGCTTAAATTTAAATTTTATATAAGTAATTGGCTTATTCTCCTTTAAATATTGAGATTCATAAAATGTTTGTATGCTAGTGACTTCTTCTGGGCTTCCTTCTTGACGATAGACATCATGATTTGCATACAACACTTCATGACCTGCTCCATGCAAAAGCCCTAATGTATAGCCATGCATAAATTCACTATCTGTCTTTAAATTCATAACACCTTTGGGTTTCAATATATGTTGGTAACGATTTAAAAAAGCAGTATTAGTAAGTCTATGTTTAGTTCGCTTGTACTTTATTTGGGGATCTGGAAAGGTTATCCATATTTCATCAACTTCATTTTCGGCAAAAGCATTATCTATTAGTTCTATTTGGGCTCTAAGAAATGCAACATTAGATATGTCTTCTTCAATTGCAGTTTTGGCGCCTCTCCAAAAACGCGCTCCTTTAATATCTACGCCTATAAAATTCTTTTCAGGAAACTTTTTCGCTAAGGCAACAGAATATTCCCCTTTACCGCAACCTAATTCTAAAACTATTGGATTGTTGTTTTTAAAAAACACAGCATTCCATTTTCCTTTTAATTCATAAATAGTATCAACTAAATCTTCTCTACTAGGCTGAAATACATTTGTAAAGGTCTCGTTTTCTTTAAATCGCTTAAGCTTGTTTTTACTCCCCACTTCTATAAAAATTCCTTTATTCTCTTAATTATGATGTCAAAAGTACAATTTCAATTTTAAAAGCTATAGTTAACAATTAATTATTGTATGAGTTATGTTTAATAAAGCTTAGGAAATATTTAACTCCTAAGGTAAAATTATATTTGACACTTTACATACACTCAAAATTAAGTTTGATTGCTTTTGGGTTTTAATTATATTTAATTTTTTATAATGCTTCTGTTTTTCTAAAGCACTTTATCCAAAACAGTTAATGAAAAAACGAATTTTAGTTGCTCCTCTTAATTGGGGCCTTGGTCATGCGACACGTTGCATACCCATTATAAAAGCTTTGGCAAATCAAGGTTTTGAGCCTATTATAGCTAGCGATGGTGTTGCCTTAATGCTATTACGCAAAGAGTTTCCAAAATTTTCATCTATAGAATTGCCTTCATACGATATAACTTATGCTAAAAAAGGCAAACATTTTAAACTAAAATTAATAAAGGATTCTCCTAAATTGATTAAGGCTATTAATGAAGAAAAAAAAGCCATAAAGGGCATTGTTAAAGCACATCATATTTCTGGTATTATATCAGACAATAGGTTAGGTGTTTATAACAAAAAAGTTCCTTGTGTATTTATTACACATCAGCTAAAGGTTTTAAGTGGTAGAACAACGTGGCTTAGTACCAAGTTACATGAGAAATTCATGAATCGTTTTGATGAATGTTGGGTTCCAGACAATGAAGGAGAAATAAATCTATCTGGCGAATTAGGACATAAAAAAAAGTTAGAAATACCTACTAAATACATAGGCCCTCTTAGTCGTTTTAATAAAAAAAACACAGATCCTACCATAGATTTACTGGTTTTAATTTCTGGACCAGAGCCTCAACGCTCGTTACTAGTAGACAAATTACTTAATGAAGTTAAAAATTACAGAGGGCGCATTGTATTTGTTAAAGGCTTCATGGAAAAGGAACAAACTGTAGAAGAAAAAGGACCTTTAACCATCTACAATTTTATGACTTCAAAATTATTAGAAGATACCATTAATAAAAGTAAATTAATAGTATCCAGATCTGGATATACTACAGTTATGGATTTAGCTAAATTAGAAAAGAAAGCTTTTTTTATACCTACCCCTGGACAATTCGAACAAGAATATTTGGCCAACAGGCTAGATTTACAAGGTTTTGCACCTACTAGTAGTCAAAACGATTTCTCTATACAACTATTAGAAAAAACAGTAAACTATAAGGGGCTTAAAAGCTTTAATACAAAAATTGATTTTTGTGAATTATTCAGCCTTTTCAAGGGTAAATGAAAATTCACTACCTACGCCGTATTCACTTTCTACATAAATGTGTTCGTTGTGAGCTTCTATAATATGCTTTACTATGGATAATCCTAAACCAGAACCTCCTTCACTTCTTGAACCGCTCTTATCCACACGATAAAAACGCTCAAATAAACGTTCCAGATGATTTTTTTCTATACCTTCTCCATTATCGGTAACTCTTACTATATATTTATTTTTTATTAGGTTTTCTATACTAATTTCGGTTGTCCCCTTTAAGCGCCCATACTTTAAAGAGTTAATTATTAGATTTACCAATACTTGTTGTATGCGTTCTTTATCTGCTTTTACTAAAACGGGTTCATTATAGTCTCTATCAAAAGTAAGTGTTATTTTCTTTTCGTTGGCCCTCATTTCAACCATTCCAAAGACTTCTCTAATTAACTCTGCTATGTCAAAAACCTCTGGTTTTAGTCTCAAGTCACCAGCTTCTAATTTAGTAATTAAGTCTAAATCGTTTACAATATAATTTAAACGTTCTACAGCACTACTAGCGCGTTTTAAATATTTCCCTCTAACTTTCTCATCATCTATTGCGCCATCCAATAGGGTTAATATGTACCCTTGAATAGTGAATAATGGTGTTTTTAGTTCATGAGAAATATTTCCTAAGAATTCTTTACGGTATTGCTCACGTACTTTAAGCGTTTCTATCTCTAGCTTTTTATCTCTGGCAAACTTATCTATTTCTTCGGTAAGTGTTGCCATGTCTGTAGTTATGGCTTTTCTTGTTAAACTAGCAGACTCTAACAAGGTTAAATCATCATAGATTTTTTTTACACGCTTATAGATATAACGTTCTATACGAAACTGAATGATTGCAAAAGAAAAACAGTAAATAATTATAGTACATAACAGTATAGGAAGCCACCTAAAAGCACCTAAATAATATAAAATTACCCCCAACAATATAGTTAACACTATTGTTAAGTACAATGAAGTATTAGTCGCAAATGTGTACGACTTTTTAAATTTTACTTGCATTAGTCTACAAACTTGTAGCCGACACCTTTTACAGTTTTAAAGCTTTTATCTCCTATTTTTTCACGTAACTTTCTTATATGCACATCGATAGTTCGTCCTCCAACGACAACCTCATTGCCCCAAACCTTATCTAATATTTCGTCACGTTTAAATACTTTTCCTGGTTTTGATGCTAATAGAGATAGTAATTCAAATTCTTTCCTTGGTAAAATTTTCTCTTCACCTTTTAAAACTATTTTATACTCATCTCTATTAATAACAAGATTTCCTACTTTAACCGAATCGTTTAACTCTTCTTTAAAACGTCTTAAAAGCGCTTTTACTTTACTAAGTAATACTTTTGGTTTAATTGGTTTGGTAATATAATCATCTGCTCCAGCATCAAATCCAGCTACTTGGGAGTAATCTTCGCCTCTTGCTGTTAAAAAGGTAATAACAACATCTTTTAATTCTGGATTTTTTCTAATAGTCTCACAAGCCTCTATTCCGTCCATTTCTGGCATCATCACATCAAGAATAATTAATTGAGGGTGCTCTTTTTTAGCTTTTTTTACGGCTTCTACACCATTTTCGGCAGTAATTACCTGATAACCTTCGTTAGATAAATTATAACCAACTATTTCTAAAATATCTGGTTCATCATCTACTAAGAGTATTTTTATATCTTTCTTATTCATAAGAACTTTTCAATTAATTTTCTAAAGAGTAAATATAAAGCGAATAACGTAAATTTATAAAAATTAAAACACAAATAACAATAAAGTAACCCTGAAGTTACATAGGATTAACTTTTCGATATAAAACATAAATATTTAACATTAAATTGGTATAACTTTTGATATAATAGTACTAATTTTGAACGAGTTAAAGCCCCATTATGATAAAAAAATACTTTTTTTTACTTCTACTGCCTTTAATGGTCTTGTTTACACAACAAACATTAGCTCAAAATGTTACCGGCGGAGACAATCAACCTATAGAAGGGCTTTCCATATATCCTAATCCAGTAAGTAAAGACAAATCCTCTGTGGTGATTACATCTAAAAGTGGATTACAAAAAACGGTGACTATATATAATGTATTGGGCAAGCAAATCTCAGCTTCAATTTTTGTTAGAAGAGAACTCGATATATCATTGTTAAAAACTGGTGTTTACATTCTAAGGATTACTGAAAACAAAGTTAGCGAAACACGTAAGCTTATTGTACAGTGACTTCTAAAAAAGTGCACTAAACACTTTACTAACTTTACTTTTTATTTATATACTTTTGCGGCATGATTTCTTCATCTGAGATTTTTAGCATAAGTAACAACTCCGAATTTGAAAATTTAGCACTTAAAGTGTTTAAATTTCAATTTGAAAACAATAGTGTTTATCGATCCTTTTGTGATTTATTATATAAACACCCAAGCGATATAAAAACCGTAACAGATATTCCTTTCTTACCTATACAGTTTTTTAAATCTCATAAAATTGTAAGTAACCCCCATAATATACAAGCAACATTTACAAGCTCTGGCACCACAGGTAGTACTACTAGTAAACATTATGTTACTAATTTAGAATTATATACCCAAAGCTTCTTTACTAGTTTTCTCCAATTTTACGGAGATATAGAAGATTATGTGATTTTAGCGCTACTTCCCTCATATATGGAAAGAGAAGGTTCTTCTCTAATTTTTATGGTAAATGAATTAATTTCCAGATCCAACAAACCTGAAAGCGGTTTTTATTTAAACAACTTAAGTGCTTTAAAAGACCAACTATTAAAATTAGATGGTGAAGGTAAAAAAGTGCTTTTAATTGGTGTTTCATTTGCTTTACTAGATTTGGTTGAAACTCAAAAATTCCAACTTAAAAATACCATAATAATGGAAACAGGTGGTATGAAAGGGCGCCGTAAAGAGTTAATTCGTTCTGAATTACACGAGGTATTAAAAAATGGTTTTGGAGTGAAACAAGTACACAGTGAGTATGGTATGACCGAGCTTTTAAGCCAAGGGTATTCTAGAAGGAATGGTGTTTTTCACTGCCCGAAATGGATGAAAATTTTAACAAGAGACATTGAAGACCCTTTATCTTTACAAGGTTATAAAAAAACAGGAGGTATAAATGTTATAGACTTAGCCAATATAAACTCATGCGCATTCATTGCTACTCAAGATTTAGGGCTCGTCTATAATGATAACTCATTTGAGGTAATAGGGCGTTTTGATAATTCGGACATAAGAGGTTGTAATTTAATGGTGCTTTAAGAATCATGTTGGTTGTTATAAACTATAAAAAACGCATATCTTGACCAGACTTTAAATTTAAAATATTAATTCTAAATTAAACACATAATGAGTCTTATCGTTTTACAATAGCTCATTATCTTAATCTTACTTTATTTTTTTGGAAACGTATCCTGTAAGTAAATCAATTATAATACGACCAAGTACATGCTAAGATAAAGAAAGGTTATTTCTTTAAGTATGTTGATTAACTGTAAAAGCTCGATTTTTCAATCGAGCTTTTATCATTTTTAAATACCTAAAAATTATTTACAAACAGAATGATTAACAAGTGTTACATCTCTGTTTTTTTCCTGTATTTTTCGAACTACAGATGTTGCTCTATTTCTAGTTAGAAAACGTGGCAAAATAGATAAAAACTTATTTAAAACACCAGGAACCGCAACAACTTTACCTTTTAACATTGCTTTGTATCCATAGGCTGCTACTTGATCTGCACAAGCCATATTAAACCTTATCTTATTACAGGATGTATTTCCCGAAACAACCTGTTGAAATGACGTTTTAGTTGGTCCTGGACAAAGTACCGTAGCAGTAACACCTGTTCCTTTTAACTCATTAGATAATGCTTGAGAAAACGATAACATATAGGCTTTAGATGCATAATAAATAGACATTAAAGGTCCTGGCTGGAAACCTGCCAATGATGATACATTTAAAATTTTTCCTGATTTTCTTTTTAACATACCTCCTAACACTAATTTTACTAAATGCGTACTTGTTATAACGTGTAGTTGTAACATCTGCATTTCTCGTGCCCACTCTGTATCTGAAAACTTACCAAACAAACCAAAACCTGCATTATTAACTAAAATATCAATAGGGCGATCTCTTATTTCGTTGAATATAGTTTCTGCAACTTCTAGTTCACTAAGATCTTTAACTATCATTTGTATATTGACGTCATTAATTTGTAAAATCTTCAATTTTGCTGCTTCTAAGTTAGAAGCATTCACATCAATTAAAATAAGATTATAATTATCTTTAGCTAAAAGTAAAGACAATTTTAATCCTAAACCAGAAGCAGCTCCAGTTACTAAAGCAGTTTTATACATTAAGTATAGTTCTTGTAAAATTAATATGAGAGCCTGTTCTTATCTATATCCTGCGATAAATAAATTCCCTATATAAACCACGAATAAGTTTTCAATATATATACAAAATAATATATCGCTTATAAGTTATGTCTCAGTTAATTTTGAGTTATCTAATAAAATGCAAATATACATTGTTTTTAAACGTCTTTACATGTATATAAATTAGCTTTATACCAATTAGCTAACATTGTTATTTAATGGAACAATTTTTGCAATACCTAAATAGATTTATAAACAATGTAAAGTTTTTATACCTTTGCTGTCCACATAAAAATGGGGTCGACTGGTTTTGACAGCGAGATTAATTAAACAGTAAGCACGTGGTGTAATGATTTTGATACACCTAAAAGACTAAATCAAATTTTAAACGGCGAGAATAACTACGCTTTAGCTGCATAATCTGAATTTATAGTAAGATTAGCCTCGGTACACAAGGTGTACAAGCTAAATGTCTCCAGAAAGCCTTGGTTAATGGCGTTCTATTTAGAGGCATCGTAAATATTAACTAAGATTGTATAGTGCTTTAATATACTTTCGAGATTTAAAAGCTAAGCTACAAGTGGGTTGTCTTTAACCAGCTTTTAGTCTAAAAACCAAGAAAAGACTAAACGTGTAGAAGGCTCTTTAGTTACTTGTTTGGACGAGAGTTCGATTCTCTCCGACTCCACTTAATTCATAAAAACCTATAAGTCAATTTCTTATAGGTTTTTCAGTTTTTGCAAACTTACATAACCTCTTGTTTTTCAAAACAATATATGTACAAACTTTTTTAACCCCGCTTTATGCAATAGAAGGTTGTCATGAAGCTTGTAGATGCAAAAAATACTAGTGTTTTCTTAATTTCACTCCCGCATGTGCGGGAGTGAAATTAAAAAACGCAGCGAAGCGGTAGTATTTACAGTAGCTATAAGATGTAATAAATTTTTTATTGCATAAAGCGGGTTAAAATGGTATCCACTTAATATTTTCGATAGGGTTATTTTATCTTTTCTAGTTGTTCTAGAAATATTTTGTCTTCCTTCCAATGCTTTATTAATTTTTCATATTCCTGTTGGGTTTTGTTAATTTTTAGTGTATAAGGTCTACCTTTTATTACCGTCTCTGTTTTCAAATCGATAGTTACATTTTTAATAGCATTTTCCACTTCTTGTCTCAGCTGTTGATTGGCTCTATATTCAAAGACAGAATCTGTTGGGGAATTCAGAAAAGGGGAAAGCATTTCCCATATTTTATTATTATATCTGGTATTAGGTGCTTTCCTTGACCAATCTTTGGGAGGTTGCGGTTTTTCTTTTGTCTTCTGCAATAATTCTTGCTTACATATATTCCTTATATTATAAAACAGGGAAGTCTTATTTTGGGATTTGATTAATTCTGGTAATAAAACTTTGTTCAGGTATTTTCTGGATAG
This sequence comes from uncultured Flavobacteriaceae bacterium, assembly GCA_947498845.1. Classification (GTDB taxonomy): domain Bacteria; phylum Bacteroidota; class Bacteroidia; order Flavobacteriales; family Flavobacteriaceae; genus Jejuia. The sequence continues at coordinate 166,924 of CANMLX010000005.1, read as the reverse complement.
GGATTTTGTGATTTGTAACGATGTTTCCTCGATCCATAGATTGTTGCTATTTTTTAAAGAACTTAATATTAAAACATTCCTTATAAGCTCTTTAGCTATTTGTGATCTTCCTATCTTACCCTTTTGATAATAGTTGTTGGAATCATTGATTTTATGAATCTCTGCAGAACTTATATATTTTGGTATCTGTTCAATTTGTTCCAATAGTATGAGGTGTGTTTCAGCTTTTTCTTTACACACGATACTGTTTTTGAGAAAGCAGATTAAATGTCCTATTTTATAAAGGTCGTTAGAATTACCAGCAGATGAGAATATTTTCTTGAGAGTATCTAATGGAAATTTTTGAGCTAATAATATCCAACTTTTAATAGTAACAGCATCAAATACATTGCTTAATAAGGTATTTGATTTATGTAATAAGTCTTCATTGCCAAGATGACAAAGTGCTTTTATAAAAGTATCAAAATTTAGATTTGAATAATCAATGTTATCAAAGTCTCGTTCTGCTAAGCGTGTTATGATTTCTCTTATATTACTGATATTCTCAGAATTAGGGACTTGATTTTTTTCAACATAATAATCTAACCATTGGAGTTGATTTTTCAAGGGTCTGCCTTTAAGAATTGCGATATGTTTATTTTTTGGCCATAATACGACAGCTCCATAATGATATCAATATTCTATAGTCATACCAGCGTTGCCAGTGTACCCTTCTTCTTCTTTTTCTGTTGGGTTTCCCTCTCCAAGGTTGAGATTTGCTATAATATGATTCTGTTCTAAGTGTAATTCGCCTAGTCCAGGGGTATTCTTGTCCCAATGCTCGATATATGAATTTTCTTCAATTATTTCTCCCATAGTACCCTGAATTTCTGGCTCTTCTTTACTTCTTCCATAGTTATAATAATAGTAATCTGATTCTAATTGACCATATTGATAGTGAGTTACCAAAGCTAAACTAGCGTGATACCCAGATTGGTTGACGGCATTTAACAAAGCTTCAGCTCTTGGTTTATCATGACCTTTTAAATTTGATAATGAAAAGTTTGCTGGGGTATATTCATGCCCTAGTAAGATAGCCTTAGGTAATTCCTGAAATTTTTCGGTAGAAGCCAATAATAGTTCTGCTATCTCATTTTGAAGTAAACTAAATTTTGGGCTTTTAATTTGAGAAGTTGAATTGATGCTAACTAAATTGTAAACCAGGCAAATTCTATATCCAGAGGTAACAGCTTTGACTTCATGAAGGCAGTCGGAAAAAAAAGCAGTATAGGGCATTTCATATGAATTAATAGTTTCGGAAAAATCTATAGTATTAGTTCTATTATCAAAACTTACTTTTAATTCGCCTCCAGTATGCTGAGAAGGTAATCCAATGATTAACGTACCAAACATTCCTTTTTCTTTTTCAGAATCTTTGTGAGGCAGAAAAAAACTATCAGGTTCATAGATCAGAAGTTTGTATAAATTAGCATTTACGCTTTTTTCCTTATCAATACCAAGACCTTTTTTAACCTTGGCTACTATTCTTTCTAAAAAAGGGATCCATTCAGGATTATGAAAAGAAATGGATGCTGCATCTATTTCCTGCACTTTGCGTATAGATTCATCATAAATTGTTTTACTACCTTTTCCAAAAGGAGCCTTTTTGGAAATACTAATCAGAGATTGAGACTGATTTTTGTTTATCGGAAAACTTACTTCTCCAAACCCTTTTATCCGGAGCCCAGGGAGAATCAATTTCTCCGATCCAGAAACTATAAATGTACTACTACCTTTAATATTCTGTAATAAGGTTACTAAGTGTTGCAAATTCTTTTCCATATAACAAACATACTTGTTTTTATTAAACGATGCTTTACTGTAACCGTAGAAATATGCGTATTCGACAGGAGTTGTTTTTATATCGAAAAGCATATAAAAATAGATCACAATCAAATTTTATATGTATTTACATATAAAGTGCTATATTTGCTATAAATTATATCTAAAAGCATATAACTATGAATTTAGCAGCATTTGTCAAAGAACGAAGAAAGTCCGTGGGTCTAACACAGTTAGCGTTTGCAGAACGTGCGGGTGTAGCTTTGACAGTAGTGAGAAAAATTGAACAAGGAAAGACCAATTTGAATATGGAAAAGGTAAATCTTGTTTTGATGATGTTTGGTCATGAATTGGTTCCAGTTCCAATCTCAAATTCGAAAAAACAATTATAAATGAGAAAAGCTAATATTTTATATGGCGATATTTTGGCTGGTATACTGCTTGAAACAGATGAAGGAGAATATCTTTTTCAATATTACCAAAAATATATAGAGGAATATCCAACTCAATTCATAACTTTTACAATGCCAGTAAGGCAAGAAGTATATCGTGATAACAGATTATTTCCATTTTTTGAAGGCCTAATTCCTGAAGGATGGTTATTGGATATTGCTTCTAAAAATTGGAAAATCAATAGAAATGATAGGATGGGCCTATTGTTAGCTTGTTGCCAAAATTGTATTGGAGCAGTAAGTGTAATTCCTATTAATATAGCCAACTATGAATAAGTGTTTATACTGTTATCAGGAATTAAAAGACTCCAAAGATTTTCATAAGCATTGCGCGAAGACGTTTTTTGGAACAACTGAAACTCCTTTGCTTGATTATACGTTAGATCAAATGTCACAGCTAGCCAAAAATGTTATAGAAAGAAGCATCTCGGTACCGGGGGTACAAGCAAAACTATCAATGTCATTAGTGAATGAAGTAACAAATGATCATCACAATAGACTTACTGTAGTTGGAGCATTGGGTGGAGGTTATATTTTTAAACCACCAAATGAGAATTACCCGGAGATGCCAGAGAATGAGCATGTAACTATGCGTATAGCAGAAGCATTTGGAATAAACACAGTACCGTCTACTTTAATTCGTTTAAAGTCAGGTGAATTATCCTACTTAACTAAACGAATTGACAGGAAATTAGATGGCACAAAAATTCATATGCTTGATATGTTTCAAATCACAGAGGCATTTGATAAGTATAGAAGTTCTATGGAACGAATTGGAAAAGCTTTGGATATCTATGCCAGTAATACCCTATTAGATAAATTATACTTTTTTGAGATCACATTGTTTTCTTTTATAACAGGGAACAATGACATGCATCTAAAGAATTTTTCCATGATTCAAACAGATTCTGGATGGTCAATGGCTCCCTTCTACGACTTATTAAATGTAGCTATTGTTAACCCTGAAGATACCGAAGAGTTAGCTTTGACTTTAGCCGGTAAAAAGAAAAAGTTTAAGAAAGCTCATTTTGAAGAATTTGGACAAAGTCTAGGCCTAACATCTAAACAAATTGAAGGCGTATTTAAGCGTTTCCAGAAACATCAAAAAAAAGCAATTATCTGGATTAAAAACTCATTTTTATCGAATGATATGAAATCCAAATACTTGGCCGTTTTGGAAGAACGCTATATTAGGATTTATGCTAATACGTAATTAAATTTAAATGTTACAGATACTTTGAGTTTGAGATAATCAAACCTATATCCTCAACCAAAAAGTTTGAACTTTGTCTCTCCGACTCCACAGAAAGAGAATCTTCATTTTTAAAATGTTGATTCTCTCTTTTTTTCTTACGTTTTGAAACAAAAGAATTAGGTCGTATATCATACAAAAAACAAAAGCATTTTTAGTCTCAATAGACCAAAAATGCTTTTATTAAAAATTATGTTTATTTTTTAGCTAGCAGTTTGAGTTTCTGCCTGTTGTTCTCCAGCCATAGATTCTTTCATTCTCTCTACTATAGATTTATTAAGCGCACTAAAATCTACTTTTTCTAGCCTTTTCATTTCTAATCTAATTTCGTCACTTCTTTTCTTTAACTTAGCAATTTTAGCATTTCTAAGTTTCTCTTTCTCTAAACGCTCAGCTTTTTTCAAACCTTGAACACGATCAAGTTCTGCTTCTTTTTTTCTTTCAGCAATGTTATCTAAAGCTACCGTTCCATATGCGTAACCATACATGCATATAAACAGTAATGCAATCATTCCAAGTACAAGTACACCATTTTCCATATTAATTGAGGGATTTGAATTAGTTAATTTATAACAAAACTATAAAAAACTGATATTTATGTAAAAAAAACAAGACAAAACACTCAAAAATAAGATAAAAGCAACATAGTATTGTAAAAAAATAAAAAAACAGCCTTAATATAAAATAAAACTGTTTTTAGTTATTAGTATAGCATTTTTATTTAATCCATATCAACCAATTCTCCTTCCCAATCTAAAACGCCTCCTTCTAAGTTGTATGCATTATTAAAATCTAGTTCTTCCATAATACTACAAGCTTGAGCACTTCTTTTACCAGACCTACAATACACATAGTAATTTTTGCTTTTATCAAGTTTTTCTAACGCATCGATAAACGCATCTCCTCTATAAATATCCAAGTGAATAGCATTAGCTATTACGCCATCTGCAACTTCATTATCTGTTCTTACATCCAAAACGACTGCATTATCATCACTAGCCAATTGAGATACCCATTCTTCTTGTGTTAATTCTTCCATTATTGTTTTAATTTCCTGTAAAAATAATACTATTACAAAACTTAGACGAAAAAAAAATCAAAGTGTTACATCTATTGTCTTATGCAACAAACATTATACCTTTATAGAACAGCCTATAGCTTTAGTTTCTTTTACTTTTATTACTTCTCCCTTTAATAATGCATCAACAGCATTTTCTAAAAATTTTTCTTTAACCGCATTAGCATCTCTTGAACTATCATCAATAACTCCAATATATTTAACTATTAATCCTTTATCTACTTTTTTAAGCACATAATTATGGGGTGTTTTTGTAGCTCCAAATTTTGGATATACTTTTTGGCCTTCATCTACTAAATAAGGAAATGTAAATCCTTTTTCTCTAGCTCTTGCTTGCATGGCCTCAAAATTATCTCCTGGTTTCACTGCTGGGTTATTAGGATTTATTGCAATTACAGGATACCCCATTGGTGCATACTTATTGTTAAGTGCAATAATTCTATCCTCATATGCTATTGCATAAGGACAAGTATTACAAGTAAACGTTACAATAAACCCCTTGGCTTCTTTAAAATCTGATAATGAAATCATTTTACCATCTACATTTTTAAGCGAAAAATCTTCAACCACGTCTCCAATCTTATAGCCATTTTTAATACTATTTTCAATATTTGAAAATGCACTAAAACACAACATCATTACAATTACAAAGCAAAACTTAACTACTGTTTTCATGATATATTTAATTTAAAAATTGTTTAACTTCTTTTTCTAATGCTTCATAAGTAAAAGACGTTTCATAAAACTTGCGGTTATGTTTATTATAGATTATTGTCGCTGGTATAGAACCAGACCAAGATTTATCTACTTTACCAATCCATTCATTTTCTTTAGAATCATTTAAAACAACAACGTCACTTTTAAGATTATTCTTCTTTATAAAGGGAATTAACTTTTTTTCATACATATGAGGAAAATCCAAACTTACTAAAACAACCTCAACACTTTTAGATGCATAATTCTTTGTAATAGATTCAAAATAAGGTAATTCTTTAACACATGGACCGCACCAGGTAGCCCAAAAGTTTATTACATAAGTTTTATCATCTTTTCTATTCAAAAACACTTTAAATTCTTCAAAATTTAAAACTTTTAAATCCAGATTATATTTGGTTTTAACTACACCTTCTTCTTGATTATGATCAACTTGAGCAAATTTTTCCTGTTTCTTATCATTTTTACATGCAAAGAATAAGATAAAAGCTACAAATAGGAATTTTACTTTCATACAAAGATTACATTTTATATAAAATTAGGTATTACATCGTTATGAGAGTACTGTTTAACAAATATTTAATCAAAATAAAACGACAAGAATCATTTTAATCTAAATTTGCCAAGAAATAACAACTAATATTTGAATTATTAAGTAAAGACTAAGTTAATAGCAAACTAAAATCTCTCTAAACTACTTAATAATCGATCAAAACTACCATGTTTACATGGTAGTTTTTTGTTTTAGAAGCAATTTAGACTTTTTTTAATTTGCTAAAAAAGTCTAAATCGCTTCTAAAAAAACCATCTAAGAATTGCATAATTATAATTTCATTTTTATATTTGGGCTCTATTAAGATCAACAATGAATTTAAACTTAAATAATACTTGGTGGTGGCGCTTTCGAAACTAAAATTCGTGAAGCATAATCCCTAGTATATTTAAATAAAAATATTAAAAAGGCTTGTCATTCACGACAAGCCTTTTTCTTTAAATTCTGAATACTCATTTCAGAATCTAAAAAATAACATATGAAAACTTATAATCTATTTACGCATTACAAAAAGATTCTAACAGACACCATAACACCTGTTACTGTTTACTATAAGATTCGTGATAAATACCCTAACAGTATTCTTTTAGAAAGTGGTGATTACCATAGAAATCATAAAAATTTCTCTTATATCTGTTTCAATCCTATTGCATCAATAAAAGTTGAAAACGAGATTATATCGCAAACATTCCCAGATGGAAGCACAACACATTTAGAAATAGATAATAATGTAGATGTTGCAGAAGAGGTCTATAAATTTACTAAACGCTTTGATGTAACTTCCGAAGAAAATTTTAAATTTATAAACAACGGTATATTTGGTTACACAGCTTACGATGCAGTACGTTATTTTGAAGATGTAGAGATAAGCAAAAAAGAAGATTCTGTAGTTATCCCTGATATGTATTATGCCGTATATCAAAACATTATAGCGATTAATCATTTTAAAAATGAAGCTTATATTTTTTCGCATTGTTATGAGGATACTCCAAATAATATTGATGCCATTGACAAATTGATAAATGTTCAAAATTTTGCTTCCTATAACTTTAGTGCAAAAGGCGAAATTGCATCTAATTTATCGGATGAAGAGTTTAAAGAACATGTTGAGCTAGCCAGAAAACATTGTGCGCGTGGCGATGTATTCCAATTGGTTTTATCACGACGTTTTTCTCAGGAATATACTGGAGATGATTTTAATATTTACCGTGCGTTAAGAAGTATAAACCCGTCTCCTTATCTGTTTTATTTTGATTATGGCGATTTTAAAATTTTTGGTAGTTCTCCAGAGGCACAATTAATCGTAACTGAAGGTTTAGCAGAAATTCATCCAATTGCTGGAACTTACAAAAGAACTGGAGATTATGAAAAGGACGAAATTTTAGCTGAAAAACTAAAAAAAGATGATAAGGAAAATGCAGAACATGTCATGTTGGTTGACCTAGCTAGAAATGATCTAAGTCGCCATGGAAGTCAGGTTAATGTAGAGACCTATAGAGAAGTTCAGTTCTTCTCTCATGTTATTCATTTGGTAAGTAAAGTTACAGGACGAAAACACGATGCCACATCCACGATGCAAGTTGTAGCAGATACATTTCCTGCAGGCACATTAAGTGGCGCCCCAAAACATAGAGCCATGCAATTAATTGAACAGTATGAAAAAACAAGTCGTGCCTTTTACGGAGGTGCTATAGGTTTTATGGATTTTGATGGTAATTTTAACCATGCTATTATGATTAGAACTTTTTTAAGCAAAGATTATAAATTAAACTGGCAAGCAGGTGCAGGGTTAGTATTTAAATCTAATGCAGAAAGTGAATTACAGGAAGTATACAATAAACTAGGCGCATTAACCAAAGCTATTAAGTTAGCTGAAGATATATAGTTGGTTGTTGGTTGTTGGTTGTTGGTTGTTGGTTGTTGGTTGAAAAAAATAAAAATAGATTAGAATTAAAAATTAAATTTAGCGGAAAGTCAAAACCCTAGTTTCCGATGCAATCGGAATCATCAATCTGCAGAAATAATGAGTGAGAGAATGAAGATGCAAAACGAAGCTTTAAGCACGAAATTCTCAAAGCGAATGATTCGCAGGAATTTCCTCAGATTGATTTGATTTTTTGGTTCAGCTCCGCTTGGTACTTTCGTTTAAAGCATACTTTAAACTTAGTAATGTATCAAGACAAAATATACGTAAAATATAACGTTATATAAGACATGAAAAAAATATTAGTTATAGACAATTATGATAGTTTCACATACAATCTGGTACATTACTTAGAAGATTTAAACTGTGATGTTACAGTTTATAGAAATGATAAACTAGAACTTGAAGATGTAGAACCATTCGATAAGATTGTGCTTTCTCCTGGCCCAGGAATTCCAGATGAAGCTGGTTTACTAAAGTCGATTATTGAAACCTATGCCGCATCAAAAAGTATTTTAGGTGTATGCTTAGGGCAACAGGCCATAGGAGAAGTATTTGGAGGTTCTTTAGTAAATTTAGATGAAGTCTATCATGGCGTTGCTACTAAAGTAAACATATGTGTTGATGATGAACAGATCTTCAAAGATCTAGACAAAAATATTGAAGTAGGCAGATACCATTCTTGGGTAGTGAATGCAAACCTCCCAGAATCTTTAGAAGCCACTTCTTTTGATGAAAACGGACAAGTAATGTCCTTGAGACATAAAACATACGATGTAAAAGGCGTACAATACCATCCCGAGTCGGTTTTAACACCAGATGGTAAAAAGATACTGGAGAATTGGGTGAATTCCCCTAACCCCTAAGGGGCTTAAAAAATATTTTAACTTTAAAAATCCCCTCTCCTCAGGAGAGGGATAAGGAGAGGATGAAAGACATACTTAACAGATTAATAAATCACGAAACCATCTCAACAGAGGAGGCAAAACAAGTTATTGTAAATATATCTAACGATATGTATAACTCAAGTCAAATAGCATGTTTCCTGTCTGTATATATGATGCGTAGCATTACCATAGAAGAACTACAGGGTTTTAGAGATGCCCTTTTAGAGCTTTGCATACCAATAAATCTTAAGGGGTATAATGCTATCGATATTGTGGGTACTGGAGGCGATGGAAAGAATACCTTCAATATCTCTACGCTCTCATCTTTTATTACAGCAGGCTCTGGCGTTAACGTTTCTAAACATGGTAATTATGGTGTCTCATCAACTTCGGGGTCATCTAATGTTATGGAATCCTTAGGTGTAAAATTCTCTAATGATGAAGGTTTTTTAAAAAACTGCTTAGACAAAGCAGGTATATGTATATTACATGCGCCATTATTTCATCCTGCTATGAAAAATGTTGCACCAATTAGAAAAGCATTAGGGGTAAAAACATTTTTTAATATGTTAGGCCCTATGGTTAATCCATCATTTCCAAAAAATCAAATGTTAGGCGTTTTTAGTTTAGAATTGCTACGTCTTTACAATTTTATATACCAAAACACAGATAAAAATTACAATATAGTTTATGCGTTAGATGGATACGATGAAATTTCATTAACAGGAAAAGCAAAAATAATATCTAATCATACCGAAAAATTATTTTCACCTCAAGATTTAGGAGTATCTCAAATAAAACAAGACGCTATTTTTGGTGGTGACACCGTTAAAGAAGCTGCGAATATATTTGTAGATATTATAAGTGGTAATGGCACCGAAGCACAAAACAACGTGGTTTGTGCCAATGCAGGTTTAGCAATTGCAACCGTAAAAAAAATATCACATCAAGAAGGATTTGAAATAGCTAAAGAATCATTATTTTCAGGAAAAGCTAAAAAGAGTTTAGATAAATTGATAGCATTGAGTAAATAAATCCCATCCTAAATCCTTCCCTAAGGGAAGGCCTTTTAAGAGATGGAAAACATTAACCGTAAAAGTTCCCTTTCCTTTGGAAAGGGTTAGGGATAGGAAAAATGGACATACTAGATAAAATAGTAATTGATAAACGAAAAGAAGTTGATTTAAGAAAAAACTTAATCCCAACCTCTCAATTAGAGCAATCTGTTTTGTTCAATAGAGAAACCATTTCATTAGCTAAAAAACTTAAAAACAGTAACTCTGGTATTATAGCCGAACATAAACGTCGCTCACCTTCAAAATCTGTAATAAATAACAGTTTAAATGTACAAGATGTAGCAACAGGTTATGAAAACGCAGGTGTTTGCGGTATGTCTGTTTTAACAGATGGTAAATATTTTGGAGGCGCATTAGACGATTTACTTTTAGCTAGGGCTAGTTGCAACTTGCCTCTATTGAGAAAAGAATTTATTATTGATGACTATCAAATACTTGAAGCTAAAGCCCACGGTGCCGATGTTATCCTTTTAATTGCCGCAATTCTAAACAAAGCAGAGATTAAGCAATTTTCAGAATTTGCAAAAAGCCTACATTTAGATGTCCTTTTAGAAGTACATAACGAAAAAGAATTACAAAAATCTGTTATGCCTAGCTTAGATATGTTAGGAGTAAACAATAGAAACTTAAAAACTTTTGAAGTAAGCCTGGAAACGAGTAAATCATTAAGCAGCCTTATTCCTAACGATTTTGTAAAAGTTTCTGAAAGCGGTATAAGTAGCACAACTGCTATTAAAGAATTGCAACCCTATGGCTATAAAGGGTTTTTAATTGGTGAAAATTTTATGAAAACAGATAACCCAGGAGTAAGTGCTACAGAATTTATAAAGGGGCTCCTCTAACTCCTCCAAAGAAGGAGGACGCTCACTCAAACAAAAACAAATATGAATGAAAATAAACAAAATACTACGCAACAAGTTCCCTCCCTTTCGGGGAGGGCTAGGGAGGGGCTTGCTTTAAAAATATGTGGAATGAAGTATCAAGATAATATCGAACAAGTTGCGGCATTGCAACCTGATTATCTTGGATTTATATTTTATAAAAAAACACCTAGACATTTTGACACAAAAATCCCAGACATACCTAATAGCATTAAAAAAACAGGTGTTTTTGTAAATGAAGATTTAAACACCATTATAAAAAAAGTTAACGAATTTAAACTACAAGCAGTTCAATTACATGGTGAAGAAGCACCCTATTATTGTAATATGCTACGTACCACAACACTTTTATCAAGCCCTGTTGAAGTGATTAAAGTATTTTCAGTTAAAGAAGGATTTAACTTTGATGTATTAAAAGAATACGAAGCTGTTTGTGATTACTTTTTATTTGATACCAAAGGAAAATTACCAGGAGGCAATGGCTACACGTTCGACTGGAGCCTGTTAAACGATTACCCCTCTACAAAACCTTTCTTTTTAAGTGGTGGTATTGGTTTAGATCAAGTAGAAGATATAAAAAAGTTTAAAGAAAGTAAGGCTGCAAAATATTGCTATGCGCTAGATGTAAATAGTAAATTTGAAACAGAACCAGGTCTTAAAAAGATTTCTATTTTAAGAGAATTCAAGAATAAACTCAACAATAAAGAAATGCAACAATATAACGTTGATGAAAAAGGATATTATGGTGAATTTGGAGGTGCTTTTATCCCAGAAATGCTATATCCCAATGTAGAAGAGTTACGACAAAACTACTTGAAAATTATGGCAGAGCCAGACTTTCAAAAAGAATTTGATCAATTACTAAAAGATTATGTAGGTCGCCCTTCCCCACTCTATTTTGCAAAACGTCTTTCGGAAAAATACAATACTAAAATCTATTTAAAACGTGAAGACTTAAACCATACAGGAGCTCATAAAATCAATAATACTATTGGGCAAATCCTTATGGCAAAACGTTTGGGCAAACATCGCATTATTGCCGAAACAGGTGCAGGCCAACACGGTGTGGCAACAGCTACAGTTTGTGCTTTAATGGGGCTAGAATGTATTGTTTATATGGGTGAAATTGATATCGCCAGACAAGCACCCAACGTAGCACGAATGAAAATGCTAGGCGCCAAAGTAGTACCAGCATTATCAGGAAGCCGTACCTTAAAAGACGCCACCAATGAAGCCATTCGTGATTGGATTAATAACCCCATAGACACCCATTATATTATTGGATCTGCTATAGGACCACACCCCTATCCAGATATGGTAACAAGATTTCAATCGGTAATTTCAGAAGAAATTAAATGGCAACTAAGGGAGCATGAGGGGCGTGAAAACCCAGATTATGTAGCAGCATGTATTGGAGGTGGTAGTAACGCAGCAGGTACTTATTATCATTTTTTACATGACGAAGATGTAAAAATTATTGCCGTTGAAGCCGCTGGATTGGGAGTAGATTCTGGAGAAAGTGCGGCAACATCTGTTCTAGGAAAAGAAGGGATTATACATGGTTGTAAAACCTTATTAATGCAAACTCAAGATGGGCAAATTACCGAGCCATATTCAATCTCGGCAGGTTTAGATTACCCTGGAGTAGGTCCTATGCATGCACATTTAGCTAAAACAGGACGTGCAGAATTTTTATCCATCACAGACGATGAAGCCATGAAAGCAGGATTAGAACTATGCGAGCTAGAAGGGATTATCCCTGCTATTGAAAGTTCACATGCGCTTGCTATTTTTAAAGAAAAACAGTTTAAACCAGACGACGTGGTTGTTATGAGTCTATCTGGCCGTGGCGATAAAGATTTACAGAATTATATTGATTATTTTAAAATTTAAATTTTAACCTTTTTCATTTCCGCGAAAGCGGAAATCTCTAAAAGTTATGGATATCCATTATGTATACATACTAACAAATAAAAAACATACAGTTTTATACATAGGAAGAACAAAACAATTAAAAGAGAGATTAAAACAACATAAAAATAATAGTTCAAAATCGTTCACAGGAAAGTATAATGTAACTAAGCTTGTTTATTTTGAAACTACAAAGTACGTTAATAACTCAATAAAAAGAGAACGGCAAATAAAAAAATGGAATAGGGAGTGGAAAATAAGTTTAATAAATAGTTTAAACCCAGATTGGAAAGACCTTTCGGAATATATTTAAACATAAGACAGATTTCTGCTTTCGCGGAAATGAAAAAATAGACGTTTACTATGAATCGCATTCAAACAAAACTTCAAGAAGACAAAAAGTTATTATCCATATACTTCACAGCTGGATACCCTAACATAGACGATACTGTTAAAATCATCCAAGACCTTGAAAAAAATGGTGTTGATATGATTGAAATAGGCTTGCCATTTAGTGACCCATTAGCAGATGGTCCAACCATTCAAGATAGCTCCACAAAAGCATTAAAAAATGGCATGACTACAGAATTACTTTTTAATCAAATAAAAGACATTAGAGCATCGGTTAAAATACCATTAATTATTATGGGTTACTTTAACCCCATGTTTCAATATGGCGTAGAAGTATTTTGTAAAAAATGTCAAGACATTGGTATAGATGGTCTTATCATTCCAGATTTACCAGTAGACGTATATCACGAAGAATATCAAGCTATTTTTGAAAAATACAACCTAGCAAACATATTTTTAATAACACCACAAACCAGTGATGAACGTATAAAATATATCGATTCCATTTCAAACGGATTTATTTACATGGTTAGCAGTGCTAGTACTACTGGTGCTAAGTCTGGTTTTGGAGATGAGCAAACACAATACTTTAAGCGTATTGATGATTTAAATCTTAAAAACCCGCAAATAGTTGGTTTTGGTATTAGTAATAACGATACGTTTACGCAGGCCACAAAATATGCAAAAGGTGCCATTATAGGAAGTGCTTTTGTAAAACATGTTACAAACAAAGGTGTAGATACTATTGATAAGTTTGTAGCATCTGTTTTAAATTAAGTAATATGCATTGGTTTAAAACAGTTTTAGTAGACAATTATGCAAACTTTTCTGGAAGAGCACGCCGACAAGAATATTGGATGTATGTGTTATTTTGGATATTAATAGTTATTCTTCTCTCTGCCATATCAAGTTTCTCCGAAGAATATTTAGGAAATGACTGGGCTTCAATGACTATAGGTCTTTTCATGCTTGCAACACTAATACCATGGTTAGCTGTTAATGTAAGACGCCTGCATGACACGGGTAAAAGCGGAGGTTATATATTTATAAATTTAATACCTATTGTTGGCAGAATATGGTACTTAGTACTTATGTGTAGTGCTGGTGATTATGGATCAAATCAATATGGTCCAGACCCAAAAAATCCTGAAATACATGATGAAATTGATGATATTGGCAGGACACCTACATCTTATTAAATTTCAATAAAACTACTAAAAATCGACGAAATGCTTTTTTAATCCGATTATTTGCATGATATTTGGATGAATTTATAATCAACACAAATTTTAAAATTATGAAATGGTATTTAAAAGTTTTAAAACAGTACGCAGACTTTAATGGAAGAGCAAGACGTAAAGAATATTGGATGTTCTTTTTATTCAACATGATAATTTCTTATGGAATAACCTTTATAGCTATAGGACTTGAAGTACCTTCTTTATCTATTGTTAGCACAATTTATTCTTTTGCTGTTTTAGTACCTGGTATTGCTGTAGCAGTCAGAAGAATGCACGATGTTGGAAAAAGCGGATGGTATTGTTTAATCCCTATCTACAACATAATTCTTGCCTGTACAGATGGAGAACAAGGCTCTAACGAGTATGGTCCAAACCCTAAAGACCCTGAAAACGATGAAATTGGAGACATAGGGAAACCACTTTTAGACGATTAAATCTCATAACAAGACCAACTATCGTCTCTTATATTGGTACGATTTTTGGTCTTGAATTTATAACTATACATAAAAACACTTTACTATGAAACCAAATAGTTTAAAATTAAGTATTTCTGCTTTCGCTTTATTAGCGTTTTCATTGGTTGGTGCTCAAGACAAGACAAATGTAAAATCTGTATCTGGTGTAAAACAAAATCAATATAGCATTGAAATACGTTTTGATGAAACCGATACCAATAAAGATAAGACTGTCTCTTTAAATGAGTTTAAAATCAAAAAAAAGGAACAGCAAACAAGTAATAGCGACGCTCAATTAGAAAAGCAATATGCCAGAATTGATACAAACTCCGACAATTCTGTTACTCTTGAAGAATACATGGCTTACATGAGTAAAAAACATTAGTCTATTAGCGTACTATAATTAAAAAACTTGCCATATTGCAAAACTCTAAAATCAAAAGTATTAAATTTAGGGTTCTTACCTTTTAATACTTTATAAAGAGGTATTTTGCTGCTGCTCCAGAGCTAGAGCTGGATGTTAATGAGACTGTTTTTATAGCTCTAGTCTTATACTAACATTAAAACATGTCTCTTTACACAATACTTCAAAATAAATAGACGCATAGTACAGTATTATCTTGATTAATGAATATTTGGATGAATGCTTATGCAGAAACATTCAATGTTATTAAAAGCTTTTTTGCTTCTTGAATGGTTGTTTTATAAAGACGCTTATTTGGCTTAGTCATATGTTGGGCTTCATTGTTAAGCTCCTCTAATATATCTAAGGCATCCTGTTTTTTGTTTTTATCTAAAAGATACTTAGCTAATACCAGGCGTTCTTCATAAAATGAAAAGCGTACATCAATCTGCCTCAAGTTAGCTTCAGCGATATCATAATCGCCTTCTTTTTCTAAAGCTAATCCATATAAAAACTGGGTTCTGGATTTTTTAAATTCTGTATGATTAGATATTTTTTCAGCATAGGCAATAACACTTTTGTAATCCTTGGTATTATAGTAACAAGTAATTAAGTTTTTAATAACATAAAAATTAGTGTTGAAACCATCATCTAAAGCTTCTTTATAATGCAAAATAGCATGGTCATAATCTTTAATTTCTAAGTAAGCATCAGCCAAATTAACTCGATTTTGATAGGATTCTGAGAATTTTAATTGCTTTTCTAGATCTTTAATTTTTTTAGTTGGGTTTATTATATGCGTTATTTCTCCAGTCAATTTTTCTGCATCACGTTTATTATAAACCTGCGTTAATAGGTAGGCTAAAGGTCCTAAAACTGGTATAAATAAAATAATAAACACCCAATAGTAGTCTGTTCTATTTTTATAAAAGTGGTATAAACAATATAGTTTTAATGCAATTAAAAGATAAAAATACATGCTAAATTTGTTAAGAGGTTTACAATCTAATAAACAGTGTTTATCTTATAAAAACTAAATCGTTGTCTTTAGACATATCTTCGCTAAAACTGTATCCTCCATAATTAAATGCCTTTATTTCATCAATAGTATTAGCATTAGTATCTACTACATATCTGGCCATAAGACCTCGGGCTTCTTTGGCAAAAAATGAAATCATTTTATACGCTCCATTTTTAAAATCTTTAAAATTGGCAGTTATCACAGGAACTTTCAAAGCCTTTTTGTCTATAGTTTTGAAATACTCATTACTTGCTAAATTTAAGAATAACTCATTATCCTCAAGTTCCTCATTAAGCGCTTTAGTAATATCTTTTTTCCAAAATTCGTATAGATTCTTTTTTACACCTACAGGTAATTTCGTTCCCATTTCTAATCTGTAAGGTTGTATTAAATCCATTGGCTTTAATAAACCATATAATCCAGAGAGAATCCTTACCGTATTTTGTAATGTAGCTATTTTTTCTTCAGGAATAGTATAAGCAGCTAAACCTCTATAAACATCACCATTAAAAGCATATACGGCTTGTCTTGCGTTATCTGGAGAGAAAGGCAAACTCCAATCCTGATTGCGCTCATAATTTAGTTGTCCTAAAGTATCAGAAATGCTCATAAGCTTAGATAAACTCTTAGCAGATTTCTTTTTTAATAACTTATTTAAACGCTCAGACTGCTTTAAAAATTGTGCTTCGGTATATTTTGATACTGGAAGTTTATCTTCAAAGTTTAGTGATTTCGCTGGTGATAAAACTAATTTCATATAATATAATTTTCTCTTCAAAGTTACAATTACTTATCTACTTTTAAAATTAGCTGTAAAAGCTATTAATAATACGTGTATCAATTCAACCCGTTTTATGCAATAGAAAATTTATTACATCTTGTAGCTTCTGCAAATACTACTGCTTCTCTGCGTTTTTTAATTTCACTCCCGCATATGCGGGACTATGCAGAAATTAAGAAAACACTAGTATTTCTTACATCTACAAGCTTCATGACAAACCTTCTATTACATAAAGCGGGTTCAATTTATATGAAACATTTAGGTGAAATTTAAGTTTAAACACCTTAAATCATGTTTTTTAAGCCTATTTCACAGAATAAATAGAAATAATTATCTATTATTTAAAAATGTTTCTTAAATTTATGTGACCGACTTTACTACCTAACTTTTTCAATTAATACTTAAAACTCTCTAAAGTAATATGAAAAAGATTTATCCATCTATAATGTTATTAGTTTCTTCTTTGTTGTCTTATGGACAAAGTTTAACTCAAAAAGAAATAAATGGTACTTGGAAAGTAACCGAAATTGTAGCCGAAAACCCAAATCCTAAATTACAACCATTAGCAAATAGTTTTAAGAGTGCTACTTTTAATTTTAGTGATAATAATCGTTTTGAAGTAAGCACTACCCAAAAAACAGACTTGTTTGAAATGATTATCAAACAAACTCAAAATTCTAAATGGCAATTTAAAGAAGATTCACAATATATTGAAATAGGTACTGAGGAAGATGGGTATTCTACAATGGGTATTTTAGTAGAAAAAACTGAAGAAAAAATATTATTTCACTTTGATGAAACCGAAATTACGCTTGCCGTAACAAAATCTTAAAAGACCTAAAAACAGCAATGCAAAAAAGCCAAATGCTATAACACATCTGGCTTTTATTTTTATAATTTAAATTGTTATATTCTTACATTTGCTGCTTTAGCTTTTAAAGCATTTCTGGCTGCTCTTTGAGTGTTATTTTGTTGATTTTTCTTAATATTAGTTTTCTCATAAGCATCTGTGCTTAAGTCGTAAAACTTTTCTACACCATTGTCTAATTGAATTAATTTATAATCATTATCACTTATAGTATATCCAGACTTTGCTGGTTTAGTAACATCTGTTAATTCAGAATAATTATAATCTCTTGAAAACGTATTTGAAGTTGTAAATAAAGACTTAAAACTTTCACTATTCTCATAGTTAGATTGAGATGCTCCAGCGATATCTGCAATGGTAGAAAATAAGTCTGTAGTTGTTACAGGAGAATCGTCTCTGTCATTAGCACGAGTTACTCCAGCTCCAGAAATAATTAAAGGCACATTTACACCGCCTTTAAACAGGCTACCTTTTCCTTGAGCGCCTCCATATGGGGATTGCAATACAGATTTTGGAGTACCATTATCTCCAACAAAAATAATAACTGTATTATCTAATACAGCTTGTGGTATTAATGTTTGTATTCTTCCTATTTCATAATCAATACTTTCTATCATTGCCATATAATACGGTAATGGGTTTGCGTTTATACTAGCTTGATCTGTGGGAAGACTTCCTTGAGAATGCATACTTAAAGGTGGTAAATGATATGGCGTATGTGGTGCACTATAGGCTAACCAACAAAACCAAGGTTTAGTTTGTTGATTAATCCAATTAACAGCTAAATCTGTAAACTTAGTTGTGCAATAATCAAATACATCTGTAGATTGTCCATTTTCATAAAGATCCCAATCATAATAATCCCCTACACTTCCTCCCGAAAATCCAGCATAATAATCTGCTCCCATAACTTCAGCATCATTGGTGCCATTACTTAAGTGCCATTTACCTATTATAGAATGCGCATAGTCTGTACTTGCGTTCTCATCTAAATATGTTTGCAGTGATTTTTCTGTTAAAGAAATATGATCGCCTACATTAAGAACACCATTATGGTACCCATATTTTCCTGTTAACAGTGCTGCTCTTGTTGGTGAACATTTTGGATAAGCCCATGCATTATCAAATGTAAGACCACTATTTGCTAAACCTTGTAGGTTAGGCATATTAGGCTTTGTGCTTCCTATTGAATACCCGGGTGTGGCATCAACTCCCATATCGTCTGCAATAATTAGTAGTATATTAGGGTGTTGACTGTTAGTGTTTTTCGAACTAATCGATGCTGTTAGTAATTCGCCTTCATTACTACTTTCGTCTGAACTAAAATTTTCATTATTACAACTTGTTATTAGTAATAGAGTACAAATGCTAAAAAATAAAATTGGAACTTTCATAATAAATTTTGTTGGTTTGTATATTGGTTAAATTCAATTATTGAAATTAAATTTAATATATTTTCCTACAAGAAAATATTATTTTTCACATATTATTTGGTTTTAAGAACGATTTAGTCTATTTAATTAGACGAAATGCACTATTTCACCATAACTAATACCTATAAAAGTAGAAATAAAAACTACCCCAAATGTTTAGAATAACCACGCCATTTTTCGATACATGATTGTATATCCTCAGGAACTGGCGTTTCAAAACGCATGAATTCACCTGTTTTAGGATGTTTAAACCCTAGCGTTTTGGCATGAAGTGCTTGCCTAGGTAACATTTTAAAACAATTGTCTACAAACTGCTTATATTTAGTAAAAGTAGTCCCTTTTAAAATAGCATCACCTCCATAACGTGCATCGTTGAATAATGTATGCCCTATGTGTTTCATATGCACACGTATTTGATGTGTACGTCCAGTTTCTAATTTACAGGATACTAATGTAACATAGCCCAAACGTTCAATAACGTTGTAATGTGTCGTAGCTGGTTTTCCTTTTTCTGCTTCCTCTTCTAAAAAAACGGTGTTTTGTAGTCTATTTTTAGGATGTCGCCCTATATTACCTTCTATAGTCCCTTGATCTTCTTCCATATTACCCCAAACCAAAGCCACATACTCTCTTTCACTGGTTTTTTCAGCAAATTGCAATGATAAGTGCGCCATAGCTTGCTCTGTTTTAGCAACAACTAATAGTCCGCTAGTATCTTTATCTATTCTATGTACTAAACCAGGGCGCTCGCTTGAGTTATTGGGTAAGCTATCGAATCTATAAATAAGCGCATTTATTAATGTCCCCGAATAATTCCCATGTCCAGGATGCACCACCATTCCTGCAGGTTTGTTTACCACAAGAAGTTCATCATCTTCATACACTATATCAATAGGTAAATCTTCACCTACCAATAAATTTTCATAAGGTGGATGCGTAAATAAAACGCGAATTTCATCTAAAGGTTTCACCTTATAATTAGACTTTACAGCAACGTTATTTACATGAATCCCTCCATTTTTTGCCGCATTTTGTATTTTACTTCGTGTAGCATTCTCTACAAAATTCATCAGGTATTTATCTATACGCAATGGTGCTTGACCTTTATCTACAGTAAATGCATGATGCTCATAGAGGTTATCCTCGTTTGGTAATTTTGGTGTATGATCTTCCATAAAAAAGCATTAGTTTAAGTTAAGTCTAATGCTAACTAAGGGCGGTTACCATTTCCTAAAACGAGGTCTATTGTAGATGTTTTTTCTAATTTTTCACCTGGTTTTATAGTTCTTCCCTTGTATCTCATTTCTAAAACGATGTCCTTCCCTAAATTATCAACATAAGTCTTTTTTCCAACTTTAAATTCTAGAGCTTCTAAAGTGGGTTTTGCTTGTCTATAAGTACGCTCTCTTAAATCTGGCACAACTATCTTACGATAGCCTGAAGGATTTAATGTTAAATATATTTTTCTATTCTCCTTTACTTTGGTTCCAGAAGCAGGGTCTTGTTCTATTACAGAAAACTTAGGATAATTAGGATTAAAGTTAGATGAATCTTGAATTTGCATTACTAAGCTATTTTCTTCTAACTCTAATTTAGCAACACTAATAGATTTTCCTTTTAATTCTGGTACGGTTTCAAACTCACCATGATTAGTAGTTGATTTTAACCATCTTAAAATTATAAAACATAACACAACAAGTGCTAGTATGGCTAATAAAATTTGTTTTAAAAATGTTTTGCTAGTAAGAAACTTAAGAATACTCATTTAGAAGTTTTTCGATTAGGCAAATATATAAAAACAGAACTGTTTTTTCTTTTGCTTATTATATGATATTTTAGCCTAAATCAATCTCTGTTTATAAAACAGATTAATATTTTACAAATTTTAGACCAATAAAACTATAAATGAAAAAAAATATAGCCATAATCATGGGAGGCTATTCCAGTGAGTATAAAATTTCGTTAACTAGCGGCAATGTAGTTTTTGAAGCTTTAGATAAAACAAAATATTCACCTTATCGTGTTCATATATTTAAAGATAAATGGGTATATGTTGATATAAACAACAAAGAATATACAATAGATAAAAATGATTTTTCTGTAACCATTGAAGCTGTAAAGACAACTTTTGATTGTGTTTTTAACGCCATTCACGGTGCTCCTGGAGAAAATGGCTATTTACAGGCTTATTTTGAATTGTTAGGTATTCCACATACAAGTTGTAGTATGTACGAGGCTGCCATTACTTTTAACAAAAGAGATTGTTTAAGTATATTAAAACCTTACGGTATAAATACAGCTACCTCTTATTATTTAAACTTAGGTGATCTCATAGATGAAGATGCTATTATCTCCAAAGTTGGGTTACCTTGTTTTGTAAAAGCAAATAAAGCAGGAAGTAGTTTTGGCGTAAGTAAAGTACATAAAAAAGAAGATTTACAAAATGCTATAGCTATCGCTTTTAAAGAGGATAACGAGATTATTATTGAATCTTTTTTAGATGGCATCGAAGTATCTGTTGGTGTAATCACTTATAAAGGAGAAACCAAAGTACTTCCTATTACCGAAATTGTTAGTGAAAATGATTTTTTTGATTATGAAGCTAAATACTTAGGTAAATCACAAGAAATCACCCCAGCGAGATTGAGTGACGCTCAAGAAGAAAAAATAAATACTATTGCCAAAAAAGTTTACAATGCTTTAAAACTAAAAGGGTTTAGCAGAAGTGAATATATTTTTAAAAATGGCGAACCACATTTATTAGAAATAAACACAATCCCGGGGCTCACAAAGGAAAGTATTTTACCGCAACAAGCTGCTAAGGCTGGTATTTCTCTATCTAATTTGTTTAGCAGTGCTATTGAAGAAGCTTTAAAGTAAAGTTCACACTATCAAATTATTATTTATCTATATTTGATAATATAATTCTAAATATAGCTTCATGATTTTTTACGGTACAAATTCTTCCAGGCTTAAAAATGGACAACTTAGAAGTGTAGAATGTCCTAATTGCAACGAACAAACATCAATGAACTATAGTGTTTTTGGTAAATATTTTTATATTTATTGGATTCCTATTTTCCCTATCGGAAAAGAAAATATTATTGAATGTAATAACTGTAAAAAAACATTCAAATTAAAAGAATTACCACAACGTATTAAAGATAAATTTAACCTAGAAAAACATAGTGGGATTCCTCTATTACACTTTTCGGGCTTAGCTATTATTTTATTGGCTATTGGTTATTTTAGTTATGCAGGAGCAAAAAACGATGAAAAAGAAGCCGAATATATCAAAACTCCAGCTATTGGTGACGTATATTCAATAAAAATCAATGAGTCTGGATATTACACCTCAATGAAAGTTACAAATATTACATCAGACAGTATTTTTGTAATATTAAATGATTACGAAACTAACAAGCGTTCAGGAATTTACAAAATTGACAAAAATAAAAACTATACTAACGCTTTAGATGGTTTTACAAAGGAAGAAATACAAGCTTTATATTCTGAAGAAAAAATTTATGCTGTAGATCGCGATTAACATATAAAAAAATTTAAATGAAACGTGCTATATTCCCAGGATCTTTCGATCCACTCACACTAGGACACTACGATATTATAAAACGTGGTGTTACTCTTTTTGATGAGATTATTGTTGCCATAGGTGTTAATTCATCGAAAAAGTACATGTTTACATTAGAAGAACGCAAGCAATTTATTATTGATGCTTTTAAAGATGAACCCAAAGTAAAAGTGGTTACATATACTGGCTTAACAGTAGATTTTTGTAAAGAAAACGATGTAGAATTTATTTTAAGAGGACTTAGAAATCCAGCAGATTTTGAATTTGAAAAAGCCATCGCTCATACCAATAGAGATTTAGCCCCTATAGAAACTATTTTCTTATTAACCTCGGCAAAAACCTCTTACATTGCATCTTCTATTGTTCGTGACGTAATTAGAAATAATGGTGATTATACAAAATTGGTTCCTAATAGCGTTAGAGCTAAATAACTATAAGTAAAGTTGTTATGAAATTTTTTATTAGTTTTTCAATAGCCTTATTATTGTTTAATTGCAATTCTAGCAATCAAAACATAGAACCCTACACTTCAAACATTTTAAAAATTGAAAAAGTAAACACTAATATATTTCAACATATTTCTTTTGCGGAAACCGAAAATTTTGGTAAAGTAGATTGTAATGGGATGGTATATATTAATAAAGACGAAGCTATCGTTTTTGACACACCTGTTAATAATGAAGCCGCATTTGAATTAATACATTGGCTTACAAAAACCCATAATAAAAAACTAAAAGCAGTTGTAATTACGCATTTTCATAATGACTGTTTAGGAGGCTTAGAGGCGTTTCATAAAAACAATATACCATCTTATGCCAATGAATTAACTGTAGCATTGGCTAAAAAAGATAGTGTAATCGCTCCTAAAAATGGATTTAAAAATAATATTGAAATAAAAGTAGGTAATCAATCTACATTTACAGGATTTTTTGGCGAAGGTCATACCAAAGATAATGTTGTAGGATATATTCCCAATGAACAAGCATTATTTGGAGGATGCCTTATAAAATGCCTAGGTGCTGGAAAAGGCTATTTAGGCGATGCTAATGTGAAAGAATGGTCTAAAACTATAACAAACATTAAAAGCAAATACGCACATCTTGAAATAGTAATCCCTGGTCATGGTAAAAATGGTAATTCTAAACTTTTGGACTATACCATTAATTTATTCAAACCCTAAACTTTTGTAACATATTAATCAAATTATGTACTTATATCGTAGTTAAATACAACTATCATGGTACATCTACTTTCATTTACGCTTTTTAAACTTAAAGTTACTCAGCCTTCTGAAAACACCATATACCTGTGGATGCAAAATGAAGATGTTGACAAACTGGAATATGCTTTACAACATGGAAATTATAAAACAAGAAGATTAGCTGCTGAAGCTTTAGGACACGTTGGCAGACCTTCATCTATTCCTATTTTACGCCATGCTATAAACGATAAGATTCATAATGTGTCTATTGCTGCTCTAAATACCTTGGATGCTTTAGGGTGTAAAGGAGAACTTTGCTTTACAATAATTAGAAAACGCTTTAATTGGCTTAAAGACATTAGTGATAAACAACAAAAAAGAGAAGTTAACAAAGATAAAAAGTATACTATTTACCGCTGGGAACGCGCTAGTAAAAAATCTTTTGAGCGTGTTAAAGAACAATTAAAAAGGCCTATGCGTTAGTTGGTTGTTGGTTGTTGGTTGTTGGTTGTTGGTTGTTGGTTGTTGGTTGTTAAAAACTACAAAAATTGCATAGCTTAACCAAACTTTTAATTCTACCTACTGCCTACTGCCTACTGCCTACTGCCTACTGCCTACTGCCTACTGCCTACTAAAAACAAAAAAACATAATAACCAAACTCCTAAACCTCTAACCTTATAAACTTTTAACTAAATTAAGCCCTTACAATTTATATTCAGATAATGGTTTTGTAAAAGCTTCTGGATTTTCAGCTAAATGATAACGAGGGTCGTCTATATCCTCTACAATCACCTCTCTAAACTTAGGGCTTGCTTTGTATAACAATACGCGACAATCTTCACTTAAATGTTTTAATTGAATAGTTTTTCCTGCTGCTTCGTATTTATTGACTAAATTAAAAATAGCCTCCAATGCAGAATGATCACTAACTCTAGACTCTATAAAATCTATTTCAACCTTATCAGGGTCGTTTTTAATATCAAATTTTTCGTTAAATGCCTTAATAGAACCAAAAAATAGTGGCCCCCATATTTCATAAACTTTGGTACCGTTTTCTTTTAAACGTTTTCTTGCTCTAATACGTTTTGCATTTTCCCAGGAAAATACCAAAGCACTAATAATCACACCTGCTATTACCGCTACTGCTAAGTCTTTCCAAACCGTAATTAAGGACACTGCTACTAATACAATAGCATCACTTATTGGTATTTTTCTTAAAATTCTAAAACTACTCCATGCAAATGTTCCAATAACTACCATAAACATAACACCTACTAATGCTGCAATTGGTATTTGTTCAATTAAACTGGATGCAAATAATATAAAAATTAAAAGTCCAATGGCTGCTGTAATACCAGAAAGCCTACCACGTCCTCCGCCTTTAATATTAATAAGCGACTGTCCAATCATAGCACAACCTCCCATACCGCCAAAAAGGCCCGTTATAATATTTGCGCCTCCTTGTGCAATACACTCTCTGTTGGCATTGCCTCTGGTTTCTGTTATTTCATCCACTAAATTTAATGTCATTAAAGACTCTATTAAACCTATAGCTGCAAGAATTAAAGCATAAGGCCCTATAAATTTAAGTGTTTGCCAGTTAAAAGCCACTTTGGTAAAAATCTCTGTTTGAAATTGAGGTAAACCTCCTTCTAAACCTTCTCCTCCTCCATCTTTTATAAAACTACCTACTGTAGATACATCTAAATTTCCAAAAATAACGATCCCAGAAACAACTAAAATAGCGACCAAAGCTTCAGGAAGTTTTTTGGTAAGTTTAGGTAAACCATACATAATTCCCATTGTAAGTAAAACTAGTAATAACATTAATAGGAATTCTCCATTAGAAAACAAGCCTGTAAAAAACTCCTTAAACCAAAGACTAGTATGCATCCAAAGGTTAGTATCTTCAGATACAAGTCTAGGAAACATTCCCAACTGAGAAATAAATATCACTATAGCCAAACCATTAACAAACCCCATCATTACTGGATGAGGAATAAGTCTCACAAACTTACCTAATTTAAATACTCCTGCTAAAACTTGTATAATACCCATTAAAATAACAGTGGCAAATAAATAATACAAACCAAGGTTTTCTCCAACATCACCCATGGCGTTACCTTCTGCAACCAAAGCTACCATAACTACAGCCAAGGCTCCTGTAGCTCCACTAATCATACCAGGTCTTCCTCCAAAAACAGCTGTAATTAAACCAATCATAAACGCTGCATAAAGCCCTACCAATGGATCAACTCCAGCTACAAAAGCAAATGCAACAGCCTCAGGCACAAGAGCTAAAGCTACAGTGAATCCACTTAAAATATCGTTTTTAGCATTTTTAGTACGCTTTCTAAAAAATTCGGTCATGGTTTACTTTTTTATCAAGCTGCAAATTTACAGTTAAAAAAAAGAAGAACAATAGGTCTAGTTAAGTATTCTATTTTTTTAATTCTTGTTTTCTAAATGCTGTTGGCGTTATATTCATATGTTTTTTAAATACTCTGGTAAAATAGTTTGTATTTTCAAACCCCAGAGTATTAGATATTTCGTCTAACGAATACGTTGTTGTTCTTAATAACAAAACTGCTCTTTCAACGCGCTTAAATTGGATATATTTAATGGGCCTTACTCCAAAAGTGGTCTTAAATTTTCTGGAAAAGTGATCTACACTTAAGTTACAGAAATTAGCTAAATTTTTTACAGTCAACGTATTATGAAGATTTTCAGAAATATAATTCAGTACACCATTAATTCTTCTTTGACTTTTATCTTTACTAACACGAGTTGTTTCATCAAAAAATTTGGAAAGTAATATTTTTAATGTGCCATGTGTTTCCAGATAGTTATTATTAGATAACTCGGCATTCTTATTCTCAAATTTAAACAGCATGGGGTAATTATCATAATATTCTGGATCATTATTTGTTAAGCTTCTATTGGGATTAATCTCTAAAAGCCTTTTAAAAAAGAGTTCATCAAGTGTAGTTGCTTCAACTTCATATTTAAAATTCACAAAATTATAAATAGACATGCCATTACCTAACTCCTCAAAAAAGTTTATATAATACTGTTCATGCATCACATCACATTTATAGCTGCTATAAGTATAACTAGGTATAAGATACATCTTACCAGGCAGTAGGTTGATTTTTTGATTGTGATGATATACATAAGCCTCCCCTTTTGTTATTAAATACAATCTGGTGTAAGGACTTATAACATTATTATAATTCCAATGGCTATCAAGCCTAACATAACCAATATTTAATAACCTTAATTTTAAAGATTGAAATTGACTTACCATGTATTATTAGTGTTGTTTCCTGTATTTATCTGGTGTACTTCCTGTAATCTCTTTAAATTTTCTTGAGAAGTAAGACATATTACCCAATCCCACATTTTCGGCAATTTGCTTTAACGATTGTTTACTTGTTAGTAATAAAAACTTGGCGCGCTCTATACGTTTAAGTTGAATGTACTTATTTGGCGAAATATCGTATTTTGTTTTAAATAGCCTGGAAAAATGATCTGCGCTAAGGTTGTAATGTTTAGCCAAACTTTCAATAGTTATAGCTTCTCCCAAATGTTTAGCAATAAAGTTTAAAACGCTATCCATGTCCTCCTCAGAGTTAGCTTTAACACCATCTCTATTTGTATTTTTAATAAATCTGGAAAGCAAGATTGTTAAAATTCCTTGGGTTTCCACATTATAACTCAAAGCTGTATGTTTAAGTTGATTAAAAGTGTATAGTTTTTTATCTAAATGCGCTTTAGGAGTATCATCTAACACACTTCTATTGGGATTGATCTCTAGCAAACGATTAAACAATTTATAATCGTTTTCTATGCATTTTACTTCATAATTAAATGTTTTTAAACTAAAAATAGATGTTCCTAATTTTACTTCCTCGAAAAAACCTGTGTAGAACTGTTCATGATAATCATCACACCAATAACTATTATATGTATTGCTTGGTATTAAATACATATAGCCTTCTTTTAAATTAAATGTCTGATTTTTATAATCTGCATTTGCTTTTCCTTTGGTTACCAAAAACAATCTAACAAAAGGGCTATTAACATCTTTATAATTCCATTTATTATCCAACTTTCCATAACCTACGTGCAATAAACTTAATTTAAGAAATTGTAGTAAATCATTCATAAAACCCTATTTCGTTCAACTTAACAATATCGAAATACACTACAAATATCGGAAATGTACATTTATTAGCCTGATTTTAATATCAAAACTTTTGGTATTAGGCTGTATCTTTGTAGGTACAAAAAAAATTAAGCTAAGCAATTTACCATGAGATATTGTTTCCTTTTAATTGGGATGATCCTATTTAGTGCCTGTGGTGGACCAGATTTACCAGAGACTGTAGCTATAGAATACGATAAACTTCCAAAAAATTTAGATTTTAATCAACATGTAAAACCTATATTATCGGACAAATGTTATTTATGTCATGGCCCTGATGCTGGCAATATTAAGGGTGGTTTACAATTACATTCTGCAGAGGCAGCTTATGCAGAATTACCAGAAAACCCCGGAAAAGTAGCAATAACACCAAAAAACTTAGAGAAAAGTGAATTTTATCATCGCATCATGACCGATGATCCCAATTTAATAATGCCTGAACTAAGTTCTCATTTAAAATTAAATGATTACGAAAAAGCTGTTTTAATAAAATGGATAGAAGATGGTGCAGAATATAAAGATCACTGGGCATTTATTAAGCCAGAGAATCACGAGATTCCTAAAGTAAAAAATGAAGCCTTAGTAGCAAATCCTATAGATAATTTTGTTTTAGAAGAATTAGCGTATGCTAACTTGAAATTTTCACCCAAAGCAGATAAAGAAACATTACTACGCAGGGCTTCTTTAGACTTAACAGGATTAGCGCCAACAATTCAAGAAATTAAAGATTTTTTAAATGATGATGCTCCTAATGCTTTTGAAAAACAAATAGATCGTTTGTTAGCTTCAGAAAAGTATGGCGAACAAAGAACTTTAGACTGGATGGACTTGGCTAGATACGCTGATACTCATGGATATAGTGTAGATTGGTTTAGAGATGTGTCGCCTTGGCGTGATTGGGTAATTGAGGCTTTTAATAAAAATATGCCTTATGATAAGTTTATATTATGGCAAATGGCTGGAGACATGCTTCCAAATGCAACAAAAGAACAGCGATTAGCAACAACATTTAATAGGTTGCACCCTCAAAATCTTGAAGGCGGTATTATAGATGAAGAATTTCGTTCTGAATATGTATCTGATAGAACTGCCGTTGTAGGACAAGGATTTTTAGGCTTAACCTTGGAATGTGCTAAATGCCATGACCATAAGTACGATCCTATTTCTCAAAAAAATTATTTCGAAATGTATAGTTTTTTTAATAATGTAGATGAAACAGGATTAATTCCATGGGATAAAGCAACTGCTGTACCTGCAATGATGCTGCCTACTGAAGAAGAAGAAAAAGTTTTAGCGTATTTAGAGACATTGGTTGATGATACAGAAAAAGAGCTTGAAACAACAGCGAAAACTGAAAGCGTAAAAGCAGAAAAATGGATTGCCGAGCAGGGATACAAATCAATTTCGATAAACAAAAAACCAAAAGGTTTGGTGGCTGCACTTAATTTTGACAATGGAAACCTTACTAATCTAGCAGGAAGAAATAGCAAGAATAAAATAAGAATGCGCCAACAATTTGCAGATTATGAAAAACCAATCTACAAAAAAGGGCTTAAAGGAAAAGGGCTTTATATGGACGGTGATACGTGGTTAGATCTAGATAAAATTGGGCTTTATCAAAGAAATCAACCTTTTTCAATAGGTATTCAAGTTTATGTTCCTAAAGATTTAGAAACTGGAGTTATTTTTCATAAAATGAATAGCCCAGAATTACATAGTTTTAGAGGGTATCATTTAAAAATAAAGGAGAATAAGATTGAAGCATTGTTAGCACATGTATATCCAGACAATGCTATTGTAATAGAGTCTTTAAAAGAAATACCAAAAGAAAAGTGGGTACAACTCACAATGACTTATGATGGCTCTAGTAAAGCAAATGGTGTAAGTATTTATATGGATGGTGAAAAACTACAAACAGAAACAGCTTTTGATAACCTTTATAAAGACATTATTTTTCATGACTTACAAATGTATGGTCCTGAAAGCCCTAAATTAGAACCAGGTTTACGCATTGGAGCAGTATGGAGAGGAAAAGGTATAGGCGGAGCAATAGTCGATGATTTATTGGTTTTTAATAAAAAATTAAGTGATGTTGAAGTTTTACAAATATCAAATATTGAAGCCTTAGAAAACATCAAGAAAAAACCTTATGCAGATCTAGCCAATACCGAAAAAGAAAAACTAGTAGCATATTATTTATCAGCCAATTCTAAAAATGTCGATAAAGCACTTAAAAAACTAGAAAAAGACAGGTTGGCTTTAGTAGATAGCATGGATGTTGTTAAGCAGATAATGGTGATGAAAGAACGAAAAACACCAAGACAGGCCTATGTTTTAGATAGAGGGCAATACGATTCACCAACAGACTCTGTATTTCCAAATACACCAGAAGAGATATTTGCTTTCCCAGAGGACTACGAAAAAAATAGAATAGGGTTATCAAAATGGATAACGAGCCCAGATAATCCTTTAACGGCAAGAGTAGCTGTAAACCGCTATTGGCAAAATTTATTTGGAAGAGGTATTGTAAAGACAGCCGAAGATTTTGGAAACCAAGGAGAACTACCTACACATCCAAAATTATTAGATTGGTTAGCTATAAAGTTTGTAGAATCTGGCTGGGATGTTAAAGCGCTACATAAGCTAATTATAATGTCTAACACGTATCAACAAAGCAGTCTAGCAAGTAAAGAATTAATGGAAATAGACAGTGAAAACAAACTGCTAGCCAGAGGCCCTTCAAAACGTTTATCTGGAGAAATGTTAAGAGATAATGCATTGTTTGCTTCTGGCTTATTAAATGAAACTATTGGAGGTAAAAGTGTAAGCCCTTATCAACCACCAGGATTGTGGCTTGTTAATGGAGATACTTACAAACAAGGTACAGGTGAAGAGTTATATAGAAGAAGTATGTATACGGTGTGGAAACGTTCAGTGCCACATCCTACAATAGCAACTTTTGATGCGCCCACAAGAGATTTGTGTACAACAAGAAGGCAAGAAACTAATACACCTTTACAAGCTTTAGTACTTTTAAATGATCCAACATTTGTTGAAGCAGCAAGAGTGCTCGGTAAAAAAATGATAGCTTATGATAGTATAGACGAAGGCATTTCAAAAACCTATATGAAGTTAACAGGAAGGTCTATAAAATCTAAGGAGTTACAAATCCTTTCTAAATTACAAAAAACAGAATTTGAAAAGTTCAAAAATAATAAAGCAAAAGCACAAGGCTGGATTAGTGTTGGGGAACATAAAATAGACCCTAAGGATGATATAGCTTTAGTCGCTGCAAATGCCGTAGTAGCATCTACAATTATTAATTCTGATGCTTTTATAACCAAACGATAAAAAAGAGTTCATTATGTGTGATCATCATGATAGATTAAAATCAAATAATAAAGATCTGCAAAGTGTTGAAAAACAATTAGACAGAAGACATTTCTTAAAAAAGACCTCTTTAGGGATTGGAGCCTTAGCTCTGGGTAGCCTGCTTAATACAGAAAAAGCCTGGTCGTCTATTGGTAACTCCGATAATGCAGCGGTTAATGCTTTTACAAGAAATAAGTTAGGGTTGCCGCATCATTTGCCAAAAGCAAAGCGCATTATCTACTTATTCCAAAGTGGAGGACCATCTCAATTAGATTTGTTTGATTACAAACCTAAATTAGTAGATATGTATGGTAAAGATTTACCAAAATCTATTATGAAAGGGCAACGCCTTACAGGAATGAGTGGTAGTCAAAGTACATTGCCAGTAGCACCATCTATATTTAATTTTAAGCAATATGGAGAGTCTAGAGCTTGGGTGAGTGAATTGATGCCTTATACAGCCGAAATTGTAGACGATTTATGTTTTATGAAGGGCATGCAAACAGATCAAATTAATCATACACCAGCCATTACATTTTTTCAGACAGGACATCAACTTCCTGGTAGACCATCAATGGGGTCATGGCTAAGTTATGGTTTAGGCTCTGATAATGAAAATTTACCTACCTTCATTACTTTGGTTTCAAAAAATGGAAAAGGTCAACCACTAAAAGCAAGTTTATGGGGTAATGGATTTTTACCAACAGAACATCAAGGTGTTCAATTTCGTTCAGGAAAAGACCCTGTATTATACTTAAATAATCCAGATAATTATGACGGCACAGATCGTAAAAAAATGCTGGAGTATTTAGGCGATTTAAATTCTATTCAGCATGATGCTTATGGGGATCCAGAAATTCAAGCTAGAATGTCTCAATATGAAATGGCTTTTAGAATGCAAACGTCTATTCCTGAAGTTACAGATACTTCTGATGAGCCAGAGCATATTTTTGATTTATACGGAAAAGATAGTAGAGACCCTGGAACATACGCGGCAAACTGTTTAATGGCAAGAAAACTACTAGAAAAAGGAGTTAAATTTGTACAGTTATACCACCAAGGTTGGGATCAACACATTGGTTGTCCTAATGGTGTGAAATTTAAAGCAAAACAGACAGATCAAGCTACAGCAGCCTTAATAAAAGATTTAAAACAACGTGGTATGCTAGACGACACCCTTGTAATTTGGGGAGGGGAGTTTGGAAGAACTGTATATTCGCAAGGCCAATTAACTAAAACAAATTATGGTAGAGATCATCATCCAAAAGCGTTTACCATGTGGATGGCAGGAGCAGGTGTAAAACCAGGATTTACCTATGGAGAGACCGATGACTTTAGCTATAACGTAACAAAAGACCCTGTACATGTACATGATTTTCATGCGACATTACTACATCTTTTTGGTATTGATCACGAACGTTTAACATTCAAACACCAAGGACGTCGTTACCGTTTAACCGATGTTCATGGCCATGTTGTAAAAGATCTACTTACTTAAAACTAAACTATGTCTTCAAGAAGAAATTTTATTAAAAAAACAGGATTAGCGAGTGCTGCATTAGCAGCAACTTCATCTGCTTTTGGTGTAACAATTATAACAAAAAAAGGGAAATCGGATAGATTACTTAACGAAACCGATACCATATTGGGCCATGGTGATTATAAGTACAAGCTTACAAAAAACTGGGCGCAAATAAGCGCTACTAGAATCCCTTTACTTAATTGCCACGAAATGGTTATGGATAGTAAAGGGCGCTTGATTATGATTGGTGACCATCCACAAAACAACATCCTTATTTTTGATAAGTCTGGAAAATTATTAGACTATTGGGGTACAGCATACCAAGGAGGTCATGGTTTAACACTACATAATGAAGGAGGAGAAGACATGTTATATATTACCGATTCTGGTTGGGCTTTGGGACACGGCAATAAAATGATTAAGCATAATGGTCGTGTTGCAAAAACAACAGTTGATGGAAAAGTAATTTTTGATATTGGTCACCCTCTAACCATTGGTGTTTATAAACCTGGAGAATTTTTCTGTCCTACAGAAACAGCGATTGGACCTAATGGCGATATTTATGTAGCCGATGGTTACGGCGAAAGCCGTATTATTCAATACGATTCTAATGGAAGATATATACGGCATTGGGGGGGACATAACAACCCCGATCCTAATTATAAATTAGTAAGCGCTCATGGTATAGCTATTGACTATAGAGAAAAAGGTAATCCAATGGTAGTAGCAACGTCACGTACGCAACAATGTTTTAAGTATTATACATTAGATGGCAAATACGTTAAAACTGTTAACATGCCTAACATGCAAGTT
Organism: uncultured Flavobacteriaceae bacterium; assembly: GCA_947498845.1. Lineage (GTDB taxonomy): Bacteria > Bacteroidota > Bacteroidia > Flavobacteriales > Flavobacteriaceae > Jejuia. The sequence goes on along the minus strand of CANMLX010000005.1, from coordinate 133,117 downwards.
TGTAGAGCTGTTTTTGATGACAATAATTTATATGCTGGTGTTTGTTGGTCGCAACCAAAGGTTGGAAAAACTAACTGGAAAGACCACACAGGTTTTGTAACCATAATGGAAGGTGATAAAGTCGTTTCTAACCCAGGTGGTACAGCCCCAGAATATAAAAACGGTATATTACAAAAGTCTTATCAAATTGAAGAAAAACCTATTTTACATGGGCATGATGTGTGTATAGATGAAGACAAAAATCTCTACATCTGCCAATGGAATGCAAATCATACAGCGCCTTACAAATTAGAACGCATATAACCTTACACTTACTTTGACTTATGAATGACGTACCCGATTTTGTACTGTTTCTAGGAAGATTTCACCCTTTAGTAGTACATTTACCAATTGGTTTTTTAATTTTTGCTTTTGTTCTTGAAATTTTAGGAAGAAAAAAGAAATATAACGTAATTACAGCCGCTACTCCTTTAGCCTTACTACTAGGATTTTTAAGCGCTGTTGTAGCCTGTATACTTGGTTATATGCTATCTCTAAGTGGTGATTACGAAGAAGCTGCTTTAGACAACCATTTTTGGTTTGGTGTATTTACTTCTGCTATAGCTCTAATCGCTTGGCTAATTAGCATAGAAAAAATAAAATTACCAAAGAAAAACAAAGTAAAAGCTAACATTTCTGTTCTAACCTTAATAGTTATCCTCCTTAGTATTACTGGACACTACGGTGCTAACTTAACGCATGGCAGCGATTATTTAACCAAATATTTCCCATTTGGCAAAAAGGATACTAGTAAAGAATTAGTGAAGGTAGAGAAAGTAGAAGATGCTGTTGTTTTCAACCATCTAGTCCAACCTATTTTAGAAGATAAATGTATTAGTTGCCATAGCAAGTCTAAGAAAAAAGGAGGACTCTCTTTCCAAGATTCTTTATCTATTGCTAAAGGCGGTAAACATGGTGCTACTGTAATAGCTGGTAAAGCATTAGAATCTGAAATGATTAAGCGTGTGTTATTAGATCCAGAGCATGAAGATTTTATGCCTCCCGAAGGAAAAACCCCTTTAACAGAAGAAGAAATAGCTATTTTAACGTATTGGATAGATAACGTTCATGCTAATCACACATCTACAGTTGCATCTGTAGAAACACCCGAAAATGTTCTACACATAGCATCCTCGATGTTAGGTTTAAAAGGAGGGGCTCATGGTGGGCATCATGGTTCAACTAGTGACGTTGTATTACCAAAAGCAACAGCTGCTAACCCAAGTACTTTAGAAGACATAAAAGCAGAAGGTTTTACAATTAGAGAATTGGTATTCGACTCTAACCTTTTTGAAGTCGTTTTACCTCCTTACACTAAAAAACCTGGTGATGATTTAAATGCTAAATTAGAGAAGCTATCTAAAATTAAGGACAATATTATCTGGTTATATATTGAAAACAACAATTTAAATGATGACCATTTAAAAACCATAAGTTCATTTAAAAATCTACAAAAATTAGTGATTAACAGAAATGGTAATATTACAGATAATGGTATTGCTACTATTGAAAACCTTAACAGTTTGAACAGCTTAAATGTATATGGAAACTCTAAACTTAGTAAAGCCAGTTTAGATACGTTTTCTAAAATAAATACACTTAAAAATGTGTATGCTTCGGGAACAGGAATTACCCAAAAAGATATTGAGGTTTTAAACAAAAAAGATTTAAACATTGTGTTATAATACCTTAATAAACAATAATACTTTAACTCTTTTTTTGTAAGTTGGTACGCTGTTTGCAAAGTATTGTTTATTATGAAAAAGATATTATACATAGTATTATTAGTTTTATTTACGTCTATTAATGGCGTATTTGCACAAGAAATAAATTGGGTAACGTTTAAAGAAGCATTAGAACTTCAAAAAAAAGCGCCTAAAAAAATTATGATGGACGTTTACACCAATTGGTGTGGACCATGTAAACTATTAGACCGCGACACATTTCATAATAAAGATGTCGTGGATTTTGTAAACGACAATTACTACGCTGTAAAGTTTAATGGAGAAGGTGATGATAATATCATCTATAAAGAAAAGACGTTTTCTAATCCAAATTACAACCCTTCAAAAGCAAATACGCGTAATAGCCCGCATGAGCTAGCTTCTTATCTACAAATTAGTGCCTATCCAACAATTGTCTTTTTTGATGATAAAGGCGAAGTAATAGCGCCTATTAGAGGTTATCAAAAACCAACACAATTAGAGCTATATTTAAAGCTATTTGGTAGTGATGCATACAAGACCATAGACACTCAAGAAAAATTTAATGAATATTATAAAGCGTTTAAACCTCAATTTAAAGGCTAATATCGCTTAATATTTAATTACAAAAGCCCCCTTTTTACTTGTTTGGTGAAAAGGGAGTTTTCGTTTTTCGCATACTTTTTCCCAATGTTCCATATAAGATCTGTAATTACTACCATCGGCAATAATTTGCTTGGGATGTAAAGAATCTATTACTCTATTCAAATTTATTTTGGGAGATTGCCTTAGCAGAATATAATAAGGTTTAAGTGTTTTAAGGTTGCATATATTTAAGCTATCAATTACCAAAAGCCGTTTCTTATCAAGAAAATAAACAGCTTTTAAAGTATCTTCTACAACTGTATTTATAGCATTCTTCACACAATAATCTCTAATAATATTATTTTTAGCTTTAGTTAAACTATCAAAATCGTGAGCTATAGCAATTTCTTTATGTTTTATTTTACCAATTAAACTATGCCTACTCTTATGAAAAACTATAAATTGATTATTGGGCATATTGTAATTTGTATAAATAACTGCACATTGCATTAAAATTATAGCAATTAATACTAATCTTAAATTGGTGAAATTTCTTTTTAATAAAAACCTTAAAAGCGAAATTATTGTAACATAAGTAATTACGACATATAAAAAGTTAAAAGAAATATCTTTAAATATAAAAGCCTCTTTTTGCGAGATCCACATCACAAAATCGTTCATGCAACTCACCATAACGCCAAACGTTTTTGCTAAAATATTAGGCAGTATATTTAATAAAGCCATAAAGATAACTACAACACCTAATCCTAACACAATACCTAATAATGGTATAATAACTAAGTTAGATACAAAAAATAATCCAGGAAACTGATTAAAATAAAATAAACTCAAAGGTATTATCCCAAATTGAGCAGTCAAGGTAATTGTAAACGTATGCCAATAGGTATCTAAAAACCAATGTTTTGGTTGCCATAACTTATATAAAATAGGATCTAAGGCTACAATAGCAAATACAGCCAAATAGCTCAACTGAAACCCAACATCAAATAAAAAAAGAGGTTTAAATAACAATAAAACAAAAATTGATATGGCCAGTGTATTATATATGTTGGTAGGGCGTTTTAAATTTAATCCAATGGCAACAATAGAAAACATAGTAACTGCTCTTGTAACCGATGCCGATAACCCTGTAATTAAGGCAAAACACCAAAGTATAACAACTATTAATAATGCTTTAAAATATTTACCGTACTTAAAATATTCTAAAGGTTTTAATAAAAAACTTAACATCAGCATTAAAATCCCTACATGTAATCCAGAAACGGCTAAAATATGTATGGCTCCTGAATTAGTATAACTTGCATGAATAGCTTTACTAATATCTTGTCTTTGTCCAAGTAACAACGCATTAATAATAGCGACTTCGTCTGGTTTAAAATTATAAGGTTTTAGCTTTGAATTAATATGGGCTCTTATAGTATTAGCAATACCTAATATTGTAATATCTCTAGATTTTACTTTCAACAAGCGATGTCCATCAACAAATAACTGATGATATATATATTTTCTCTCTAAATATTTTTTATAATCAAATTGTCCAGGGTTTTGTGGATGTATTAATGCTCTAAATTTAGCTTTAGCCAAATAGCATTCATCTACATCGAGATTACATTCTAAGCTACCCTTCTTTATATTTATCAAAGACCGCCCAACGGTTTTATTCTCATTAACATTTAAAACCTCAACTATATATTTATCATAATAATTTCCTGATTTTAAAACTTCTCTAATTCTAAATGATATTGTAGTTAACGAATCACTTTTAGCGCTAACATAATTAGAGTAATGATTTTTAAAATTTTTGTGATCATGAAGATTTACTGTTAAAATACCAACTGCTATCATGGTTACAAATACAGCCATCCCATACCAAATAGTTTTAGTGAATTGCTTTCTGTTTAACAAATAAAATGCAGATACTATAGAGAGAAGAAAAACACAAACAGTAATAGAAACTAACAAGGATATTTTAAAGAAATACCCTATTAAAACACCAATACTAATGCATATAGCAAGCTTTATTATTGTAAAATTTAGCAACTTCATTAATCGAAAGTTACTAATTTTATTGGCATCGACAAAGGGTATGATATTTCGAGACTTGGCTCGAAATCAGATAATTTATTTCCTAGGCGTACTTCAAAGGCTTGTCCATAGCTGTTTTTCTTACAATATATGTCTTGCTTCAGCAAAAGCAGATTTCCAATAACTTGTATTTAGAGAAGATATAATTACCCCCTTACTAGTTGTAGAATGAATAAAATAAATCGTATTGTTTTTTATTTCGGTAACTAAACCAACGTGATTAATAGCATTTCTCCTGTTTTTAGTTTTAAAGAATAGTAAATCCCCTTTTTTAACTTTATGCAAAGGCACTTTTACACCTCTTTTGGCAATATCTCTTGATATTCTTGGTAGAATAATATCGTAGGCTCTAAACGATTCGTATACTAAACCAGAACAGTCTATACCAGATTTTGTAGTACCTCCCCATTTATATCGTGTACCTAAAAACTGTTTAGAATACGCTACAACTTTTGAAGGTTTAGATTGATTTTTACTCACATGAACCTTTTTCTTCTTTGGAGTAGCAACCACTTTACGTTTCTCAACCTGGGCTTTTTTAGTAACTACTTTTGGTCGCTTAGACGATTTACAACTATTAAAACCAATAATCAAAATTAAGAGAAACAGTACTTTTTTCACACGTTTAAATTTTAGTAATTAAATGAAATTAAATTTATTATAAAATTAAGAACGTGTGCAACCCACTCCGTTCTCTTATAGAATTAATCCTTTGTTTTTAAAGCATTAAAAATTAATTGAGCCGTTTTTTCACTAGCGCCTTTTCCGCCAAGTTTCTTTTCTAAGTCGTAATACGCGTTAAACATTGTCTCTCTATTACTGGTGCCTAGAATTTTGTGTAATTCTTGTTTAAGACGCCTTTTATTAAAATTGTTTTGAATCAATTCTGTAACGACTTCTTTATCCATCACTAAATTAACTAACGAAATAAATTTTAATGTAATAATACGTTTAGCAATATGATAAGAAATAGTACTTCCTTTATAGCACACTACCTGAGGCACTTTAAATAAAGCTGTTTCTAAAGTTGCCGTTCCTGAAGTTACCAAAGCAGCATAAGACACGCTAAGTAAATCGTAAGTCTTATTAGAAATAAAAGCAACATTTTTATTTTTTATAATCGATTTATAAAACTCAAAATCTTGACTTGGTGCGCCAGCAATTACAAATTGATAATCGGAAAAATCATGTATTAAACTCAACATCACAGATAACATATTGGTTATCTCTTGTTTTCTACTCCCTGGTAATAATGCTATAATGGGCTTTTCACTTAGTTGATGTGTTTTACGAAATTGAAACTCGTTCACTTGCCCTCTATTTGCTATTGCATCAATTAAAGGGTGTCCAACAAAAGAAACATTGTAATTGTACTTTTCGTAAAAAGGCTTTACAAAAGGTAATATCACATACATCGCATCTATGTCTCTTTTAATTGCCTTTACTCTGCTTGCTCTAGACGCCCAAACTTGAGGAGAAATGTAATAGTTAGTATAATAATTTTGCGCTTTTGCCCATTTTGCAATGCGCAAATTGAATCCCGAATTATCTATAAAAACGATAACATCTGGCTTAAAAGAAGCTATATCAATCTTACAAAAGGCTATTAGCTTAAAAATCTTTCTAAGATTCATTAGTACTTCAGTAAAGCCCATAAAAGCACGCTCTTTATAATGCTTTACTAACTGTCCTCCAGCTTGTTGCATTAAATCACCTCCCCAAAACCTAATATTGGCATCTTTATCTTTTTCTTGTAATGCTTTTATAAGATTAGATCCGTGTAAATCACCCGAAGCTTCACCTGCAAGTATGTAGTATTTCATGCGTTTATACTATTTTTTTTGAGATTGTATATAAATCACAAATAAATACTCCAATATTTTTCAAAATTATCGTTAAAGTTCGTTTCATAAAAAAATAACTTAAAACAATTTAAGAACAAACGTAAGAACAGCAATAAACACTGTAATTACTATAACCCCTCGGGCACGATAATCTTGCCTTTTTTTTATAAATACAAAAAAAGCTATAAGATTTAAAACAGCACCAATACTTACTAATTTCCCAAGGAAACCTTCGCTGTAAGCTGCTTTTATAACGTTTACAAAATCATCTCCTTTACTTAAAATGGCAGCAATAAAAAATAGCCCCATAGCATTAGCTATTAAACCTACTAAAACACCAATCGCAAGTTCTTTTTTAATCATTAAATGTCCAATTATTCAGTTGTTCTATAGTATGATGTGCCGTTAAATCAAACTGCACAGGAACCACAGAAATGTAATTATTTTCAAGCGCCCATTCATCGGTATCTTCTCCTCCATCTAAGTTAACAAATTTACCTGTTAACCAATAATAATCTTTACCTTGTGGGGTTTTTCGTTTATCAAACTGTTCAACCCAGTTAGCTCTAGCCTGTCTACATATTTTAACCCCTTTTATTTCATGTTTAGCTATATCTGGTATGTTTGCATTTAACACAACACCTTTTTCTAGTCCGTTTTTTAAAACATTTTTGGTAATTGCTTTCACATACGTTTTACAGGCATCAAACGAAGCATCCCAATCATAATTTAATAAAGAAAAACCAATGGCTGGAATCCCTTCTATTCCTGCTTCTATAGCGGCACTCATGGTCCCTGAGTAAATTACATTTATTGAAGAATTTGAACCATGGTTAATACCAGAAACACAAATATCTGGCCGTCTACCTAATATTTCTCTTATGGCGAGCTTCACACAATCGGCAGGCGTTCCAGAACAGGTATATTCTAAATGGCTTCCTGAGTCAACTTTTAATTGATTTACATGTAATGTAGCATCTATAGTTATAGCATGACCTTGTCCACTTTGTGGACTATCTGGAGCCACTACAACAACGTCTCCAATAGTTATCATTACATCAATTAAAGCTCTAATACCAGGAGCTGTAATACCATCATCATTAGTTACTAAAATTAAAGGTTTTTTCATTGTAATTAATCGATGTTTGAGTATCGCTAAAATACACAAATTCTTATGTAAAGTTCTATTTTTGTTTTTTCGTCGAAAAATAACCTCACATCCTTTTAATGGCACGGTTTTTTCATTAATTTAGTAAGCTAAAACTAATTTAGCGGTTTATTATGATAGATATGATGAAAAAGAATCTTAAAGTTTTACTATTAGTCCTTTTGTTAGCATTCGCCTCTTGTAGCTTTACTTCAAAAAGTTTTGATGACCCAGATAAAGACAAATTATTGATTCAGGTTATTACCTACGTTTTACAACAAGGACACTTTGACCCCATAAAACTTAATGATGAATTTTCTAAAGAATTTTTTGACGATTACATGGAACGTATAGATCCCGTTAAACGTTATTTCTACGAGTCTGACTACAAAGAGTTTGAAAAGTATAAAACAGATATAGATGATCAATTAAGAGCTTATGATATTACATTTTTTAATGTTGTACATGAGCGCATGCTTGAACGTATTGAAGAGGCAAAAAGCACCTACAAAACCGTGTTATCTCAACCTTTTGATTACACAAAAGATGAAACTTTTGACACTGATAACGATAAAATGATCTTTGTTAAAACAAAAAAGCAAATGGAAGAGCGTTGGAGAAAACAATTAAAATTTTCTACGCTTTCAAATTATGATGATATCTATGAGCAAGAGAGAAGCGCTAAAGAAAAAGATCCATCTTATGTTATGAAAACCGATGCTGAAATCGAAAAAGAAGCTCGAGAAACAACACTTAGATCTATTGATATTTATTTTAACGATAGCATTGATGACTTAACACGTGAAGATTGGTTTTCATCCTATGTTAATGTTATTGTAGAAGAGTTTGACCCACATACATATTATCTAGCTCCAAAAGGCAAAGAAGATTTTGATCAGCAAATGTCTGGAAAGCTAGAGGGCATAGGTGCTAGATTACAAAAGCGTTTAGGTTACATAAAAGTGGTAGAGCTTATCTCTGGAGGGCCAGCATGGAGAAGTCAACTTTTAGAAGTAGAAGATTTAATTTTAAAAGTAAAACAAGAGAATGAGCAATTCCCAGTAGATATTGTTGGTATGCGTATTAGCGATGCTATAAAGTATATTAAGGGTCCTAAAGGTACAAAAGTTACATTAACCATAAAGAAAGTAGATGGTACAATTAAGGATATTACTATAACCAGAGATATTGTTGAAATAGGTGAAACTTACGCTAAATCTTCTATAGTTGAAAAGGATCAAAAAAAGTTTGGTATTATTAATTTACCTCGTTTTTATGTAGATTTTAAAGAATACAAAAAGCTTAATGCAGCAAAAGATGTAAAAAAAGAAATAGAGCGTCTTAAATCTGAAGGGATGCAAGGTCTTATTTTAGATTTACGTAATAACGGAGGTGGCTCACTACCAACTGTTGTAGAAATGGCAGGTTTATTTATAAAAGAAGGTCCTATTGTTCAAGTAAGGTCCACCGGAGCACCAAAAGAAACTTTAGAAGACACAGATCGTTCTATATCATGGGATGGTCCCCTTGTAGTTTTGGTAAATGAATTATCTGCTTCAGCTTCAGAAATTATGGCTGCAGCAATGCAGGATTACAAGCGAGCTGTGATTATAGGAAGTAAACAAACCTATGGTAAAGGTACCGTGCAAAATGTGTACAACTTAAATAATTTAGTACGAAACAATACAAATGGAGATTTGGGAGCCTTAGCATTTACCACTCAAAAATATTACAGAATAAATGGAGGTTCTGTACAGTTAGAAGGTGTAAAAAGCGATGTTAAATTACCCGGTAGATTTAGTTTTATTGATATCGGGGAAAAAGAGAAAGACAACCCGCTTCCTTACGATGAAATTGGTTCGGCAAATTACGAGGTTTGGAATAAATATTTTGGCTATGAAGAAGCCATAAGAAAAAGCAATATGAGAATGAAGCACAATTTTCAATTAAAGCTAATTGAAGATAATGCCAAATGGGTAAAAAGCAAGATTGATGAGACCTTGTTTTCATTGAATTACAAAGAATACAAAAAACAATTAGAACTTAATGATAAAGAAGCAGAACGTTTTGAAGCTATTTCAGACTATACAACAAACTTAACTTTTGGTCCATTGGAATACGAGAAAAAGTTATTTGAAAAAGATACCACTAACTTACAGGAAAAACGTGAGCGTTGGTACAAAAGCTTAAGTAAAGATGTTTATGTAGAAGAAGCCATACATGTTTTAGAAGATTTAAAAACAGCTGCAGATATTAAAAAAGTAGCAAAAGTAAAAAACTAAGCATTAATGAGTGAAACATCAAATTCACTAAAACAACTAGCGCTCCAAAAGTTTAAAAAGAACTTTTGGGGCGTTTTTAGTTTTTGTTTTATATGCGTTATTGGTCTTATTTCAATATTCGCTTACGCAGTTGCACCCGACAATTCTCAATATGCTAACCAAATGCATTTAGCAATTCACTCTAAACCTCCAGGTTTTAAAGTTAAGCTGCTTTCACTACCATCTTCTATAAAAAATGAACAAAATAGTTTAAGTAAATTATTTTTTGGTGTAAAAAATACAGGTACAGAAATTCCTATTTCTAAACACCGAACAGATAGTGAAAATTTGTACTATACCGAATATACATCAGATAAATTAATAGGTGTTGAGAAAGTACTATCTCTAGAAAAGTTTCCCAACTATTCTATCGAAACATATATCATTGAAAAAACTTTTGTTTTTGGCACAGATAAATATGGACGTGATTTACTAAGTCGAATTTTAGTCGGAGCAAGAATCTCTTTTTTCATTGGCTTTGTAGCCGTTTTTATTTCATTATTCTTAGGTATTTTCATGGGAAGTTTAGCTGGATATTTTGGAGGAAGAATAGATGCTGCAATTATGTGGCTAATTAACGTCACATGGTCTATACCAACATTACTGTTAGTTATTGCTATTACATTAGCTCTAGGCAAAGGGTTTTGGCAAGTCTTTATCGCTGTAGGATTAACTATGTGGGTTGAAGTAGCCAGAATAGTTAGAGGCCAAATTATAACTACAAAGGAAATGCAATACGTTACCGCTGCTCGTGCTTTAGGTTACAGTGATTTTAGAATTATCACCAAACATATTTTACCAAACATTATGGCACCAGTTATTGTTATTTCGGCTGCCAATTTCGCCGCTGCCATTTTAATAGAAAGTGGTTTAAGCTTTTTAGGCATAGGCGCTCAACCTCCAATGGCTAGTTGGGGAGCAATGATAAAAGATCACTACAACTACATTATTTTAGGCAAACCTTATTTAGCAATAATACCTGGACTTTGCATCATGAGTTTAGTTATGGCTTTTATGCTTATAGGCAATGCTCTTCGTGATGCATTGGATGTTAAAACGTAATCTCGAGTTTTATTGATAAATATATTTTCTCCATTTATTCGCCTTCATGCGATTCTTTTACGCTCTCGTTTCTGTATTTACAACAAGGATGCACTAGATTATAAGCTTCATCTGTAGCTTTTTTAACATTAACTACATCATGGCCAACGTCAAGCACTTTGGCTTGTATTGTTTTTACATCTGTTTTGCGTGCATCATAAATCAATTTTAATTCATGAGTGTCTACATTCCATTGCGCATATTTTACACCTTTAGTATTTAAGCATGCTTTTTCTATACGTGCTTTACACATGCCACAGACACCATCTACTTCCATAGAGGCTTTCTCATTTTTATTTTGAGCATACATTAAACTGCTCGTAAACAGGAGTAATAAAATTAATATTCTTTTCATTTTTTAAAATTTTATTGTTTGTATAGGTAATACCATTTCTCATGTAAAATTACGATGGTTATCACAATTTGGTTTTACAGTTTATACCTATTTTGCTATAAAATGAGGTATAAATAATTTGAGTTGTTTTACAGGAGTTCAAAGCATAAAAATCAAGCATAGCCATAGCTACGGTTTATTTTTTTAATGCAGAAATCATGTAAAAGAAACGAATTATATGTCGCATTTTATGGTAGAATTGGTATTATTTCATAATTTATTGTAATTTAAATCGTAGCCCTGTATAAAACAAACTACCAAAAATTGGTCCATATACAAATGTGGTATCAAAATTCGCTCCAAAAGGGTCGTCTGTTCCTAAAATAGGATTAGGCTGCCTTACATTAGTTATATTTTCTCCTCCTAAATATACTTCAAACTTAGAAGAAAACACTTTGGTAATTTGTGCATTTAATGTTGCTACAACAGGGGTACGTATTGGTAATTGATTTTCGATAGCATTGTTTAAAGTCGATGCAAAACGTTGGCTACTTAACCAATTGTAAGTAGCATCAAACTTCCAGTGTTCTTTATTTTCTTTTTTAGTTAGTATTTCATAAGAAACATTTGCAAAAAATCGATTTCTAGGTGTTAATGGCTTTTCAAGCCTTCCTGTATTATAATCGGTTTTTACATCGTAAAATTTATAAGCTAACCTAAGATCAAAATATTTAAAAGCGCTATAATTAAATTCAGCTTGAAAACTATTGGCAAAACTTTTTCCGTTTAGGTTATAAAAATTAATTGCTTGTGAGTTTTCCCAATCTACAACAACTTGATTTTTAAAATCTGTTTTATAATAGTCTAGGGTAATATCTGCCTTTTTACCAAATAAATTAAATCCTTGCAAGTAAGAAACCCCATAATTCCATGCAATTTCTGGGTCTAATCCATATATTTCACCTCCTGTATTAGTAATATTAATTTGTCTGGAGGTTGAAAATAATTGCTGGTTTTCTGCAAATATATTAGCACTTCTTTTACCTCTACCAACAGATGCTCTAAATGCCGATTTACGCCAGGGTGAATATCGAATATGCATACGAGGCGTAATAAAAGTACCCAACAAATTATGATGATCTATACGAATCCCTGCGGTAAGATTTAACAGTTCTAAATTATTATAATTGTACTCAAAAAATGCACCAACAGAATTTTCTATTCTTCTATAAGTTATTGTATTTACAAATTCATTGTAAAAATCATGTGTATAGCTTAAACCTGTTTTTATTTTATGGCGAGAATCACTTATTATAGAGTTATAAATTGCATTTGCATACAGGCTATTATGAGTAATGTTATATTGATTTAAACCAAAATAAGATGTTTGCTTATGGTTGCTATAAGCGGTTTGTACACCTAAACTTTGCCAAGGTATTTCTGCATTCACGTATCCAAATTTTGTAGAAACCTCATAACGTCTGGTATTTATTTCACTCCCCCATAGATTGGTTGTAAACTTATCGTTCTCTGGATCAAAATTTAGTTCTCCTGTTTGCTTTTCGTCATTTAAAAATTTTAAATTCACAAAGCTTACAAACCCATTTTTAGTGTCTGTATATTGCCAGCGATTCATTAGGTTTATTTGATTAAATAAGGGCATATCTAGAAACCCGTCGTTATTAACATCATGCTTTTTATTATGGCTATTGCCGTGTAAATATAAACCTGTATGCCAACGATTACTTACTTTACTGTTAACGTGTGTATTTAATTCTAAACGCTCACTACTGGCACCATATAAGTTGACAAATAATGTGTTGTCTGTACTAGGCTTAACAAGCTCGGTATTTATTTGGCCCGCTATACTTTCATAACCATTTACTACACTACCGGCGCCTTTAGAAATTTGTATACTTTCCACCCATGTCCCGGGGATAAAACTTAGTCCGTAAGCCTGAGACGCTCCTCTTATTGATGGAATATTTTCTGTTGCTATTAAAATATATGGGCTTGTAAGCCCTAACATTTTTATTTGGCGTGTTCCTGTGACAGCATCTGCGAAATTTACGTCTATAGACGGATTAGTTTCAAAACTTTCCGAAAGGTTACAACATGCTGCCTTTAGTAATTCTTTACTACTTACTGTTATTACATTTTCTGCCTTAAAAAAAGATTTAGCTGTAGTTTGCTTTCTGGATGTTACGGTAACCTCATCTAAATCTTCTGTTGGTTGTAGCCCATGGGTAATGCTATTTGAATTTTTTATGTTTAATGTATCTGTTTTATAACCAACATGGCTTATAATAAGTTTTTTGTATTCCGTTTTATAAGAAATACTAAATCTGCCATCTATATCTGTAATGCTCCCAACATTAGTATTTGCCCAATAAACATTTGCTCCTACTAAACCTTCATTTTTATTAGCGGCATCATGAATAGTCCCGGTTATTTTTTCTTGAGAAAAAATTAAAGCGGGTAATAGTAACATATTGATTAAACATTTCATAATGCACTCGAATTAAATAGCATTATAACAGCCATTACAATCATAATGCTATTTTCAATAAATGTTGCTTTTGTCATAGGTAATTTTAAAACTGTACCTAAACATGCACATTGTATTTCTTTTTTATCCAATAACGCTTTTGTGACCCCAATAGTAGTTATACCTAAAATTATTAATGTCCCTATTAGAGCTAAAAATATTTTTATCCGCATTAAAAACAAAATACCAAGTATAAGCTCAATAAAAGGATATATCCAAGCATAAGGAGGTATAGCTTTAGCTAACGGATCATACATTCTAAACGATTTCTGAAATCCTTTTAAATCTAAAATCTTAAAAAAACTAAACACAATATAGAATAACCCCATAAAATCCAACATAAAGCTTTTATTATTCCAAAATTTTAAATTGAGTAATACAGCTGAAATGGTTATATACCCAAAAATAAGGATTAGTGGAAATAGTGTTTTTAATGCACTTTTTTTCTCAATGGAAAAAGATTTATCAAAAATAGAATACTTATCGGGTAACGATTTCTGTAGTTCTTTAGCCGAAATATGTTGAGACATTTCAATACTAACCTCAGACTCTTTCAAGTTTACCAAAACTTCTTTTACACCTGGTTGTGTATTTAATATTTTTTCAACAGAAGTTTTACAGTTATTACAGGTCAACCCTGTAATGTTATATCTATACTTCATTTTAATTTTAAAATTTAATGTATTATATTAACCTTAGAATGTATCACTCAAAACGATGAGCTACGTAAATGGTATAATTAATAATACATCAAATCAAGAAGGTTTGGTTCAACATTTGAATATTTTGAACCAAATTGGGAGGAGAATAATCTTTATAAAAGGTGATACACTTTGATAAAGACTTATAATAGTTGTAGTAATAAGGATATACTGAAGACATAAACTGTTGTTTCTTTAACTCTAAGTCTAAAGCAACAACTGTATGTAATTTATCTTGCCCTTGAACAACATGTATTTCATCTTCACAGCATGATTTTTTTTGAAGACTTGCACATGAATCCATTTTACATTTTTTGGCACTTGTAAATACCGAAATATCTACTAAAGCGCCCTTACAGTAATGCTTTTCAATAGTGAAAGACACTGTTGATAGCATAACCAAAAGCGCTAGCATTACAGAAAATGATTTATGTAAAATGTGTTTATACATACTACAAAATTACAAAAAATTTAAGGTAAACTATCGCTTTTATTAAATGATTAACACTTACTTACTCAATTTATGGTAATAAAATGCAGGTAATAAAATAATTAATAGTACTGGATGGATAAGAAAACGACGTATACTAAAAAACAGATAATAATCTTCTTGTTTAGGGTTAATTACAAAATATAAATAGATAGCTATAAGGATAACAAAAGTTATTATATAAATTATAGTCGATAGTTTAACGATGTCTTTATCTTTAAATATAAGATATAAAACGCCCAAAGAAATAATAGTATTTAAAACATACCTCAACCCAGTAAACCCTATAAGTTTTAATATTTCCCGTCTAGGGCTATCTATATATAGGTAATCATTTTTAAAAAACACTAAATAAGGATCATAAAACAAGACATCTTCAAAAAGACGAATTACAACAAGTAATACGAATAGTATTAGTACGAAACTATAAGTTACCGTTTTATGCATCTCTTTTTAGTTTAGAAAAACGATTCACCCAAAACACCCATAGTAAAAAAACCAGCCCATAAATAATACAAGGAAATACAATGGTATGCAGAATATCTTCGTATTCAGGATAATGATATAACCCGATAGTGAGTAAAGCAATACGTAGTAAATTTACGCTATAAATTAAAACACTTCCTGAAATACTATAAAACAATGTTGGTTTTAATTTACCCGAAAAAGCAACTATAAAAGCAATAAATAAAATAATAACACTAACCGAATTACAGCCTTCAATAACACGCGCTAAATAACGATTATTTAAAACAACTTTCATAGAGGGCTCATTAGGATGTGGTAGTACTTTAGTATGATACCCAAACGTATTTAATAAAGCTTCACTTTGTTTAGCTACTGTATGCGTAAAATAATCTGGATAGAATTTAGAACCATCTGAAAACTGTAAAAACAGCTTGTATACTATAGACAGAACAACATAAACCACTAAAAAGATTAGGATAAACCTAAGAACCGACTTATATTTTATAAAGAGTGATTTCAAATATTATTTGTTAATTTTAGAAAATACCATTTACACTTTGAATTTACTGCAATAAAACACCCTTTTTTCCTTTCTATTTCATTATTAAATGAAACCGTAAACTTAGGCTATGCTTTAATTTTCTAATTCATACAAAGAAAAAAATCATTATTTTCTTTTACAGTAAATTCAAAATATAACTGGTATAACCAATACCGAAATTACATCTTTTTAAATACTTTTACTCAATAATCGAGATTAAAATACTTCGAGGCTTGCCTCGAAATTAAAATATATTTCCAACTAATGCCTCGTAGGCTTGCCTCGAGGTCGTTTACTAAAACTTTTAAAGTAATGATTTTTAAAACGCTAAAATCTCAAGTAGATACTATAGTTAATACTACTAAAAAGCCTGTAAATGAACGCCTTTTAGATATTTGTGAATTATTAGAACACCATATTGAGTATTATAACTGGGTAGGCTTTTATTTTAGAAACGGAGACAAAGAAGAATTAATTTTAGGCCCTTATGTTGGTGAACCAACAGACCACACTACGATTCCCTTTGGAAAGGGTATTTGTGGACAAGTTGCTGTAAGCAATCAAAACTTTGTTGTTCCAGATGTATCTGCTCAAGATAATTATATCGCTTGCAGTATTACCGTCAAGGCAGAAATAGTGATCCCTATTTTTGTAAACGATAAAAACATTGGACAGATCGATATCGATTCTAATACGCCAGATCCTTTTACTGATGAAGATGAACGGTTTTTAGAATTTGTATGCGAAAAAGTATCACAGATACTATAAATCAATATATTTTGGCATAAATGAAATTTTTCAGACTAAATACAAATACTAAAAACAAGATCGCTACGCTTTAAGAATCAGAAATCATGATGTGTAGTATTTAGTTTCCAGTGAGCAGTATTCAGTTTGCAGTCACTCGTCATTGGTCATCAGTCCGCCTGTCTCCAAACATCTTGGATCTTATTGTTTTACAATGATATATTATATTGATCTTTGTATATAATGTAAATTTTATTAAACATGGAAGAACACCATTTTACATGCCCATATTGCTGGGAAACGATATCCATGTTATTAGATAGTTCGGTAATTCACCAAATTTATGTTGAAGATTGTGAGGTCTGTTGTAACCCCATACAAATTAATGTAACATTTGTTAATTTAGAACTCACAGGGTTTCAAGCAACTAGTATTGAACACTAATTTTTTTCACAATAAGTGTTGTTAAATCTAAAAAGGGTTGTATATTTGCAGTCCGAAATAATTTGTTCGACATTATGAACCGAAAAGTTAAAAGCTAAGTAAATTATTTTTGATATTACATCGCGGGATAGAGCAGTAGGTAGCTCGTCGGGCTCATAACCCGAAGGTCACTGGTTCGAGTCCAGTTCCCGCTACTAGCAATGACAAGGGTTTCAAGAGATTGAAACCCTTTTTTTATTCACTATGTGAAACATATATGAAACAAATGAAGGGTCAATTATTCCTAATATATTTTAACTGGTTCGGAAGTTTTTTCATCACGAACGGAAGTTTTTTAAGTGCTTTTAAATTTAGATGTATTTATTCGTGTTTAAATACTTTAATTAAATGAAATTAATATCAACTATAAGTTTTATACTCTTTTTTATTCAATCAGTATCTTCTCAGGATAAGGAATTAGATAGTATAAAAAAATTAGTTGAAACATATTCTAAAAAAGACCCCATAAGAGTAAACCTCTTAAATCAATTAACAAAGTACTATACAGTTAGAGATATTTCAAAAAGTGAAACTTTACTTCAGGAAGCTATAGAAATTAGTAAAGAGATAAATTATGCCGAAGGATTAGGTAGTTCCTACACAGGGTATAGTATTTTTTATGTTCAATCTGGAAATTATGATAAGGGGCTTATCTATGCTTTAAAAGCAAAGAAGATTCAAGATAGTATAAATGATGTAACAGGTTTATTATTAACAAATAATTGCATTGCTAGAATATATATACACTTAAAAAAACCTAATGAAGCTATTAAAATTCAATTAGAGAATTTAAAACTTTTTGAAAACCAACCATTAAACCCACAAAAGGCTGGAATACATTTTTATTTAGCTAATGCTTATAGTGAATTAAGCAGTTTTGACAAAGCTGAATTTCATTATAAGGAAGCAAAAAGTATCGCAGAAAAAACTGATTTTAAAACAGGAATCTACATTGCAAATTCATCTTTAGGAGTTTTGGCTAATAGAAGAGGTGAACATCATGAAGCTATTAATTATTTGATGTCAGCTTTAAAGTTTTATGAAGATAATAACCAAATAGCAAATATTGCTCATACAAATTTAGAATTGGCAAAGTCGTATGCCAATTCAGGAAATATAAATAAAGGAATTTTACTTAATAATAAGTCAATAAAAGTATATCAACAACAAAACAACCTAAAATCCTTACAGGAAGCATATTTAAATCAAAGTAGTTTTTATAAGCAGATTAAAGATTACCAAAATGCAAATAGGTTTTTGGAGAAGCACTACCATATTAAGGATAGTGTTTTTTCATATGAAAAACAGGTCGTTATAGAAGATATGCAGAAAAAATATGAAACCGATAAAATAAAAAAAGATAAAGCATTAGCAGAACAGAAAGCTATAGTAATAATTAATCAAGAAAAACAAAACAAACAATATTTAATAACGGCCTTGACAGGGGTATGTTTTCTATTTTTAATTTCTTTATTCTATTTTCAAAGAATAAAAGCAAAAAGAAAAGCAGCATTTCTATCACTAGAGTTAAAAGAAACTCAAAAGAGGATGATACTAGAGAAGCAATATAAAAATTCCGAACTAAAATCATTAAAGGCACAGATGAATCCACATTTTATGTTTAATGCGATGAATTCAATTCAAAATTTAGTATTAAAGGGGAATAAAAATGAGGCATACGATTATTTAACAAAGTTCTCATCATTAATACGAGAAAACTTAAATATGAGCGAAAAAAGCTTTGTATATTTTGAAGAAGAACTGTCATTATTAAAAAAATATCTAGAACTAGAAAAACTACGTTTTAGAGACAGTTTTGAATATCAACTAGAAGGTATGGAAGCTATTGAAGACATAAAAATACCCTCCATGATTATTCAACCTTTTGTAGAAAATGCCATAAAACATGGTTTATTACACAAAACAAACGGACTTAAAAAAGTTACTGTAAGTTTTTTTCAGGAAAATGTGTTTAAATGTATCATAACAGATAATGGTATTGGGTATGAAGCCTCTAAAAAAATAAATGCTCTAAATAATAACAAAAAGTATTCTTTCTCCACCAAGGCTATAAAAGATAGATTATCGTTATTAAAAGACTACTATAAGTTAGATATTGGTTTTGAATATGAACATGTAGAGATAGGAACAAAAGTAGTTTTAAAAATACCTTATAAAAATAATGACTAATAAAATACAGGCTATTATAATTGATGATGAATTAAGTGCACGTGAAAATTTAAGATATTTATTAAAATACCATTGCCCTGATATTGTTGTTATTTCAGAAGTGTCTAATGTGGACAATGCAATTATTGATATTAAAAAGTATACACCAGACGTTGTTTTTTTAGATATAGAAATGCCTCAAAAAAATGGATTTCAATTATTAGAAGCTTTTAGCAAAATTAATTTTCAAATAGTATTTATTACAGCTTATGATTCGTATGCTATTAAAGCTTTTGAAGTAGCCGCATTAGATTACCTTTTAAAGCCAATAGATGTAAATAGATTAAAAGAAGTAAATCAAAAATTACGTACAGTAGCCTTAGAATCTAATAATCGATTACAACTTTTAAAAGAAAATAAAAAGGAGATTACAAAAATAGCAATCCCTTATAAGAGTGATTATGCCATTCTCAATATAGAAGATATTATTTGTGTTGAAGCTGACAGAATGTATTCTATACTTCATCTAAAAAACACTAAAAAATACATAACTGCTAAAAAGTTGAGTTATTATGAATCTTTACTAACAGAAAACAATCAATTTGTAAGAACACACCGTTCTTGGTTAGTAAATACCAATCTTAATATGTCTTATTCAAAAAAAGAAAAACAAGTAGTTGTAGAAAGCTTTAAAGTTCCTGTAAGTAAGAGTTATAAAGAACGGTTTGAAGCTATTTATATTAGTTGAACCGTTCTATAATTAAGGCTTTTAAGTTTATTAGTCCAATTACTTTTCATTCGGAAATAAAAATAGGTTGTTAGGAAACTATTAGTTAGCTACTCACATAATTGAATGTTTATTTGGGGTTGAAAATAAACCCCAATTTTATGAAAACAATCAAGAAAAGTATCTTATTATTAATATCAATAATTGCGTTTTCCTGTGGAAAGGACGATGGTCCTACAATGGCAGAAAACAAAGCTCCCGAGATAAAGGCACAGTCCTTTAATGCCTCAGAAGCAGCAGCAGATTCGGATGTATTGGGTACGGTAAAAGCAACCGATGCCGACCAAGACGAATTAAGCTATAGCATTACAGCTAACAGTGACAATCTTTTTGAAATCACCAAAACCGGGGCGTTGAGCTTGGCAGCATCAAAATCTCTTGATTTTGAGACCAAGGCCACTCATGAAATTATCGTAGAAGTAAGCGATGGCAAGGCCAAAGCCTCTGCAAAAATTACCATTACGGTTATTGATGTTGACGAAAACCAAGCCCCTGTTGCGGCAGACCAACCCTTTTCTATAGATGAAAACAGTGCTGCGAATGTGGCCATTGGAACCATAGTAGCAACAGACCCAGATAATGATACTCTTAGTTTCTCCGTTACCAGTACTACTCCTGCAAACAGCAAAAATCTTTTTGAATTGGATGCAAATACTGGGCAGTTAAAAAGTAAAACGGAAACACTAAATTTTGAAGCGCAAGCAAATTATGTTTTAAACGTTGAGGTATCTGATGGAAACTTAACTACAACAGTAGATATTACTGTAAATGTAACCGATGTAAACGATGTACCAGTGTTTGGAGATGACCCTACAACGTTTACAGTCCCAGAGGATATTAATGACACAACCGTAATAGGTACACTGACTGCAACTGATGAAGATGGTGATACTACAAAATTTACATTGAACGACAGTTCTAACAGCAGTAATTTTGAACTCGATGCCGATAGCGGTGAACTGAGTTTAAGAGCAGGGGCCAGTTTAGATTATGAAACAAGAACAAGTTATGTTTTTAACGCAAGGGTAAATGATGGTCTATTAAGTGCCGATCCAATTACCATCACTGTAAACGTGACAGATATCATAGAATCCAATATTAACGTGAGTACTTTTGCAGGAGACCTTACAGCAGGGCTTGTAAATGGTGTTGGGCAATCGGCAAGGTTTAATGGCCCTTCAGGAATGGTGAAAGATGCTGCTGGAAATATTTATTTAGCCGATACAGCCAATAATGTAATTAGAAAAATTGATGCGGCCTCCGGAACGGTTTCCACCTATGCCGGATCGGGTACCCGAGGTTGGGCCGATGATGAGTTCAACAGATTGGCAGCATGGTTTAGTGATCCTACAGGATTGGCTATAGATGCCGCAGGTAATATCTATGTGGCCGATCAGGGAAATCATCGAATTCGAAAAATTACTTCTAGTGGAGTTACTACTGTTGCTGGAGGAGGACCCGGATTTATAAATGATAATCAAGCCAAGCTTTCTGCTTTTAACTTTCCAACAAGTGTAGCAGTGGATACAGATGGTAATTTATATGTAGCCGATTTAGGCAATCATGCCATTCGAAAAATTGCAGTTAGCGGTAAGGTAACTACAATGGCAGGTGATGGAACCGCAGGTTTTCTTGACGGCGCTGCTTCACAAACCACTAGACTAAGTTCTCCGGTGGGTATTGTTGTTGACAATCGTCTCAATGAACTATACATAGCAGATTCAGGAAATAAAAGAATACGAACACTAGGTTTTAAGGGGGCTAATTCCGGACGATTGTCAACACTAATAACGCCTACAGCAGGTTTTCTAAAACCATACGGAATTGCATTGAATACTAACGATGGTACATTATACATCTCTGATTTCGATAAAAACCTAATTTATAAGGCTGAGGTAGGCGTCTTCGGTGAATACACTACAAGTGTATTGGCCGGTTCAATGACCGGATATTTAAACGGCCCAGGGAACACTTCTAGGTTTAGACGACCATGGGGAATACTCATTGATGCTTCTGAAGATTTGTTTATTAGTGATTATGGCAACAACACCATCCGCAAGATTACGATTAATTAAATAACATGACAGAAAGGTGTGGGTATTACTCACACCTTTTTATACCATATGCTTAATTCTAAATCCATGAAAAATTTCATTTTCCTACTCGCATGGTTCATAAATAGTATGGCAATACATGGGCAACAAGAAAAAACCACCCTAGGCATAGCCGAAGAGTATCACCTGCTCTTTGAAGAACGGGGCGTAAAAACCAAGTTTATTCAACTTACAGAAATCAATGGAACAAAAGCCTTGTTAGTAGCTTCCTGTGCCGATTGTTATCCAGCAATTTACAGGTATCGCCCAGAGGAAAGTGATGATTTAGGAAAGAATGTCTTTTCCGCCATGGGCATTTATATACTACGCTATGATGATAAGAGCTATGTTGCCGTGCTTCCTGTATTAGGGGAAGAAACAAGTTATGCCTTTAGCAACTATTATAGTACAGACAAAACAAATATACAAAGTATGGACAAAGCAAAAATTGAAGCTTATGCAAACAAAATATTTTAAACAAAATCAAAAAAACATGAAACAACTTATTTTTAGTGTAATCAGCATATTCGCCTTATGCATTAGCCTAAGTGCACAAAACGGAGTAAAACACCAGACCAAAGAATTAGAAACCATCCAAACTGGTGATTATTTGGCTTATCTGACACAACAAGATGGCTCGGGCACCTATGAAGGTGGTTTAGATGAATTGGTTTATAAAGTAATAGAAAAGCGCGATTATCGAATACAACCTGGAGTGCATAAAGAGGTTATTATGTTATTTAGGGGTGACTCTAATAAGCCTGAAGAATTTAAAAAGGATGAAAAAATGTATTTACCAGATAACCCTGCTTTTCCCATTACCTATATTCAAAAGGTATATGAAGGAAATGCAGAAATGCAGAAAGAAGTGGGATATGCGCCACGGATTAATAAATACGATGATCATAAGCGTCTTGTTTTTTTAGATGGAAAGATTTACATCATTAAAAAATGGGTAGATAAGGACAATTACAAACTGGTTTCTGTTATGGAACATCAAGCCAAAAAAATGAGTGGCTTTAAAAAGATGAAAGAGGTCATGAAATCCCCAAAGAAAATGAAGGAGATGCAACCCCATAAAACATTACAAAATTATTTGGATACTGCTTTTGCAAAACAACAAGCGGTATATACTCAATGGATGAAAGACCCCAACAACGCAGCTGTTGTAGAACACACAGAGTTAAAAAGAAAACTAATCATCGATGCCATCAACAAACAACGCGACGATTGGCGCAATTCTGAAGAATACAAACGTATTAAAGAACGTAATGCAAGTTCAAAACAGAGTAGTCTTATTAGCAATGTAAAATTAACTAACAGAACAGGAAAAGATATTTATATCTATGAAGAAGGTTCTAGTAACGGATCTCGTATTTCGGTTAATTCGAACGGAAATTTTAATTGTAAAAAGAATCTATACTACAGTTTTAGTGGCAATTCATCAGCCTCTAAAGCAACCCAAATTACTAATACTGGCCAAAGTTGTGGACAAACTATAACTGTTAACTAAATACCTAAAAAACCTACATAGATTACGAAACTAAAATTACTTTTATTATATGTTTAATAAGTGTTACACACGAATGCTCAAAACACAAAAGTTTTTAAGGTTTCAATAAATGGGGTTCTAATTACGCAACAGTTTCAGTTCCTGCAAACTCTAATTTAAGAGTCTCTGGTAGTTAGATACTTGAAGCTTAGACTAATCAAAATCAATTAACTGCTCAAAACTTTGTTATAGAAGTAATTATTCTCATAACCCGAAGGTCACTGGTTCGAGTCCAGTTCCCGCTACTAGAAAATCAAGCCTTCATAGAAATATGAGGGCTTTTTTATGCACTCCCTAAAACATACCTAAAACGGGATCATACCTAAAAGTATTGAATGCTCTAAAACCAGATTGACCTAGGTCTTTGTTCCAATGAGAGAGTTTTGTGTAAGCGATTTGTATAGAAGACGCTGTATTGAATATGTTTCTTAGTCCTTGTAAAAAATTAAAAGCTTTTTTGGTATTGGCATATTGTTGAAAAAGTATTTTAGCTTTACGATATTGGTTTTGCGTCCAATTGTTAGGTGCTTTATAGAGTAGATACCACTTCTAGCTAAGAATTATTTTCTGGTGTCTCCATTGTTAAATAGCTCTGGTTTATTCTATCATTCTAAGATAAAGGCCATTTATATATTTTCTTTCTGCATTGCGATTTATAAAGAATAACAATGCAAATCACAAAACTCATAGCTTAGTTTTTTTATTCTACTAATACCCAGATATACTTATATACATTCTTTCATAGAAATTTGAGACCAATGAACACGTATTTTGGCGTAATTATATGGATTAATTGGTATAACTTAACGCGATTTCATTACTTTTTCTTCCAAACTCTAAGATTATCTACGGTCACTTTTCTTGGCACTAAAATACGTAAAAGACCTTTTTTATCGTGTGCTATACCATTAGAGGAGAAGCTTCCTACTTCTTTCCCATCAATAAAAACAATTAATTTATCGTTTACTATTTCTATTATTAACGAATACCATTTGCCAAGAGAAACGTTATTAGGCACTTTTTTAGACTTTAATTTTAATAGTTCTTCCTTTTCCTTTGTTAGTGTCTTATTTAAAATTGCATTACGGTGTTCCAACAAAAAAATTCCTGTTTTTAAATCGTACATTTCTAACATCTTGGCTTTTACTTTCACATCTATTATATGCCCCGCATGAACACTTTTACAGGTCATATCTGCTATATTCATAACTAAAACATCATCAGGATGATCTAACTTAAAATTAAGTCCTATAGCTCCGTCTTTAAAACCCATTTTATGCCTAACCGAAACAGCATGGTTAGCCTCTTTATGGATGTAAATATGCATTTTACCATCTTTTAAATCTACCTCTTTATGTCCTTTAGCAGTTTTATCACTACTGGTAGTCCAACCATTACCTACTTCATCTTTTATTTCTTGAGTTTCATTTCTCTCAAAATCATCATAAAAAATTAATTCTCCATATTTATTTTCTTCTTTAATTGCAGTACTCTCTTCTACTACTATTTTTTTATTACAAGAAATAAATATTAACAGCAAAAACAATGTTTTTATTTTCATAATTATAACGAAATATATTTATATAACACCTCAGTGTATTTAGTATCCTTGCTTTTAACCTTGCTTAAATACAACATAGCTTTGAGGCTACTATTTGCTTTTAACCCACTTTATGCAATAGAAAATTTATTATATCGTGTAATACGATTTACGATTAAAATTTTCGTATGTGTCAGTTCGAGTGTCCCGAACTTGCTTCGGGATGTATCGAGAACAGGTTAGCAGGTTCTCGATACAAAATTATTCTTCATTTTATTACGAATAATTTCACTCCCGTACATGCGGGACTAAAATCTAGAAAAAGTAAGTATTTCTTGTGTCTAAAAGCTTCATGACAACCCTCTATTTCATAAAACGGGTATAAATTATTAATTTTCTTATTATTTCTTACTAGCTCTACCTTCTGGATGTTTATTAATACTACCTACTCCTTGTGCAAAATACACTTCGGGCTTATGCCAAACCCCTGTGTTTTTATATGCAGGTTCGTCATAATCTAAACTTAAATCACAATCAAAACGAGCAATAATAGAATAGCCTTTTTTAGCTGTTCCTGCATTTATAAAATGAGATAAGCCCCAAGTAAATCCTCTACCGTCTTTTGTATCTGTAAATGCATCTGCTACAAATGGCGCCGCTGCGGTAGGTGTTAAAGAAACGCTTGATGCTATTTTAAAATTAGCACCATCTTCTGCATACTGTATGGTTTCACGCTCATTTCCATCTTTAATAGCTAAAGTTGCTATTCCTCCTTTATATGGCCAATAAGTAGTTTCATGACCAGATTGCATTACTGGGTTTAGCGGGTGTTTTTCGTAGGGACCTAAAGGATCTTCTGCAATGGCTAAACCATGCCCCACTGCATAGTTTTTTCTATTATCTGGCCATTTGTTGTATGCTGCCTTATAGTAAACATATATTTTGCCGTTACGAACAATAGGCTGTGGGTCGTGTGTTGCTTTATGATCCCACTCATTCTCTTTTCCAAAAGGAATTACTTTATCGCCACCATGTGTCCAAGGGCCATCTGGAGAATCTGCGTAAGAAACAGATACCGGACATAAATCTCCTTTTAAGCCACTAGGTTCATCAAATGCTTGATAATATAAATAGTATTTTCCTTTCCATATTAAAATATCTGGAGTAGCTACAGAGCGCCAACCAGAATTTGGTTTTTCTGGTCTAGAAATGGCTACAGCTTGTTCCTTCCAAGTAATGCCGTCTTCGCTTGTTGCATACCAAACATCGCACAGATCCCAATCTGTTGATGGTATTTCATCTGTAGCTTCTGCAGCACGATTCCATCCTATAGGTGGTACTTTTGTATGGCGCTTTGTATACCATACATAATATTTACCATTTACAAAAATTGGTCGTGATGGATCTCTACGCGATACCGTACCATCACCATTACTATAATCGAAACCTTTTAAACGAGTATATTTAAATTGAGAAAAAAGCTCATTGTCTTGAACTCTAGGAGTTGGATAATCGAACATACGCTCTGATGAGGCGCTTAATAAAATATTTGGTTTTTCTGTTGGCATTTTAAAAGGAAAAACACCGTTAACTTTTGTTTCTTCTACAATTTCTTTCTGACTGTTTTGTGGTCTACAAGAAACAATAAGAATCAATATTAGGAGCGTAAGACCTATGTGTTGAGTTTGTTTAATTATGTTCATGTTAAATATTATTTAATTTACTTTTACTATTGGCTATTCACTATAATACCAATTTCCAAATGAATTTACTGAGTTAAAAAGTGTCTTTTGAAATTCTATCTTCAACATAAAAAAGAACCGTAACTATGGCTATGCTTATTTTTTCTGCCTCGTATAATTCCAAAATCCATCATTTTACTTTACAGTATATTCATTTTAAGAATTGGTATAACAATATTAAAAATGTATAGCTCAAAATTTATATATTTCTTCTTTAAATTTTATTTCTGTTTTGTTTTAAAACAATTCTACGAACTATTTTTACAATTCCTCATTGTTCTTATTTAATGCTCTCTTAGATTTAACAAAATACCTAAAAGCAACAAATGAAATAGTGATTAAAATGATTGCAAAATATATCATAATACTCATATGTTTTTCATTAACTATAGCTAACAAAGCTATTACTACTGCTATAATGGCTATGGTAATAGCTATCATTTTAAGTGGCATAAGTGAAATAACTGCTGGTTTTTCTTTTTCAAAACTAACTTTTAATTTTGTTACTTCTTCCCATCTAGGGCTTTCTGTCTTTATACAAAATTCAAAAGTTAATAGTATTAAGAAAGGTACCATAATACCGATTATCATATCTGTAATACGCTTATTTTGTGCTATCCACTCTACCATAGGTTCTAAAAAGGCAACATCTACTAAAAATCCATTATTAGATAAGGCAAACTTTATTAAATATGCTGCTATAAAGCCAACAATTGTAGTAACCCAAACAGCTCTTATATTAATTTTCTTGGAAAAAAGCCCCCAAATAGCTGGAAGTATTAATGGAATATATAGTAGGGTATTAATATCTATAATAAAATCTGTGTAACCATAGCTTGGAATTAAAAGAGCGCCTGCTATAACTATAATTCCTAAAACTATAGTAACAACTCTTCCTGCAAACACTAATTTTTTTTCATTAATGTTATCCCCTTTTATTCTTTGATAAATTTCGGTAAAAGCTCCAGCAAAAACATTAAGTCTAGTAGTAGCCATACTTGCCGTAGCAGATGCCATAGCCGCAATCATTAAACCTATCATTCCTGTTGGCAAAACTAACTGACAAGCTAGTATGTAAGCTTGCTCTGAATCTACATTTGGATTAATGGCTCGGTAAATAAGTGGAGGAGTCATCCAAAATATTGGGCTAATTAAATAAAGTGCTCCTATTAAATAAGCTACTTTCTTAGCATCTTTTGCCTCTGGCACGCAAACATAACGCTGTACAAAAGCCCACTCTCCTCCCATGGCAACAAAATTAATTGTTACCCATCCTATCATAAACCACCATGAATATTCTGTGGTTACCGGAGATAGAAAGCCCTCTGGAATATTATTTAAAAAATTATCTACTCCGCCTACTTCATTAAAAATTAAAGGAATAACAAAAATAACAGAGACCGTTAGGATAACAAATTGCAATACATCTGTCATTAAAACAGCCCATAATCCGCCAGAAAAAGCGATTATAATTACTATAATACAAAGCACTATAGAAATTAATGGAACAGATAAAAAACCAGTACTTGGGTCTGCTAAAATATGACCTGCAGGCAGCGGTATTAAGGCACATACAACTTTAGATAAGGCATACACCGAACCTCCTGTTACAAACATTACCATAAGCCCTTTTACCCAAGTATAAAACTGAACAATTGAAGACCCATATCTTATTTGTAAGAATTCTGATGCAGAATTAACTCCTGCTTTTCTCCATTTC
Organism: uncultured Flavobacteriaceae bacterium; assembly: GCA_947498845.1. Taxonomy (GTDB): domain Bacteria; phylum Bacteroidota; class Bacteroidia; order Flavobacteriales; family Flavobacteriaceae; genus Jejuia. The sequence continues at coordinate 104,356 of CANMLX010000005.1, read as the reverse complement.
CCTGCAACCCATTTACCTACTAAAAATGCTGCAATACCATAACAAATATTTATAACAACAGCTACAATACCGTATTTATATGCAATACCTCCCCAAATAACAAAAGTACCAGCAGAAAAACAAGTCATAAAAGCAGACAATCCAGAAACCCACCACGGAGATTGCCCACCTGCTGCAAACATGTCTTTAGAACTTTTCATCTTACCCGAAAATGCAAAACCTGCAACTACAATACCTATGGCGTATAGGATAATAATAAAATAATCTACAGTTCCCATATTATTTTGTTAGTTTAGAAATAGTATACGCTGTTGGCTCTACACCTAAACCAGGCTTGTCTGTTATGCGGTACATCCCTTTTTTTACTTCTATGCCTCCAGTTATTAAATGTTTATTTCTATCGAATATAGTATGTTGATACTCATGAGATTTTATACCTTCTAAAGCAGAGCTAGCTTGTAAACTTGCGGCCAAAAATATACCAGAACCTATTGTTGCGTGAGGTATTATACTCAAATTTTGAAATTGAGCTGCTAACCCTATTCTCATAAATTGTGTAATACCAACATGTCCCATTTCTGGTTGAACAATATGAACAGCTTCCGCATTAATTCGTGCTTCTGCATCATATACTGTTCGCCATTCTTCTCCAACAGCTATAGGCGTTTTAACGGTGTGGGCTATATGGGAAAGTCCTTTTATATCTTCGGTAGCCGTAGGAGCTTCTGCAAACCATAGGTTATAAGGCTCCATCTGAGTGATTTTTGCTATTGCTTCTGCAGAAGTTTGATTCCAATGCATATCACAAGCAATTTTAGTAGAAACTCCCAATGCGTTTCTTAAAGCTTCCATCTCTTTGCTTAAATCGTCACTTGCTTGTGGCGTAGCAAATTTAAAGCTATTAAAGCCTTTGTCCTTCCATGAAACAGCCAATTCTACTCTTTTTTCTAACGTTGATTCCGGTAAACCTGAAACATAGGCTGGAATTTCTTTTCTTCTTTGACCTCCTAATAGCTTAACTATTGGTAGTCCTACCATTTTTCCTGAGATATCCCAAAGTGCAATATCTATTGCTGCTAATGCATCATGATAGTAACCGCCACTATATTTTCGGAAGCGCATCATATTATAGATGTCTTCATAAATAACAGACACATCAAAAGGGTCTCTACCCTCAACAAAATCTGCCATAAAATCGTTAATCAATGCCATGGTAGCTTCTGGGGCAATAAGACCATACGTTTCTCCCCAGCCAACTATACCAGAGTCTGTTTCTATTCTTACTAGAACTGTCCTATCTACAGTTGCATATACCGTTTTGTTACCATTACGAACAAAATAGCCCTTTTTATTTGCCTCTTCTCCTTTTTTAGCATCTCCTAAATAAGGTTTGTCTCTAGGTATTGTTAATATAAAGGCTTGAACTTTTTTTACTTTGCTCATGATACTAGCTCTTTTTTAAAGTATTTTGAAAGAACTTCTATCTGATAATTTAATTCTTTTTTATCTAATTCGTCTAATTCTGGAAGTGGTGCTCTTACTATTGAATTTTTAAAAATACCTCTCAGTGTAAATACGTATTTGGTTAAACGCATTCTATAAACTGCTTGTATTATAAGCAAGGGTAATGAGTCTCTATAAATTATCCTTGCTGTTTCTATATCTCCTTTTTTATAAGCATTCCAGATTGCTACATGAAGATCTGTGATTTCGGCTGCTGGCATAGCCGCAACTGCACCTCTATTCATTTCATCAATAACATATCTGGCTCCGCCTCCGCCTATAACTCCTATTAAGTGTGATGGAGCATTTTTAATAAGTTTGCTAATCTTAGAACCAGAAGGAAGTGTTTCTTCCTTAACATATTTTATTTGTTTCACCTCTTGTGCTATTTCACAAATAGCCTCTGGCTCTAGACCTGCTCCAATAGGCTTTGGTGCATTTTGAAGAATAATATCAATATTTGGGGCTATTTCTGCAATTTTCTTAATAAAATTAGTAGCTCCTATTGTATCATCTGCAAATTGCTTTGGCACTAAAATCATAACTGCATGAACTCCAAATTGCTCAGATTTTAATATATTTTCTCCAATTTCTTCAGCAGTACCTTTTCCTCCTCCACAAATTATAGGCAGCCTTCCTTTATTTACATCATAGATTGCTTCTAATAAAATTAGACGTTCTTCTGCACTTAGGTAATCATACTCACTTGCAACTCCAGGGAATACTAATGCACTAGCACCAGACTCAATACAAAAAGAACTTACTTTTTTTATTGCATCAATGTCTACCGACATATCTTCCTTAAAAGGTGTAGGTATAACAGGCAAAATACCTTTTAGTTGGGGTTTAGTCTCCATTTTTACCATATTTAAAATTTTAATTTATTTTTAGTTTTTAAGTTTATTATTTACACCCCAATTAGCATACACTTCTTTAAGTTGTTTATAGGCTTCTTTTTTATTTCTTTTCTCATCTACTATTCCCCATTCTCTAAATCCAGATTCTGGCGTACCGCGATAGTTACTACGATAATCATTATAGCTCCAAACAGATACACCCGTTACATATGGCAAATCTTTTAGTTCTTTTAAATACCCTACAAGCGCATCAGTTAGTTTTCCCTCAGGCGCTGGTCCAATTTGTCCAATACCAATTTCAGAGATAAAAATTGGTTTCCCTGGAAATTTATCATGAGTTTTTTTAGCAAGCTCTACTGCACTTCCATAAGAATTCATAGAAATAAAATCTACTTTTTCATAGGGTTCACTTCCTATTTCACCTTTTCTGTACGTGGTAATAGTAACATATGTTTTTAATCTTGAAGGATCCAATTCCGCAACATAATCTAACATGGAGTTTGCATAATCGTATTGATTTTTGGTCATCTTTTTTTCTGGCCATGTTGCTGCAATTGAATCATTCTCTCGTAACTCATTACCAACACTCCAAGCAACCACAGATGGGTGATTATAATCACGTTCTATCATTTCTTTCATCCACTTTTTAGTTAAAGGGTTATCAGGAAACGTTTGCGGGTCATCATCTCCCCAAACTGGAATTTCTTCTACTAATAAAAAGCCAATACTATCACACACTTTTAGTAAGTTTTTTGAGAGGGGCGCATGCATTAAACGTGAAAAATTACAGCCTAAAGATTTAATATCTAACATATCTCTTAATACTAAATCATCTGGTTCTGTATTACCATAATCTGGATGGTCATGAACACGATTAATTCCATTCATTCTTACAGCTTCATTATTTAGAAAGAATTGCTCTCCACGAACTTCAAATTTTCTAATTCCGAATTTATCTGAAGCTGTGTCAACATCATTATTATTAATAGAAATTGTACTATTTAATTCATAAAGATTAGGCGAATCAAAATGCCAAAGTTTGACATCTGAAAGTGGCTTTTCAAATTTCACAAAAGAAATAGTTGTTGATGACTTTTCAATATTTACAGTTGAAGAATCTTTATAAACGCCCTCTATATTAGAATATATTTTAGCAGAAACCGATGTATTTCCATTATTTTCAATTTTATATTTAATTGTAAAATCAACTACATTTTTCTCAAAATTGGGTAGTGACGTAATGTGCTGATACACCATTCTAACATCTTGGTTAGCTATTAAAGATACATTTCTACTTATACCTCCCCATGCCCACCAAGCACCACGTTTATAGGTGTTATCTGCCATAACTACAACAGAGTTTTCTTTATTAAAATCAACTTTATCGGTTATATTAAACTCAAAAGGTGTGTAGCCACCAATATGCTCTCCCAGTAATTCTCCATTTAACCAAACCTTAGCCGTTTCATATACAGCATCGAACTTTAATCTCACTTGTTTTCCATTCCAGTTTTTTGGTAAGCTAAATGTTTTTTGATAATAGCCTTTCCCTACATATTCTGAATAACGCTCACGGGTATCCCAATTTCCTGGCACTTTTATAGTGTCCCATTGATTAAATGATTCCAAAAAAAACGCTTTTTCATCTATTTTATTAGAAGCTAAGAATTGCCATGCACCATTAAGTGAAATTTGGCTTAATTCTTCTTTTTGTACATTTTTAGTACATGCATAACATGTTATTAGAATTACAAATAAGTAAGCTATATTCTTCATGCTTTTTAGTTTTTATACTTTGTTATTTTTAATGGTATTTGGATATTAAATGAATGACGAATATTATTCACATCAATAGAATCTGCTGCGCACAAAAGTGCTACTGGTTCTCCATCTTCAATAAATACTTGCGGACGTTCCAGGTGGTCAAATTTAATTTTTCTGCCATCTGTAAACATTACTGATCTATCAGAAACATCAAAATATTTACCTTGTTCCCAATGTATGCCATCTTCAGAATCATAATGCACCAATGAAAACATCCTTTTCTTCCCTTCATGATTCATTCGTTTTACTATAGCTCTATATTTTCCGTCTTGATACCAGATGTATGGATCTTCTGCAGGAAACGTCTCACCTTCAAAGGTAAATATTGGCTCTGGATATTTTTTAAATGGACCAGTTGGCGAATCTGCTATGGCTACCATATGCACAACGGGACCACCAGCGGGTAGTTTAAACTTTTTCCCAACGGCTTTATAAACCATCAATATTTTACCATCAGCCATTTGACATACAGATGGATTGGAGGTCATTAATGCATCATGTGCTAAAGAATCATTTTCTGTAATGTCTAAAACGGGCTTATCAAAACGTTTCCATGGTCCGTTGGGGCTATCTGCTACAGCAACCCCAATACGTTGGTTATTTCTATGTTCCCAGTTAATTTTTGCTTTCCCAGGAGTACTTACTACCTTTTTGTCTCCTTTATTACCCATATAATACAAGTAATATTTACCATTAAATTTATGTACGGTTGGATTGTGCGTTGTGGAACCATCCCAAAATTCTGAGCCTCGGTCTGGTAAAACATCTTTTTTATGTTTAAAAGGTCCAAAAGGTGAGTCTGAAATAGCATGCGAAATAATGGAATAATTCACCCATTCCCAACCCAGCTTTTTTGGCCAAACGGCATAAAACATATGGTATCTGTCTTCTTCATCTTTAACAAGAGAACCGCCCCAAATACTTAAAGAATCGTTTACAAAAACGGATTGCGGTGATACTTTACCTAACTCTATTTGATAATCAATTACCGCCATTTTATTGGCTTGTTGTTTGTTTTCTTTTTTTCCTGAACAGGATATTAGTGAGGCTGTTAAAAGAAATAATAATGAAAGTTTATACGTTATTTTCATCCGTGTTTAGTTTGTTATTCTATTTTTTCGGTTTATAATATCTAACGTAGTCTATTTTCATACTTTTTCCATCTAGATCGTCTGTCACTGGACCTGCGTATGCTTGTTTTAATAAAGCCAGACTTAATAGAATATTGGTTTTACTGAAACATACCTTATTTCTAACTTTTCGATATAGTTTCCCATCAAAATAAAATTTAAAATAATCTTCATCCCATTCTAGTCCATAAGTATGATATTCCTCTCCAAAGTTTGATGTTTTTGATACATCGTATTCATATATATCCTTCCATGAATTATTCTCCCAAATCTGTATTTTATAATCTGCAATTAAGTTTTTTCGCAATCCATCAGCTTGTAGCCATCCATTTAAAAATTGAATAGCTCCAATTGACTGAGGTTCTTCCCATTGAAATTCTATCCATTTTTCTCCACTATTACCTTTAGAAACCCACCTTGTATCAAATTTGTCATCGGTTGCAAAATTTGGCTCTGATGCTAAATCCCCAAAGTTATTTCCATTGGTGTTAATTTTCACACGCTTAGTATTAGCAAGATTAACCCTGTTTTTTTTCAAAGCTTTTTCTGCATTTGGCAAAGCCTTATTGTCTTTAAAAATTCTAAACTCTGTAATTTGAATTGAGGAAGGGGTATTAGATACCAGTCTAAGTTTTTTTGTAGCTATTTTATCCTCAAGTTTTATTTCATGAACTGACTGTCCTGTAAGTGTGTGATGAATTTGATTACTTTCATGAGTAACTTTTCCATTTGGTTTCGTTTCAGTATCCGTCCAATTATGAATATTAGTGTTTATAAAATTGGGAAAATGACCTTCGTTAATATCTACTTCACAGGCTTTCTCTCCTTCGGGTAATTTAAATTTAGGCCATAACCAAAAGGAATTATTGGCGCCATAACTAGCGACATACTTGTACTTAGCTTCAAAGTACCCATAACCAAATGTTTCTTTGGTCCATACATTTCCACACGTCCAATCTTCTCCTGCTCTTTGCTCTTTTTTAACTTTTAATTCTAGTACGCCATCTTTTACTTCGGCGTTTTCCCTCCACCTACTACATATTACAAAATCTCCTGTTGGGCCATTTTGCGAAATCCATTTTTTGTCTAATTTTTTATCTGAATAATCAAATTCGTCTTGCCATATTAGTTTCCAATTACTCAAATCTAATTGCTCGTAATTCTCAAAAATAGATGTCTGATTTTTTTCCGGATTCTGTGCGTACATTGATGATAACACCAAAAACAGTATGATAACAATATATATATTTATTTTATTCATTAGTTAACTTTTATAATTTGAGACCAATTGCTTTCTTTAGTATTAGAACTCCTCTTTATTTTAAAATAGATATCGTTTTCATTATTTAAATAAATAGATAGCATACCTCTAACATTGGATGTAAAATGGTTATCTAAATTATCTTTAGATGTACCATAGACTACTGTATAATCCTCATCTTCAAAATCACTAGAATATCCAATAACCAATTTATTATCTGCTATAAATGCATCCCAAATTATAGGTGGTAATGGTTTACTATTTGGTGTTACTTGCTTTGTTTCCGAAGGTTTACTTACGCCTTTATCATTTAAAGCAAATAACTTAAAACTGTAGGTTTTTCCATTGGTTAAACCATCAACATCTATAACATTGGCAATGGTTTTTGGTGATGTAATGGTTTCACCTTTATCGTTAATATAAGACACAACATATTCTGTAGCATTAGGTACTTTATCAAAAATGATTCGTGCTGAATTATTTCCTGAAATCACTTCAGAAATTTTAGGAGTTATCGCCTTTTTAAAGGATATGGTTTTATCAAATCTTGAATAGTTGGTGGGTGACACCAAACGTACAGTGATATCTAAAATATTATCTTTTGATAAGGTTTCCCATGTCATTACTCCATTCCAAATGGTATCTTCTGGAGTTAACTCTGGTAAATCAATAGCGTTAACAGATACTACTTTTCCTTTGGTATCTCTAAACAAATACTCCAATTTATAGTTCACCATATTATGACTTGGATAATCGCTTCGGCTTTTAATAGGTATAGTTATATCTGCTGTATTTTTTTCAAAATCGATATTTGAAATTCCAATATCATGAATTGGTGCATGCTCCTTTTTAAGACGATGGAACAACCTTCTTTTATCGCGCCATGTGGTAATAACACCCCAAACTCTATTTTCTTCTGCTGTAGTTCCAGCATAGGCACTTCTGTAATCGTTAAAGGTCCACATAGACGTACCAATTACAAATTCGTTTTTATGTCTAAAATGGTTCATCCACTCAGAGAAAATGGCTTTATCTGCATTTGGCGATGTGGTTTGAAACGGGTCAAATCCGTATTCTGAAATAAAAATGGGTTTATCTGGCCATTTAGTACGTAGTGTGGTTAAAATCTCTTGCGGCTCACCTTGCCAACGATACATATTATGCATTATTAAATCTGCATAGGTATTAGGGTCTGTTTCTGGAGTATATTGTTCTTTTTGACCTGAATTACTCACACATGTTACCAACCTATAAGGGTCTAGTTCTTTCTTAACATATGCTATGGCTTCTTTGCCATACGCCATATGATTATTTAACTCATTACCAACACTCCAACCAATAATACTTGGGTGGTTTATGTCTCGCTCTATCATCCCTTTTAGCCAATATTTTGACAACAGATAGTTTTTTTTGATACCTGTTTCTGTTGAAGTTTTAACATAAGGTTGGTCTAAATACAAAACTTCTTCATCTGGGTTTTGAAGCACTTTCATTCCATTAGAAACCTCTGAAAGAGGTTGATAGTTAGCTCTAAACTCGTCGTTATCTAAATCTCTTACGTTTATTTCCTCAAACAATAAAACACCTTTTCTATCGCATAAATCTATGAGTTTTTCATTTTGAGTACCATGCATGATTCTCATGAAATTTGCTCCTGCTTCTTTCAAAAGGTCAACATCTTTTTCGAGGACTTCCAAAGGTTCTGAAGACCCCCAAAAACGGTGTTCGCTAACTCTATTAAATCCAGCTAAACGTACTGGCTCTCCATTCAAAAGTAATTTAGAATCTGTGAGTGTTACTTTTCTAATACCAAAGTTATCGCTTCGCTTATTTAAGATCGTTTTACCTTCAGAAATTGTAGTTTCTATTTGGTACAATTTAGGATTATCAAAATGCCATAATTCTACTTCATCGCGTTTTAATGAAGCCTCTAAATGTATATCTTTCGATGTATTAGGCTCTATTTCAATAGTGCCGTTTAAAACTCCTATCTCCGTTTTATCAATTATTTTTGAGTTTACTGTAATGGTTCTTTTTTCGTTTGAACTATTTTCGATTTTCACCTTTAGTTTTACGCCTGCTGTACCTGTTTTAAGATTAGGTTGAGCGTGAATATATTGGTAATCTATACGAACATCTTTGTTTTTTGTGAGTGTTACATCTCTTATAACGCCTCCCCAGTTCCAAGTTGCTCCAACAATAGCACTATTATCTACTTGAACTGCAATTACATTTTTACCATTAAAATTTATAGTTTCTGTAACATCAAACTCAAAAGGTGTAAAACCTCCTCTATTGCTTCCTATAAATGTTCCATTTAGATATATTTTTGATAGGTGATATACGCCACCAAACTTTAAATAATACCTTTCGTCTGGAGCTTTGGTCCAACCTTTGGGTATATCAACAGTTTTTCTATACCAGCCTATGCCTGTGTAATTTGAAAAATCATTAATCATTCCCCAGTGCCCTGGTACTTTTAAATCATACCAACTAGAATCATCAAAATCAGTTTTAAACACCTGTTTTGGTTCATCTTTGGCAATTAAAAACTCCTCTTTAGAAATTTTCTTGAATAATACTGCATCTGCAGCAACTGTGCCTCCGGCAATGGCAGTGAGTTCTACATAATTAGTATCGACACTATCAAATTTATAAATCCCTAGGCTAACCCATTCATTACAAAATACACGTTGGCTCACATATTTTGTGGTGATTCCATCTGCATGTTTTACATTATATTGAGCGGTAAGATGCGACTCAAAAGGGTATTTGGTAAATGCTTCATAATATCCAGACGTTTTAAAATCTGGTTTAAATCTAAAATAGGCATCATCTTTTTTCTTTCCTTCAACTAAATTATTCTCGGGAAAATTATGTTTTAAATAGTCTTCTCCATAAAATTTAGAAAACCGAATCCCTGTTTTAGAAGATTTCCATGCCCCATGAATTTCAACATTAGCATCCTTGTTATCTATTATAAGATACTCTTTAGTTATTTTTATATTCCTATAATTGGAACCCTCTCCATAAATGGTATGGAATTTCCAAGTACCGTTTAAGGGTAACTCTTTTTGCGCTAATAAATCATTCTCAGGTTTACATCCTGCAAAAGAAAATAAGAAAACTATAATTATGAGTTTTTTCAAAGCGTTACTTTATTGACACAATATTTCAAAAATGGCAGCTGGCACGTCCTTAGATGGATGTTCCGCCTCAACTATAAAACCTTTTAAACTTAAAGGCTTTTCAGGCACAAATACGTTAATGGTTTGGTAATTGCCTTCAACTTTATGAAGCACCTCTCCCGCTAAATCCTTTATTACATAATTACGGATACAGAAAGGCACTACTTCTTCTGGGTGTCCCATAAGTGTAGACTCCATTGGGTGATCATAATCTGGGTCTAAAAACAACTTAATTTCTGAAATAGTTTTAGCCTCTTCCCATTCCACTTTTATTGTTGGTTTTTCATCATTTAAATCGGCAACCCAAGCATTTACCTTTTCGTATGGACGCACATAACCATTTCCTATATTTGAAACATTAAATGCTTCTATTGCAGGAGCTATTGTCATTGCTATATTTTGACCTTCTGGTCTTCTATGTGGTGTCCAAAACTCAAACTCATCTACTCCAATATTTGCAGGAGGTATTTGTTTACCGTTATTAGATACTGCTTTGTTTACTCCATTAAATACAGAAAGCACACCCGTATAGCGGGTATGACTCGTTTTTAACTGTACTGCAGTATTTAATAAGAATGTAACAAAACCATATTGCTGCTGTGGTACTCCATTGGAAAACGAAATTGTAATGTTTTGTTCTCCTTTTTTAAGATTAAAAGTTTGTGTTTCTAAGATTAATTCGGGAGTATAATTTTCCGTTTTTTCTGAAGTTCTCAATTGTACCTCTAACGTAGTTTCTTCTGTTGCTTTAACCAATACCTCAATAGCATAATTTTGATTTGCAGCTAACGGAAGCATTTGAGCTGCAGAAATATTTAATGGAAACCAATCACCATTAAAAGGGACTTTAGAAAGTTGTAAAGTTGATGATGTAGTTATGCTTGCTTCTGAAATTAGATTACTTGATGGCTTTATGGGTACTTTAGGAATGCTTTGTCCGGTTAAATTCAATTCATTTTGAAGCGTTTTTATATGCCCCTCACTTAAAATCTCAGCTGGTTTTACTCCTAATTTATTACATAGTACTGCTGCCATGCCTACCGCTTGTGCACAAAACGCTGTAGTTGCCATAACACGTGTAGACCCAAAAGCAACATGGGTAGCACTTATAATACGACCAGCTAAAAACAAATTGTCTATATCTTTACTTACGAAAGAACGATATGGAATTTGGTATATCCCTTTAGAGTGCCATTGTGTACAACCAGAAAGTTCGCTATACACACCATCTGCAGGGTGTAAATCTATAGCCCAACCTCCATGTGCAATAGCATCATCAAACTCTTGCTGATTAATAACGTCTTGTTGTTTCATCATATACAACCCTTCAAAACGCCTGCTTTCTCGCTTACCAGGAATTGTTCCTACCCATTCTAAGGTCATATTTTCTACACCCTCAAACGCTCCTGAGTTTTTAATGTAATCCCATACACCATATATTACTTTCCACAATTCGTATTTTATCTCTTCTGTATCATGAATGGTGTCATGACGACCACCGTATTCAAACCACCAAAATCTACACCCTTTATCATCTTTTCCTATAGCTTTATACCTAGGAATTTGAGTTATATCTTTTAAAGCAAAATTTGGTGCTTTAAATTTTACAGGCTTGTCTGTATTTTTACTATAGAAATACATGGAGTGTCCTAATAACTCTCCATAAGATTTATCTGGAGCAAATAATTCTCCAAATTCTTCTTTAGGTTCTGCTCCCATTCTAAAACTTGCTCCTGCTTTAAAGGCTACAATACCATCACCAGATGCATCACAAAACAAAGGTGCTTTAACACTATATTCGGTAGAATTTTGAGCGTTAAATGCTTTTACAGATTTTATTTTTGTATCGCTAGATTTTTCAACATCATAAACACTAGTATTCAATAACAAGGTAATGTTTTGTTCATTTAAAACTTTTTCAAGTAAAATGGTATCAAAAATTACGGCGTTCCCCTCTTTGTTTCTATTTAGATTTTCTACTAGAATCTCATCTATTACACCACCTTCACGAGACCAACGGTTATTATTCCCTAGATGAGAAGTTGCTCCTAAAATCCATAAACGTACTTCAGAAGATGCATTTCCTCCTAAAACTGGTCGGTCCTGAATCAAAACCACTTTAGTTCCTTTTCTTGCTGCTGTAATTGCAGCACATACTCCTGCTGTTCCTCCTCCTGTAATAGCTAAATCGCAAACTAACTCTACTATTTTATTACTCCTTTTCTCTTTATCAAATGTTTTAGCAATCATTAAAACGCAATTTTATTTTTTTTATAATTATTTAGATTTTTTAATAATGAATAAGCCCAAGAGCAGAACAGATAACCCTACTCCTCCTACTAGTAATTGACCTGAATCACCTATAAATGATAAGATTAAGATTAATAACCCTGTAGAAGCCACACCTATCCCTATAACTCTAGTTCCTTTTTTATTTCCTTCTGAAACTTTTTCTTCTACACCACTTAGCTTTAACTGTCTTATTTTCTCATACTCATCATAAGCCGATGTATCACTTTTTGATTTAACAAGTATAATTTCAATCAAAATCATTAATGCAATTGGTAATCCCATACCTACTACCATTTCTGCAGAACGACTTAAGGTAACACCTATAATATCTGGCGCAAAAAATTTAAAGAAAAAATTAACTACTAATGATACAGAAGTAACTAATAAAATAGTTTTACCTGTTTGATGTTTTGAAAATAGTGACCAAAGTGGTGGTAAAAACATAGCGCCACCCGTTAATGCTCCTAAACTTAAAACTACCTCTACAATACCTCCCATATAAGGTACCAATAAGGCTACAACTATAGTTAATATACCAAGAATTACCGTTGCTATTTTTGCAACTCTCATTAGTTTTATATCATTGGTTTCTGGAAATACGTTTTTATACAAATCATTAGTTAACACCCCTGCCGATATATTTAATGTAGTATTTACAGAACTTGATGTTGCGAAAACCATACCTCCCAACATTAAACCAAGCATTCCTACTGGCAATACTTCTTTACACATAAGTAAATAAGCGCCTTCATCTGCTAATTGATTTAATTCAGGATTTAATACACGATAAATCATTGGTGGTATCATCCATATTAATGGGCTAATAGCATAAAGCCCTCCAAATAACCAGCCTACTTTTTTTGCATCTTTTGGTGTTGCTACACTTGTGTAACGCTGTACATAGGCCCAATTACCAGCAATAAAGAATAAATTATACAGCCCAAAAGCTATCATAAACACCCATGTATACTCCGTATTTGTAAACTCAAAAAAGCGATCTGGCGCATTTGCTATAAAATTATTAATACCACCAACCTTATCAAAAGACAAAGGAACAACAATAAGTACTGCTGCTGTAAGTACTATAAATTGTAAAACATCTGTAACAATTACTGCCCATAGACCACCTACAGCTGTGTAAATAAGAATAAGCACTCCCAAAAAAATGATACTAGTATATATTGGAATACCTGTAGATACCTCTACAATTTTAGCTACTGGGTATAAAAAAGCTCCAGTAGAAAACAATGAAATAACTAAAAAAAGATAGGTATAAGTTTTTTGAGTTGACTTCCCAAACCGATTTGTTATATACTCAGCAGCAGTTAAAGCTTTCGTTTTTTGCCATTTTGGCGCTAAAAAAAAGCCAATTATTACACCTGCAATACACATGGTCCATTGTACTGTAATAGCCACCCATCCACTTGAATAGGCAATAGAACCCCAAACTACAAAAGTACCAGCTGAAAAGAAGCTCATAAATAAAGATAAACCACTCATCCACCAAGGCAAAGCTCCTCCAGCAGCAAAATATGATTTCATGTTTTTCCCTGCTTTTGAAAAACTCATACCGCATATAAAAACTAATGCGGTAAATACTAAAATGACTATAATATCAATGTTGTTCATTATAAAAATTGATTTTTTTTTCGAAAGATACTTAAGCTTGTTATATGGATTTAATTCATTTTTTATTTACCCACATATTTAGCTCTAAAATAGGTAAAAAATTAACGAGAACGTTTCTGTAACTTTTTTTTTGTTACACTAATTAATATTTAGAACCTGTAACTTTTCCTTATTTTTTAAGATTAAAATCCCATGTTTATCTTTCACACCTAAACCTATTTTTTTTGCTCGTAAAATTTCCCCTCTTACTAGTAAACTACTTTTATGGGAGGATATACTTTTAAAATGTTTCTTTTCATTTTTAAGATAAACTCCATACCCTGCATCTTGTCTTGGTGTTTCCACTTCAAAATCGTATCTATTACCAAACAATAACCCATCTATAAATCCGTCTTGATCAAAATCATGGGTTACAATACTTTTTATAGAGGTAGTTTGCGAATAATTATCTAAAGGAACTAACTTAAATTTGCCTTTTCCATCATTTATCAATACGCTATTTGCAAATGTTGTTGCTTTGTATTTTAATGATTTATCTATTTTTTCTTTGCCATACACATCTTCTAATTCTGCCATAGCAAAAGAATGATAATTAGGAAATTTTTGTTTAATAAACGGCATTTGTTGAGAACTACATTCTCGTCCTCTAAGTGGGTAATTTTTGCCATTTTGATTGTAACTCAAAACAATATCTAATGAGCCTGTTTGGTCAAAATCACTGGCATAAATCTGAAATGGTTTTTGTTTTGATGCTTGATATTTAGAATTTAACCCTAGATTACCTACCAAGAAATCCATATCTCCATCGTTATCATAATCTATTTTGGTTAAATTAAACCACCAACCAATGGAGTTTTCTAATCCAAGCTCTTTGGTTTTATTTATTAATACCCCTTTATCATTTTTAAAATAAGTAATTGGCATCCATTCACCAACAAGAATAAGGTCTTTTAGATTGTCATTATCTATATCTACCCATTGTGCATCTGTAACCATTCCTATTTTTTCGAGCACATTATTTTTTATTCTAGAAAATTTAATATTTCCATTAAAAGTATCATTACGTAATAACATACTACTTCCTGGTAAAGGATACTTCCCTGGTGTTTGTCTACCTCCTACAAAAAGATCGATATCTCCATCGTTATCATAATCACACGGCCTAACTACCGAGCCACTATAACTAAGTTGTTTTGATATAAAATTATCATACTTTTTAAATACTCCTTTAGTATTTATATAAAGTCTATCTAAATAATATTCAGATTTTTCTTTGTATTCATTTCCTCCACTAACTACATATAAATCTAAATCACCATCATTATCTACATCAAAAAAACTAGCATCTACATCTTCATAATTTTTATCCTTATAGAAAGTATTTGTTTCTGTTTTTTCAAACGCTCCATTTGTTTTTTGAATATAAATTACACCGCTGTAACCTTTTGCTCCTCCAACAAAAAAATCATCTAAACCATCATTATTTATATCTCCAACACATAAAGCAATGGCCTCTTCGGACATTTTATGAGGTAATAATGTTTCTCTTTTAAAATCATCGAACGTATTCTGAAATGAAGTATGATTAATTTTTAGCTTTTTCGTTATATCACTAAACATTTTATTTGCTAAGGTCGATTCTTCTTCTTTCTCTAAAGCCTCAGAATAATTAAAAACAATAGTTTGGTTGCCTTTAACATTATTAATTTTTTGATTTTTACCATCTGGCCAAACGACTTCAATACTTTCTATTGTATTAGCCCCAGACAGACCAAAATGAAGTGTTGCTCCTATTGATGATTGAAAACCTCTTGAAAAATATTGCTCTTGTATTTGTTTTTTTTGATTAGTTGTTAAAATAACTCTAGCCCCTATACCATTTAAGTTTTTTTTAGAGCCTTTAAGTTTAACTTTTACAAAATTCCCTAAACCAAACTCAACACTATTATTTTTATATATGGTAGCTACCTCATCCATATTATTTGTAATAATTTCTAAATCGCCATCATTATCTAAATCAGCATAAGCGGCTCCATTTGAAGCAGTCATTTTTTTTAACCCCCAGGTCTCATTTTTTTTAGAAAAGGATAAATTTTCTTTATTTTCAAAAAAGTAGTTTTCTTTTTTTCTAACTGGCATCTTACGTAAAAGATCTTGATTCAATTGCCTTTCTAAAATAGCTACAATTTCTTTAGGCTTATCTTTTAATTGTTCGGCAAACTTTGTTTCTTTTCTTTGTCTGTAATGAATAAAGTCTACATTTCTAAAATCTCTTTTAATTCCGTTTGAAACAAATAAATCTTTATCTCCATCATTATCCATATCGCAAAACAATGGCCCCCAACTCCAATCTGTACTCGATACTCCAGATAAAAAAGCTACATCTGAAAATTGTGGGATTTTATTTTTTCCATAATTACCATTGTTTACTTGTAATGTATTGTACATATATTGATAATGAAATCCCTTTTCTAATGATGCATAAAATTTTTCAGGATTCATACCGCTCATACTCGCTTTTATCCCATAATTATCCTCGGACACCATATCTAAAGTGATAAAATCTAACCATCCATCATTATTGAAATCTGCAATATCATTACCCATTGAAAAATTTGAGTTATGCCCTGTAGACTTCTTAGACACCTCTGTAAAGGTTCCATTTTTATTGTTTAAATAAATTCTATCGTTTGTTACAAAATCTTGACTTACTAAAACATCTGGCCATCCATCATTATTCAAATCTCCTATTCCAATTCCTAAACCAAAACTAATACCATTGTCTATTAAACCTGCTTCTTTAGAAACATCGTAAAATTTGTTATTCCTATTTTGATACAATCTTTCGGTAGTATATTTAGATTTTGCTTTTAGCATATTATCCAAATCATACAATACCTTGGTATTAGTATTATGATTTATTAAAAACATATCTAAATCACCATCCTTATCATAATCAAAAAAAGCTGCTTGCGTAGAATAATGAGGCAAATTTAAATTGTATGCTCTTGCCTGTTCTTTAAAAATAGGTATGCCATCTTCGTTAACACCTTGATTAATAAAAAGCTCGTTTTCTCTGTTTTTTTCATTAATAAAAGGCCCCGATTTACACACATAAATATCTAATAACCCATCAGAATTTATGTCTACTATTGTTGATCCTAATGAAAGCCCAAGTGTTCCTTGTACTTTAGAAATATGTGTTACTTCTTTAAACCTTAAATTACCTTTATTAAGATATAGCTTATTTTGAAGCTGGTTTGAAACAAAATAAATATCGTCGAACCCATCATTATTAAAATCTGCTACAGATAGCCCCGCTCCATTATACATATAATCGTAATTAAGCGCATTCATTTCTTGAGTTTCATTAATTTTATTAGCAAATGAAACTCCAGATATAGAATCATTTAAAATTTCAAATAATTTACTTTCTTCTAGTAATTCTTCTGTTTTAGATATTTTAATAGTGGTTTTTTTTTCTTTACAAGAAATTATAATACTTAATAGTGATAGTAGGCATAATACTAGTATACATTTTTGTAAAGAATAAAATTTCATTTTCTATAATAAATTAAATAGGGAGCATATAAAGTACATGCCCCCTATTTTCTAAACTAAATATCAATAATACCATAACTTTTAACTAAGTCTAGTAATTTGGGTTTTGTTTTATATCTATACCATTACTAGAAGCGGCTTGAATTTCTGCATCTGGTATTGGCCATAAATAATCTCTTGCAGGATTAAATATTCTTACTTCTAATTCTCTATAATCCAGATTGCCTTTTTCTATTCTTGGTTGTGAGGGCGCACCTGGATAGGTCACAAAACCATCCTGATCTATATTAGGAATTAATCCTAAATCTCCTCCTATTTTACTAAACCCATTGGCAGGGCTTCCTAATAAAACAGTATTCATTAATTTTTCTGCAATCCTCCACCTTCTAATATCAAATAAACGTAAGCCTTCGTCTGCCAACTCTACTTTACGTTCTCTACGAATTACTCTTCTAAGTTCTTCTTGGTTTATAGTGGTTATGGCTGGGTAAGCAACTCCTGATCCGTTATAAGCTCTTTCTCTTACCAAATTAATAGCATTTAAAACAGATTGATCTATATTGTTACTCTCTATATTTGCTTCTGCATAGGTTAACAATACTTCTGCGTAACGCATTAAAATAATTGGGTGTTCCGCAGCTCCAGACCACAATCCTGTATCTCCTTTTAAAGTTGGTTCATCTGAAAACTTTTTCCAGAAATAACCAGTAAAAGACACAAAACGGTTTGCTCCGCCCGAAGAGAATGTATTTTCACTAATTGGATCTACAATACTAACACCAGATGGGTTTGTAGAATTTGGATTATAAACTCTTTCTGTTTTAACTCCATTTTCTACTTTCCAAGTAGCCAAACTATCACTATGGGTTTCTATAATATGACCTGACCATACTTCACCTGGTACGGCAATTGAAGCTTTCAACCTTGGATCTCTATTTTCAAAAGGATTCGCAGGGTCAAAAGTTGGATCTTCATCAATAGGCAATCCGTTTATAGTTTCATAAGTATCTACTGTTTGTTGAGCTGGCACAAATTGACACCAACCTCCAAATCTACTTCCTTGTCTTACAGATAAACCATGAACTTTGGTACCAGTTGCATACTGTAAACTTAACAATACTTCTGGAGAATTAATACCACCTGCGGCAAACAACGATTCATAATCATCTGCTAGTGCAATTCCACTATCCATTACCAATTGTGCTTTTTCAACAGCTAACTCATAATTTTCATTATACAATGCTATTCTTGCTATGAGTGCATTAGCTGTATTAGCAGAAGTTCTTCCTGTTTCAACAGGGTTTAATGGCAATATATTTGCTACCTCTTCTAAATCTGTAATAATCTTTGCTACAATTTCAGACTTATTTCTTCTTGGAAGGGCTTCTTGAGATGATACAGTTACCTCATCATGAAAAGGAACATCTCCATACAACTCAATTAAATAGCTATAAAAAAGAGCTCTTAAAAATAATGCTTCTCCTCGTATTTCATTAAATCTCAATGGATTAGTATTTTCTTTTGCTCTATCCATATTGGCTAACAAAGAATTAGACCTT
The DNA here is from genome assembly GCA_947498845.1 of uncultured Flavobacteriaceae bacterium. Taxonomy (GTDB): domain Bacteria; phylum Bacteroidota; class Bacteroidia; order Flavobacteriales; family Flavobacteriaceae; genus Jejuia. The sequence continues at coordinate 85,552 of CANMLX010000005.1, read as the reverse complement.
TGTATACCTCTATAAAATGCATTCCAAAAACCATTAACTAAACCATCTGTAGATGTTAATCCTCCCATAGTAACAGTAGCTGTTCCTGCTACATCACCTCTACTAAAAGCTAAATCTGTAGTATGATCTAAAACTTGAGGGAATGGTGTGGCATTAACATAATTTAATTCCTCATATATACCTACTAAAGCGACCTCTAGCTCTGCTTCTGAAGAGAAAAAAGAAGCACTATTTGGTGTCCCTGGATCCTCTAAGTTTAACACTTCATCTTCGCAACTAACAAATAGTGTTAACAAAAGACACGAAGCTATTATAAATTTAATTTTTTTCATTTTATTAGCTTTTTTAAATTATTAAAACCCTACACTTAAACCTACTGTATAAATTTTTAAAATTGGATAAAAATTACCTGTTGTAAAGTTTGGCACAGTAGCATCTATTCCATCAGGCATATTATCAAAAGTCAAAAGGTTTTGACCAGAAACATAGAGCCTAAGGTTATTTAATTGTAACTTATCTAGAACCTCTGAAGGAAACTTATATCCTAGCGTTAAATTTCTAAGTCTGGCGTATGACGCATCAAACATCCAAGTTTCATTAACTCTCCAGTTAGGAGAACTACTAGCTACAACTGCACGTGGGTAGGCAGCACCTGTATTTTCTGGAGTCCAATAGTCTGTTTGCCACTTTTGAATTTTACCAGCATTGAAGAAAGACCATCCAGCATCTTCTTGTAATACAACATCTCTACCACTTTCTCCTATAAATGATATCGACAAATCAAAATTCTTATATGAAGTAAAAATATCTATACCCCAATTTGTATCTGCTATTGTGCTACCTATAATAGTTCTGTCATCATTATTTATAATACCATCTTCATTATAATCAACATATTTAATATCACCTGGCGCAACAGCTCCAAATTGAGGTTCAGGTAAATTTGTATTTAATGCTCCGGCCGAAAAATCGCTTTCTTGATATAAACCGTCTGTTTTTAAACCAAAAATAGAACCAATAGGCTGATTTAACCTATTTATTGTTTGCCCAGGAGGTAATTCTTCTAAACCATCTGCAAGTTCTGTAATTTCATTATTAAATTTAGAAATGTTTGCCGTTATACCATAAGTAAAATCTCCAATATTATCTTTCCAATCTAAAGAAATATCTATCCCTTTATTTTCTACAGAACCAGCATTTCTAAACGGAACTGCAAATCCTTGACTAGGTTGTAATGTTCCTATTTGAAGTATAATATCCTTTGTACTTCTAACATAATACTCTGTACTTAATTTTAATCTACTTGCAAAAAGATTAATATCTATCCCCGCATTAAAATTTTCACCTGTTTCCCATATAAGAAGCGGATTTGCTAATTGTGTTTGAGCTCCACCTACTTGCGAAGAACCTCCTAATACACTATTAGCATTACCAAGCCCAAATTGTGATGCATAAATAAAATTCTGAGCAACTGGGTTTCCGTTATTATCTGTAGTAAAAATCTCTTGATTGCCTAGTTGTCCCCATGACGATCTAATTTTTAAAAAGTTGATAATACCATTTTCAGGGAAAAAATCTTCATTAGAAACTACCCAACCTGCTGAAAACGATGGAAATGTCTGCGATCTAGTATCTGGTCCAAACCTTGAAGATGCATCTCTTCTTATATTAGCCTCGAATAAATATTTATCTTTATAAGAGTAATTTATTCTACCAAAAACAGATTCTAAACCAAATAATGTAGCAGAGCCACTATTTGTAGAAGTTTCAGCATCACCATTATTTAATGTTCTAAATTCTGGAACAACAAAAGTTCTTCTAAATGCATTCCAATTTTCAGATTGGTTTTTAATAAACTCATAACCTGCTAATACAGAAAAACTATGGTTTCCAAAATCTTTATTAAAGTTTATTAAAAAGTTAAAATTATCTGAAAACACTTCAGATGTAGACTTAATTAAATTATTATTATCTACCAAATCATTATTTGGCTCTGCATTTGAGTTTTCTTTGTAAACCCAACCAGCAACAAAAGCATCACGATCCACATCTGTATATTGTGGAGCGTATGATAAAGAAATTGCTAATTCATCAATAGGCTTATAAGTTGCCTTTACTACTCCTCTAAAATAATTTGTTATTCTTTCATCTAAAGAAGAGGTATTTACCAATGCTATTGGGTTACTACCGTTAAAACCAGCACCCCAACTCCCATCGTCATTAATAGCATTAAATAACGGCTGTAATCTATAGGCTTGCCTTGTTGTTAGCAATAATTCTCTTGGCTGATTTCTTATTTCTCTTCTAAAGTTTAAATCAAAAGATAAATCTATTTTTTCACTAACTTTAAAATCGGTATTAAATCTTCCCGAAAACCTTTTAAATTTATAACTTGGTATATTACCATCTTGATCTAAATAAGAAATAGAACCTCCTATTTTTACTTTTTCAGAACCTCCTCTTATTCCTACACTATGGTATTGTTGTAAACCTATTTGAGAAAATAGCAAGTCTACCCAGTCTGTATCGGGCAAAGCTTCTGTTCCTACGCCAACTCCATTTCTATACTGTTCCAAAGTTTCTTCTGAAAAAGAATTAGGTATAGCATCGTTAAAAGCTTCCATATAACCAAGAGCATCTAAAAATTCTAAATTTTGAGCAGGTGTTTGAAACCCTACATAAGTATTATATGTAGTTTTAACAACACCTTCTACACCTCTTTTTGTAGTTATTAAAATAACTCCATTAGCTCCCCTTGATCCATAAATTGCTGCTGCTGCTGCATCTTTTAGTACAGAAACAGATTCTATGTCGTTAGGATCAACTCCATTTATATCATCTGGTATTCCATCAATCAGAACCAAAGGATTGTTTTTTCTACCATTACCAAGAGTACCTACCCCTCTAATACGAAGAGTGGCTCCATCTGAACCTGGTTGTCCACTTGATTGAGTAGCTGTAAGTCCAGGAACCAAACCTGCGAGTGCTTGCGAAGCTTGTGCTACTGGCTGTCGGGTTATTTCCTCTGCTTTTACCACCTCTACAGAACCAGTAAGGTTTACTTTTTTCTGAGAACCATAACCAACAATAACAATTTCATCTAGTTGTGCTGTATCTTCCTTTAAAGATACATTAATAATAGTTTTACTGTTTACAGGGATTGTTTGTGCAGACATTCCTACATAAGAAAACACTAACGAAGCATCCTCTTTAACCGTAATACTATAATTACCATCAAAATCTGCCTGAACACCATTTGATGTACCTGCCTCTAAAATACTTGTTCCTCCTAAGGGAACACCTTGTTCATCAGTAACAGTACCACTTATAGTTACCTCCTGAGCCCATGAGGAAACAGAAGAAGCTAAGCACACCACCACTAAAAAAAAAATGTGATTTAATTTCATAATCATTTTAAGCATATGAGTTAATTAGTAACTTCAAAACTATTTTATTAAATATTTGGCAAGAGCAATTTTAAATTATTTTTTAACGGCATCGTTCCCGAAAACGTTATCATTTACCGAAAACGATCCCGAAAACAAATATCATAACCCAAGCACATTATTTTTAATAGATAAGCAATACTGTATATCAAAAAGACTTCTTTATTTTTGTATATTCGACCAAAATCCTAACTTTTTAGATTAATGAAGTTTGTTAAGGTTTTATTCTTAAAACACATACTTTAAATAACAATGAAACATATTACTATTAAAGACATTGCTAAAAAACTTAACGTTTCCACCTCGTCTGTTTCAAGAGCATTTAATAATAAATATGACATAAAGAAAGAAACAAGAGACCTTATTTTAAGTACCGCCAAAAAAATGGGTTACATCCCCAATCCTATGGCAAAAAAACTTACTCAAAATTGCTCTTTAAATATAGGTTTAGTAGTTCCTGAAATTATTAACGGATACTATTCTGAAATTGTTATTGCCCTACAAAAATATTTAATAAAAAGAGGATATCAGGTACTTGTAATGCAATCTGATGAAAATGAAAATCAAGAATTAAAAAATGTAAAAACGTTAATTAATAGTATGGTAGATGGTCTAATAATAGCTCCTACCGTTGGAAACAAAAACATATCTTATTATCTAGAAAAATACAATAATGGTTATCCTATTGTATTTTTAAATAGAATTAGTGAGAATTTACCTGCTTCAAAAGTTATTTTTAATAATATAAAATGGAGTTTTTTTGCAACAGAACACCTTATATTACAAGAATGTAAAAAAATTTATCATCTTGCAGGTTACAAAGATTTATCAGTATCAAAAGAGAGAATAAAAGGTTTTAAAAAAGCCTTAAAAAAATATAAATTTTCTTCAAAAGATTATAAAATAATCGAAACAGGTTTATTAGCAAAAGAAGGAATGCGGGTAATGGAAAATTTAATTTTAAAGAATGATATTCCAGATGCTTTTTTCTGTGTAAATGATATGGTTGCTTTAGGGGCTATGAAAAAACTAAAAGACAATGGCTATAAAATCCCTGAAGATGTTGCTTTTGTAGGATTTACAGAGACTAGAGTTGCAAAACTAGTTACTCCTCAATTAAGCAGTGTAAAACAACCTACTTTTAAAATGGCAAAAAAAGCGGGGGAACTACTTTTAAAAAGAATAACAGACCCAAATGCAGAAATTGAAACTCAAATCTTTAATGGAGAATTGAATCTAAGAAAGTCATCTGTAAGAGAAGTTTCAAACTAATTAATAGAATATTAGCTTTTACATAGGCACTGAATTTAAAAAAATTATCTCAATTAGTTAAAACTAGCGGAATAAGTTCGAAATACAACTCCTGCGAACTGGCTTCTTAAGGCTTTTATTTAGCATTAAACCCCTTTTATACAATAGAAGGTTGTAGATGCTAAAAACACAGCGAAGCGTTAGTATTTGCAGTAGTTACAAGATGTAATAATTTTTTTTTGTATAAAGTGGGTTAACTATTCATTTTATATGTGCTCTAATAGATATAATAATCTATGCTTGTTTTCTGTTTTTTGATAATTTGGCACATCGAAAAGGAGCAAATCCCCTTCTTCGTTTCGGATGAAAACAAATGCGGTACAACCATGACCTATTGCCACCAGATTTTTACAAAAAACGAGTATATCTTCCTCTTCTTGATAATCGTACGGATCATAAAGATCGGTACTAATTACAACATAATCGCCTTCAAAAGCAGGAAACCCATGTATTTTGTTATTTCTTATTTCAACTTTTGGAGACAATATATTTCCCTGGGCATCTTTTAAGCGATACTCACTGTATAGGATATTTTTTCTTAGATAAAAATACAAAGGATTAGGAAAAGGATATTCTTCATTAAAATCTTGAGCAACTTTTATATACTTAATAGGCTTAACTTTAGTTTGCGCTGTAGGCTTTCTGTAGTAATAGATCGAATTAGTGAGAGTATCAAACCGTAATTGCGAATGCCACTTGTCTCCTTGTACTGTTTTAGGCAAGGTTTTATAATATCCAGAAGAATCTTTTTGCGGAAAGACCAATTTAAAATACCCCTCTTCTTCTACTTTTTCGCCTTCAATAGTTGTATACATAGATACTTCTGGGTGTAAGATATGTCCCGCTAAATTAGAAAAACCAATATGCAAGGTATCGTTACTGCTTTCTAAAGGATTTATACGAAGCGCCACAGGATCCCAACGATTGAACGTATTTTTAGATCGAAAAGGGCTCTTAGTTTTCTCTAAACTATGGTAATACGCTTCGGCAACCCAAATACCTGCAAACTTTTTTACATGTGATATTTGCTTTTCTTGACTATACGATAGGTAAAAGAATGATAATGTTAATATAAAGAGTACATATTTCATGATCTATAATTAATATTAAACCTGATTAGGTTCTCAAGATTTATACCAATTGGTGTTTGAATTTACTGGAAAGGGAAAATGATGAATTTTGAAATTATAGAAGACAGAAAAACTAAACATAGCTGTAGCTACGTCTCTTTTTTATGTTGAACTAGAATTTTAAAAGGCGCATTTTAACCCAGTAAATTCAGATTACAGTTGGTATTAGTTCATTATCAAAGATCTTAGATTGAAAAAACAAAAAAGTCTCAGGTAATAGGCTGAAACGTTTTTGTGTAATCTTTAATTTATTTTTGAGTACCTTAAGTTAACCAATATATGAAGTTTTATTTATATTAACTATGAGTTCTAAATATTGGAAACTTACAAACAAGAAACTATAACATCAAAATATACGAGATCTTGAAATTCACATCGATCAAAAAAACTTATCTTTATCTACCTATGGGTGAACCACATTCTCCTCTTATACCGTCTTCTATATCTCTAGCTATCTGCCCATATCTTTCCCTAAATTCTACAATACATACAGTATAAAGACAACAAACATAGTCGTTATTGGCAGAAAAAAGAGTAGCTTCATCTATTTTTAATACTTTTGCTTCACACACTCGCCATCGGTCTTCATCGCCATGCTCTAAAAAACTGTCATAACACTTTTTTAAATTTTCAAAACGCCATTCTGCCTTGTTTCGTAAATCATCAATGTATTGAGGGCCACAAGCGGCATTACACGATTTAACCATAGGATACAAAAAGTCTTCAGGACCTAATTTCAATGCATAACCACCTTTATTACTTTCGTTTATATTTTGTAATAAGCGCTTGAGATATGTTTCTACCATAACTTCCTTAACCACCTCTATCTCTTGTTTATCCAAATCGAAACGCTTGTAAAAACCCATCCAATTTTTGGCTAAGTTTTTATAATTTTCTTCCATTTGCGTTATGTTATCAAAACCCAACGCCAAAGCTAATTCTAAATTCTCTGTCTCTGTAAGCGGTTCTTTTGCTATAAGTTCCTGAGCTTTTACTGGGGCATTAATTCGATCCAAAGAAAGTACACTTTGTTCTATGTATTCAAGAAATTGGGAATCATCCTTTAGCTTAGTAATATCCTCAATTATGGTTTCTTCCGAATTTTGCGTGTCACCCGATGAGTCACTACTACAAGCCATAACGGCTCCTATTATCAAAACACTAAAAATTAAAGTTTTAAGTATATTTTTTATAAATAACATTATTGTAAGTTTTATATTGAAAGCGAAAAATAAGTATAATAAACCCTATAATAGGTTCAAGTTATAATTTGGAACCTATACGCTTTAAATTCACTAGCTTATTTGACTATTAACATTAAGCAAGAGGTGCGTTCATTAACAAAAAAAGAGAATGGTATCCTAAAAACAAGACTACCTTTAGAATTGCAAATAATTTTAGAAAGTGACTTTGCATACACGTTATTACATATATCACAATATGACAAATGTTTGATTTTCATCATTATAACAACAAATCATGAGTTATTTAGATCTTTTTTTAAACCGATGTATCTGCAATAATCTTCCATTTACCTTCAATCTTTTTAAAGACTAGCATAAAAATACCATCGGCATTACCAACATCTCGCTTAATATGATACTCTCCTAATACATAATACGAACCTTCCGAAATTTTAGTAATGGCATTAATTTTATAGTTAAGCTTGCCTGTATATGCTGCTGTAGGATAATAAGAAAAATAATGATCTAATGTATTATCCCAACCATAGGTAACACCATTTTTACCATAAAAAGCTAAAGAGTCACTTTTCCAGTAGCCTTCCATATATTCTTCTATATTATTTTCAGACCAAGCTATACGTTGTTTTTTTAATACTTTATTAATTGCTTTTTTATCTGCTTCCTCTGTTTGCGAATAGTTGTAACTAAAAGTTAATAAGCATAGTAAGACGGCAATTGTTTTTACATATTTATTCTTATTGTACTCCATATCAATTTATAAGCTGTATCATTTGATGCAAAAATAAGTAAATATTAATGATGTAAAAGTGCCATTCATCGATGAAATTGGCACAACTTTTTTTTTCAACTAAAGTAGAAAAGGGTTTATCGAAAATTTATGGCAAAAACAGTTGTATACTCTATATTTACGTTGTAATCTTTTTTGATTAATAGCCCTGAGTGTATTATTTAACTAAAAAAATGTAATTATGGAATTAAGAATCACCAATTGCAACAACTTTTTCAAATTAAAAGGAACCCTTAACAAAAATAACATCGAATTGTTTCAAAATGAATTCGAAGAAGCTTTCGAAAAATTCAATAAATTAACTGTTAGTATAGAGGGTTTAGAGAGTGTAGATCGTACTGGTGTAAATGCTATAGCAGACTTACATGCACTTTCTTTAAAACGCAATAAAGAGCTTTCTATTGTAGGTGTTGGATGCAAAGATCTTTACGACCACTTTAAAGATAACGAAGCAGCTTAAAACCCATTATTTTTTTTTACTTTTAGACGTCTATCATAGATTATTATAGATCAAAATTTTGTATAATAATTTGGTTTATATATATATGTGTGTTGTATGGCATTAAAAAAGTAAAGTTCGAGTATGATAAAAGAAGGGATAACAGGTTTTAATTGTTCTAATCTTGAAGGTTTAGAAGATAAACTTGAATTACTAAAAAAGAACATTTTAGGTTTAAAAAAATATAAAATTAATTCTATTTATGACCAAAATGAGTCAAGTAATTATATCCGCATCAAACTAATTGATTATCTTGAAAACAAGAAAATAGATTTACTTATAAACTGCCAATACGGATATTCTTGTTGTGTAACTAATGAGAGTTCTTGGATGAGTATAAAATTCACTGAAATACCTCATATTTTAGAAAAAAATGTAACTAATATTTTTCCTTGTTTAAAACCTGAGTATTTAAACTCAAAACTAAATGATATGGATATTAGAAACTTATCTAAGGTAGAAAAAGAACAAATTGATTACTGGGAGACGAAAACAAAAGGGGAGGTTATATTTAATGGCTATGACTAAAACACTATACAACAACCTCAAGGACTGTAATATTACTAAACAAATTGATCTCCAAAATGAATATTAATCTTCTTGTAATTAGAACTGAAAAACCTGAAATACAAAAAATCAATATGAAAAACTTGGTTTTGAGTTTGACTATCACCAACACGGAAAAGGCCCTTTTCATTATGCTTCTGAACAAAATGGGTTTGTTTTTGAAATTTACCCTTTGACGAAATCAATGACAAAAGCGGATGGAAATATTAGACTTGGATTTAATATTCCTAATTTAAGTATAGTTATTGATAAACTAAAAGATACTGATTGGACAATAAAATCTGACATCAAAGAAACTGAATGGGGAATAATCGCTGTTATTCAGGATTTAGATGGACGAAAAATAGAACTTAAGAACAAATAAAACGCTATACAACTACACCTATGTGATAATGCGGAGTTTTTTAGGTCTATTCGAAAATTCATTGCTTATTTAGTTTGTCTCCAAAGTATTAAATTTAGTATTTTAAGGTGAGTTCGACGTAACTTAATTTTATTTTTTATAGTCATGTTGTTGATTTTCAACACTATGACATTTTCGACAGAGAGAGGAACGAGCGACGAGAAATCTTATTTAGAGTAGATTCTTCCGCAAAAGCTTTGCTTTGTATCTTCAACTTCAACAAAATATAAACTTTGTCTAAGTGATCGATCTAATAACAATTCCCAAATGAATTTACTGAGTTAAAAAGTGTCTTTTGAAATTCTATCTTCATTTAAGAATTGGTATGACATAAAAAATGCAGTAACTATTTGTTACTGCATTTTTTAGTATTAGGAAATTTTTATCAAATCCCTATGTTATTGCTATTTACTTTAGCTTTTTCTTTACTTCAACTTCGTGGAATGCTTCTATTATATCGCCTTCCTTAATATCGTTATAGTTTTTAACCTGCATACCACAATCGTACCCTTTAGACACTTCTTTAGCATCGTCTTTAAAGCGTTTTAGTGATGTTAGTTCTCCTGTATACACTACAACACCATCTCTAATTAAACGTACTCCAGAACTTCTAAAGATTTTACCATTGGTAACCATACACCCTGCAATACTACCTATTTTAGACACTTTAAAGACTTGTCTAATTTCAGCAGTACCAGTTACTTCTTCTTTAAGCTCTGGGGATAACATCCCTTCCATGGCATCTTTAAGATCGTTTATAGCGTCGTAAATAATAGAGTATGTTCTAATATCTATTTCTTCCTTGTCTGCTATACTTCTCGCATTACCTACTGGTCTAACATTAAACCCTACTATTATGGCATCTGATGCAGATGCTAGTAACACATCACTTTCTGTAATTGCTCCTACTCCTTTATGAAGAATATTTACTTGAATTTCTTCTGTAGATAGTTTTTGGAATGAATCTGTTAATGCCTCAACCGAACCATCAACATCTCCTTTAAGAATAATATTAAGTTCTTTAAAGTCTCCAAGAGCAATACGTCTTCCTATTTCATCTAATGTTATATGGCGTTGTGTTCTAACAGACTGTTCGCGTTGTAATTGCGCACGTTTTGCAGCTATTTGTTTTGCTTCACGCTCATCTTCAAATACACTAAATTTATCTCCGGCTTGTGGTGCACCATCTAATCCTAAAATAGATACTGGTGTAGATGGACCTGCCTCTGCTACATCATTACCTCTTTCATCATGCATCGCTTTTATTTTACCACTATGCTGTCCTGCTAATACATAATCTCCAATTTTTAATGTACCTGCCTGTACTAGAATAGTCGATACATACCCGCGACCTTTGTCCAAAAATGCTTCTACTACGGTACCGATAGCTGGTTTATTTGGATTAGCTTGTAATTCTAACAATTCGGCTTCTAATAGCACTTTTTCCAACAACTCTTTTACTCCTGTTCCAAATTTTGCAGAAATATCATGTGATTGTATTTTACCTCCCCAATCTTCAACCAGTAAATTCATGCTTGCTAATCCCTCTTTAATTTTATCAGGATTTGCATCTGGTTTATCTATTTTATTAATGGCGAATACTATAGGCACTCCTGCTGCTTGAGCATGCGATATTGCTTCTTTGGTTTGCGGCATGATATCATCATCTGCTGCGGCTACAATAATTGCTATATCTGTAACCTGCGCTCCACGAGCACGCATTGCCGTAAAGGCCTCGTGACCAGGTGTATCTAAAAATGCTATTTTCTGTCCACCTTCTAACTCAACACCATAGGCGCCTATGTGCTGGGTAATTCCTCCTGATTCTCCTGCAATTACATTTTCTTGTCGTATATAATCCAGTAATGATGTTTTACCATGATCTACATGCCCCATTACTGTTACTATAGGTGCACGTGACTTTAAGTCTTCTGGTTTATCTACTACTTCTTCTATAGCCTCTTCTATATCGGCAGTTACGAATTCTACTTTATAACCAAATTCTTCGGCCACAATAGATAATGTTTCAGCATCTAAACGCTGATTCATAGTTACCATCATTCCCAGAGACATACATGCAGATATAATTTGAGTTACGCCTACATCCATCATCGTTGCTACTTCACTTGCTGTTACAAACTCGGTAACTTTAAGAATCTTACTTTCTGCTGCTTCTTGCTGTAAATTCTTTTCTGTTTGATCTCTATGCTGGTCTCTTTTTTCTCTACGGTACTTTGCGCCTTTTCCTTTATTGGACTTTCCTTGAAGTTTTTCAAGTGTTTCACGTACTTGTTTTTTTACATCCTCATCACTTAATTCTTCCTTAACAACATTACGGCGTCCTTGACCAGGTTTTCCTCTAAACCTATTATCATTAGGGCGATTAGGACGATTCCCTCCTCTGTTTTGGTTATTTCCTCCACCAGTGGTTCCTGTACCAGCTTTACTTATACGGCGGCGCTTTTTCTTAGCTGCGTCTCCTGCTTTTGGATCTGGCTTCTTATCTTCTTTCTTTTTCTTTGGCTTATTAAATTTTGATAAATCTATTTTATCTCCTGCTATTTTAGGTCCTGTTAGTTTTTGGTATTGGGTTTTTACCCTTTCCTCTTTAATAACTGGTTCCTGAGCCTGCTTTTCTACTTTTGGTTTGGCTGCAACAGGTTCTGGTTTAGCAGTAGTATTTGGCTTAGCAATAATTGGCTTAGACTTTTTGGCAATAGTTTGTTTTTTGGGATTTATATCTATTTTACCTACTTGCTTTGGTCCTGAAAGTTTTACTTTAGCATTAACAACTTCTTCTTTCTTAACAACTGGCTCTTCTTTTTTAACCTCTTTTACTGGCTCTTTAGCTACAACAACAGGAGCAGCTTCTTGAACTTTCTTATTAGGGTTTAAATCAATTTTACCTACTTGCTTTGGTCCAGAAAGTGTTGTTGTTGCTTTAACAACGTCTTCTTTTTTGGCTAACTCTCTTTGTTTTTCTTCAAGTTCACGCTCACGTTGTTCGCGTAATACTTCCTTTTCTTTAAGCTTAGCCTCACTAACTTCTTGAGATGCTACTTTTTTATTAGCATCTGTTTGAAATTCATCTGAAAGAATATTATAAACTTCTTCTGAAATTTTTGTAGTAGGGCGTTTTTCTATTTCAACGCCCTTAGAATCTAAGAATTCTACAGCACGATCTAAAGAAATATTAAGCTCTCTAAGTACTTTATTTAATCTAATTGTTTCAGCCATAAATTGCCTTTAAAATCCCAAATATATTGTTATTCTTCGAATTCTTCTTTTAGAATTCTAATAACGTCATTAATTGTTTCTTCTTCTAAATCTGTTCTTTTAACAAGATCGTTAACCTCTTGCTCTAAAACACTTTTAGCTGTATCTAGTCCAGCTTTACTAAATTCATCAATAATCCACTCTTCTATTTCATCGGAGAATTCTCTTAATTCTACATCTTCTTCTGCACCTTCTCTAAACACATCAATTTCATAACCTGTTAGTTGTCCTGCAAGACGGATATTGTGTCCTCCTCTACCAATAGCTTTACTTACTTCTTCTGGTTTTAATATAACCTCGGCACGTTTGTTTTCTTCATCTATATTGATAGACGTCACACGTGCTGGACTTAATGCCCTTGTTATAAATAACTGTAAATTATTAGTATAGTTAATTACATCTATATTTTCATTTCCTAATTCACGTACAATCCCGTGAATTCTAGATCCTTTCATACCTACACAAGCGCCTACAGGATCAATTCTATCATCATAAGAATCCACAGCTACTTTTGCTTTTTCTCCTGGAATCCTTACTACTTTTTTAATAGTAATTAATCCATCAAAAACTTCTGGTATTTCTTGCTCAAACAGTTTTTCTAAAAACATAGGAGAGCTTCTCGACATAATAATAGTTGGTTTTGCGCCTTTAAGCTCAACACTATCTATAACGCCTCTTACATTATCTCCTTTTCTAAAAAAGTCTGACGGTATTTGCCTATCCTTTGGTAATACAATTTCATTACCTTCATCATCTAGCAAAATTACTGCTCTGTGACGTATATGGTGCACTTCGGCAGTATAAATATCTCCAACTAAATCTTTAAATTGCTTATAGATTATAGTATTGTCGTGTTCGTGTATCTTAGATATTAAATTTTGACGTAATGCTAAGATAGCTCTTCTTCCTAAATCTACTAATTTTACTTCTTCAGAAACGTCTTCACCTACTTCGAAATCTGGTTCTATTTTTTGAGCTTCAGATAATGAAATCTCCTGATTTGGCTCTTCTACCTCGCCATCTGCAACAACCACTCTGTTTCGCCATATTTCTAAATCACCTTTATCTGGATTAACAATAATATCAAAATTATCATCATCTCCATATTTTTTCTTTAAGGCACTTCTAAAAACATCTTCTAAAATTGCCATTAAGGTAACACGATCTATTAACTTATCATCTTTGAATTCTGAAAAAGATTCAATTAACGCAACATTTTCCATAACTCTACTTAAATTAAAATTTAATCATAACTTTTGCTTCTACAATTTTTTCGTAAACAATATTTGCTTGTTTCTTTACGGTAACTTTACCTTTACCTACAGGTTTTGGCTCTCTAGCTTTCCACTCTAATACAATGGAACTCTCTGAAACTTCAGTTAAAACGCCTTCAAAATTTTCAGAAGTTGTTTTAACCTCTAATGTTCTATCTAAATTCTTTTTATACTGCCTTTTGTTCACCAATGGCGAAGTAGCTCCCGAAGACATAACCTCTAAAGAAAAGTCTTGCGCTTCTCTATCTAAATTATGCTCAATAGCTCTACTAACAAACATACAATCCTCAACTAGAACACCATGATCACCATCGATTATTATTTTAATATGATTTGCTTCGTTAATCGTGAGATTAATAAGAAATAAATCTTTACGCTCATCTAATGCGGTATTTAACAAGTCCTCGACAGCGGTTTTAAACATTTCCTAGTATAAAAAGAGGGGACTTTTCGTCCCCTCATTAATAGATTTTTACCTTTCAACGGTGCAAATATATGATTTTTAATTGATTTTTAAAGAAAAAATTCTTATATTTTAGGTAACCAATACCGCCCTATTATGAAAAAAATATTAGTCCCAACAGATTTCTCTGAGCAGGCTGAAAAAGCCCTAGAGGTAGCTGCTCAGTTAGCAAGAGAACACAATTGTGAGATTAATCTTTTGCATATCATAGAACTACCAATGCATCAAACCGATGTATTGAACTTAAGTAATAGTAATTTTCCCGAAGCTATTTACTTTATGAAGCTAGCGCATCAAAAGTTTGAAACTTTAAAAAGCAAAGATTATCTAAAAAACCTTGTTATACATGAAAACGTAGAGTTTCATGATATATTTAAAGGCATTTACCATGTCTGCAAAAAAAATGAGATTGATTTAATTGTTATGGGATCTCATGGCGCCAGTGGGTTTAAAGAATTACTTATTGGTTCGAATACAGAAAAGGTTGTGAGGACTTCTGAGGTTCCTGTTCTTGTAATAAAACAAAACCATTCTAATTTTGAGGTTAAAAATTTTGTGTTTGCTTCAGACTTTAACGAAGAATCAAAAGTTCCTTTTATCAAAGCACTTAAATTCTCTGTGATTTTTAATGCTAAAATGCATTTATTGTTAGTAAATACACCTAATAATTTTACAACTACAAAAAAAGCGCAACAGCGCATACAAGAGTTTTTAAAAGGTTTAGAAAATCATAAATGTAGTACGCATATTTATAACGACATCACTATAGAGAAAGGGATTATGAATTTCTCAGAATCTATTAATGCAGATTTAATTAGTATGAGTACTCATGGCAGACAAGGTTTATCTCATTTTTTTAACGGCAGTATAAGTGAAGATTTAGTAAATCATGCTAAACGCCCAGTGATTACTTTCAAGATTTAGTTTGGATCATGTACAAAAAGTTGTGTTTAAATTAATACCATCCAGAGGTAAAATTATACATTTAATAGAGTTACTTTTAAATCAATTGATTTCCATTATAACATAGCCACACTATTAATGCGATTTATAAAAATTGTAATAGTTGTAATAGTGCAGATTGGATTTATACCAATTCCCAAATGAATTTACTGAGTTAAAAAGTGTCTTTTGAAATGCTATCTTCAACATAAAAAAGAACCGTAACTACGGCTATGCTTATTTTTTCTGCCTCGTATAATTCCAAAATCCATCATTTTACTTTACAGTATTTTCATTTAAGAATTGGTATTAAATGCCATGGGATTTGTAGGCGAGTGTCAAATGTTTGAAGATGTTGTTGAAAAAGAAATACAGTTTGAGCAGAACACAACAATAATAGATAATCACTAGAAATTGTTTAGAAAAAATGGGTCTAGATTAATTATTGTGTTTTATCAAAAACTCTGATTCCTCTTAAAGAGGATGCGTTCAATTTGCGCTTACTTAATCGTTTTTTTTAGTATCTAAGACTAGTATTCTAATTCTATTACAATAATTTGCACTATTTTGTATGTATTGATGTAATAGCGCTCGCAAAGATGCTAAGACGCAAAGTATTTTGGATAGCTTCTAATTTAAAACCAAAGCTTTAACACTCTGCGGCTTTGTGACTTTGCGAGATCATAGATGAAGCCCTAATAATAGACTAATCAATACACACAATTTTTTGGGTTGATTCCAAAAAGACCCCCTAAGGATATAAACATAGAGCAGATGTTATTTCTTAAGCAATAAGAAAGTATTTTGTTAGGTTAAAAAACGAAGGTTGAGCTCAAATAATAGCTCAATTAAGGCAATGCACACAACTTTTGGGATTGATCCATGTTTACTAAGTTCTAAATTAGATAAAATGGTTTAAAACAAAAAAGTCTCCCTAAAATTAGGAAGACTTTTTGTTGGCCTACTAGGGCTCGAACCTAGACTCTTCTGGACCAAAACCAGACGTGTTGCCAGTTACACCATAGGCCAATATGCAATTTAGCGGCTACGATTCGCTAAAGCAGGTGCAAATTTAGCACAAAATTTTATTTGAACAAGATTTTTTTTAAAAAAACATAATAAAAATACGTTTTTTAAACACAGAAAACAGACAGACCTCTCTGTTCATTTAATAAATAGCTTAAAAACAATTAAGAATGGGCAATTTAAACAACAGCATAACAATTATTAGAGCAAGGTACTAACCTAGGTATTATAAGCAGGAACACTCAAAACATCTTGGACTACTTAAGCCATTTATACCAATTCCCAAATGAATTTACTGAGTTAAAAAGTGTCTTTTGAAATGCTATCTTCAACATAAAAAAGAACCGTAACTACGGCTCAATGTCATTAAGTTAAGAAGTTTTCATCATTAAACTAAATGAGTTTACTTTTATAAAAACGTGTAATTCAATTACATTTCGACTGCGCTTAATGTGACAAATTATACAAATTGAGCTTAACTTAATGACATTGAACTACGGCTATGCTTATTTTTTCTGTATTGTATAATTCCAAAATCCATCATTTTCCTTTACAGTATATTCATTTAAGAATTGGTATTAGAATCCCGATGATGGAGGTATTATAGCAGCAAAAAATTAAAGCATAGTATAAAATAACCATTTCAACTTAGCTTCAAATTGCTATTCTTGTATTTAAATAGATAATGTTAACACAGATATAATAATTACACTCGTTACATATTTATTGTTAAATTCGCCAATATAAATAAACATATATTTGTAATGGTGGATTTTAATTTTAAAAAATGGAACACAATAACAGGTTGGTTCTCTTTTTTAATTGCTTTAATTACTTACAGTTTAACTGTTGAACCTACAGTAAGTTTCTGGGATGCTGGAGAGTATATTTTAACCTCAGCGAAACTACAGGTAGGACATCCTCCGGGAGCACCATTTTTTCAGATGATGGGTGCCTTTTTCTCAACATTTACATTTGGCAATAACGAACTTATTGGGTGGATGATGAATATGATGAGTGCCGTATCCAGTGCCCTTGCCATATTGTTTATGTTTTGGTCCATAAGTTTGCTCTTAAAAAAATTAGTTGTGAAAACTAATGGTATAGAAAAGCAACAAGCATTAGCTATTTTAGGCAGTAGTTTAGTAGGTAGTCTAGCGTTTACATTTACAGATTCTTTCTGGTTTAATGCCGTAGAAACCGAAGTATATGCACCAGCTATTTTAATAATGTCTGCATTATTTTGGTTAGCATTACGCTGGGAACAGGATATGGACAAACCAAGGGGCAACAAGTGGTTAGTACTTATTGCATTTATAATTGGATTATCTTTTGGAGTTCACTTCATGGGGCTTTTAACCATTCCAACTATTGGTTTAATTTACTATTTTAAGAACTACAAAACTGTAACTATCCAAAATTTTATTATAGCCAATGTTGCTTCGGTTGCTGTTTTACTTTTTGTATTTAAATTACTTGCGCCTAATATTTTAAAGGTTTTTAGTATTTCTGAAATCTTCTTTGTGAATACTATTGGGCTACCCTTTAATTCGGGTTCTATTATTGCTGGATTAGTTTTAGTTGCGCTCATCGTTTACGCTTTACGCTTTACAAGGCAAAAAAATTATGTACACATCAATACAGCTATACTATGTTTAACATTCGTAATCATAGGGTTTTCTACCTGGTTAATGTTACCTATACGTGCCAATGCCAATGTGGTTATTAACGAAAATAACCCGTCCAGTGCCAGAGAACTTTTAGCTTACTATAACCTAGAACAGTATCCAGAAACGCATTTGTTTTATGGACCTCAATTTACAGATCAGTTCGCATATTTAGATGAAAACAATCCATACACAGACGATAAACCTAAATACGAAAAAGACGAAGAAAAAGGGGAATATGTTATTGTTAATGATTGGAAAGATGCCAAACAAAATTACAACTCTAAACACGCATCAATTTTACCTAGAATGTGGAGCCCTGAGCATGGAGAAAATTATATGATGTTTACAGGTTATTTAAATTTTAGCCTAAAACCTGAATATAAAATGCAGAACGAGCTTCGTAAGGTTGTTGCTGGTTTTAGAAGTCAAGTTGCCGAAGGTCGTGTAGATTATGAGGATTATATGACCTTTTTAAAACGCCACAAAAGCTATATCGATATAGAAAAACCTGATCTAATGAGCAATATCGCTTACTTGTTTGAGTACCAATTAGGCTATATGTACTGGCGCTATTTTATGTGGAATTTTGCCGGTAGACAAGACGATTTACAGGGCAAATACGACAATCATGGTAATTGGATTAGCGGTATTAAACCTATTGATGAGTGGCATTTAGGCCTATCGCAAGATAAGTTGCCAAGTGACGTAAAAAACAACAAAGCCAGAAACACTTACTATTTCTTTCCGCTTTTATTGGGCTTAATTGGTGTTTTCTTTTTGCTTAATACAGATAGAAAATGGTTTTGGGTGATGCTCGTTTTTTTCTTATTCACAGGAATTGCTATACAAGTATATACTAATGTACGTCCATTTGAACCTAGAGAACGCGATTATTCTGTTGTAGGCTCTTTTTATGTGTTCGCTATTTGGATAGGACTTGGTGTATATGGCATTTATAATGCTCTAAAAAACAAATTACCTAAAACACTTGCAGCACCTATTGTTACTTTAGTTTGCTTAATTCTAGTACCAGCAATTCTAGCAGCAAACAACTGGGATGACCATGATCGATCTGGCAAGTATACTGCACAGGCAATGGCAAGAAAGTACCTAGATTCTTGCGAAGAGAACGCTATACTGTTTACCATTGGAGATAACGACACTTTTGCGCTTTGGTATGCTCAGGAAATTGAGGGGTATAGAACAGATGTTAGAGTAATTAATACTAGTCTATTTCAAACCGATTGGTATATAGACCAAATGAAACGTAAAGCCTATGAAAGTGACCCGATCCCCTCTCAATTAGAGCATGCAAATTATAGATACGGCACAAACGATTATATTAGAGTTGAAGACTTTAATAAAGATACTTTAGATATTAAACGTGCTTTAAGTTTTATTACAGACAGCAATCCTAAAACTAAGTATAAATATTTATTAGAACGTCAAGGCGTTGATATTTCAGATATTAGAAGTCAGGATTTAAATGCGAGTTACTTACCCACAGAAAATTTACGCATCCCAGTAAATAAAAGCAATGCTTTAAAAAGTGGTATTGTAAAACAAAAAGATGCTAACCAAATTGTACCATACATAGACATTAGAATAAAATCTGGAGTACTATATAAAAATCGTTTATTAATGCTAGACCTAGTGGCAAATAACGACTGGAAACGCCCCATATATTTTACAGGAGGTAGTTTTGGAGACGATGATTATATCTGGATGAAAGATTACTTACAGCTTGATGGCATGTGCTACAAATTAGTCCCCATTAGGACTCCTGTAGATAGAGCAAACCCATTTGATATGGGACGTGTGGACACAGAGCTTATGTATAGCAAAGTTAAAAACTGGAATTGGGGTAATAGTGGTAGCCCAGATATTTACCATGACCCAGAAACACGTAAAAACTCTATCACTTACAGAGGCAATTTAGCACGCTTAGTCGAACAACTTATAAACGAAGAAAAATTAGATAAGGCCGAAGAAATAGCCGATATTGCTATGGCTAACATGCCTGTTGAACAGTTTGGTTTTTACACATTGTTAGAACCTTATATAGGAGCTTATTATGAAGTAGAGGCGAAAGAAAAAGCACAAGACCTATTTAAAAAAGTAAGTAAAAAATATCAAGAAAACTTAACGTACTACAGTAGTTTATCTGAGAAAAATCAAGAACGCCTATTTGAAGATATTTATACAGATATTCAACGCTATAAAAGTTTGATAGATGTATTAATAAAATATGATACCGATTATGCCGAAAAAGAAGGTGACATTTTTAACAATCATTTAAGACAGTTTAGATATTTTTATGATGATGAAGATGTGCCTGAAAATAATGAGGATAAGGATCTTCCAATACAGTCTAGTGATAGCACTATAAAAGAGGCTGAAGAATAGCGTACATTATGAGGCTAATTCCAGTAAAAACACCAAGAGTATTAAAATATCTCTATCCTAATTATATCTGGAATATTAAGACATCTGAGAACGTTATCTATTTAACTTTTGATGATGGCCCTACGCCCGAAATTACAGAATGGACATTAAACACTTTAGAGGCTTATAATGCGAAAGCTACTTTTTTCTGTATTGGTGATAATGTTGAAAAGCATCCTGATATTTTAAAAAAAACTATAGCTTCTGGACACGCCATAGGCAATCACACACAATCGCATATTAAGGGATGGCAAACAACAACTAAAGACTATATAAAAAATACTGAAAACTGCCAGCGTATTTTTAAATCTAAAATTGATAATAGCACATTTGAAAGTATTAATTTATTCCGACCTCCTTATGGAAAAATAACCAGAAAACAGGGCAAAGCATTAATTAATCAAGACTATAAAATTATCATGTGGGATGTTATAGCATTCGACTGGGATAATGCCATAAGCAAAGCGCAGTGTTTAAAAAATGTAATCACCAATACTGGTAAAGGGAGTATTGTTGTGTTTCACGATAGTTTTAAAGCTTCAAAACATATGCAATACACATTACCAAAAGTTCTGGATTATTTTACAAATAAGGGGTATCGCTTCGATGCATTAAAGCTCTAAACATAATGTTGAATAATACCTATAAGTGTATTGGCATCTTGCTCTCCACTTTGGCGCCATTTCATTTCACCACCTTTGTAAATAATTAAAGTAGGCAACCCTTTTACACGTAAAGCTTCAGCTAGTTCTTTATTCTTTTCAACATCAATCTTAATTACTTTTGCCTTATCGCCAAGAGCTGCTGCAACATCACGTAACACAGGATGCATAGCAGTAGATTGTTCGTTCCATTCTGTATAAAAATCTAACAAAACAGGAACATCAACATCTATTAATTCTCCAAATTTTGACATAGTCTTAATGTTTTAGTCTAAGCATGGTATTACAAATATAACATTTCCACTCAATTAAGCGTTATGCAGGCCTTTTTTAAGCTCTATCACGGTAATTTCGGGCCATATTCCTACACGGCCTGGAAAAGCTAAATAACCAAATCCTCTGTTTACGTTTATATATTGTCCCAATTGCTCATAAATACCCGCCCAATGTTTATAGCGCCACTTTACGGGACTCCATTTAAACCAACCTGGAATTTCAATACCAAATTGCATCCCATGGGTATGCCCGCTTAAAGTGATATGATAATGATAATCATCTTTTACTACCTCATGATCCCAATGTGACGGATCATGACTTAACAACACTTTAAAATCATCTTTACTAATATCCTTAACTGCTTTCTTTAAATCGCCAGCTTGTTTAAAACCGCCTACACCCCAATTCTCTACCCCAATAATTGCTATTTTTTCCTCACCTCTTTTTATGTATCTACTTTCGTTAAGCAATAAATCAAACCCTATTTGTTTTTGAATAGATTTTAAATCGTCTAAATTCTTTCGTTTAGCTTCAGGAGAACTCCAGTTAACATAGTCACCATAATCATGATTACCTAACACCGAAAATAGCCCATCTTTAGCTTTTAATTTATTAAAAACCTCGACATAAGGTAACATCTCTTCGGCTTTATTATTTACCATATCACCCGTAAAAAATATAACATCACTCTTTTGTTCATTTATAAGATCAACAGCATAACTTACTTTATCCTTATTATCGAAACTCCCAGAATGTATATCACTTATTTGAGTGATCTTATAGCCATCAAAAGCTTCAGGCAAATCTTGAAAAGACAAGGTATATTTTAAAACTTTAAAGTTGTATTTTCCTTTATAAATACCATATAAAATTGAAGCAAATGGGAGTGCTGCTAATCCTAAAGCCAGTTTACTTATAAAGCCTCTACGCGATGGCATATACTTTCCTTTAGCTGTATCGCCTTCGGTAAAATATCTAAAAAGTGCTTGCGGCACTCTAAAAATATCTTCGGCAAACATAATTCCTATTAAAAGCATTTTAGGGACTACTATTAATACAAGAAACCCAAAAGCATAAGCATGAGCATGTGTAAACCCATCTCTTCTATTAAGGCCATAATATTGAAACACAAAGTTACCTACCACCAAAACAGTGATTATCCAATATAGTAAATGAATCCAGTTATTTTTGGAAACTGTTTTTAATGCTTGATATGCATAAAAATCTGCAACTACAAAAACAACTAGAAAAATAATCCAACGCATCATATTTTTTTTATCAAAAATAGTGGTATTCTAAATGAATACTAAAAAAACAGATTTAATTTAACTTATAGTTAAGAGTTGCGGTCTTTAAGCTTTAGGCTTTAGGCTTTAGGCTTTAGGCTTTAGGCTTTAGGCTTTAGAAAGGTTATCTTTTTTACAATGGCAAATAATTTTGATCTCATTATATTAACCAAAACTTTTTAAACATCGTTTTTAAGCCTAACTTTTCGTAGTTTTGATTTTCTTTCAAAACAAAAAACATGTCTGATCAAAAACGCCTTTTTTTAGTAGATGCTTATGCACTTATTTTTCGTGGTTATTATGCTTTTATTAAAAACCCAAGAATAAATTCCAAAGGAACAAATACTTCTGCTATTTTAGGATTTATGAATTCCCTTTTAGACGTTATAAAGCGTGAACGACCAGACCATTTAGCTGTTTGTTTTGATAAAGGAGGCAGTGCAGATCGCGTGGAAATGTACCAGGCTTATAAGGCGAACAGAGACGAAACTCCCGAAGCCATAAAAATAGCTGTGCCATATATATACGACATTTTAAAAGCCATGCAAATCCCCATTATGGTTAAGGAAGGCTACGAAGCCGATGATATAATTGGCACGCTCTCCAAACAAGCAGAAAAAGAAGGCTTTAAAACTTACATGGTCACACCAGACAAGGATTTTGCGCAATTGGTTTCTGAAAATATTTTTATGTACCGCCCAGTTTTTGGAGGCGGTTATGAGACTTGGGGAATTCCAGAAGTACAAAAAAAGTTTGAGGTAAAAGACCCGCTACAAGTTATTGACTTTTTAGGAATGATGGGTGACTCCAGTGATAATATCCCCGGATTACCTGGAGTAGGAGAAAAAACAGCTAAAAAATTTTTAGCGCTATACGGCAGCATGGAAAATCTTTTAGCGAATACACATGAGCTTAAAGGTAAAATGAAAGAGAAAATTGAAGCTAATGGCGAATTGGGATTACTCTCAAAAAAACTAGCAACCATTATGCTGGACGTGCCTGTTACTTTCGATGCTCAAGATTTTGAAATGTCTGAACCTAATATTGAAAGTGTAAAGCAAATTTTTCAGGAACTAGAATTTAGACGTCTAACAGATAATTTTTTAAAGACATTTTCTGTCGAAGCACCTACAACAAAAACAACAACCGCAGCATCTCCCGAAACAAAAACAGTTAAAAAACAAGCCCCTGCTGGTCAAGGACAATTTTCATTATTTGGCGACGATGCTTCCAGTGAAACCGAAAGCACTACAGCATACACCAGAAATACTGCTGAGACGACCTCTCATTTTTATCAAAGTATAGCATCTGGCATAGCTACTAAACTGTTTATTAAAAATCTAATGCAGCAAACATCGGTTTGTTTTGATACTGAAACAACTGGACTAAACCCTTTAACCGCAGAACTTGTTGGCATTGCTTTTTCCTGGGAAACAGGCAAAGGGTTTTACCTTCCTTTTCCAGAAGATAAAGACGAAGCTCAGGAACTCATTGAAGCATTACGTCCGTTTTTTGAAAGTGAAACAATTGAAAAAATAGGTCAGAATTTAAAATACGACATCAAGGTACTAGCAAAATATAATATTGAAGTAAAAGGCAAATTATTCGATACCATGTTAGCGCATTATTTAATTAATCCAGATATGCGCCACAACATGGATGTACTTGCCGAAACCTACTTAAATTACACACCAATTTCTATTGAAACGTTACTTGGTAAAAAAGGCAAAAACCAATTATCAATGCGAGACGTTCCTTTGGAAAAACAAACAGAGTACGCCGTTGAAGATGCAGATATAACGCTTCAGCTTGCAGCACATTTTCAAAATGAACTAGGTGAAGCCAATACACAAAAATTATTTGATGACATTGAAGTGCCTTTACTACGCGTTTTAGCCGCTATGGAACTAGAAGGTATTAATCTTGATAAAACATTTTTAAATACCTTATCTGAAGAACTTGATAAGGATATTAAAACGTTAGAAGCTAAAATTTACACCGAAGCCGGAGAAGAATTTAACATAGCATCGCCTAAACAATTAGGTGTGATTTTGTTTGAAAAACTAAAATTAGTAGATAAACCTAAAAAAACTAAAACGGGGCAATATTCAACATCCGAAGACATTTTGAGCTATCTGGCAAAAGATCATGAGATTATCCAAAGCATATTAGAATTTAGAGGGCTATCTAAACTAAAAAGTACTTATGTAGACGCACTACCTAATCAAGTGGATAGCAATACAAATCATGTCCATACCGATTACATGCAAACTGTAGCTGCTACAGGCAGATTAAGTAGCAACAATCCTAACCTGCAAAACATTCCTATTCGTACCGAACGTGGTCGACAAGTACGTAAAGCTTTTATACCAAGAAATAAAGATTACACACTGTTAGCTGCCGATTATAGCCAGATAGAACTACGCATCATTGCAGCATTAAGTGAAGAAGAGACCATGATTTCGGCATTTAAAAATGGAGAAGACATTCACGCTTCTACTGCAGCAAAAGTATTTAATGTGCCTATTAACGAAGTAACACGAGAACAACGTAGTAATGCCAAAACAGTAAACTTTGGGATTATTTATGGCGTTTCTGCCTTTGGTTTAAGTAATCAAACCAATTTATCCAGAAAAGAATCTAAAGAACTTATAGACACCTATTATGAAACGTATCCTAAACTACGTAACTATATGAGTACGCAAGTGGATTTTGCTCGTGATAATGGGTATGTACAAACGGTTTTAGGGAGACGTCGTTACTTAAAAGATATTAATTCCCGAAATGCCGTAGTACGAGGTGCTGCTGAGCGTAATGCTGTGAATGCCCCTATACAAGGGAGTGCCGCCGATATTATTAAAATAGCCATGATTAATATTCATAACAAACTTGAAGCAGGGAATTATAAAACAAAAATGCTGCTACAAGTGCATGATGAATTGGTGTTTGATGTTTACAAACCCGAATTAGAAACCATGAAAACCCTTATTAAAACCGAAATGGAAAACGCATTTAAATTAGCGGTGCCTTTGGATGTCGATTTAGATATTGGTGATAATTGGTTGGAGGCACATTAGTTCTCTAATCCAAGAACTTTCCATTGATTATTTACTTTATAAGTATTTAATTTTTCTGAAGATTTTCCGCCATCTGGATAATAACAAATTTCTGTGATTATATAATGCTCATCGGATACTTTCTGTCTTCTAAAAGCTCTTTTAATACCTGTAAATTTAGGCATTCCGTGTTCTTTCATGTTTTCTATAAACGAAAGTTTTAACACATCGGCCGTTTTAGTAACAAGAGACTCATCAAGGTCTATTTTTACTGTTTTTTTCAACATAAACTCGGCTTCTTTATAGAAGTCTTTACAAGCAATAGCTTCTTCTAAATCATCATTATCATAAGCTTCTTCTAAAGCTAAAATAGCACCTTCTGGAGTTTCAAAATTTGGCATAAAATAATCTTCGCCTTCATCTATAAACATACCTCCTAAACTTTTGTCAAAATTTTCTAAAGCACCACCAGTTAACCCATCTCTTATAGCTCTAATCGTATAACCCCCTATAAGTCTTCCATTCTCAATAATCATCCAATCCGATACATAATCTAAAGTAATCCCTATGTTTTGATTAATAGCTACATTTTTTACATCAATAGGTTCATTTCCAACGATACCATAAATATTACCATCACTATCAAAATTAGGTTCAAGAAGCCATATATGTTCTGTTTTTCCATGGTCCTCTACTCTTGCCTTTATCGAAAAATAATCTTGTCCGTTCTTAGGGTTCGCTAAACAACTTTCAAAATAATGCAACGTTAACCTGGCTTTTCCATACCCCAATTCATCCTTTCATTTTCAGAAGGCATATCATAAACATCAGGGTTACCTTCACGCTTTCTTACATTCTTTTTTTTACCAAATAACTTATTTAATAGTCCCATAATTTCAATGTTTCGTTAGAGAATATATATTTTATTCAAACACAACCTTAGCCTGCTCTTTAGTTGCTATTAGCTCAACTTTTCTACCTAGAATTAGCGCTCTATTATCCTTTGCATGACCAGCATGCATATTAAACGCTACAGGAAAACCATATTCACTTACAACATCTAGTATTAATTGCTGTGTAGACTTACCCCAAGGTGTGGTATTCTTTTTTGTTTTAGTAAAATCGCCAATAATGAGCCCCTTACAATTATCGAAATATCCAGCACGCTTTAAACTTTGCAACATACGATCTACATGATACCTATACTCCCCTATTTCTTCAATAAATAAAATTTTACCAGAGGTATCTATACTCGTTTTAGATCCCAACATGGTATGCAACATTGTTAAATTGCCTCCTACTAATTTACCTGTAGCAGAGCCTACTTGGTTATATTTAGATCCTACTAAGGTGTAATTTAAAGCCGTTCCAAAAATGGCCTTTTTAAATGTGGCTATGGTCTCTTCTATAGTTTCGGAAGTATCTTGTAAACTAGTACACATCATAGCATGTATGGATTGTACACCTTCATTATGAATTTGGTTGTGAATCGCTGTAATATCTGAATACCCAATCACCCATTTTGGATGTTTTTTAAACTTAGACCAATCCAGTTTATCTAGTATTCTTACCGAGCCATAGCCTCCTCTGGCACACCAAATGGCTTTAATTTTTGGATCATCCAACGCTTTTTGAAAGTCTTCACAGCGCTCATCATCTGTCCCTGCAAAATGGTCTGCTTTATTAAATACATGTTTACTAACAATAGCGTGTAATCCCCAACGCTTAAGAAGCACTTTGGCCTTGGTTATTTCTGCTTCCCTGTTTTTTAAAATACCTGCAGGGGCAACTATAGCAACCGTGTCTCCTGCTTTTAAATATGGTGGTTGTTTCACAGTAGTATTCTGTTTTTCAATTGGCGTATTTTGAGCTATTATGGCTTTATTTCCGAAGAAAAAAATGGCACAAAACAGACTTATAATGAGTTGTTTTTTTGACATACTGTAAATGTACATTTTTTTAGTGAAACTCAATTTTAATACCTCGCATGACGAAATTAAAATTGTAAGTTGAACTAATCCTGCATAAAGGCGGGATTTCAATTATAACTCTTGTATTCAATAGTTTTAAGAGTAGCATATTTTTTTTCAGATAAGCCCTTAAAATGTGTACTTTTACGCCTTTAAATGAAGAAGAATTCGACTGTGATCGATCTAACAATAAGAGTTTCAAAATGAATAAGCCAAAACGCTATACCATCACCACTGCCCTTCCCTATACTAATGGCCCTATACACATAGGTCATTTAGCAGGGGTTTATGTCCCTGCCGATATCTATGCACGTTATTTACGCTTAACAGGACATGATGTTGCATTTATTGGAGGTAGTGATGAGCATGGTGTACCAATAACTATAAAAGCAAAAAACGAAGGTGTAACACCTCAAGATATTGTTGATAAATACCACGCTATTATAAAGCAGTCGTTTGAAGATTTTGGGATCACATACGATAATTATTCGCGTACCTCTGCTCCTATTCATCATGAAACAGCATCGGCGTTTTTTAAAACCTTAGATAAAAAAGATGAATTTATAGAAGAAACTTCCGAGCAATTATATGATGAGAAAGCTAATCAGTTTTTAGCAGATCGCTTTATTATTGGTACATGCCCAAAGTGTGGCTTCGAAGAAAGTTATGGTGACCAATGTGAACAGTGTGGTACCAGCCATAACGCAACCGATTTAATTAATCCTAAATCGGCAATCACAGGAAATACCCCCACATTAAAACAAACCAAACATTGGTATCTACCTTTAGATAAACATGAAGCGTTCTTAAAAGAATGGATTTTAAAAGACCATAAAAAAGATTGGAAGCCTAATGTTTATGGACAATGTAAATCCTGGATTGATGATGGTCTACGTCCAAGAGCCGTAACCCGTGATTTAAATTGGGGAATTCCAGTACCAGCCAAAGGCGGCGAAGGCAAAGTACTTTATGTGTGGTTCGATGCACCTATAGGCTACATATCTTCTACCAAAGAATGGGCTGCTCGCGAAGGCAAAGATTGGGAGCCATATTGGAAAGACAAGGACACTAAATTAGTGCACTTTATAGGTAAAGATAATATTGTTTTCCATTGTATTATTTTCCCTGCAATGTTAAAGGCAGAAGGCTCTTATATTTTGCCTGATAATGTTCCAGCTAACGAATTTTTAAATTTAGAAGGCAACAAATTATCTACCTCAAAAAACTGGGCGGTTTGGTTACCAGATTATTTAAAGGAATTCCCAGGACAGCAAGATGTATTACGTTATGCTTTAAATGCTAATGCGCCAGAAACTAAGGATAACGATTTTACCTGGAAAGATTTTCAAGCTAGAAATAATAACGAGTTGGTGGCTATTTTTGGTAATTTTATTAATCGTGTTGTGGTACTAACTAACAAATATTACGAAGGCATTGTACCAAAGCCGTCTAATTTCCAAAAAATAGATGAAGATACTTTAGCAGCCATAAAAGCCTATCCAAATGTTATTGCTAGTTCTATAGAGCGTTACCGTTTTAGAGAAGCAGGTCAGGAATTAATGAATTTAGCGCGTTTAGGAAATAAGTATCTCGCCGATGAAGAACCCTGGAAAACCATAAAAGAAGATGAAGCGCGCACGCAAACTATTATGTATGTGGCGTTGCAAATTGCGTCTGCTTTGGCCACATTAAGTGAACCATTTTTACCATTTACTTCTGGAAAACTTAAAGGCATTCTTAATATCACATCGAGTGCAGTCGAGATATCATGGAACGACATTTCAACTGCTGATGTCTTACTACCTGCCCAACACCAAATTCAAAAGGGTAAAGCCGAATTACTATTCACCAAAATAGAAGATGCAACCATACAGGCACAATTAGATAAGCTAGAGGCTAGTAAAAAAGCGAATGAAGCTGCTAATAAAACAGTAGCCCCACAAAAAGACACCATTACTTTTGAAGACTTTACAAAATTAGACATTCGTGTAGGCACTATTTTGGAAGCCGAAAAAATGCCAAAAACTAAAAAACTGCTAAAACTTAAAGTCGATACGGGTATAGACACAAGAACAATCGTATCTGGAATTGCCGAAAGCTTTTCTGCCGAAGAAGTGATAGGAAAACGCGTTACTGTTCTCGTAAATCTTGCTCCAAGAGCCTTACGTGGTGTAGAAAGCGAAGGTATGATTTTAATGACAGAGACACCCGAAGGTAATTTAGTATTTATTAATCCTGATGACGCTAGTGTAGGTAATGGGTTGCAAGTGAGTTAAATATTATGATTGATAACACCAAAGCTTAAAAGTTGCAACTTCGACATTTGGTTCAAAAATGAACTAAATGCTTTGTTTTTTCGTAAATAACCATAAAGAAGTTAAGAAAACAAACCTTTAAAAAAGGTGTCTTTATTAATTTCACTTGAATTGAAAAATTAAAAGTTTATGAAAAAAATAGCATTAATAGTATTAACCCTAACTCTGTTTTCATGTGGTAGTTCTAAGACCGTTAGAACATCTAATAACGTAATTAAAGGCGATTGGACATTAAATTCTATAACCTACAATAAATCGGGAACGTTCAATGTCACACTTTTAGATGATGAAAATAAAAGCTGTTTCGAGAACAGTACATGGAAATTTATTCCAAATAACAATACAGGTATTTACACTATCAATAATACCAGTTGTAATAATGGTGACAGACATTTTATTTTCACGATAGACGAAGTAGATAAAGTAACTGGGTTATATGACTTTCTACTAAAACCTACCAACAAAAAAAGAAAATCAATTACTAATCAAGGATTTAGATTAAACCTTTCTGCTTTATCAGATACTACAATGCAATGGAAACAGACTGTTTCTGTTGAAGGGTCTCCTTTTATAATTACTATGAATTTTTCAAAATTATAAATTCTACATATCGGTAATTTCGATTTAAAAAAAATTAAATAATTAAAGCTATGAAAACATTTTATAAAAAAATTTCAATCATTTTATTAGCCATTGTAATTACGTTTACTTTCTCTAATTGTAAACCAATTCAAAATGCAAATAACAAACAAAAAGGAGCTGTGATAGGAGCAGCTGGTGGCGCTATTTTAGGAGCTATTATAGGTAATAACGCAGGTAAAGGTGGTAATGGTGAGTTAGGCGCTATTATAGGCGGTGTTGTTGGAGGTGCTGCTGGAGTGCTTATTGGAAACAAAATGGATAAGGAAGCTCAAAAAATTGAAGAAGAAGTCCCCGGAGCAATAGTTGAACGTGTTGACCAAGGCATTGTTGTTACTTTTGAAGACGGAAGTGGGGTATACTTTGCTACTAACAAGCATAACATCAATACAGCATCTGAAAGCACACTAAATAAACTCATATCAATTTTTAAGGAAAACCCAGATACCAATATGTTAATTGTTGGTCATACAGATAGTTCTGGAGATGCAAATTACAACATGACACTATCAAAAAATAGAGCAGAATCTGTAACTAATTTTTTAACACAAAATGGAATTAGCTCAGGCCGATTAACAACGAATTGGTTTGGAGAAACTAAACCTATTTACGATAACTCTACTACAGAAGGACGTGCAAAAAACAGACGCGTCAACATAGTTGTTTTACCAAGTGAAAAAATGATAGAGGAAGCAAAGGTTAAGGCTTCTTCTGGAAATTAATCCATTTAAGAATTGGTATAAATAGTATAAACAGCTCTGTAATGTTATAAGAGATAATAAGACAAACTCTACATGCAACAAACATTTACTGAATTTTCTACCAAAGCGATCCTAAAAATAGGAGATGAGGAATTACTAACACCTTATAGAACAACAAAACAACCCGATTTATACACTTTTGTAAGAACAACAACATCGCAGGCAGAAATTATTGTAGATAGTATTCCATACACTATAGCGCCTAATAGTATTTTTGCTTTAACTACAGTGCAATATTTTCAATTTGTATCAGGTAAAAACCTGGTTATATACCAATTTAACCGAGAGTTTTATTGTATAAAAGATCACGATCAGGAAGTAAGTTGTGCTGGAATTTTATTCTTTGGAAATGTACACATTCCAATCATTGGTTTAAACGAAAAAGAACAAAGAAAACTAACAACTTTACATGAAGTCTTTTTAGATGAATTAGATACCAAAGATACCATTCAAGCAGAAATGTTACGTATGCTTATGGCGCGTTTTATTATTATAAGTACACGTTTATTAAAAGCTAAAGAAGGTTTTATTGAATCTTCAAAAAACACCAAAATAGATTTACTTCGCGAGTTTAATTTATTAGTAGAAGCTCATTTTAAAACAGAACATAGTGTGTCTTATTATGCAGACAAATTATTTAAATCCCCTAAAACCTTATCAAATAATTTCGCTAAACTAAGCACCAGTCCACTACAAATTATTCATGAACGTATTATACTAGAAGCAAAACGTTTACTTATCTATACCGATAAAACAACAAAGGAAATTGCATATAACATTGGATTTGATGATGCTTCCCATTTAAGCCGGTTATTTAAAAAACATACATCTTTATCTCCTTCAGACTTCAAAAAGCAACTTAAAAAAAGCTTTTTAAGGAAGAATTGACATCTTTAAAGGCAATCTCTTCATTTTCTTTCCAATAATTTTAGTTCAACTTTGTACTGTATAACAAAAAAAACAAAGTTATGAATTTAAAACATATATCCATATTCAATTTAATTGAAATATTTAGCAGTAAAAGACAAAACCCAATCAATACTATTTCTCCTAAAACGCATTGTGATCAAAAGCACATACACGATTACTATTGTGACGCAGAAAGACCTTACATAAACACCAATACAACAATTTAAAACCAATAAAGGAAAAATTGACAAGTTAAAAGGAAATGATTACATGGTATAAATCTCATAATCATATCACCTTTGTACCAAGATTTAAAAACAATTAAAAAATTATAAAAATGAGCACATTTAATGTCCCTACAAAAGACGAAGTAAGTGAAAGTAATCAAGCTATTTTCGACAATTTAAATAAAGCTTTAGGATTTGTTCCTAACATCTATGCTGCTATGGCGCATTCCAAAACTGCATTGGGTGATTATTTACAATTCTCAAACTCAAAAACGTCATTAACAGCAGAAGAAAAAGAAGTTGTTGACTTAGCAATTAGCCAAGTAAACGGCTGTAGATACTGTCAATCTGCGCACACGGCTATTAGTAAAATGAAAGGATTAAAAGACGATCAAATCTTAGAATTAAGACAAGGTAAAGCATCATGGAATTCTAAATTAAATGCTTTAGCAATTATTTCTAAGGAGATTGCAGAAACCAAGGGAAAAGTAAGTGAATCTACTAAAGAAGCATTTTATAATGCAGGATATACCAAAGAAAACCTAGTAGATTTAGTTATAGCAGTAGGAATAATTACAGTAACAAACACTTTTCATAATCTAACAGATGTGGCTATTGATTTTCCTGTAGCTCAAGAATTAAACTAAGTACAAGTATAATACCAATTTTGCTATAAAATGAGGTATAAATAATTTGAGTTATTTTACAGGAGTTCAAAGCATAAAAATCAAGCATAGCCTTAGCTACGGTTTATTTTTTTAATGCAGAAATCATGTAAAAGAAACGAATTATATGTCGCATTTTATGGTAGAATTGGTATAACATAACAA
Organism: uncultured Flavobacteriaceae bacterium; assembly: GCA_947498845.1. Taxonomy (GTDB): domain Bacteria; phylum Bacteroidota; class Bacteroidia; order Flavobacteriales; family Flavobacteriaceae; genus Jejuia. The sequence goes on along the minus strand of CANMLX010000005.1, from coordinate 52,177 downwards.
TAAATAATTAAAACCAAGGCGAAAGCCGCAAACATTAAAACAATGAAAAAAGTAATTTCAATTTTAGTAATCGTACTAGCATTCACATTAAACTCTAATGCACAAGATGCAATGATGAAGGACGTAAAAACAATCTCTTTAGAACAAACTAAAGGAGAGTTTACACAAAAAGGATTAACAGTTAGCGAAGGTACTTATGTATTTGCTGTATCTAACAACCATGCTGGGAAAGATGTAGGTTTAGTTTTAGTACCAAAAGGGAAAGATGCAAGTAAACCAGAAAACCATATTAAAACAGCTTATGTTACTGCTGTAGTAAAAGATGGTAAAGTAGAAAAATCTCAGGCTACTAAATTAGAAAAGGGAGAATACGTATATTTTTGTCCGTTAAACCCAACACCACAATATACACTTACTGTTAAGTAAGCATATAGACTACTAACTATAAAAAAGATTATCTCAATATTGAGATAATCTTTTTTTTAACATCAATTCTTATTTAGATTTATTAAAAATTATTATTTTTGCATCGATTTAAATTATAGCGCTAGATTTTGGGAAAGAAGAAACAGAAAAAAGCATTAAAACAACTTAAAGAAAAAGGTATTATCTCAAACAAAGTAAAAAGTAAGTGTTGTGATAAATATAAAAAGGGCGAAAATAAACGTTGTAAAAAATGCCCTTGTTTCGATTTAATAAAAAACGTGGCTTAAGCATTGCTCTTTTGTTAATCTCAATATATAACTACAATATAAATAACTCAAGTTCTCGTTTATTTTATTACAACAATAAATTTTTCATTTAGTATTAGCGGTATTTTTTGCTTTAACATATTAGTAAAAGTACCATACCTCTAAATTTCTCTCACTTACTAAAAATTAACATTTAAAATTTGGAAGTACTAGACGAGTGGTCATACTTTTGTTCTGGAATTTAAATTATGTTAAAAACAACTAAACATGATGCTAAAGCAGATTTCCTTCTAGAGAAAGGAATGGAAATTTTATGGAGTAAGGGTTATAATGCTACCAGCGTCAATGATATTGTTAAAGCTGCAGAAGTACCTAAAGGGTCTTTCTATTTTTATTTCGAATCTAAAGAAGATTTTGTAATCAAAGCTATAGAGAAATATTTTTCTCTAATGTTTCCTCCTGAAAAAGAAATTCTAGGAGATAAAACAAAATCTCCTAAAAAACGCCTAATAGATTTTCATGAATATAGAGTTAATGTTTTAAAAAGTGAAATGGATTGCCAAAAGGGTTGTATGGCTTGTAATTTAAGTAGTGAAATGGCAGAGCATAGCGAAAAAATTAGAAATGCCATATTAGTTAAAACTAAATTAGTTTTATCAAGGATTACAGAAGTTGTTCAAGAAGCTAAAGATTTAGGAGAAATAACTAACCCTATGAAAGCCGAAGATATAGCTGCATTTATAGAAGATGCAGGTAAAGGAGCTATGGTGACAATGAAAGAGATGAAAAGCTCCTACCCTATTGATAATGTTATGAATATGATTAAAAACGTATTATTAAAGTAATATTTTTTTAATCAATTAATAGTCGACTGGTCAATTATTAATTTATTTTAATTTTTTGTCCACTAATTATTTAATACAAACGTCTAATACATATAATGAAAGAAACATAACGAAAAACAAATAAGTAAACTACCTCGGGGCAAGTCCACAAGGTATTCATTGAAAAAAACATTTTCATTTCGAGGCAAGCCTTGGAGCATTTAAATCTCGATTATCGAGTAAATCAATCATCAATCAAAAAACGACACTTATGAATCAATTAAAAAAAGCAAAAAGTTTTACGAACTCATTCGCTAAAAAATGGGCTCAATTTGTTATAAGCTACAAATGGCCTGTATTAATCTCAACACTAATCTTAGCAATGGGACTTGCATCCCAGGGGAATATGGAATTCGATGGCGATTACCATGTATTCTTTAGTAAATCCAATCCAGAATTAGAGGCCTTTGATGCCCTACAAGAAAAATTCACAAAAGATGATAATGTTATCCTTGTTTTATCACCTTCAAATAAAAATGTTTTTACTAAAGAAAATTTAGTAGCTATTGAAGAATTAACAACAGAAGCTTGGAACACACCCTATTCTTCTAGAGTTGATGCCATAACTAACTATCAGCATACAAGGGCTGAAGGAGATGACCTCTATGTAGATGACTTATCGTACGAATCTTCGCTTAAAACTAATGAAGACATCATTAAAATTAAAAGAATAGCTTTGAAAGAGCCTTTACTGGTAGATCGAATAATTAATAAAGATGGGAGTGTTACCGCTATAAATATCACGGTTAAATTACCTGGTAAGAATATTGATGAAATTCCGGGGGAAGTAACACCTTTTGTTAGAAATATGATTTCCAACTTTAAAGAAAAACATCCAGAATTTCAAGTTCACACATCTGGATTAATTCCTATGAATACGGCTTTCTTTGAAGCTTCTATGAGAGATATGATGTTAACCATGATCATGCTAATAATAGTAATCATAACAACATTAATATTAACCCGGAACTTTTACAGCATGTTAGCGACACTAGTTGTAGTGCTATTTTCAATATTAAGTGCTGTAGGTTTTGTTGGCATAATGGGTATTAAACTTACCCCACCATCGGCTGTTTTTCCAACAATGATTCTCACATTAGCCGTTGCTGATAGTATACATATTTTGGTAACCATGCTACAAAAAATGCGCAAGGATGGATTAAATAAAATCGATGCATTAATAGAATCTATACGCCTTAATTTTATGCCCGTATTTATAACTAGTTTAACTACTGTTATAGGTTTTTTAACTATGAATTTTGGTGATGTTCCTCCATTCTGGGATTTAGGAAATATTACAGCTTTTGGAATGTTAATGGCTTTTATGTTTTCAACAACAACATTACCTGCATTAATGGCAATTTTACCAGTAAAAGCTAAAGCCCATAAAGAAGACAAAGCAGATAAAACGGTTTGGTATACATCTTTTGGAAACTTTGTAGTAAAACAACCTGTTAAGTTAACACTAATTTCTGTAGTCATTATTTCGGGATTAACATATCTGGCTAGCAGAAATACGTTTAATGATGAGTTTATAAATTATTTTGATAAAACCGTAGAATTTAGAAATAGTACAGATTATATAAGTAAAAATTTAACAGGTATTTATAACGTCGAATATGCTGTTGGTAGCGGTGAAAGTGGTGGTATAAATAGCCCAGAATATCTTAAACATTTAAATGCTTTTGAATATTGGCTTAAGGAACAGCCAGAAGTAATCCATGTCAATGCATTTAGTGAAGTAGCAAGACGTGTTAATCGTTCTATGCATGGAGACGATGCTGCTTATTACCGCATCCCCGATAACAGAGAAGAAGCGGCTCAATATTTATTACTTTATGAATTATCGTTGCCTTTTGGACTCGATTTAAATAATCAAATTAATGTAGATAAATCTGAGACAAGAGTTACTGCTACGGTAGAAAACATATCCAGTGCAGAAATGATAGCATTTTCTAAAAGAGGAGAAGATTGGCTAAAAAACAACACTCCAGAAGCTATGCATGCTATAGGAGTAAGCCCAACAGTAATGTTCTCTAAGCTAGGATTTAGACAAGCAGACAGCATGTTAAAGGGAAATATTATAGCATTAATTTTAATATCACTAGTCTTAATGTTTGCTCTAAAAAACTTTAAACTTGGATTATTAAGCATTATTCCTAATGTTACTCCTGTATTGGTAGGGTTTGGTATTTGGGCCCTTTACAAAGGACAAATAAATACTGGAATGGTAATAGTTTTTGGAATGACTCTAGGTATTATTGTAGACGATACAGTTCACTTTATGAGTAAATTCTTAAGAGCAAGAAGAGAATTAGGTTATGATGCTAAACAAGCCGTAATCTACGCTTTTGAAACCGTAGGTAAAGCTTTAGTTACCACAACTATAGTTTTACTAGCTGGGTTTGCTGTACTATCAACATCTTCCTTTGCATTAAATAGTTACATGGCTAGAATAACTGTTATTATTATTATAGCGGCATTAATAATAGACTTTGTTTTATTACCATCACTACTCATTTTAACAGCAAGTAAAGAAGAACGTCTTTCTCTAGTCGAAAAAAAACAACCACAAATAGTATTAGATAAATAAATCAAAAAACGAAAAAATCATAAAAATGAAAAAAATCATCGTACTTATAGTAGTAACCTTTACAATGCTAGCAAATGCGCAATCACCAGAAGTCAAAGGTTTAGAAATTGCAAAAGCTGCAGAGCAAGCAGATTTGGGTTTTAATAGCTCGGTTGTGGATTTAAAAATGACCTTGAAAAACAAAAATGGTCAAACCAGCGAACGTTCGTTAACAACAAAAACATTAGAGTTAACAGAAGATGGCGACAAATCATTAATCGTGTTTAATAGCCCTAAAGATGTAAAAGGGACCTCAACGTTAACATTTACGCATAAAGTTGGATCAGACGACCAGTGGTTATTTTTACCATCCATTAAACGTGTTAAGAGGATTTCATCAAATAATAAATCAGGACCTTTTGTAGGCAGTGAGTTTGCGTATGAAGATTTATCATCTCAAGAAGTTGAAAAATACACCTATAAGTTTTTAGAGGAAAAAGGTGATTTGTTAATTGTTGAACAAGATCCGGTAGATCCAAAATCTGGTTATGCAAGAAGAGTGATTACATACAATAAAAACAAAGGATATAGAATTGAAAAGGCCGAATTCTATGATCGTAAAAATGCATTATTAAAAACGTTAACCTATAGCGACTATAAATTGTATAAAAACAAATTTTGGAGAGCATCAAAATTTCACATGGTAAATCACCAAAGCAATAAAGAAACCATACTAAATTTTAGTAATTATAATTTCGATTCTGGTTTAAGTGATAATGATTTTACACAAGCAGCACTGCAAAGAGCTGGGAAATAAAATGACTAATTTGATTAATAGTGATTAATAGTGGGGAATCAGGAAAGTTTATATAAATCTTGGTTCCCTTTTTTAAATCGTATTATGGATATAGCAAGAAGAACAACTAGTTTATTAGCAATTTTAATAACATTAATCTCGTTTGCTCAAGAAAATAAAGTAGAACAAAATTTTGAAGTTGAAATTGGTGCAGAGTATAGATTTTTTCCAGATAAAGGACAATTTAAAAATCAAAAAGATCATTTTCCATCACTTTCAATTCAACCTAAATATTCTGTAGATTGGAACAAAGGAAAAGAAAGTATAACTATTGTTACTTTTTTTCGTTTAGATATTGATAATCCTAGAACACATTGGGATATTAGAGAGCTTTACTATCAAAAAGCGAAAGGAAAATGGGAAATAAATATAGGTTTAAAAAAAATATACTGGGGTGTTACAGAAAGTAATCATTTGGTGGATATTATAAATCAAACCGATGCTGTAGAATCTTTTGATGGTGAAGAAAAATTGGGGCAACCTATGGTTGAGTTCTCATTAACAACAGATAACTATGGGACATTCAATTTTTTCTATTTACCCTATCATCGTGAACGCACATTTTCTGGTGAAAAAGGACGTTTTCGTTTCCCTGTAGTTATCGATAAAGATGCTATTGGTTATGAGAGTGATGCAGAAGAATGGCGACAAGATATTGCTTTTAGGTGGAGCCATTATTTTGGTGCTTTCGATATTGGTTTGTCTCATTTTTTTGGACATGGACGTGAGCCACTTTTTACATTCGACAATTTAGGTAATGTTAACGCATTTTATCCAGTAATACATCAAACAGGAATAGATTTACAAGTAACTCATGAAGCATTTTTATGGAAGTTGGAATCTATATACAGAAATGCAGAAGCTCAAAACTTTTTTGCATTGGTAGCAGGTCTGGAATATACGTTTAGTAATATAGATGGTAATGGACTAGATATTGGTTTACTTGGAGAGTACCTTTACGACCAACGTGATGAGTTCGCCCTAAATGCATTACAAAATGATGTATTTTTTGGTAGTAGAATTGCTTTTAACGATACGCAAGACACCTCAATTTTAATTGGAGGGATAACAGATCTAGAATCGAGTAGTAAAATTTTTAGTATGGAAGCATCCAGACGCTTTGGAAGTACTTGGACAGCCGAAATTGAAACCCGGATTTTTAGTAACATAAATCAATCTGAATTCATACTATCAAATTTTAAAGACGATAGTTTTTTAAGATTTTCAATAAGTAAATATTTTTAAATTATTATGAATAGCCTTTCCTTGGAAATGAAGTCATCTTACCTTTTTGTGTTTAACCTAAAATGGTTTAAAATTTGACCAAATAAGGTGCTTTTTGAAAGTCATAGCAGCGCTACGAATGAAAAAAGCAACGAAATGTGGGTGAATTTTAGCCGTTTTTTAGGAAATATAAAAAGTCAAGATGAGTTCTATATATAATAACGATAAATTCAACGAACTAGAGCATATTTACAACCAGTGTTTAATAGATATTAAGAAGCAACAAGATATAAACGATACATTAGATTTTAATCTCATAGGGCAATTTTTAATTTATAGCTGGCATGGTGTATTGGCAAGAAGGCAAACTTCTGAAACCTTAAAACCTAGCAATGGTTTTAAAGCTTTTATATTACAACAATTATTAAATTAGTTACGCCACATTAAAAAAATAAATTGGTATTAAATCCTTTTGGAGGTATCTTAAAAATTAAATAGAACTTTAGTACATTCGTTTTATTTTTTAAAATCATGACACAGCTAATTTCCTATATAACTTCCAACACTACGCTTTCTCAACATTCTGTAAAAAACACCATTGCTTTATTAAACGAAGAGTGTACAATCCCCTTTATATCGCGTTACAGAAAAGAACGAACAGGTAACTTAGATGAAGTACAACTAGGAGAAATAGTAAAATACAAAGAACAGTTTGAGGCCATTGAAAAACGAAAAAAAACGATTTTAAAGGCGCTACAAGAACAAAGCGTTTTAACGCCAGAGCTAAAACAAAAAATAGAAAATGCTCAAGATTTAACTACTGTAGAAGACATTTATCTTCCCTATAAAAAAAGCAGAAAAACAAAGGCTGAAAAAGCAAGACAAAGCGGTTTAGAGCCTTTAGCAAAAATAATTATGAGTCAAAATTCTAACGACTTAGAATCGACAGCTTACAGGTATTTAAAAGGTGACATTGACTCTGTTGATAATGCTTTAGAAGGTGCACGCCATATTATAGCCGAATGGATAAACGAACGTACAGATATTCGTAATAATATACGTTATCAACTAGAACGCTATGCTATGATCTCTTCTAAAGTGATAAAAACAAAAGCAGATGCAGAAGAGGCTCAAAAATTTAGAGACTATTTTGACTGGGAAGAATCCTTAAGTAGAATTCCTTCTCACAGGCTTCTAGCTATTCTTAGAGCCGAAAAAGAAGGGTTTATTCGCGTTAAAATAGACATTGATAATGAGCGTGCTTTAGATAAAATTGAACACAGAATTATACGTTCTAATAATGCGTGCGCAGACCAAATAGAAATTGCTATTAAAGATGCCTATAAACGCCTATTACTTCCCTCTTTAAGCAACGAAGCCTTACAAATCGCAAAAGAAAAAGCCGACGAGTCTGCTATAACTGTGTTTTCTAAAAATCTAAAACAATTGTTATTAGGTTCTCCCTTAGGTGAAAAACGCGTTATGGCCATAGATCCCGGTTTTAGAACAGGCTGTAAGGTGGTTTGTTTAGATGCTCAAGGGCAGTTAAAATATAACGAAACTATTTACCCACATCCACCAAAAAATGATAGTTCTGGAGCCATGAAAAAAATAAGCTCGCTTGCCGATGCTTATAAAATAGAAGCCATAGCGATCGGTAATGGTACAGCATCGCGAGAAACTGAAGCGCTAATTAGAAAAATTCATTTTAAAAATAATATTCAGGTTTTTGTGGTAAGCGAAGCAGGAGCAAGCATCTATTCGGCATCAAAAATTGCTCGCGAAGAATTCCCAAATTACGATGTTACAGTAAGAGGATCGGTTTCTATTGGTAGACGTCTACAAGACCCTTTAGCAGAATTAGTGAAAATTGACGCAAAATCTATTGGTGTGGGGCAATACCAACATGATGTAGACCAGTCTAAACTTCAAAAATCTCTTGATCATGTTGTTGAAACTTGTGTGAATGCAGTTGGTGTAAATATTAATACGGCGAGTAAATCGTTGCTTAGTTACGTTTCGGGAATTGGTCCAAAATTAGCAGAGAATATCTTTAATTATAGAAACGAAAATGGTGCTTTTACATCAAGAACTGCCATTAAAAATGTGCCGCGATTAGGCGGGAAAGCTTTTGAACAAGGGGCTGCGTTTTTAAGAATTAAAGCTCCTAAAAACCCATTAGACGATTCGGCAGTTCACCCAGAGAGTTATACCATTGTCACTAAAATGGCAAAAGATTTAAATACATCTGTGAAAGATTTAATAGGAAACTCTCAAGTACTCAAAAGTATTAATTTAAAAAACTACTGTACTAATAGTGTTGGTTTACCAACCCTTGAAGATATTGTTAAAGAACTTGAAAAACCTGGTTTAGACATTCGAGAACAAGCTAAAGTATTCTCTTTTAATCAAAATATAAAAACCATTAACGATTTGCGTGAAGGTCAATTACTCCCAGGCATTGTTAATAACATCACTAACTTTGGGTGTTTTGTAGATGTTGGCATTAAGGAAAGTGGTTTAATTCATGTTTCTAATCTTTCAGATAGTTTTGTTAAAGATGTCAACGATCATGTGCATTTACACCAGCAAATTATTGTTAAAGTATTACAGGTAGATATTCCTAGAAAACGTATTCAATTAATGTTACATAAATAAGTAATGCTATAATAATTTGAGTAAACTCCCCGGGGCAAGCCTTGGAGCATTTAAATCTCGATTATCGCGTAAATAATTCCCTTAACTTTTATAATCACTAATAATACCAATTCCCAAATGAATTTACTGAGTTAAAAGTGTCTTTTGAAATTCTATCTTCAACATAAAAAAGAACCGTAGCTACTGCTATGTTTAGTTTTTCTGTCTTCTATAATTTCAAAATTCATCATTTTACTTTACAGTATATTCATTTAAGAATTGGTATAACAGTATCCATTGGTATTAATTTTAATAATTCTATTTTTGGAACATTGAAATTGCTCATACTTTTTTATGAAAAAAGAAACTAAACGTATTTCTGTCTTAATCCCTGATGGGGAAAGTCATCTTTTAATATATATTATTAATTGCTTTTCTTTAGTTAAAGGCGTTGAATTATACGTTATGTCGAATACCAAAAATAATCCTATGCGGTTTTCTAGACATATTAAAACCTTTTTATCTCATAAAAATCCCGAGTATAATTTACAGTGGATTCAAACAATTAACACATATACCGAAACACATAAAATTGATGTTATTCTTCCAATTTTTGAAACTGGGATACAAAAGATAATTGAACTAAAAAATTCTTTAAAGAGCCCAGAAAAGTTATGCCCATTACCTAGTTTAAATTCTTTTAATACAGCACAAAACAAAGGCCTTTTATATTTACATTTAAAAAACAACAATATAGCATCTCCAGAAAGTATTATTATTCCTAAAGGGTCTTATCCAGATAACTTAAATCTAAATTTCCCATTAGTAGCTAAACCAGTTAAAGATTATGGTGGTGGTATGGGTGTTGCTATTTTAAGACACCATAAAGATATAAAGCATTATTATACTAAAAGGTCTTTTAGCTCCGATACAATTATTCAAAATTATATTAATGGTTATGATATTTGTGCCAATGTACTGTGCAAAGAGGGTGATCTTATAGCCTATTCAATACAAAGAGGCAATAGTTTTACTAACGGTGAATTATCACCACAATCTGGTTTTACTTTTGTAAATAATAAAGAATTATTACATGTAATTAAACGATTATTAAAAAGTTTAAACTGGTCTGGTGTCGCCAATATTGATTGTAGATATGATAAAAATGATAAACAATTTAAAGTTATTGAAATAAATACACGATTTTGGGCTAATACAGATGCTTCTGCTGTAGCTGGGGTAAATTATCCTTACTTAAATTGTCTTTTAGGCATAAATCAAATACAATATATACCAGTGACACAATTAATAACTTACCTAAACCTTAAAGGATTAGTCCATAAATTAAAAACAAAACCTCTATTTATCACAAATTTTAAATATATATTAAATAATACACCGCTTAAATTTGCTATACTAGATCCTTTACCAATGATCTACAAATACGTATCGCGAACTAAAAACATTATACTATCAAAACTAAAACGTTAATACAATTAAACGCTATTCAGGAGTATAGTAACTAACCACCTTTTTTCTCTTTCCCGAAGAAAGTGGAGGGATTTCATCTACATAAGATATTGCTACAATGGCATCTTTCCCAAAATCGTTTTTAACAGCTTGTATTAAATCGTTTTCAAACTCAAACGTATTGCTTTTTAAATTAAGTTTTACTTCATATTTATTTTTACTGTGTTGAATAAATTGGTATTGATTTAATAAACTATAATAATTATAAAACTTAGTATAAACTACAAAAGAAGAAATAATATTGCCTTGTGTATCATATATTAAATCCATTTTTCTCCCTTCAACTTTATCAAATTTGGTGTTTCCTTGTTTTGATTTGATAAATCTTGCTATATCACCAGTATCATATCTAATTATTGGCATGGCATAATTAAACAAATCGGTAACAACAATTCTACCAAACTCACCTTCTTTTACAGCTTCATCATTATCTAAGTTTAGTAGTTCAACATAATAACTAGCATGGTTTATTGTAAATTTATCTGGTGACTCAATTGCTTGTTGCGCTATAATCCCAATTTCTTCACTAGAATAACGCGATAAAATTTCAATATCAAGATGTGCTTTAACAATGGCTTTAGTATATGGGTTTAAATACTCAGAATTAGCTATTATAGGGTTTAAATTTTTGATCTTTATGTTTAGGTTTTCCTTTTCAAGAAATTGGCTAATCAATTCAAAAGAAGAGGCAAAACCTAATATATTTTTATTGTTTGTATCGCTTTTTATCATATTAAGAAATTGTTTCACTCTTGATTCTGACATGCGTGATACATCAAACTGTTTTACATTTTGAATCCAAGACTTAATTTTCCCCTTTTTATTATGGCTTCTCCATACTTCTAACTCATATAAACAATTGCCTATTTTATAACCGCAACGTTTTAAAAAATAAATAGCATCTGCTTTATTTCTATTTCTTTTATTTTTATCCTGAAACAAAAAAAATGGGACTCCAGTAGAACCACTTGTAGAGACTTTATAATTTTTTTTATTCTTATACAATACCGATTCAAATTTTTCAAAATTATCTTGAATCATTGTTTTTCTTATAACAGGAAAATCTGCTAAAACAGCGGTACTTTTAACCTTGTTGTAAAAGGGCGTCGTCTTTACTGCATGATTTAATATATTTGTGAGGTTTTTGTTTTTAATGGCCTCTACTTCTGGTGTGGTAGGGTTGTTTAAAATTAAACTTATCTCTTTTAAATGTCGTTTTACATGGCCTCCTTTTATAGTATCAATTATCCAGTAAAGTTTATTTCTAAATTTATTTAGTAGCATTAATTTGGTTGTTGTTATACCATTTCTTAGACAGATTTACTGTAAAGAGAAAATGATGATTTTTGGAATTATAGAAAATAGAAAAACTAAGCATAGTAGTCGTTCAATGTGACAAATTATACAAATTGAGCTTAACTTAATGACATTGAACAGTCGCTACGCTCCTTTTTTCTATTGAACTAGAATTTCAAAAGGTGCATTTTATCACAGTAAATCCATCTAAGAAATGGTATTATTATGGTAAAAATAAAAATAATCTATACAAAAAGGTAGCAATTATATAATTGCTACCTTTTATCTTTATTCTTATTTTATAATCAATAGAATTATTTTTTATAGTTTAATAACCCTATTTATTATTAATAATATTAGTGACCATAGTGGTAATTGTGGTATTTAGGCGCTTCATATTCACAAAGTTCTCCTCCTTCTGTACTTGTTCCACTAACTACGCTAAATACACCTTTTTTATAACCAGGACCTATTTTCGTATAACAGTTTGTGTTAATTTTAGCATAATAATAACAGCTATAGTATCCTATATAAATATAGATTTTATTTCCAAAAGACCCATCTTGATTAATTCCGCTAATATCAAACTCTTCACCTGGCTCTAATATTTTGTCAAATATTTTGGCACAGTACCAAGAATTTTCTTTTTGCTGATAAATTCTAACTCTTTTAGAATAGTACCAATCAAATTTTAATTTTAAGTTAGAAACTTTACCTTCACAGTCTTTACACTCAGGCTCTTTAGCTGGTACTATTTTTGTAATTATAATAGCTTGTTTTCCTTCAGGAACTAAGATAATACCATATTTTTCTCCACAAGTAGGCTTAAAATCTTGACCATTAGCAATAGCTAAATCAGCAAGTTCTTGTGCCAAAACTAAATTATTAGCATCATTATTCCAAGCGCCTATTGGGTTGGTTAAATACGTACAAAGTCTACAAACTGAATCGTCTACTAACATCCAAATTGCCATTTGTACATGACCAAAGGTGTAAGTACCACCACTTGGGCTCTCTGTTCCTATAATATCTTGATTTATTAACCAATTAACTAAATCGAAGTTCTCTGGTTTTTCAAATGCACCTTCAGGTAAGTCTCCATAGCTATCATATACAGCGAAATCTAATGGTCCTTCTACATCAAGGCTTAAATCTTGATCTACACACCAAGCAGGTATATCCGTTCCTGCTAAATTAGAATCTAATATGTCTATATCGAAATAAGCATTTGTACCTGGTTTTGCTGTAGTTCTTATACTAACTGTAGTAGGTAAACTATCGGTAATACTTTTATAATCAGGAATACACTCTGTTTCTTCATCGTTATTACCTCCACCATAGTAATAACCATAGGTTTTACTTGTAATTTGAGCTCTAAGGCTTTCTTCTACTTCCTCTCCTAATTCAACGTTATTTGATAATAGCTCAAGCTCACCATCATCAAGGGCTTCTAATTGTTCCTGGTTTGTAGGTAATACTTCTTCTTCAGCTGTAGCATCTTCGTTTACATTCTCGTTTTGACAAGAGAAAAATAATACAGCTACACTTAGTAGTAAGATAATTTTTTTCATAATGTTTAAAATTTTCAGATTAATAGTTAACGGGAGCGAAATTATAAAATGAGGTACACGACTTATTAATTTTTTGTTAAAACCCCTATTTATCTCGATAAATAGATGAAGTATGCTTTTTTTTTGACGAACAGGCGAAATGTTAATTTTTCAGGATAAAAAACAAGCACAAAAAATTAATTAGGGTTGTTGAGAATTATTGCTATTACTCAACTGTAAACGTTGTTGTAGCATACAAAGGAACTCCAGAAGTAGAAATACCTTCTATAATCACGAGGTAATCACTTTTGATATCTGAAGTAATAAAAGTGACATCTTCACCTTGTAGGCTATTAATTACAATTCTTGGTTCCCAATGTAATGTAGTTCTAGTATCTACTTTAACAGTTTGCCCAATACCATCAAAATCATCCTGAGTGTAAAATTGGCGGGCTGTATAAAATCCTTGAGCAGTAAAATCTATTATACCAGGTTTTCTTTTAATATTCCCCGAAATACCTCCTCCAGTTTTTGAGTAAATAGCTATAACACCATTACCTGCATTGGAGAAAAAAGCTGCATCTGCTCCTTTTAAAACATCTATAAAGGCTACTTGGTCTGCCTGTATAGAACTTAAAAATTCAATATCAACTTCAAATTTATCAAGTAGAATACGAGGCGTACCATTAGTCCCTCTTATGGAAATGGAATTACCCAATGGGTCTGTATTTACTCCTGGTACTGTATTCAATATATCAAAAATAGTCTGTCCGCTATATAAAAAATCACTTTCTAAATCTATTCTATTTGTGGCATAACCATAATCTGTAAGATCACTCATTTCTTTAAGGCGTTTAGCGGCCTTATCTTCTTTTTTGGCTATAATTGTAACTTCTTCTAATCGCTCACGCTTTTTATCATATTCAAAATTTAGTTGTTTTAAATAACGTGATACTTTTAAGTAGTTTTCGAGTTGCGTGTGTTTTGTATTATCCTTTAAAATAGCTTTTCTGTCTATTTTTGGCGAATCGTTTTGATCTAGATCGATTAAAATTAATACATTTCTATCTCCATCTTTTTGGGATTTAAAATTAGTTAATCTAGATTCTATAAGTGTTGGAATTGAATCGAAAAATATAAAGGGCCCAAAACTAAAACGACCTTGTTTATTAGAGTTTTTAATTGGTTCTTGTGCGACATTTTTCCCCATAAAAGTTAATCTGGTAGGACAGGAAACTGTTCTGTAAGGGGATTTTAATTGTTTGGTTTTACCTGATATAAATATGCCTTTTTCTGGTTCTATAGTAGTTTCTCTATTTTTAAATAACAAATCTTTCCATGTAAAGCGTCTCCAACCATGCGTTAACATTGTTAGGTCTAACAGGTGAGTGCTTAAGCTATTTTTTTCATCAAAAAAATAACCAGGGTTTTTAATTTCTCCTCTTAAATCTGAATTTAACAATAAATAAGTCTTTACATTGGTACTATATTTATTATAGGGAAATGCACTTAAATTAGTGACACTCATGGATAGATGACTTGGAAGAAAATTACCTTCGCTGTCTTTACTACTAATATTTAGTTTTTGTTCTTTTCTAGGTTCTAATACATTGTTTTCCTTTTTAATTTCTATTGTTCCTTTTCGTTCTTTGTTATCTACAAAGACTAAACGTTCACAAACAGGATTACCAGTAGCATTAAACAAAGTAATATGAGTAACTCCATTTCTTAGTTCTCTTGTAGGTATTTTAAGTGGAAAACCTTTAGTGTTGGTTGTCTCATACTTACTATATATTAGTTGTCCTCTTTGATGAATAACTAAATAGGTGTTTATTAGTCCTGTATCTTCGTTTGATGATACACCTATTGTCAAATAGTCCTTCGAATTAACTACCTCTAAAGTATGCCCTTTTGGTAGAGTTTTTGGGAGTGAATATTTATACTCAACACCATTTAACTCAAGTTTAGCATAATACTTAACATTTCTCTTGGGTACAATTACAAAAATTCCAAGCCCAAAATGGGTTGTTGTAAAACTTGTGATAAAATTATCACTCTCATCTACAATTACCCCAGAAATTTCCTTTCCGTTTATGCCTATGTCTTTAATTTTTACGGCTACTTTACTTTTTATATTTTCAACTAAGTCGCCACCTTCGGGATAAAACTGTAAATCTGGTTTTATTTGTTTAAAATCATTTTCTTGTTTTTTATCGTTATTCTTTAAGTTATCTAAACCTGTTTCTTTTTTGTTATCAATATCCAGAATGTTTATTTCCTTATTAAAGAAATAATCGGGAGCGTTATTACGCATATAATTAGTATAAGCTCTCAACAGATATTTGCCTGGTTTCCAAGAATCCTCTATTTTAAAATCGCCTGCAACAGAGATGTTGTTTGTAAACAATTTCTTTCTAGAAACAATACTATCATTGGCATCTATTAATTCTGTATGAATAACCCAGCTTTTACTACTTTTTTCATGTGTTATCCCATTAACTAAATAGCACGTAAACCATAGATCTTCATCTAATGAATAATAAGGTTTATCTGTATGGATATAAATTTTTTCGGGCGTATTAATTGTATTATATTCATTTAATTTTTCATTTACCAATTCTGTGAAGTGATCTTTAGTAAATAATGTAAAGGAACAAAGTGAAACCAATAATATAAGTAATACGACACTTTTTTTCATTATTTAATGATTGATGCTTATGTATCAAAATAATTTAATAGTTTTCTACAATAAAAAATATTAACTTTTAATTAACTATGATTATAGATTTAAGAAGTGACACGGTTACAAAACCAGATAAAGAGATGCTTGATGTCATGCTAAAAGCTGTGGTTGGAGATGATGTGTTTAGAGAGGATATAACGACCATTAATTTAGAAAAACGAGTAGCTCAAATGTTTGGTAAGGATAAAGCTTTATTTTTCCCAAGTGGCACTATGGCAAACCAGGCTGCAATTAAACTTCACACCAATCCTGGAGATCAAATTATTTGTGATAAACAAGCCCATGTCTATAATTACGAGTCTGGAGGGTTATCTTTTAACAGTGGTGTTTCTTGTAAATTAATTAATGGCTACAGAGGTATGTTTACAGCCAATCAAGTTAAAGAAGCAATTAACCCTGATGCTTATTACTACAGTAAAACTACATTAGTTGAAATAGAAAACACTGCAAATAAAGCTGGTGGCTCTTGTTGGGATTTTAATGAGATAGTAAAAATTAAACAGGTATGTAATGACACTAATTTGGGGTTACATTTAGATGGTGCTCGTTTATGGAATGCTTTAGTTGTCAAAAACGAAACTGCACATCAATATGGGGAAGTTTTTGATACCATTTCGTTATGTTTTAGTAAAGGTTTAGGCTGCCCAGTAGGCTCAATTCTGGTTGGTGATTCCAAGATTATGGAAGAAGCTATAAGAATACGAAAAATATTTGGTGGTAATATGAGACAAGTAGGCTATTTGGCAGCAGCAGCTTCTTATGCTCTCGACAATAATATATCCCGATTAGAAGAAGACCATAAAAAAGCCAAAGAAATTGGAGCAGTTTTGCTAAATCTTCCGATAGTTAAAACGGTTAACCCCATTGAAACAAACATTGTTGTTTTTGAATTGAATAACGATGTTGATGATACTTATTTTATTAAAAAATTAAAAGCTGCTGGTATATTAATAATAGCTATGGGAGACAGAAAACTTCGTATGGTTACGCATTTGGATTATACTAATACTATGCATGAAGAATTAGTGACTATTCTTAAAAAAACGAGTTTTTAATTAATTCTTATTGATACTTATAAACAGTCACATCTTGAATACCTATACCTTCGACTGGTAAAAACACACCTTGCCCTCTATTGGTTTCATCTCCTCCCAATCGTCGCCCTTTTTGCCATTTACCATTAATATCAATATACTCATCTACAGGACCTATACCTGCTTTGAAAGTGGGTGCTTTAGGGCGAAAACTAATCACTGCATTTCCCCCAGTGATTGTAAACTTATCTTTTCCCGTTTTAAGTATTATGCCATAAGCGCTGTCTACTCGATAAGTTCCTCGTCTTTTATAAAGCTCTGCTTTAACAATATAATCATCCATTTCAAATTCTACAAAAGGCGTATCCTTATCAATTAAAAAGGCGTTCATTTTATTTTTATCCCCTTGATATTCTATAATTTCAGGGGACAAATACGCTACAGCGCTATACATTTCACTTAATGGCTGATACTCTTCTGGCTCTAACCTATCAATACCAAAAGGCGCTACTCCCAAAGTATTATAATTACCAATGGCATATAACATGTAGGTAACGTATTCTGGTTTATTCCACCATGTTTCTGGTATTAACAGGGGATCTCCCTGTCTTGTATACAAATCACACCATTCTACAAAATTAGTTCCATAAATATCTGGGCTCAAAAAGTCTATATCTGGTGCTGCAGCTTTCCATACGTCCATCACCCTTGGCAATGGCCCTCCTGTTGGGAAACCTCCAGGGTTAGGGTGACTTGCATATTCTAACCAGGCGTTTACAAACATTGGTAGGTTATATACTGCCTTACCTTCTTTGGTAATATAATTCATATAAGTAGCGTACTGCCATGATGTAAACACCAAATCTGTCCAAACACCAGAACCAAAAACTTCGTTCCATGTACCTGATGCTTTATATCCAGTTGATGCCCAAAGTTTGTCCAGTTCTGGAGTTAGCATACTCTTATTCTTAGTCATGTAATTTATTAACTGCTTAGGCACTTCACTATTAAAAGCTTTCTCTGCAATTTTGGATCTGTCTCTTGAATCACGATGAATCCCTACCTCATTTTCAACTTGAACCATAATTACAGTATGGTGTTTACTATCAATCTTTTTTATGTATTGCATTAAAGCTTTAAACGCTTTAGCATCTGCTTTTAAAGAGGCTTCACTAAAGGTTGATAAGGTCTCAATACTACCTTCGTTTTTTATTTTGGTTCTTGGAAAACGCTCATAATCTTGTTTTACCCACAGCGGGACGTAGCTGGACATGCCGTTTTTCCATGAACCAAACCACAATGGTATTAATTTTAAATTTTTCTCTCTGGCGCCTTTAATCATAGCATCTACTATAGAAAAATCAAATTTACCTTCTTCTGGTTCTATCATTTCCCAAGACACTGCTGCTAAAACTGTATTTACATTTAGGTCTACCATTTGTTGCCAAAGCGATCCTTTATAGTTTAAATTAAGGCTACTATCGTTACCTAAACTGCCTTTGAGCATTTTATATTTTTTTCTAGGAATTGGATGTTCTGCGTTAAGCATATAATCTATACTTCCACTTGCAGAATTGGATAATTCACCTCCTAATATTAAAAAGGGTTTATCATCGACCATTAGTTTTACCTTATCCCCTTCTTTTTTAAGATGTGGCAGTGACTGAGCAATACATGTAACTGAAATTGAGAAAAAAAAGATGAAGAAAAAGATAAAATAGCATTTATACTTATTGATATTTAAATACATCTTTAGGGTGTTTTTAAAATGGTGTCGCTAAAAATAATAAACTTTTTAAACTATCTATAAATCCCTAAGTGATTGAATTGTAAATTCCCTAAAGGTTAGAAGTAACTTAATTGATTTTTTAATTAAGTTTTAGTATTGATTGCGGCAAATAATCATGATCCCTTACAGAAGAACTTTACAAATCATTCATTTTAAGCAAGCGAATACGCCCATTATTTATACCTACAATAACGCCTTTAGTTTTTTCCTCATCTTTTTTTCCTAAAATTATCTTTTTAAGTTCTTTAACATTATTTGGTAAAAAAATTCCGCTGTGATTTGGTAATAGCGGCTTGTATTTTGCTTTTTCATTCTTGAGAAATAAACCTATTGAAGCATCTGCCCTAGTAGTTTCTATTTCTGCATTAAACTTGTTTCCTGCTAATAGAATATCTGTATTCCCATCTTTGGTAAAATCATCTAAAAGAATACTCTGTATTGTTGAATATTGAGCTGTGCTTGGAAGTTTTTCTATCTCTAGCGTTCCATTATTATTGATAAGAAATACACTTTGAAACGTATACACCTCGTGCCTTTGAGATGCTAATTCTTTATCATCCAAAATCGTACCCAAATCGGCAGTAGCAAACTCCATATAGGTTTTAAATTTTTTAGAGATCTTTGGTAATTGTTGTGATGAGCATTCTTTACCACGAATAGGAACAATCTTGTTTTTATAATTTTTTGCAAGAAACACATCATTTGTGCCATTTTTATCGTAATCTGAAGCAAAAACATAAAATGGTTTTTCTTTACTAGCCTTAAACTTATAGTTTTCACCTAAATTTCCTAAAACAAAATCTATATCGCCATCTAAATCTATATCACTAGCTTTAATGGTATTCCACCAACCATTTGTTTTATTCAAACTGGGCATGTTTTTTTTCTTAAACACACCTTTTTCAAAATTAAATAGTTGTAATGGCATCCATTCTCCAACAATAAATAGTTCATTTATTTTATCTCCGTCAATATCTGTCCAAACTCCATCTGTAACCATACCAATGTATTGCAAACTTTTAGCGCTTAAGGGTGTTATGTCTTTAAAGACTCCTGAATTGTTTTGTAACAAATAGCTTTTAGGGCTATTAGGATATCTATTAGGGGTTAAACGCCCTCCAATAAACAGATCCAAATCACCATCATTATCATAATCTAAGGGAATAACACAGCCTCCACTAGAGCTTATTGTTGGTAATTTATTAGATTTTAAAAAAGTACCTTTTCCGTTGTTTAGATATAACCTATCCTGATAGTGTTCTGAGTTTTCATTAAACTCATTACCCCCACTAACCACGTATAAATCTACAAACCCATCCCCATTAGCATCAAAAAAAGTTGCTGCAGTATCTTCGTGATTTTTATCTTGTAACACATCTATTTGCGATGTTTTAAAAAACGTGTTGCCTGGTTTTTGAATATAAATTTCACCACTTTGATTTGCTGCACCGCCTACAAAAAAATCTTCATACCCATCCTTATTAATATCTGCTACAGTAATACAAGGTCCCTCTGTTGAAAGCTTATGAGGCAATAATATTTGATTTTTAAAATCATCAAATTCGTTTTCTTGGTGTTTAAAGCCTTTTTTCGAAAAAGCAGTTTTAGTGATATCTGTAAAAATTGGTGTTATAGGTTGCTGCTTTTCTGGTTTTACTTTAACTGCTTCGTCATAATTAATAGTTTGAGTTGTATTAACCTCTATTTGAGACAGAAAGCTCTCCTTTTTATCTGGCCAAACTACTTTTAAAGAATCTATAGTCATTACTTTTCCTAATCCGAAGTGAACAATTGGATCTACTGATGACAAATAACCACGAACATTTTTTAGTTCATGATACTGGATTCTATCTTTAGTGTATAAAGTTACCTTTGCGCCCAAACCTAAAGCATTATTTTTAGGACCTATTAATTTAATTTTTTTAAAATTATTATCAGACTTTTCAGAGCGATTCTGGTAAATAAAAGCAGCATCATTAATATTATTAACTACCAAATCTAAATCGCCATCATTGTCTAGATCTCCTACCGCCGCACCATTGGAAAAACTAAGATCCTCTAACCCCCATTCTTTTACTTTATCTGAAAATTTTAAACCACCATCATTTTTATAAATGTAATTATGAATTTTATTTTCGTTAAAAAGATTAGCAATATATGTTACATTTTCGCTTTTTGAGCGTTGCTTCTTTTCTCTAGAATTGAGATATCGTGAAACCTTAACTGTAATATCTTTATCAAAAACATCTCGCCTAAGGCCATTGGAAACGAACAAGTCTCTTAATCCGTCGTTATCAAAATCACTTCCCAAACAAGCCCAACTCCAACCGGTTTTGTCTACTCCAGCAAACTGTGCTATCTCACTAAAAAACCCATTTCCGTTATTAAGCTGAAGCATATTGTGCATGTATTGATAATGGTTACCTTTACTTAAAATTCTATTATATCCATCCACATTCATAGATGCCATGGTTGTTTTCGCTCTAACATGGTCTGATGATGACATGTCCAACTCTATTAGGTCTTCAAGCCCATCATTATTAAAATCTACAACGTCTACACCCATACCATAATATGCTACGTGATTACTAAAAGACTGTATGTTTTGAGAAAATGTTTTATTCCCATTATTTTTAAAAAAATAATCGCTTTCAAAATAATCGTTGGCTACATAAATATCACTGTAACCATCATTATTTAAGTCTGAAGTTGATAATCCCAAACCATACGCATACGTTTGATTAATACCAGATTGTATTCCTATTTCTTTAAATACTCCATTATTATTTTCGTATAATTTATCTCTATACAAGGGGTTTTGTTCTTTTTTACCTTTTGCAATGTCATCATGCGATTGAAAAAAACGTCTTGGGCGATTTATAAGATACATATCTAAATCATTATCATTATCCATATCAAAAAAGGACGCCATCATAGAGAAACCTGTATCTGCAATATTGTACGTTTTTGCTTTTTCGGTAAACGTATTGTCTCCGTTATTTATGTAGAGTAAGTTAGCGCGTTCGGTATCTGTTCCTTTCCAACCTCCTCGACATATGTATATATCTAAGAGTTTATCACCATTAATGTCTACCATTACAACGCCATTATCCCAACCTGGACCTCCAGCTACTCCAGCATTTTGTGTAATATCTTTAAACTTAAAATTTCCTTTGTTTAAGTAGAGCCTATTATTTACTTGATTTCCTGTAAAAAAAATATCAGAAAGACCATCATTATTTATATCTCCGATAGCTACCCCACCTCCATTATAGGCATAGTTGTATACCATGAAAAAATTATTTGGATTTTCTGTTATTTTATTATTGAATGTTATGCCTGTTTGTTGAGCAGACAAACTCTTAAATAAAGTTTCTTTTATAACAGGTATATCTTCCTTTTTTTGCTTTTCTTTATTACATCCTAAGAGCGTTAAAAAAACAAATAAGTAACCACATAATACTAAAAAACTGGATTTGTTTGATAACATAATTTACTAATCTGTTTTAATTTCAATAAATTTTAAAAAGTCATTATTATTAGCTACAATAATCATTTGTTTGTCTCCTACTTTGATTAGTGCCAAATCTTTAACATTTTTTGGCGCATAAAAACCGCTTTCTAAGCTATTGCAGGATTTAAAGCCACCTTTTCCATTTCCTTCAAAAAATATACCTGAACCAGCATCATTTCTTGGGGTTTCAATTTCAGAATCATAAAGATTACCCGCTGCAACAAAATCTAAATTACCATCTTTATTAAAATCTTCTACAACAATTTGATTGATGCTTGACAATTGTATGTTATTAGGTAAATTATGCATAACAAATGTATTCCCTTTATTTTCAATATAAGACGTTGCAAATGTATTTACTTGATATTGCAAAGCTTTTTCTAAATCTTCTTTACCATAAACATCTACCAATGTTGCTTCGGCAAATTCGTTATATGTTTTAAACTTTTGTTTTATTTCTCCAACTTGAGAAGCAGAACAGGAGCGACCACGAACAGGATATTTTTCACCCTCATTGTAATAACTTAAAACAATATCTTTTTTATTATTATCATCAAAATCATTGAAATAAATATCGAAAGTTTCATCTTTAGACGATTTATATTTGTAATTAAGCCCTAGGTTTCCTGCTACAAAATCTATATCACCATCATTATCAAAGTCACCACTTGCAATACTAAACCACCATCCTGTTGTTTTTAACAATCCTAATTCACTTGAAATTTCTGTAAATTTTTTACCATGATTGTTTTTATACACCCTTACAGGCATCCATTCGCCTACGGCTACTATATCCTTCCAACCATCATTATTAACATCGGCTATACTTAGGGCTGTTGCCAATCCTAGCTTGTTAAATTCTGGCATTAAAACAGTTGTTACATCTTCAAATTTAATTTTAGAATCTTTGCTCACATTTTTAAGGATATATGTTTTTGCGGGTGCTGGATAGTTGCCTGGAATTAATCTTCCACATACCAACAAATCTTGATCACCATCATGATCGTAATCAAAATTATAAACCCGAGACCCACTGGTAATCATTTCTGGGAGTGCCGCTTTTGATAGTGATAGATTTCCAGAACCATCGTTTTTATAAAGTCTGTCTTGAAGTAATTTAGAATCAGGCTCAAATTCGTTTCCACCACTCACTACGTATAAATCTAAATCTCCATCATTATCAGCATCAAACATTAAAGATCCCATATCTTCATAAGCTTGATCGTCTTTAAAAGCAACTTCTTTTTTATCAAATAACCCATCTTTATTTTGATAGAACAGACCTCCTTTTTGCCCCGAAGCACCACTTACATAAAAATCTTCCAAACCATCTTTATTTAAATCGCCTACAGATATATAGGGTCCAAAAGTAGAGGTTTTATGTGGTAACAATATTTCTTTTGCGTAATCATCATAGTTGTTTTCTACATGTATAAACAAAGAATCTAACACCTTTTTTTTTGAATTAAAACGCGGTTCTTTTTTTAGCCCTTTTTCTATTTTATTTAGTGTTGCATTGGTATAGTTTAACACCAAGGTTTTATTAGCTGAAACTTGGGTTAACGTTTGCGTTTTACCATCTTGCCATTCAACATTTAAAGTGTCTATTACATCTTCTTTTCCTAGCCCAAAATGAAGCATTGGCGCCATTGAAGAGATATATCCATGTTCTAAGCTTAATTCCTGAAACTGCTTCTTCCCCTTAATTATAATTGTACATTTTGCTCCTATCCCTTTGGGATTTTTCTCCTGCCCTATGAATTTTACAGTGATATAGTTGTTATTTTCTTTATTATTATTTTTAAATATAACTGCTTTATCATCAATATTATTTAATATAATTTCCAGATCACCATCATTATCCAAATCGGCATAAGCAACACCATTGGAAAACCCTTTAAATTCCAAGCCCCATTCTGCATTTATCTTTTTAAATGTTAAATCTCTAGAGTTTTTAAAAACAAAATTATCTGTTTTTTCCGATGGCATCTTTAATGTATTCCTGAGACCATTACTACGCTGCTTATTTTCAAAAACGGTTTTAGATTTTTCAAGGGCATTGAAAAAGTCTGTATTATTAATTTCTCTTCTAGTACCATTAGAAATATACAAATCTTTCCACCCGTCGTTATCTAAATCTGCAAAAACAGGTCCCCAACTCCAATCGGTACTGGAGGTATTTGAAATTCTGGAAATATTATTAAATCGTGGTGTTTTATTAGTATTTAAAATGCCTGTGTTTAATTGTAAACAATTATGCATATATTGATAATGCAATCCAGAGTTGTAGGTATCCCAAAATACTTGAGGGTTCATGCTAGCCATGTTAGCTTTAGAGCGTTTATTTGTAGAGGCATCCATATCTGCCTGAAAAATATCTAAAAACCCATCGTTATTAAAGTCGGCTATATCTGCTCCCATACCATATAAGGCTGTATGTTTTACAGACTGCTGTATGGTATTTCTAAACGTACCATCTCCATTATTCATATAACAAAAATCTGCACTTGCAAAATCGTTACTCACATAAATATCTTTATACCCATCATTATTTAAATCGCTTACACTAGCACTTAGGGATAGACTGTATGACATTAGTCCTGCTTCTTTTGTAACATCTGTAAACATCCCATTACCATTATTTTTATAGAGATGATTGGAATGTCTTGATGAAGCATGCCTTATATGTTGTTTAAAGGTTTCTGGTGTTGTTTTAAAAGGTGTAATAGGGTAATTGGCAACGTATAAATCCAAATCACCATCATTATCGTAATCAAAAAAGGAGCTTTGTGTGCTATGTCCTTTATCTGCAATACCGTATTTCTCTGCTTCTTCTTTAAATAGTATTTGCCCATCTTTGTTCACACCTTGATTAACCAATAATTTATTAGGACAATTTTCGTTTTTTCCAGATACACTTAAATAAAGATCTAACCATCCATCATTATTAATATCTACAGTAGTAACGCCTAAAAACCAATTATTTTTTGATAAACCTGCATTTGCTTTTTTAGTAACATCTTTAAAAGTTAACTCGCCTTTATTTATATAAAGCCTATTACTAACCATATTACCTGTAAAATATATATCTTGTAAATTATCATTATTAAAATCGCCTATAGCAATACCTCCCCCCATGTATATGTATGGATAGGTAAAATAATTTAAGGTATCGGATTCTGTTAAAATATTTTCAAAGTCAATTCCAGATATTTTAGAATTCAATAATGTAAATTGCTTGTTATCGACATCTTTCGCACAAGAGACAATAAAAACTAGAACTAAAAGGCTCTTAAATAGTTTCATTATTATTAAAATATTTTTTGAGATAAACGAATATAAAACCATTTACATACAAAAATCTTGTATCTAATACCATTCTTTTCAACTTTATTAAGCGTTAGAAAATTTATTACATCTTGTAGCTATTGCAAATACTACCGCTTCGCTGCGTTTTTTAATTTCACTCCCGCACATGCGAGACTAAAATCTAGAAAACACTAATTTCTTGCATCTACAAGCTTCATGACAATCTTCTATTGCATAAAGCGGGTTAAATTTCACACCTAAATTAAGCTAAAAATCGATATTCTCATTATACAAAAACCTTTACTCATAAATAGTACAAAAGATCCAATATAACAAGTATAAAGGATCTTTAAGAATGAAAAAACTACTAAAATCTATGATCTATTATTATACATTTATAAGTTTGTATTTCCTTGTAATTCGATATTAGGTATTGGCAATAGATAGGTATCTCCATCAAACCTTTGTAGGTCTAACCATCTAGATTGTTCTCCTGCTAATTCAACCCAGCGTTCATGTTTTATAGCCTCTAAAATTGCAGCAGTTCCAGATGCAGTAACTGGAGGTAAAGCAACCGAAGATCTTGCTCTTACTTGATTTAAAAATCCTAATGCGACTGTCTCAGACCCTCCTGAACGTATTTCGGCCTCTGCTCTCATTAACAATACATCGGCATAACGAAGTACTCTGGCATTGATACCACTATCTGTAGTTTCTGATTCTCTATCATCTAAATTCTGATACTTCCGCCATGCAGGATTATCATCTGGCCCTATATTCCCAGCAGTAAATGTCCCCGTTCCATTATTAAACGTGTTAGTCATTGTACCATTATCATCATCATCAATAGAATAAAAAGAGTCTGCATAACGTGTATCTCCATCTTCAAATTCGTCTAAAAGCTCTTGACTAGGCTTTACATTATACCACCCAGAGTATTCCATGGCTCTAAAAGACGTTTCAGAATTCCCAAGACCATTTTGATTCCATGAATCTCCACCGCCTGTAGATTCATCATAAAGCACCTCAAATATAGATTCGTCATTATGCTCTCCTGCCACAGTAAAATTATCTCTGTAATTATCCACCAAACTATAACCTGTAACGTTAGCTAATGCTGTTTTTGCTCCTGCTGCATCACCACTTTGTAATAATACTTTCCCTAGCAATGCCCATGCTGCACCAGATGTTGCTCTACCAACTTCTTGCGTCCCTTTAGCAGGCAAGTTAGCTGCTGCGAAACGTAAATCTGCAACAATTGCTTCATAAACATCTGCAACAGGTGATTTCGATCTCCCTCCTTGCACATTATCCAAATTTAATACCAGAGGTATTTCTCCATATTTAGCAACTAAATTAAAATAACAAAGTGCTCTAATAAACCTAGCTTCCCCTAATCTGGAAGCTATCTCTCCTGTAGGAATATTTTCAAAATTTGCTTCGTTAGCTATAACAAAGTTACAACGCCCTATGCCTTGATAATTGTGTTGCCAATATTGGTTGTTACCATTATTAGCCTCGTCTACATCTCGATTAATCATTTGTACTTTATCTGCCTCTAGATTACCCGCAGCGTAATTTTCACCAGCAACATTATCGTTAATATAATATTGGTATCTAGCATAATTCCCTGTTTCTTGAAGGTACGTATACGTTGCTGTAACTGCCGATTCTAGTTGCGCACTAGACTTAAAGAATGTTTCTCCCGACAATTGGTTTGGATTTGTTAACTCAATATCAGATTCATCACAGGAAATTAAAACCCCAATGACTACTGCAATACTGGCTAAAACGATTTTAATGTTTTTCATGTTTTTTTATATTATTAGTAGTTAATATATTAAAATGCTAATTGAACCCCTAAAATAAGCGCCCTTGGTTGTGGGTAAACACCTCTATCTATCCCTACTCCTGCTGCAGCCGACTGTTGCCCTGGAGTAACCGTAGAACTTCCGCCTATTTCTGGATCGTAACCAGAATAGTCGGTTATAGTAAATAGGTTTTGCCCTGTGGCGTATATTCTAAATTTAGAAAGAGCTCCATTTGCAATAGAGCTTAATGTGGATGAAGATAAGCTATACCCTATAGTTAAATTTCTTAGCTTAGCATAAGAACCATCCTCAATAAAACGATCTGAACGGTTTACATTATCGGAATGATCTGCAGTAAATCTTGGCACAGATGTATTTGTATTTGTAGGGGTCCATCTATTTAATACGGCTGTCCCTGCATTAAACAAACGCGTCATGCCTTCCAGATCATACAAGGTTGTATTATATATATCATTTCCACTTACACCGCTAAAAAATATAGTAGCATCGAAATTTTTATAGTTTGCTGATAGGTTTAGTCCATAGGTAAGCTCTGGAAAAGGATTTCCTATTTTAACATTATCGTCACTATTAATAACACCATCACTATTTTGATCTACAAAACGAATATCTCCTGGTGCAGCATTTGGCTGTGCACTTGTATTGTCTCCTTGCTGAAATAAACCGTCTGTTTCAAGACCATAAAAGTAGAATAGTGATTCTCCTTCTGTTATTCTGGATAGGTTTTCCCCTTCAAATGTAGAGCTTTCAATAAATAATAGCCCATCACTAAGCTTGGTCGCCTCATTTTTAGAAGTTCCTAGGTTTAAATTAGCAGACCAACTAAAATCACCGCCTTTATTATGATTGTAACCTATATTAAACTCAAATCCTTTCGTATTTGTTGAAGCACCATTACGTTGTGTAAATGCAGCCCCTAAACCATCGGACGTTACATTAGGAATTGGCACAATAACATCATCTATATCATTATTGTAATATTCAAGAGAAATCGTTAATGCATTATTTAAAAACCCTAAATCCAAACCAATATTTGTCATTGTTGCTTCTTCCCACTTTAAATCAGGGTTTGAAGCACCAAAATTAGATACGCCAACATTATTGTTTAGCCCAACATAGCCATAAGTGGGTATTAAACCTGCCTCAAAAACATAATCGGTAGACCCATCATTACCTGTTTTTCCCCAAGACCCTCTAAGTTTCATATTACTAATTACGTTAGAGTCCTTTAAAAAATCTTCTTCACTTAAAATCCAACCTAAAGAAACAGCAGGGAATGTCCCCCAACGGTTATTTTTTCCAAATCGAGAAGATCCATCGCGACGAACAGATGCAGATAGTAAATATTTACCAGCATAATTATAATTTAATCGTCCTATATATGAAATTAAGCCATATTCGAAAAGCTGATTAGTAATTTGTCCGCTGCCTTGGATTACAGGAACAACATCTGTTAATTCATTAGAAGCCTGAGATCGGTTATTTCGTGCTGTGGTTTCAAACTTTTCGGCAACTGCTAATAGATCTATATTATGAACTTCTCCTAATACTGTTGAATACGTTAACGAATTAGTAAATGTATTAGAATTAAACGTATTAGCAATTTGGTCAAGCTCTGCAGCTGTGCGTTCGTTTATACCTTCATCAAAAGACGGGCGATGAATGTTTGTTGATGTTGATGTTCTTTCAAAACCATACTGAAATTTATAGTCTAAGCCATTAACAAATTCGTAAGAAGCATATAGTGATCCTAATATTTTTGAAACATCAGTAATATTAGTACTTATGGTTTGAAGTCTTACTGGATTTTCTGCATCAGACCCATTATCCAGAGTTGTATCGGTTCCACCAAAACCACCTGGATTATTGGCATTAAAAACAGGCGTATAAGGCAATGATTTTATCATATGTTCTATTAATGTTCTATCACCGTTTTCCTCTTCGTTTTTCATTTCAGTATCTGCAATAGTTAAAGTCTCTCCTATTTTAAACTTATCGCCTATTTTAAACTCACTGTTAGCTCTTATAGAAAATCTATTAAAACCTGTATTGATAATAATACCATCTTGATCAATATAACCCGCAGACAAATTAAATATAGCCGAATCATTACCTCCCGAGACACCTATGTTAGTATTGTGTACAATCGCTGTTTGAAATACTTCGTCTTGCCAATCGGTATTTAATCTTGTAGATGCTTCATTTGTTGCATATCTATTGGGTAAACCAAATGTTTCACTTGCAAACTGCCTGAATTGATTGGTATCAAGTAAATCTAATGTTCTAGGTGTATTTTGAGTAGACACATAAGAATCGAAAGTTAATTTTGTTTTTCCTGATCTCCCTTTTTTGGTGGTGATTATTACAACACCATTTGAAGCTCTTGACCCATAAATAGCAGCGGTTGATGCATCTTTTAACACATCCATAGTTGCTATATCGTTAGGGTTAATTTCATTAATGCTTCCTGATACCACACCGTCTATAACGTACAAGGGCTGGCTATTACCAAACGTTCCTAAACCACGAATTTGAACCTGTGGCGCTGTTCCTGGAGATCCCGAATTAATAATAGTAACACCTGGTGCCTGACCTTGTAAGGCTTGATCTGCAGATGTAACTGGGGTTCTTGTTATGTCTTCAGATTTTACCGAAGTAATAGCTCCTGTTACTAATCGTCTAGACGTTTTCCCATAACCTACAACAACAATTTCTTCTAATGCACTGGTGTCTTCTATTAAAGTTACATCAATAACTGTTTTGTCTCCTACTACAACTTCTTGGGTGACATATCCCAAAAAACTAAATACTAATACAGAATTTGGTTTTAGATTATTAATAGTAAAACCTCCATCAAAATCTGCAATAGCCCCATTGGATGTACCTTTTTCTATAACATTTGCTCCTGCTAGAGGACCATTAGCATCAGAAATAGTACCAGATACTTTTTGAGAATACATAGACGTACCTACAATAAAAATTATTAAAAATAATAATTTTTTAAATATTTTTTTCTTCATAAGATACTGTGAATTAGTTTTTTAAAAAATAGTTTGAATAGTTTTATTAAATAAAGTTAGTTTTGTACTTAGTAGGAATCTAAAAATATATACTACTTAATAAGTAGTTATTGCTTTGGGGATGATACAAAATTAACATCTAATTAATCATACATATAATATGATTTTATCAAATATTAATATATATTTTTCAGAATATCATAAAAAAATATACCATGATAGATAATATACATAGAGAAATAACCCAATTAACTCCAGAGGATAGTTTCCTAATTTACGATAGGGTAAAAGATGATTTTGATTTCCCAATTCATTTTCATCCTGAATACGAATTAAACTTTATACAAAACGGTAAAGGTGTGAGACGTATTATTGGCGATAGCATTGAAGAAATTGAAGATATAGAACTGGTTTTTGTAGGCTCTAATTTAGTACACGGGTGGGAACTGCACAAGTGTACTTGTAAAAAAATACGCGAAATAAACATACATATAAATTATGATTTATTAGACGAAAAATTATTGGCAAGAAACATTTTTAAGCCCATAAAAGATATGATTGAGAAATCTGCCCATGGTATATTATTTTCAAAAAAAATATCCAAAGAAATCGCTCCAAGGCTTATAAAACTTGTAAAAACGGATGGTATTGACTACTATTTAGAGTTTATATCTATATTATACGATTTGGCAAACTCCAGAAACCAACGCATGTTATCTAATGCTACAACTCAAAAACGCAATTTTGAAAATAGCTCAAAAATAAAAAAGGTTTACGACTATATTCAAAGTAATTTTGATAAGAAAATCTCTTTACACGAAATCTCTTCTTTGGTTAATATGACTCCAGTTTCGTTTAATAGATTTATAAAAAAACGAACTGGAAAAACTTTTGTTAATTATGTAAATAGCACACGTATTAGTCAAGCCAGTAAATTACTTTTGGAAACAGATTTAAGTGTAGCAGAGATAAGTTTTAAATGCGGTTTTAATAATATTGCTAACTTTAATCGTATTTTCAAAAAAGAAAAAAAGGCAACACCAAGTGAATTTAGAGAAGAATTTAATGGAGGCATTAAACGTGTTTTATAGTAATCTCTATATCTTATATCGAAAACACTTATCACTCCCTTACACTAATAAATCAAACAAAATAGTATTATCAATTGATTATATAAGATAATTATACAACTATTAATACATATATTTTTGTATTCAATATTCGTAATAAAATTACCTGAATTTTCAATATATAGTAGTAGTAGCTATAAATTAGGTATTTATCAAAAATAAATAAATTATATTGAACTATTTTCAAATAAAATGTTTACTATATTTATACATATATTGTATAGATATAAGGCAAAATAGTATTGTTTGACACCACAATTATATGTTTTCAATTTAATAAACTGAAGTAAAACATGCACTATTACATTAAAAAAATGAACATTGTAAAGGCATTTATTATGAATTATAGTTTTAAGAATATTATTTATATATCAGTAATAATAACATGTATGGCTTGCGACAATAATTCCAATAATATTGTAATATCTTCTAAAACAGATGAAGTAAGTAAAAAAGTAGATTCTCTAATTAAATTAATGACTCTAAAAGAAAAAATTGGTCAAATGAACCAATATAATGGCTTTTGGGATGTTACTGGCCCTGTTCCTGATGGTGGTGATGCAGAAAAAAAATATGACCACTTAAAAAATGGTCTTGTTGGTTCTATGCTTTCTGTAAGAGGTACAAAAGCTGTTAGAGCTGTACAAAAAATAGCTGTAGAAGAATCTAGACTGGGCATACCATTAATAATAGGCTTTGATGTTATTCATGGCTACAAAACCTTAAGTCCTATACCATTAGCAGAAGCTGCTAGTTGGGATCTGGAAGCTATAGAAAAATCTGCTCAAGTTGCAGCAACTGAAGCATCTGCAGCGGGTATAAACTGGACATTTGCCCCTATGGTAGATATCTCTAGAGACCCCAGATGGGGGCGTGTTATGGAAGGTGCTGGTGAGGATCCTTTTTTAGGAAGTAAAATTGCAAAAGCACGAATTAAAGGGTTTCAAGGTGATGATTTATCGGCTACAAATACAATAGCTGCCTGTGCTAAGCACTTTGCTGCATATGGATTTTCTGAAGCAGGAAAAGAATATAATACGGTAAGTATAGGTGGCGCTACCTTACACAATATAGTATTACCTCCATTTAAAGCTGCAGTAGATGCTAATGTAAAAACATTTATGAATGGCTTTAACGACCTTAATGGGGTACCAGCTACAGGAAATACTGAATTGCTTAGAGATATTTTAAAAAATAAATGGAATTTTAAAGGTTTTGTAGTTTCAGATTGGGCTTCGATAAAAGAAATGGTAGTTTGGGGTTATGCTAAAGATAATAAAGATGCTTCTAAACTAGCAGCTCTTGCAGGAGTGGACTTAGACATGGAGTCTCATATCTATATTGCAGAATTAGAAAATTTAGTTGAAGAAGGTGTTGTTGAAATGTCCATTATCGATGATGCTGTACGTAGAATACTTACTGTAAAGTACGAACTAGGTTTATTTGATGATCCTTACAGGTATTGTGACGAAAAGCGAGAAAAAGAGGTTATAAATTCTAAGGCCCACCATGATGCCGCTTTAGACATGGCCAAAAAATCTATTGTATTGCTAAAAAATGAGAACCAACTTTTACCTTTAAAAAAGCAAAGTCAAAACATTGCGCTTATAGGAGGATTAGCAAGTGAAAAAAACAGTCCTTTGGGAAGCTGGAGAATTGCTTCTAAAGATAGTACAGGGATTTCTGTTTTAGAAGGCATGCAAAAGTATACTGGTAATACCTTAGTTTATAAAAAAGGGGCCGATGTTACCATTGGAAACACACATTTTGTTCATGAACTTAAAATTAACACCACAGATAAAAGTGAGTTTAAAGAAGCTTTAGAAGCTGCAAAAAAAGCAGATATTGTTGTTATGGTTTTAGGAGAACATGGTTTTCAAAGTGGGGAAGCCAGAAGTCGCGCTAATTTAGGTTTACCTGGCGTTCAACAAGAATTGCTCGAGGAAGTCTATAAAGTTAACTCTAATATTGTACTGGTTTTAAATAATGGGCGACCGCTAACAATTACTTGGGCAGACAAACATATTCCTGCTATTTTAGAAGGGTGGCAACTCGGTTCACAAACTGGTAATGCTATTGCGCAAGTCCTTTATGGTGACTATAATCCAAGTGGTAAATTACCGATGACCTTTCCTAGAGATGTAGGACAAATTCCTATTTATTATAATTATAAAAATACTGGCAGACCTATTGATAAGGATGGAAATGTATTTTGGTCTCATTATATCGATGCAGAAAATACGCCTTTATATCCTTTTGGATATGGTTTGAGTTATACTACTTTTGAGTATAAAAACTTAAACATTGAAAAGCCTTCTTATAACTTAAACGAAACTATTCATGTTTCTGTAGAAGTTACCAATACAGGAGCTTTAATTGGTAAGGAAGTTGTTCAATTATATATTCGCGATTTGGTGGCTAGTAGTATTCGTCCTGTAAAAGAATTAAAAGGGTTTGAACTTATTGAACTTGAAGTTGGTGAAACAAAAACTGTAAATTTTACGTTAAATAAGGATACGTTGGGCTTCTATGATAATAATGGGAATTTCTTAGTAGAGCCTGGAGATTTTCAAGTATTAATTGGTGGTAGTTCAGATAAAACACTAACCAAGAACTTCGAATTAAAATAGCATCATATTAGTACGTATTGCGCATTTAGAAACCGATAGAATCTTTAAGGTATTAGTTGGAGTATTTCGAAGTTAAAATTCTGATTCTCGATAGTTCTGCTGAGCTTGTCGAAGTGCATTTTTCCTTCATTTAATTATAAAAAAGCCACTCTAACTCACAGAATTTCACTCTAACACGCAACGGGTAATTCTACCATAAAATGCGACATATAATTCGTTTCTTTTACATGATTTCTGCATTAAAAAAATAAACCGTAGCTATGGCTATGCTTGATTTTTATGCTTTGAACTCCTGTAAAATAACTCAAATTATTTACACCTCATTTTATAGTAAAATTGGTATTATACTATTTATAGACGAAAATTTCGCATATAATTACATTCTCTTTCTACTTTATTTTCTTATGCGTAAATTTAAATCAGAACTGGTATTATTGTTTTCTACGTTCATTTAATACCAATGTTATTTCATCCAGTTTATTTTGATTTAGAGGATAGATCACCATCACGCCTGCTGCTATTACAGTTATAATTGCTGGAATCCAACTCATAAGCATTATAATGCCAGGAATGGCGCCTTTAATACTGGATAAATCCTGTCCGTTATAATTAAACATAGCTAATACAAACCCTATGATGGCTCCAGCTATACCTCCCCCAAATTTTGTAGCGAAAGACCCCGCTGCATATATAAGCCCAGTGGCTCTTCTGCCGTTTTTAAACTCGGAATAATCTGCTGCGTCACCAAGCATTGCAAAAAATAAGGTGGGAAATATTGCCGCTGAAAACTCTGAAATAACACCAATTGTAAAAATAGCACCAATATCATCAGATCCGCAAAAAACAAATAACGTGTTTACTGCACCAGAAAATATAAGCGCGTAAATAAATAGATTCTTTTTACCAAATTTCTTTGCCAATGGAGCCGTTAAAATAGCTCCTGCAATAGATGCAAGCATGAGTGCTACCAAAAAGCTGGCTGCTAATAATTGATTATTTATATAATGTGCAAAATAAATAACAACGATCCCTTGTTTTATGGAGTTGTACGTACTAAATAATAACCCTATAGCTAACAGAACCAACCAAGGCTTATTGGATATTAAATTTTTTAAATCCTCTATTAAATTATTTTTTTGATCCTTAGGTGGCGCTATCCTTTCCTTTGTTGTGTAAAAAGTGATGAGCATAAATAGTATAAGAAACAATGATAATACATATATAGATTTACTATACCCACTTTTTTGATCAATGATCAAAACATCACTTTTTTCTAAATTGGCTTCCCCTGTAACAATAAAAGTGTATTTTTTATTAGACGCCATAGTAAAACTTTTTCCTTTAGTTGGCTCATCGTTACTTAAATCAATTGATTCATTTTCACCACTCCAGGTAAACATAGCAATACCATTTTTAGTCTTAACATTAGCATTAGCTACATGAGATTTAGAAAATACTTCTATTTTATATTTATCATTATCTAATTTTTCTATCAGTACAGTAGGATCAACATTACCATAATAAGCTACCAAAACTAATAGCAGCCCTTGAACTAACATCCCTCCCACAAATGCACCTACCATTCTAAATGAACCAAGAGTTCCTCGCTCCTTATCATCACCAGTCATAACAGCCATTAAAGCACCATAAGGAACATTATTAGCCGTGTAAATAAGTGTAAATAAAATATAAGTGACATAGGCATAAATTATTTTACCCGTAGCGTTAAAATTTGGGCTTGTAAATAGTAGCGACAAAATAACACCTAATGGAATGGCCGTCCATAAAATCCATGGGCGGAATTTCCCATATTTAGAGGTTGTTCTATCTCCAAGCACGCCCATTAAAACATCACTAATCCCATCACTAAATCTCGCAACCAAAAATAATATGCCAACTGTGGCAGGATTCAACCCAAAAACATCTGTATAAAAAATAAATAAAAATGTTGCAACACCTCTCCAAGCAATATTTGCTGCGCCATCTCCTAAGGCATATCCCAATTTTTCTTTAATAGAAAGCTTAAATTTATCTGTCATTAGTATTCGTTTAGTTCGTTTTTAAGAAGAGCATTATCAACCTTTTGGGTGTCGTTTAAATTTAAAAGGAGTTAAATTAAGATTTCTTTTGAATATAATTTTGTACTTTTTTTTAGAAGTTAGGTATTATTCCATCAAAGTTTATCTGGATCAACGTGAGTTTCTATATATTACAAATCGATAATCAAAATTCACATAGGATGATCACGTTGATAGTGTCATTCCGAACGCTACTGAAATTAAAATATTGTTTAATTGAAAGTATTTAGCGTAGCTAACGAGGAGAAATCTCGTACTAAAGAGATGTCTAGTCGCTCCATATTCGCTCTATCGAAGCGTGATGTATCGAGAAGCTGCTAACCTGTTCTCGATACATCACGAAACAAGTTCGGGACACTCGAACTGACATATACGAAAATTTTAATCGTAAATCGTATTATGTGTAATTTAACATCAGAATTAATACTAATGTTAAGTTATTTTAAAAAGTATTATAAAATCAAAAAAGCCTAAGATTAATAAAATCTTAGGCTTTAAATATATGTTTTGAGATAGCTTCTACTTAGTGATGCAACTCTTCTTCTCCGTCTTTAAGCGGTACATTTTGAGGCACAAAGTCTTCTTCATGTTGTGGGTTACTGTAATCGTAAGCCCAACGGTATACATGAGGAATTTCTCCTGGCCAGTTCCCATGCATATGCTCAACAGGCGTCGTCCACTCTAATGTTGTAGACTTCCATGGGTTTTGTGGTGCTTTCTTTCCGAAGAAAATACTAGCAAAGAAGTTGTATAAATATACTAACTGGAATGCTCCTCCTACAAGAGCAAATATGGTGATGATAACATTCACGTTAGCTAAATCGTCAAATAACGGGAAATTACTGTTTGTATAATAACGGCGTGGTAAACCTGCCATGCCTATAAAGTGCATTGGAAAGAATACGCCGTAAGCACATACTGCAGTTACCCAAAAGTGAATGTATCCTAAGTTTTTATTTAACATACGACCAAACATTTTAGGATACCAATGGTAAATACCTGCAAACATTCCGTATAGAGCAGATATACCCATTACTAAATGGAAGTGTGCTACCACAAAGTATGTATCATGCACATTAATATCTAGAGCACTATCACCAAGGATAATCCCTGTTAGACCTCCTGTTATAAATGTCGATACAAACCCTATAGAGAATAACATCGCTGGATTTAGCTGCAGGTTACCCTTCCAGAGTGTGGTTATCCAGTTAAATGCCTTTACTGCCGATGGTATTGCTATTAATAATGTTGTGAATGTGAATACAGATCCTAAGAAAGGATTCATACCAGAAACAAACATATGGTGTCCCCATACAATTGTTGATAAGAATGCAATCGCCAATATAGAGGCAATCATCGCACGATACCCAAAAATAGGCTTACGTGAGTTGGATGCCATGATCTCGGATACAAGCCCCATTGCTGGTAATATAATGATATATACTTCTGGATGTCCTAAGAACCAGAATAAATGTTCAAACAATACAGGTGAACCACCTTGGTAATGTAATACTTCGCCTTGTATAAATATATCTGATAAGAAGAAAGACGTACCAAAACTTCTATCCATAATTAAAAGCAATGCTGCAGATAATAATACTGGGAAAGAAATAACACCAATTACTGCTGTGATAAAGAATGCCCAAATGGTTAAAGGTAATCTTGTCATAGACATCCCTTTTGTACGTAAGTTCAATACAGTAACAATATAGTTAAGCGATCCTAATAATGATGATGCAATAAAAATTGCCATCGATACTAGCCAAAGCGTCATTCCCATTCCAGAACCTCCTTGTGCCATTGGTAAAGCACTTAATGGCGGATAAATTGTCCAACCTGCTGCTGCTGGTCCTGCTTCAACAAATAGGGAAATCACCATGATCACACTCGATAAAAAGAATAACCAGTAAGATACCATATTAAGGAATCCAGATGCCATATCTCGTGCACCAATCTGCAATGGAATTAATAAGTTACTAAATGTACCACTTAAACCTGCCGTTAATACAAAAAATACCATAATAGTACCATGTATGGTAACTAATGCCAAATAAATATCGGCATCCATAACACCATCTGGTGCCCATTTACCTAATAATGCTTCAAATAACACATTAGGTTCTTCTGGCCATGCAATTTGCATACGGAACATTAAAGACATAATAATACCAATAACTCCCATAATAGTACCTGTAATAAGGTACTGCTTTGCAATCATTTTATGATCTTGACTAAATATATATTTAGTTACAAATGTTTCTTTATGATGATGTCCGTGATCGTCGTGAGCGTGAATATCTGCGTGTGCTGACATAATCTTATATCTTTTTTATCTTTTGTATTAGTTAATTAGAGAGTTTTTAAATACTTTTTGCTGCTTGATCCAAGCATTGTATTCTTCTTCTGTTTCTACGATTATTTTCATTTGCATGTTGTAATGCGATTTACCACAAATCTTATTACATAGTAGTAGATAATCGAATTCGTAACGCTCTAAAGCATCTTCTCCTTTTGCTATTAGTACTTTACTATTTTCAACTCTAATATCATTAATATTCTGTATTTTTTCAATCATGTCTGGTCTCTCACGCATCTCTTTTGTAGTAACAGTAGGCGTAAAACCAAATTGAGTAATCATTCCAGGAACACAGTTCATTTGTGCTCTAAAGTGAGGCATATATGCAGAGTGTAATACATCTTGAGAACGCATTTTAAATAATACTGGCTTACCAACTGGTAAATGTAACTCTGTTGTAATGATATCGTCCTGTGCGTTAGGGTCTGCTTCATCTAAACCTAAGATATTAGCCTTATCTATATCTATTAATCTAACATTGGACAAACCTAATGTATTATCTGCACCAGCATAACGTGCTTTCCAGTTAAATTGCTGTGCGTATAACTCTACTACCATTGGATCGTCACTTTCGTCAACACTAGTAATGTTAATCCAAGCATTTAATCCGTATATAATTAATCCAGCTAAAACAATAACTGGAATAATAGTCCAGATAAACTCTAACTTGTTATTATCTGCAAAGAATAAAGCCTTTTTACCCTTTTCTCCTTTGTATTTAAATGCAAAGTAGTGCAGTAAAAACTGCGTTATCGTTTGTACAAAAAAGATAAGTACTAACGAGATAATCATTAAGTTATCAATAGTAGAACCATGTTCTGAAGCAGAATTTGATAATAGTGGTAAATCACCCCATAAAACAATACATACTATGGTGATAATATAGATGAATGCTAAAAAGCCCATCATTAAGTAGCCATTTATTGTATTATCTTTATCTGTGGCGACTCCTG
The DNA here is from genome assembly GCA_947498845.1 of uncultured Flavobacteriaceae bacterium. Lineage (GTDB taxonomy): Bacteria > Bacteroidota > Bacteroidia > Flavobacteriales > Flavobacteriaceae > Jejuia. The sequence goes on along the minus strand of CANMLX010000005.1, from coordinate 12,548 downwards.
GATTATCGTTTTTAGGCTGTGCTAAATCGAAAATTTTTACCATCTGCCAAATGGCAATTGATATAAATACTAAAATTGTAATTGTTAATAAAGCAGTCATTGTTACTATTCGTCTTTATTTATAACTTAATTAATAATGAAATTCTTTACTCTCTTTAATAAAAGGATTTCCTTTTGCAAGTAAAGGTACTTTTGTTAGTGCTGTAAACACTACAAAAATGAATAACCCAGCAAACAATAAAACAGATCCTATTTCTGGTATACCTATACTCCATCTATCTCCAACAGTTGCTGGCATAATCATATTAAATACATCTATATAGTGACCTGCAAGAATAACAAGACCCGTCATCACAACAAACCAAGGTATTCTCTTATAATCGGCATTCATTAACAATAATACTGGGAATATAAAGTTCATGGCTACCATACCAAAGAATGGTAATTTATAATCGTTTATACGTGTTATAAAATAGGTCACCTCTTCTGGAATATTAGAGTACCAGATTAACATAAATTGTGAGAACCATAGGTACGTCCAAAAGATACTAATAGCAAACATAAACTTAGCAACATCATGTAAATGATTTTCATTTACAAACTCTAAGTAACCTCTAGACTTAAGGTAAATAGTAATTAATGCAATAACTGTAATACCACTTACAAACATACTTGCAAATACATACCACCCAAATAATGTAGAAAACCAGTGTGGATCTACACTCATAATCCAATCCCAAGACATCATAGATTCTGAGTACAAGAAAAATACTAAGAATGCAGCCGACCAACGAAATAGTTTTTTAAAGTTACTGTTGTCGTTAGCCTCATCTTGAGCCTTTGAAAACTTGCGTGAAAAATGACGGTATAAAAACCAGCCTGCAATAAATATTAGACCTCTTACAATAAACATTGGTTTGTTTAACCAACCCGATTTTCCTTGAATTAATTTATCATGAGCTACGACGTCGTCATTCATCCAAATAAAAATGTGATCTCCAGCAAAGAACGCTATAATTAATACAATTAAAGCACCTGGTAACAGATATGCTGTAATCCCTTCCATCACTCTAAATAATACTGGCGACCACCCCGCTTGAGATGCATGTTGTACCGCATAAAAAGCCAAACACCCTAAAGCGATCATCATAAAAAAGAAAGCGGCTACGTATAATGCAGACCAAGGTCTGTTATGTATTTGGTGTTGTACATGCTCTACGTGTTCTTTGTGAGCATCGTGTGCGTTGTCTTTAGCATGTCCATGATCTCCTCCATGAGTATCATGAGCTACAGTTGCATGAGCAGCTGCTTCTCCGTGTCCTCCACCATGACCATGGTGTGCTTCTTCTGTAAGTAAGTGTTCTACCTCTTCAAAAGATTTATGAGATGTCATAAAACCATATCCTACACCTAATGCTCCTATAATCATTAGGATGAAAGAAAACATCTTTAATTTATTTGAAAACTTGTAATCGTACATATCTATATAATCTTACTTTTCTAAATCTGCTTTTAACTTTAGAACATATGACACTACTTGCCAACGCTCGTTCTCGCTTAATTGATTTGCATAGCTACCCATAGCGTTCTTTCCATAATAAATGGTATGGTAAATACTGCCTTCGTTAATAGCTCTTCCTGCATCATCATAACTTGGAATACCTAATATTTTTTCGCGTTTTACTAGTTTTCCTTGTCCATTACCTTTATTACCATGACAAATACCACAGTAAATATCATATAAGGCTTTTCCCTTCTCTAAATCAACCTGAGTTGAATCTATTGGGCTTTTCAACGTTTCTTTTGCTAAAGCATAACCTTCTGTTGTATTTTCTATATCAAATGGTATAACACCTCTTGGAATGGTTCCAGCAACAGGTTGTCTTGCTTCCATGCCGTTTTCAAACATGTTATTTTCACTATACGTTTCGTAGCCTACAGACTCATACATATTAGGCATGAACTGGTAATTTGGTGCCGAATCTTTTTTACATGATACAGCTACAAATACGACTGCTATTGCTAAAATTTTAATTAAGCTTTTCATTTGCTAATTATATTAATGCGCTTCTTTATCAACTAAATTAATCTCTACTGCTCCAGTTTCTTCAAGCAAACTCTCTAATTCTCTTTCGTTACCATGTACTGCAATTTCCATTAAAAAATGATCATCTGTAGTTCTTGGATCTGGATTTTCAGCCTTTTTAAACGGCCACATTCTACTACGTAAGTAAAATGTAATTACCATTAAATGCGCAGCAAAAAATACAGTTAACTCAAACATAATTGGTACAAAAGATGGCATGTTTTCTAGATAACTAAAACTTGGCTTACCTCCAATATTTTGAGGCCAGTCCTTAATCATGATAAAATTCATCATGGTAATGGCTACTGTTAAACCTACCAAACCATATAAAAATGCACAAATTGCAATTCTGGTGCCTTGTAATCCCATGGCCTTGTCCAACCCGTGAACAGGAAATGGTGTATATATTTCTTCGATATGGTGTTTTTCTGCCTTTACCTTTTTTACGGCCGACATTAATACATCATCATCTGTATAAATAGCGTGAATAACTTTTGAAGCTTCCATTGACTATATTTAGTTTATTAAATTTTTAGCTTGTCCAGACCAATCATCACGTTCTGCTCTTCCTGGGAAGGATCCCGTAATAGCGTCTAACAAGTCATACTCTTTCTTTGTCATTTTACTTACCTGAAGGAAGGTATAAATACCAATGCTATTTAAAGCGTCTTCCATCTTAGGTCCAATACCGTTTATCTGTTTTAAATCATCTGCTGTTTGTGATTCGGCATCGAATGTTCCTATGCTTTCTAACAGGCTACTTACTTTTTCGGTATTGTCTTCTTCTGTAACTATGATGTCTTCTGAAATTGATTTAACAATTGCTTTTCCTGAAGTTCTTTCATCTGCTCCTGTACCGGATAAACTCTCTCCGCGTTCTCTTATTTTTTTATAGCGTTCTCCCGAAGATTTTAAAATTGTTTTTACTTCGGCTTGAGCTATTACAGGGAATGTTCTTGAGTATAATAAGAATAATACAAAGAAAAATCCTATAGTTCCTATAAATATTCCTATATCTACAAACGTTGGTGAGAACATGGTCCATGATGATGGTAGAGGATCTCTGTGTAACGATGTTACAATAATTACAAAACGCTCAAACCACATCCCTACGTTTACCACTATGGAGATCACAAATGAGAACATGATACTTGTTCTTAATTTCTTAAACCACATAAACTGTGGTGAGAATACGTTACAAGACATCATCATCCAGTATGCCCAAGCATAAGGTCCTGTTGCTCTGTTTAAAAAGGCATATTGCTCATACTCTACACCAGAGTACCATGCAATAAATAACTCTGTGATATAAGCCACACCAACTATAGACCCCGTAATCATAATTACGATGTTCATTAGCTCTATATGTTGTACGGTGATATAGTCTTCCAAATTACACACTTTACGCATGATAATAAGTAGTGTATTTACCATGGCGAATCCAGAGAATACTGCTCCAGCAACAAAATACGGTGGGAATATCGTTGTATGCCAACCTGGAATTACCGATGTTGCGAAGTCAAACGATACAATGGTGTGTACCGAAAGTACTAATGGTGTTGCTAAACCTGCAAGTACCAAAGATACTTCTTCAAAACGCTGCCAGTCTTTAGCACGTCCAGACCATCCAAAACTTAATAAAGCATAAATTTTCTTTTGAAAAGGCTTTATTGCGCGATCACGCAACATAGCGAAATCTGGTAATAAACCTGTCCACCAGAATACTAATGATACTGATAAATAGGTTGAAATTGCAAATACATCCCAAAGTAATGGCGAGTTAAAGTTTACCCACAATGATCCAAATTGGTTTGGAATTGGTAATACCCAATAGCCTAACCATGGTCTTCCCATGTGGATAATTGGAAACAATCCTGCTTGTACAACAGAGAAAATTGTCATTGCTTCTGCAGAACGGTTAATTGCCATTCTCCATTTTTGACGGAATAGTAAAAGTACAGCAGAAATAAGTGTTCCTGCGTGACCAATACCTACCCACCAAACAAAGTTTGTGATATCCCAGGCCCAACCTACGGTTTTATTTAAACCCCAAGTTCCAATACCTGTAGATACAGTATATAATATACATCCAATACCCCAAAGAAAAGCTGTAAGTGAAATACCAAATACTATCCACCATTGTTTATTGGCTTTTCCTTCGACAGGCTTTGCCACATCCACAGTAACGTCGTGGTATGATTTTTCGCCTGTAACTAAAGGTCTTCTAATAGGTGCTTCGTAATGAGACGCCATTTTTTATTATTTATTTGTTTATTTATTAGAAGTTTACTCGTTTAGATGTTTATTCGTTTAGAAGTTACATTTACTTTAAACGTTTTAAACTTTTTAAACTTTCAACTTTTTACTTAATTATGCTTCAGTTGTATTTCTCACTTTAGTTTGATAGATCACATTTGGTTTTGTTCCAACATGCTCTAGTAAGTGATACATACGGTTATCTTCTTTAAGTTTTGCAACTTTACTTTCCTTATCATTGATATCTCCAAATATCATTGCACCACTGCTACAAGCTGCAGAACATGCTGTTTGGAATTCTCCATCTTTAATTTCACGCCCGTCACGCTTAGCATCAAGAATTGTTTTCTGTGTTTTTTGAATACAAAGCGAACATTTTTCCATTACACCACGAGAACGTACTACAACATCTGGGTTTAATACCATACGTCCTAAATCATCATTCATATAGTAATCGAACTCATCGTTTCCATTATACAAGAACCAGTTAAAACGACGTACTTTATAAGGACAGTTGTTCGCACAATAACGTGTACCTACACAACGGTTATATGCCATATGGTTTTGCCCTTGACGCCCATGCGATGTTGCCGCTACCGGACAAACTGTTTCACATGGTGCATGATTACAATGCTGACACATTACTGGTTGGAATGCTACCTGAGGGTTTGTTGCTGGATCTTCCAACTCTCCAAAGCCTCCTAAAGAACCATTATCTCCCGATAACCCAGAGAACCCTTCCTTTTTAGCATCATCCTGAGCAAATGTATCTTCAGATGAATAATAGCGATCTATACGTAACCAGTGCATATCACGTGATCTACGTACTTCTTCTTTACCAACTACAGGCACATTATTTTCGGCATGACATGCTATAACACATGAGCCACATCCTGTACAAGCATTTAAGTCGATAGACAGGTTAAAGTGATGCCCTATTGAACGGTCAAATTCCTCCCATAAATCAACATCTGGTGATGTTACTTCAACAGGCTTATGATTTAATGACACAGTAGGAACTGGATTCCAGTGCTTTTTATCTTTTGTATTAAATATCTCTAAAGTAGTTTCTTTAACGATATCGCCACGTCCCATAAGGGTATTGTGTAATTGCACACATGCAAACTCATGCTCTCCTGATACAGGCTCAATACTAACAGATTGTACTGTATTGAAGTTTTGGTATAATGCATATGCATTAACGCCCGTTTGCATCTCTTCTTTTAACCCTAGTTTTTTACCGTAACCTAACGCTAAACCTAGAGTGCCTTTAGCTTGACCTGGTTGGATTACTACAGGTGCAGTAATAGAAACACCATTAACAGTTACTTTAGCATAACTTCCGTTTAATGCCCCTGTTGCTACGTTCCAATTCTTTAAGCCTACTTCTTCAGCATCTGCTTTAGATACGGTTAAATAGTTGTCCCAAGACACTCTTGTTATTGGATCTGGGAATTCTTGTAACCATGGGTTGTTAGCTTGTTGCCCATCACCCATACCTACTTTGGTATATAATGTTAATTCAAATCCATTAGAATTTGCAGAAGCTGCTAAAGCTCTTGCAGCATTTCCAGAAGGTGTCTCAACATTTTCCTCAGCGACTTCTTCAACCTCAACCTCTTCGGCTAATGTTCCTACATAAACACCATCGTGTAATGCTTTGTTAAAAGAGCTTCCTCCTAATATATCTGTACCCCAAGTTGCTTTAATGTAATCGTTATAAGAACTATCGTTCCCATTCCATTTTAAAAGCGCTTCCTGAAATTGTCTTGTATCAAACAAAGGACGAATTGTTGGTTGTGTTAATCCGTAATGTCCTTTTTTAAGTTCTACATCACCCCAAGATTCTAAATAATGTGGTGCTGCAGCAATGTATTGTGCATTTGTAGCAGTTTCATCTTCCTTCATAGAAAACACAATAGACAATTCTGTTTTCTTTAAACCTTCTATAAAGTCAGCTGCATTTGGTAATGAATACCCAGGGTTAGTGCCACTAATAATAACAGCTCCAATTTTTCTGGCTTTCATATCGGTAACTAATTGCGCTACCGCTTTATCGCTACCTTGTCTTGTTTTTATAAGCGTTTTAGTATCACATGCTTTACTTCCTAAAGCCTCATTAATTTCTAAAACAACCGTTTGTGCATTTACATCTTGTAAACCTGTTACAACAACGCCTTTACTTCCTGCTCTTTTAAGTTGAGATGCTGCTTTTTGAACTGCATCTTCAACCTTCTCTGATAAACTTGCTCCAGAATAACCACCACCAACTACTAAACTATGTAATTTAGCTAACACTAATTTTTGTTCGCTTGGTTTTAAAGGGATACGTTTATCTGCGTTAGCTCCAGATAAGGACATATTAGATTCAAACTGTATATGTCTAGACATCTTACCATGATCTGGAATTCTGTTTTTAGCATATCCTGCATCAAAACCGCCACCATTCCAGTCTCCTAAGAAATCTGCTCCTACAGAAACAATGGTCATGGCTTTAGAAAAATCGTAATTAGCTAAAGCGCGTTCTCCATATTTTGCTTGAAATGCATCTAAAGCTGCAGATTCTGAAACGGCATCGTATTGTACGTGGCGTACATTACCATATTTCTCAGAAAATTCAGCTATTAATTTATAGGTTGATGGACTTGCTAATGTAGATGTTAGTATTACAATCTCTTTATTAGCAGCTGCAACATCGGTTAAAGCTTTACTAGTTTCGGTATCAAAATCACTCCAAGAAATAGCACCAACACCTTTCTTTTTAGGCCCTTGCACTCTCAAGCTATCGTATAATCCTAATACAGAAGCATTCACTCTAGCATTAGCACTACCGTTAGTAGTCGCCAGAGTATTATTCTCTATTTTAATAGGACGACCTTCTCTGGTCTTCACTAAAACACTTGCAAAATCAAAACCATTTGCAATTGTTGTTGCATAGTAATTCGCTACACCGGGAACAATCTCGGTTGGCTGAACCACATAAGGTATTGATTTTTTCACTGGTCCCTCACAGGCAGCTAACGATGCCGCTGCTGTTGTAAAACCAACATACTTTAAGAAATCACGACGTGTAGTAGATGTTGCTTCTAATGTTTCTTTATCACCTAAAAATTCATCAGTAGGTATTTCTTCTACAAACTCGTTTTGTTTTAGCGTCTCAACAATAGAGCTATTTTCGTTTAGCTCCTCAACACTTTTCCAGTATTTCTTGTTTGATGACATAATATTTATTTACGATTTTTGATTTCAGATTTACGATTTCAATTCTTAACAGCTTATGCGTTTCGTTATTCGTAAATCGTCAATCGTAATTATAATAATTTAATTCTTAGTAGTGACACTTTCCACATTCTAAGCCACCCATTTGTGCTGCTTTGATGTTACTTAAATCACCGTACTTTTTAGACAATTCTTCATGAATCTTTTCATAATAAGCATTGTCTTTAATATTAATATTTGTTTCTCTGTGACAGTTAATACACCAGCCCATTGTTAATGGTGCGTGTTGGTATACCACTTCCATTTCTTCTACAGGCCCGTGACATTTTTGACACGCTACGCCTGCTACTGTTACGTGCTGTGAGTGGTTAAAGTATGCAAAGTCTGGTAAGTTATGAATACGCACCCACTTAACTGGCTTAGATTCTCCTGTATATTTTTGATCGGCATCACTCCAACCTACTGCCTTGTATAACTTTTGAATTTCACCATCGTAGAATTCTTTAGAATATTTAGCAGATGTCTCTCCATTATATTCGTATATAGATTTATGACAGTTCATACATACATTTAAAGATGGAATACCCGATGTTTTACTTACTCTTGCAGAAGAGTGACAGTATTTACAATCGATACTATTATCTCCTGCATGTATTTTGTGCGAGAAATGTATAGGCTGTACGGGTTGATACCCTTGATCTACTCCTATTTGAGATAGGTATCCGTATATAAAGTATGCACTAGACAATAAAAAGAATATCGCCAATACAATCATTAAAAACTGATTCTTTAAGAACGCTTTCCAAAGCGATGTTTTCTTTGATGCAGCCTCTTTAGCTTCTAAAAACGCAGCATCGTTATTAACCTCTGCAAAACGACGTAATGTTTTGTTTACTAAAAACAAACCTATCGCTAGTAATGCAAAAAGAATTGCTAACGCTCCTAAGATGATTTGGTTTGAAATACCTGGCTTAACAGGCTGAACAGGAGGTAACGGATTTTTATCATCTGGACCTATATCTGCAACAAAAGCTGTGTACGCTAGAATATTATTAATATCCTCATCGGACAACTGAGGAAAAGCTGTCATTGCAGCCTTACCATATTCGTTATAAATCTTGTTCGCGTAAGCATCTCCAGATTTAATAACAGCAGAACTGTTACGCACCCATGCATAAATCCATGCGCGATCTAAACCTTCTTCTGCTAATCTTGCTTCAACATTACGTAATGCAGGCCCCGTCATTTTTTTATCTAACTTATGACACGCAGCACAATTGGCATTAAATAATGATTTTCCTTTTGCTGGATCTCCTTCTTGAGCCGAAAGAGATGTTGTAAACGCTAATAACAAAATTAAGCCTAAACGAAGAACAGTATTGCTTAATCTACGGTGAATCACCTTTTTCATATTATTGGTTAAATTAACTTCTAAACTTTGGTACGATTTTTTCATTAAAAGACAGAAAAAACCCAGTTGTAAAATCTCAGGCAAAAGTAATACTTAAAGTCGATTCTCGAAATGTTAGGTTAGTGTTAATTGATAATTTAGAGGGATTCTAAATAATAAAATAATCTATAGTTTAATTAATATCGTATACATTTGCATAAAGACAATTAGAAATGAATTTATTAGAGTTAAAATCACGTTTTTTTATTGGCCTCTGCCTTTGTTTATTTTGCTACAATGGCTTTTCTCAAGAAGGCAGCATCACTATAAATCAGGATCAAAAAATCACACAGCTTTTAGATGTGAAGAAGGAAATGAATCGCAACGATACTGATTACAAGCGTTATAAGATTCAGGTGTATTCTGGCAATCGTTCTGGAGCTCAAATAGCACAAAAACACTTTAACGAAGCATTTACACAATGGCGCCCTGTAATGCATTACGAAACACCTAACTTTAAAATTTGGGCAGGTACTTTTAGTACACGTCTTGAAGCAGACCGTGCCTTAAAAAAAATTAAACGAAAATTCCCTAATGCCTTTATTTTTAAGCCTAAGAAGAAAAAAAGATAAAAAACTATCTAGTTTATCTAATTGAACATTCCAGATACATAAACTTGGTAATTCTATAACAAACTTTACCTCTGAGCTTATTGCATCTTACCTGAAAAATCTTTTATTAAATATCAAAATGTAAAATCCAACCAAAACAGATCGATTTTGATTCGTTGCACTCAAGTAAATAGTATAATAATGACATCTTATTTTAAGTATATAAAATTATAAACATGCCGCAATTGAAGCTATTGAAAATGGTATTTAGAAACTATTTTATAGAAATGTACTTTTAAGATTCTCTCTAATACTATTTGTCACGTAAAATTACTCAAATAAAATAGTTCTTTTTGCATTACGCTTCATCATAAAATAAAACCAGAACTTAGGCTCAATGTCATTAAGTTAAGAAGTTTTCATCATTAAACTATATGAGTTTATTTCTATAAAAACGTGTAATTTAATTACATTTCGACTGCGCTCAATGTGACAAATTATACAAATTAAGCTTAACTTATATTAAACCAGAACTTAGGCTATGCCTGCATTTTCTTCTTCGTCTAGCACAAAAATAGTCTATTTTATTTTGTGTAATTTTACAACAGAACTGGTATAACACAAGAAATCTTAGAAGCAAAAACAAGGTTAGAAATTAATTTAGAGTAAACACTAACTCTTTATTTTTGTAAACTATGCTTATTAACGTACAACCAGTTACACCAAAGAAACATCAATACTTTATGAAAACAATATATTGGACAACAACACTCTTACTTTCTATTTTTTTATTATGGAGTGCGTATACCTATCTTTATAGCAAACCAACTATAGAAGGCGTGAAAGAATTGGGTTTCCCTGATTATTTTAGAATTCAATTGGCAGTGCTAAAAATAATAGCGGTATTGATAATTTTATTACCACAATTTCCTGTTCAAGTAAAAGAGTGGGCTTACGCAGGAGCAGGCTTATTTTTTATCACTGCAATTGTATCGCATATAGCTCATAAAGACCCATTTATTATCGCATTAATAAATTTCATTTTATTTGGTATACTAATTATTTCAAATATATATCTACACAAATACCTTACTTAAATTAAAAACTCAAAAAAAAGGCATTAAAAAGGATCATGCACTAAAGTTGTGTTTAAATTCAAATTAATACCATCCAGAGGTAAAATTACACATTTAATAGAGTTACTTTTAAATCAATTGATTTCCATTATAATATAGCCACACTATTAATGTGATTATAAAAATTGTAATAGTGCAGATTGGATTTATACCAATTCCCAAATGAATTTACTGAGTTAAAAAGTGTCTTTTGAAATTCTATCTTCAACATAAAAAAGAACCGTAACTAAGGCTATGCTTATTTTTTCTGCCTCGTATAATTCCAAAATCCATCATTTTACTTTACAGTATATTCATTTAAGAATTGGTATAAAATGCCATGGGATTTGTAGGCGAGCTTCAAATGTTTGAAGATGTCGTTGAAAAAGAAATACTGTTTGAGCAGAATACAACAACAACTCATAGTCACTAGAAATTGTTTAGAAAAAAATGTTTGCAAATAAGACATAAACTAAGCGCGAGTTTATTTCTTTTAGACATCAAAAACTAATTTGACCGCCGAAAATCTAAGGCTAGACTTTTTTGTTTCTCGTATGTTTGTAAAGATTAAGTTTCTTTGGAGAAATAGGCAGAAAGAATGGGAGAAATATTTTGTTTCAGGTAATCAGTAAGATATACCGTAAAAAAGAAAGATTCCCCATTCTTCAATGCTTCTCCAAGTCTGAGCAGTACTTAGGGAATGATTTCATATCCCGAATAACTACGAGAAAAGATTCAATAGAAGCTCACTGCTCTTAAATCATTTAATATGAAAATAATTAAACAATGTGTAGGGATCGATGTGTCCAAAGATAATTTAGAATGTTGTATAGGTTCTTTAACCATTAGTGATGAACAAGTTTATTCTAGATCAAAAGAATTTACTAATAATCTAAATGGATTTAAAGAATTGATTAAATGGGTTGACAAGAATAAATTGTCTAGTAATTCATTATTTGTAATGGAAGCTACTGGGGTATATTATGAGGAGTTAGCATATTGGCTTAAAGGTTTGGATAAAGATTTGGCCGTGTTGCTTCCAAACAAAGTGAATCACTTTGCAAAAAGTCATAATATTAAAACGAAAACAGATTGGGTTGACGCTCAGATTTTAAGTAAAATAGGGCTGGAAAGAAACTTAAGAAGATGGCATATACCATCACCAATCATTAGAGAAATTAGGTTTCTAACTCGAGAGTATAGGGAATTGAAGTTTAAAGTTACAGCCGTAAAAAATCAGTTACATGCTAGAGAACATAGTTATAAATGTCCAGCTTCTGTGCTTAGGAGATTAAAAAAACAAATCAAACTAATTGAAACACAGGTTATTCAAGTAGAATCTGAATTGAGAGTACTTATTATGTCAGATTCATCTCTTTGCGACAAAATTGAAAAGCTCGAAACCATACCTGGGGTTGGTTTTATGACAATAATATGCATTATAGGAGAGACTAATGCCTTCGCACTAGTTACTAACTCCAAACAATTAGTAAGCTATTGTGGTTTAGATATCTGTCATAATCAATCAGGTAATAAATATGGCAAAACGAGAATTAGTAAAAAAGGGAACGGATTTATACGACATGCGCTGTACATGCCTGCGTTGTGCGCGACTAGACACAATTCACAATTAAGAGAGTTTTACAAGAAACTAGTAGATAAAAAACCAGCAAAGAAAATTGCAGTGACAGCAGTAGCAAGAAAGTTATTAATCCTGATATATACCTTATGGAAAAACGAAATGGAATTTGATTCTAATTATTATAACAAAAAACTTGCAAGTTAACGCAGTACCTTTTTTGGGCAATGCAAAAAAGATATGAAAAATAACCTAGCATCATTCTTATTTAAACTAATGACTAAACACAACT
>CANMLX010000004.1 GCA_947498845.1 uncultured Flavobacteriaceae bacterium | reverse complement strand
GAAAGTTAAAATACACCTTAAAGCTAGTAAGAATAAGTAACAATAGCAATGACTTTAATCCTATTGCATAATTCAGGTTTAATGCTTTTTAGATAGCTTTTTTTTGTTTTATCTATTTATTACATCAATCATATAAGTAGCCCCTCCAAATATCCCATAAGCAGCAATATGTTCCCATAAACTTGCTCCTCCAGCAATTGCTTCAAGTTGCTCTTCATTCAGTTCCATATCATCTAAATTAGGTTTAGCAGGAATGTTTAAATAAATGTAATTGGGATTTGTTTGGTCTACAATAACTAACTTTTTATCTTTTGGAAAGTTCGCCGTTTTACCTGTAAAGACATTTAAAGTTTCAACAGGAGAATTAATGAGTTCTTGTTTAAATGTTTCGTTTCTCCAGGCTTCTGTAATGATGGTTTGTAGAAATTCTTGTGCTTTTTTTTGTTTTTCTGTAAGTTCCATAATTGATTGTATTTTAATTTGTGCTAAATTAAATTTAGCTTTAATTATAAAACTGTCAATGAATAGGTTTAAAGTGACAAAGGCAAATGATAATGCGTTTAGAATGGATAGTTTTAATTATCGAATGAAATTGGATTTGCCTTAGATTATCTAAGTTCGAAGAAAGAAACTCGAAGGATGAAGGCAACTATTATAATCATTTTTATACTTACTTCTGGCTTAGAAGTTTTATAGAAACATAAGAAGTAAACTACCAAGATTACAGGCTTTTTGTAAAGCTTCTTTAATGAATCCAAATTAATTAAGAAAGCCAGAACATAATGCACTTAAAACACATAAATTATGAGAGCGTATAGAAAAGATGTATCATGTCTGGCTAGAGACTATCCTCTGTTTTTAAGAAGTTCTTTTGGAAAAATGCCATATTGTTGATTAAATAATTTTGAAAAATAATGTGTGTCGTAATAGCCAACCGCATAAGAAATTTGCGAAATAGTATCGTATAAATAATCATCTATTAATTGTTTCGCTTTATGGAGTTTTAATACTCTAATGTACTTGTTGGGAGTTAAGTGTATCAGGTTTTTTATTTTACGATGCAATTGTCGCTCGCTTACAGCCATTTTAAAGGATAAATCGTATAGATTTAAATCTTTTTGTTCAATCTTTTTATAAACTTCACCTTCCATTTTCAATAACCAAGAGGTGTCCTGTTTAGATATCATTTTAGGATTAATCGCTTCCTTGCACATAGACTGTACCCTTTGATTAGTATGATATATATCATAAATTAATGGTGTGCCTTTCTCAGTATTATCAAAACTAACTATTCTAACAATCTCTTCTATTAGATTAGCTATTTCTTGACTGCTTGATAGAGTGATTAAGCTTGGTTTGTTACCTTGAAATTGTAAATTTTTGTTATAACTATTTGCTCTTAATATTTCTTCAATCGAAATTTCAAATTTTTTGGCGACTTTTTTAACATCTTCGTGTTGAAGCCAATCCTTTTTAGAGTTTGATTGCATTGTAGTCTTTTTAAGTTAATAACAATTATTTTTCTTGGAGCTATCTATTTTGTGCTGCGAATTTTTTGTTAAAACAAGTGCAGCTTATACCACACTTGTTTGCAGACTAACTCAAAAACAGTGTTGAGAGTAACGCTATTTTTGGTGTTGTAAAGTTGTTGTGTTTTGATGTGTTTTGCAACTAAAGTAGCTCTTGATTTATAAATAACAACTGTGAATTTATAAATTTAAGGCTATAACGTGCTATGTTTTTATACTGAAAACCAGATAATTAAACGTTTATTTTGGATAAAACAATAAAAAAATTACTTTTGGGTTCTAGCTATCAAACTAAACATGAAAAAAACTCAAAACCCCTATCATTTTTTAGATACGTTTTGCTTTAGAACACCGCTTTATCCTTTAAATTTTTATAAAAACCTATTTAGTCAAAAAAATATAGGGATCGATGCGCTTAAAAAAATTTGGGAAGATAATACGATTAAAGAAGCTATTTTTTTAGCATCACCAGAATTATATAAACGATTAGAACTTTACTTTAAAACGGGTAAAACCAATAACGAAAAACTTGAACAAGCATTTTTAAAATATCTAATACGACTATCTACCAGATGTACCCCGTTTGGTTTATTTGCTGGTGTCGCTACGGGAACTTTTTCCGAAAAGACCACTATTGAATTAAAGCCAATTGATAAATACAAGCGAGTAACCAGATACGACACTAACTTTATAGCATCACATTTAGACTATTTATCTCAAGATAGTACCATTAAGTATCAATTATTATTTTACCCTAATTCTACACTATATACCATTGCAGACCAATGTCGCTATATCGAATATGAAACCATTAATAATAAGCGAACTTATAGTTTAGAGGCTGTTGAACATAACGACCATATAAATACAATATTACATGAGGCAAAAAAAGGAAAAACGATTAATCAACTTGCACATTTGCTAGTAGAAAAAGAGATTCTTCTAGAGGAGGCAACTAGCTTTATTGAGCTTCTTATAGACAACCAAATTTTGGTAAGTGAACTAGAATTAAATGTAACAGGAGAGGACACCTTATCTCTTGTTAATGAGCGTGTTAAAACCTTTACTAAGGTAGAAACTACTGTTTCTAATTTAGAACTATTAAAGCATCATACCGCTCAACTAGACAAAAAATTCGGGAATACAATAGAAACGTATGAAACAATATTCAATCATATTGAAAAAACTAAAGTGTATTTCGATAAGAAATACCTTTTTCAAACAGATGTGTTTATTCAAACAGATAAAAATAGTTTGAATAAAAAGCATGGCTATAGTTTAAAAAAAGTAGTACCTCTTTTGAATAAGCTCACCTATTTTAAGCCTAACAACAATTTAGAAAACTTCAAAAAAGCATTTTTAAAACGTTATGAAACAAGAGAAATGCCCTTAACTAAAGTGTTAGATATAGAATCAGGTATTGGATATATTCAAAATAATGCTATTTCGGATACCGTGCCTTTTTTAGAAGATATCGTGATTCCCGAAAAAAGTACAACTACAGATGAAATTATCAATTGGACACCAATTGACGATATTATATACCAAAAATTACTAGAAGCAAAGGAAAATAAACGAGACATAATAGAGTTAAAGGATAGTGATTTTGATACCGTTGATGATGATTGGAGTAAAACTCCAGATACATTATCTGCATTTGTGGAAATTATAAAAACTAATGAAGAAGAATACCTTGCTATTGAAGGGTTTAATGCCAATTCAGGCAACTTATTAGCACGCTTTACTCATGGGGATGAGCGTTTACTAAAACATTTAAAACATGTTTTCGACATAGAGCAAAAGATAAATGCCAACAAAATAATAGTAGAAATTGTACACCTTCCAGAAGCCAGAGCAGGAAACATTTTAAAGCGTCCTCATTTTAGAGATTATGAAATCCCATATTTAGCAAAATCTACACTAAATCCATCACAACAAATACCTATAAACGATTTAATGGTTTCGGTAAAAAACGATACCATCATTCTTAAATCTAAAAAACTTAACAAAATAGTATTACCTAGATTAACCAATGCTCATAATTATAAGCTTAAAGCTTTGCCAATGTATCATTTTTTATGTGATCTACAATACCAGAACCAAAAGACCTATTTTGGTTATGTATGGCACAATTTTTTAGAAAAAAACGCATGCTTACCTAGAATAGTTTATAAGAACGTCATATTATCAAAAGCTAAATGGGTATTTAATAAACAAAATATAGACAGATTCCTTAGCTATTATGATAACGAAACCTTATTGTTGCAGGAAATATCACAATGGCAAAAAACGTTTTCCATACCAAAACAGATAGCATTAGTAGAGGGAGATAATACGCTTTTAATAGATTTAGAACATATAGACAGTATTCGACTTTTATTAAGAACAGTTAAAAAAAAGACAAGATGCGAGCTTGAAGAAGCCTTGTTTGCAGAAACAGATGCCATTGTAAAAAATAATGGTAAACACTATGCAAATCAATTTATTTTCTCGTTTTACAATAAAACAAAACTAGACTTAGCAATTTGATACAAAGAACATTTATACCTGGAGATGAATGGCTTTACTACAAGCTGTATTGCGGAAAACGAACGGCTGATACTGTTTTGATCAACATTATAAAACCACTTACAGAACATTTATTAGCCAATAAACTCATTGACAAATGGTTTTTTATTAGATATTCAGATCCCGATGCACACTTGCGTATTAGATTTCATTGTAATGACACTAATAAAATTGGAGAAGTTATGTTGGAAGTAAAAAAAGCGATTCAAAATTATGTTGACAATGATTTAATTTGGAAGGTTGTTATAGATAGTTACCAAAGAGAGATTGAGCGTTATGGGATGGATACTATGCTATTTTCTGAAGAGTTATTTTACTTAGATAGTACAGTATGTTTGAAAGCTCTAGATTTAATAAAGGAAGATTACTTACTATTTATGTTTGCTTTACGGTCAATTGATATCATTTTTAAAGTGTTTAATTTTACACTACCAGAGAACGTTACTTTTTGTAAGGAAAATTTAGAAGCTTTTAAAGTTGAATTTAATTCTAATAAATCTTTGAATAGGCAGCTAAATAAAAAGTATCAAGGTATTAAGCATGAATTAATTTATTTTATGGACTTAAAGAATAGTGAGGAATACCAAATATTAATTGATATTCTAGATGAGAAAAACAACAATTTAACTAAACTAAAAGATAACCTTTTTGATAAAAGGATAAAAGATGTAGGTAGTATTAAAAATATCCTATCAAGTCATATTCATATGATAGTAAATCGAATATTTAGAGATAAACAGCGTTTACACGAATTGATTTGTTATCATGCTTTAAGCAAATATTACAGTTTTAGACAAAAAAATTAAACGTATGGAATTTATAACTTCAAAAAAGATTTTGATTTTAGTTTTTTGTGTTATCAGTAAAATTTCTATCGGACAAAATTTGTCATCAAAAAAAACGTCAACTAAAAGCTATGAAGCCTTAAAGGAATCAATTGAAGCTGAGAATGATGATCTACTTAAGGAAGTAAATATTAACCTTCTATTAAATAAAGCTAAAAATGAAGATAACTATATTGAAATGGCAGAGGCTTATAAATATAGATGTTTTATTTATTTCCCTGATTCTCTGTGTCTCAAATATGCCGATAGTATTATTCTGTTGACAAAAGATTTAAAAAACTTTAACTATCCCGCTTTAGGGTATAATATTAAAGGTGCTACTCTTTTTGAATATGGAGATTCTAAAAATGCCTTGGATCAATATCTATATGGTATTAAGTATGCGAAAGAGAATAAAAATTATCAGTTACTTTCAACTTTAAAATTTAATGTAGGGCTTTTGAAAAATTATATCGGTGAAAGAAAAGAGGCTCAGGAAATTTTTAAAAAGTATCTAAACAATATTGAAAGTATAAAAAATGATTTTTCAGATAACTATGCAAAAGGTCTTTATGCCCTTGCAGATTCATACATATATTCCCAAAAGCAGGATTCTGCAGAAATATTTGTAAAAAAGGGCATTGCCTATTCATTAAAAAAACAGGATAGTATTCACTACAGTTATTTTGTTTTGGCTTCAGGAATAAATAGTTATTTTAATGGAAACTATTTAAGATCAATTGATAGCCTTAATAAATCAAAAGTGCTGCTTATTGCTAATCAAAATGAAGAATTTAGAATTGCTTTAAGTCACTATTATAAAGGAAAATCACTTTACGAACTAAATAAAAACAAAAATGCAATACTACAGTTTAAAAAAGTAGATTCAATATTAAATAAAAATAATGATGTAACTACAGAATTGTTGGATTCATATAATTATCTTATAGACGATGCCAAAAGAAACAATAGACTAGATCTTCAGGTAAAATACATAAATTCCTTAATCAAATTTGATAGTATTAATGATAAAAATTATAAGTATGTTAAAAACAAACTTTTTAAAGATTATGAACGAACAGAGCTTTTGTCAGAACGGAAAGAATTAATAGGTAAACTTACCAAAAACGAGAAATTATCAAACAATAGAATACAACTTTTATTACTAATAGTATTATTTCTTTTTTTAACCTCTGCATTTATCATTAGAAGAAATCTAATTTATAGACGAAGGTTCAAGTCTGTTTTGGAAACTTCTGAGAATAAAGAAGCAATTTTAAAAGAAAAAACTAAAATGTATGATTCTAAATTCGATGATCTCCCTAAAGAAATTTCAAAGGAAATAATTTTTGCATTGGGTAAATTTGAGAAATCTCAAAATTTTATTAAAAAACATTATACATTACCTTCCCTTGCCAAGGAGCTAAATACTAATAGTTCATATTTATCAAAAGTTGTAAATGCTACAAAAAACATGAATTTTTCGAATTATTTGAATAGTTTAAAAATTGATTATGCAATTGAACGGTTATCAAATGATAAAAAATTTAGATCCTATACTATAAAGGCAATATCAGAAGAATGTGGGTTTAATACCCCTCAATCATTTTCAGTAGCATTCAATAAAAAAACTGGATTGTTTCCATCTTATTTTATAAAACAGCTAAACAAAGAAAAACTAATTTAATGACATGTTTTTCAGATGTTTATATGTGTTTTTTCTTGTTGATATTTATAAATATCAACATCAAATCACATGAATAACAAATAATTAATCCATACTTTTGACATCAATGACATAAAAATATAAATGAAATGAAAAACTCAAAAACTCAAAACAAATTAAACATTAAAAAATTTCAAATTGCTAAAATCCAAAATTTACGAGCAATTACAGGAGGAAATAATGGTGAGCCAATTAAAACAAAGCCAACAATAAGAGCACGCCAATAATGCTTTGATATTTCTCTTTTACAGCGTTAATGCCTTTTCATTAACGCTTTTATATTTTAACTTATGACATTTAGAATCTTTTTAATTAGCTTTTTATTATTTCAATGCAATGAAAAAAAAAGTACAGCAAAAAAACTACCTGTAAACCAAGTAATAGATACTCTTGCCAATACTATTATTAAAGACTCCTACAGATACATTGAAAATTATGAAGATTCTACGGCTCTTGCTTGGTATAAAGAACAGACTAATCATGCAAATAAAATAGTATCTAAGATTAGTAACCGGAATAAAATTACTGAATTACAAAAACAAATTGATGAGAAAAGCAATGCGATAGTTTCCAATTTAGAAATAACAATTAATAACATTTATTTTTATTTAAAATCTTCTTCTCAGAATAGTACAAAACGATTATTTTGTCGCAAAAATTTTTCAGGAAAAGAAGTTTTATTATTTGATCCTAAGCAAATAAGTGAGAAAAAAATTATAAATTACGTGCACCCTAGTTGGGATGGTAAAAAAATTGTGATTGGCATTACAGAAAATGATCTAGAGATCGGACAAATTCTAGTTTACGATGTAGTAAATAGAGCATTGTTAGATGATGTAATCGTTAACACCTGGCCCTCTGCTCTGGGTGGTGTGATGTGGCTTCCAGATAATTCTGGATTTACCTATGAATATATTCCAGTGATTGATAAAAAATCAGAAAATTACTTATTGAATGTTGAAACTCGATTGCATCTAATTGGAGATAAAATAAAATCGGATAAAGTTCTTTTATCAAAAGGTAATAATCCAGAATTGAAGATTAACAAACAGGATTTTCCAGAAGTAACTTTTAAAAATCACAAAAGTCAATACATGTTTGCAAGTATTTCGGGAGCAAGTTATTATTCTGACTATTATTATTCTGATCTTAAGAATTTAAACAAAGATGCAATTGATTGGAAGTCTCTATTTTTAAAAGAAGATTTAGTAAAAAAATTTTATATAGAAAACAATAATATTATTTTCTTATCTGCTAAAGAGGCAAAAAATTTTCAGATTTGCAAGACTGACCTTTTAGATCCAAATTTTGAGTTTCCAGAGGTATTGGTTGAAGAAGACCCATCTGCGGTTATTACAGATTTAGCATTAACAAGCAAAGGCTTATTTTTTGTTAAAACAAAAAATGGAGTTGACGCAAACCTATTCAAACTAGAAAAAAACAAAAAGATAACTAAGGTGGATATTCCTGAGAAAGCTGGTTATATCAATATAAGATCAAAAGGTAATGATTTCGATGATTTAATTATTGAAATAGAGGGGTGGATTTCAGAAAAAAAGCAATTCAAGTATAATTATCACACCAACAGGTTTGAAATGCATCAACTGGATGAAAATTCGGTTCGAGAAGAACTATTATCTAATGTTATTGTCGAAGAAATTGAAGTTCTATCTCACGATAAAGTGAGAGTTCCTATGTCAATAATTTATAAACATGGTATGAAGTTAAACGGTAATAATTCTGTTTTAATGAGAGGATATGGTGCTTTTGGAATTTCAATGGAACCTTACATTGACAGTTATTTATTACATTGGATAAATAATGATGGCATTTATGTTGTGCCTCATGTTCGAGGAGGTGGAGAAAAGGGAAATCTTTGGCATATGGGAGGATTTAAGAAGTCTAAGTCTAATTCATGGAAAGATTTTATTGCATGTGCTGAACACCTAATAAATAATAATTATACGTCCAAAAATAAAATTGCTATTTCTAGCGGTAGTGGCGGTGGAGTACTTGTTGGTAATGCTATTACCGAAAGACCGGATTTATTTGGTGCTGCTATTGCTACCGTTGCTATTTTTAATACACTTAGATTAGAGTATGGACCAAATGGAAAAAACCTATCTAGAGAATTTGGTACTTTAGAAGATCCACAAGAAGTCAAATACCTTCTAGAAATGGATGCTTACAATAAAATTAAAAATGGAGGAAATTACCCTGGAGTATTTTTAACTGCTGGATTCAACGATTCAAGAGTACCTGTTTGGCAACCAGCAAAATTTGCAGCTAGATTACAGGCATCTACAGCATCAAATAAGCCTATATTATTCTCAGTAAATTTTGAAGGAGGTCATGGCTTTGAAGCATCTAAGAGAACAAAAAACAAAGAAGTGGCTGATTTGATAACCTTCGCCCTTTGGCAAACAGGTCATCCAGATTTTCAGATGGAAAATTAATACAACTATATTTTAATCCCCTAAAATTTACTTTGCACACAAATAAACGCCTATTCTTATCATTTATCCTATTGGCTAGTTTTTACAATTGTAAAAGTACTATACAGTCTTGTTCGCAATAGTGTCTTTAACGATACTATCCCCACTAAACACTTATACCAATTTTGCTATAAAATGAGGTATAAATAATTTGAGTTATTTTACAGGAGTTCAAAGCATAAAAATCAAGCATAGCCATAGCTACGGTTTATTTTTTTAATGCAGAAATCATGTAAAAGAAACGAATTATATGTCGCATTTTATGGTAGAATTGGTATTAGATGAAACCGAGTTAAAAACCTGGTGGTTTACCTCTGGTGTGGCTGCATTAATCTTTTCGTATTACCCAGGTTTAACAGCGTCTCAAGTAAAGCATATCCTTATGGATTCTGGCATGCAATACAATTTTCCTGTAAAAACGCCTACAAAAGAAGATAAAGAGAAAACAACACCGTTTAATGAATTATCAAAATCTGGGAAAATAATTAATGCTTATAATGCTTTGGTGATGGCAGAGAGTATTACAAAGGCATCTAACAAAACAAAAGAACATTAACGTTAATTATGAAAATTATTTAAACTAAACCACTATGGACTGTAAGTCCATAGGTTTGGTTCGCAGACTGAAAGTCTGCCAGGTGAAATACGTAATCAAATTCGTGTAATTCGTGTCAAAAGTTTTTAGAAGCTAAAGCGAAATGCACTAAAGTAGATAGTTTCGACTAATTTTGAGACCAATGAAACCGTAACTTACGACTATGCTTTAATTTTCTAATTCATACAAAGAAAAAAATCATTATTTTCTTTTACAGTAAACTCAAAATATAACTGGTATAAACCCTTGAATAACACCAGAGATAATAATGATATTATACCATTTACGTAATTTAATTTCGTATAAATATTTTTGTCACTTTTACAATGAGTATCACGCCTTAACATGATGTATCGAGAAGCTGCAAAGCTGTTCTCGATACATTTTTTATTTCGTTATCTCTTCATAAAAAACACTACTAATGACGTAATTAAATAAAGCACTAAATTTCAGATACTTGAAATTTGTAGCATTTATTTTCTTCCTTTTAAATTTATATCTTAAAAAAGACCATGTCATTCAGATCCCGAAAATTCGGGAGAAGAATCTCCAAAATACATAATACTATATTGAAAATGAGATGCTTCAGTCGTGCCTCCTTCAGCATGACAAGCCACTATTTGCAATTTGTAAAACGTCATTAACACTTCTTTGTAATTTTTTTCGAGTGGCTCGAACTGACATATGCGAAAATTTTAATCGTAAATCGTATTAAAAACATTAAAATTCAAATTGTCCATCAAACAAATATAAAAGAAAAAGACTACCGTAAAGTAGTCTTCCTCTTTAAATATATGTTATACCAATTTTGCTATAAAATGAGGTATAAATAATTTGAGTTATTTTACAGGAGTTCAAAGCATAAAAATCAAGCATAGCCTTAGCTACGGTTTATTTTTTTAATGCAGAAATCATGTAAAAGAAACGAATTATATGTCGCATTTTATGGTAGAATTGGTATTATAAACAATTGTGGTTTTTGTTCCTCTTTGTTAAGCTTCCTTTTCTATCTCAAAATCTTCCATAAACTTGGTGGTATAATTCCCAGCAACATAATCTGGATGATCCATGAGTTGTCTATGGAACGGGATTGTGGTTTTTATACCTTCTATCACAAACTCGTCTAATGCACGACGCATTTTACTTATGGCTTCTTCTCTGGTTTGGGCCGTAGTGATGAGTTTAGCGATCATAGAATCGTAATTTGGCGGAATGGTATAGCCTGCATATACATGCGTGTCTAAGCGTACACCATGACCTCCTGGTGCATGTAAGGTCGTTATTTTTCCCGGAGATGGTCTAAACCCGTTAAACGGGTCTTCGGCATTTATTCTACATTCTATAGAATGTAATTTTGGTATATAATGCTTCCCAGAAATAGGCACGCCTGCTGCTACTAATATTTGTTCACGTATTAAATCGAAATCTATTACTTGCTCTGTAATTGGGTGTTCTACCTGAATACGTGTATTCATTTCCATAAAGTAGAAGTTACGGTGTTTATCTACCAAAAACTCTACGGTTCCTGCACCTTCGTATTTTATAAATTCGGCGGCTTTAACAGCTGCTTGTCCCATTTTATCACGAAGTTCGTCCGTCATAAAAGGCGAAGGCACTTCTTCGGTTAATTTTTGATGACGGCGTTGCACCGAGCAATCCCGCTCTGATAAATGACAGGCCTTACCCAACGAATCTCCTACAACTTGTATTTCTATATGTCTTGGCTCTTCGATAAGTTTTTCCATATACATATCGTCATTACCAAACGCTGCTTTACTTTCCATTCTGGCAGAATCCCAAGCATCTCTAAGATCTTCTGCTTTAAATACACCGCGCATCCCTTTTCCACCACCACCAGCAGAGGCTTTAAGCATCACTGGATAGCCCATATCTTTGGCTAGTTTTTCACATTCATCAAAGTCTTCAATCACGCCATCACTTCCTGGTACACATGGCACGCCCGCTGCTTTCATTGTTGCTTTAGCATTGGCCTTATCGCCCATTTTTTCGATCATTTCTGCCGAAGCACCAATGAACTTAATCCCGTGCTCTTCACATATTTTTGAAAACTTGGCGTTTTCTGATAAAAAGCCATACCCTGGGTGAATAGCGTCTGCATTAGTTATTTCTGCTGCAGAAATAACGTTAGACATTTTTAAATAAGAATCTGTACTCGATGGCGGCCCTATACAAACGGCCTCGTCGGCAAATTTTACGTGTAAACTTTCTGCATCGGCTGTAGAATATACTGCTACAGTTTTAATGCCCATCTCTTTACAGGTTCTAATAACACGAAGTGCTATCTCTCCCCTGTTTGCTATTAATATTTTTTTAAACATAACTTTTTGAGTTTATAAGTTTATGGTTTATAAGTTTATGAGTTTAGCGATATAGTCTAAACTCATGGCTCTAAACTTTTAAACTCAAATTAAGATGGGTCTACTAAAAATAAAGGTTGATCGAACTCCACTGGTGAAGCATCGTCTACTAATATTTTTACTACTTTTCCAGAAACTTCAGATTCTATTTCGTTAAAAAGCTTCATGGCTTCTATAACACATAACACATCGCCTTCTGCAATGGTTTGTCCTACTTCTACAAATAAAGGTTTATCTGGAGCAGGCTTTCTGTAAAACGTACCTATTATTGGTGATTTTATAGTTATGTATTTTGATGTGTCGTCTTCGTCTTTAGCCGCTGGTTGTGCTGGCGTAGGCGCTGCTACAGGAGCTTCTGCCGCTGCCGGTGCTATTGGTTGTGGTGCTTGTGGCGCAGCAGCTACTGGTGCATATTGTACCGTAGTTGTGTTTTGCTCTAATCCTGTTCTAATGGTGATCTTTACATCGTCCATTTCTAATTTAACCTCGTTTGCTCCAGATTTAGCAACAAACTTAATTAAGTTTTGAATCTCTTTTAAATCCATAATTTTGATTAAGTATTTTTTGGTTAGTTACTTAAGAGTTATAGGCCCATTTTAAATAAATAGAACCCCAATTAAATCCGCCGCCAAAGGCTGCGAATATTATATTATCACCTTTTTTAAGTTTAGACTCATAATCATTTATAAGTAACGGTAAGGTTGCCGAAGTAGTATTACCATACTTCTCTATATTTATCATTACTTTTTCTGGATCTAAACCCATTCTATCTGCTGTAGCATCAATAATACGCTTATTGGCTTGATGCGCTGCTAACCAAGCCACATCATCTTTAGTAAGATTATTACGCTCTAATACTTTTACCGCAGCGTCCGACATGTTAGATACAGCATTTTTAAATACGGTTCTTCCTTCTTGAAATGCGTATTGCTTTCCTTCTTTTACAGCATCTTCTGTAATAGGGTAAGAAGACCCTCCATAGGTGCCTTGTAAAAACTGTCTTCCGTTGCCATCGCCTCTTAAATATTCATCTTGTAGCCCTAAATTTTCATTGTTAGGCTCAAATAAAACGGCTCCAGCCCCATCACCAAAAATAATGCATGTGGCTCTGTCTTTATAATTTATAATTGAGGACATTTTATCTGCCCCTATTAAAAGTACATTTTTATAACGCCCAGACTCTATATAAGCTGCTGCTGTAGACATACCATATAAAAAGCTGGAACAGGCGGCATCCATATCGAATGAAAACGCATTCACCGCGCCTATTTCTGTAGCCGTAAACGATGCCGTAGATGCTGCTTTCATATCTGGTGTTGCTGTCGCTACTATAACGAGTTCGATAGCTTTGGGATCGATATTTTTTTTATTGATAAGGTCTTGCGCTGCTTTTATTGCTAAGTACGACGTTCCTTTACCTTCATCTTTAAGAATTCTGCGTTCTTTTATTCCTGTACGTGAGGTGATCCATTCATCGTTGGTATCAACCATCGTCTCAAGAATTTGATTGGTTAAAACATAATCTGGAACATAGGCTCCAACTGCTGTAATTGCTGCAGATATTTTACTCATACCTTTTTGGTGTTTTTAACAAAAAAAGCTTTAAAAGCATCAAAAATCGCCAATTTTTGACAAAAAACTAGCAATTTTAACGTTAAAAAGCGAAATTAAGTTGTTTTTGTCTTTTAGAAAAACTTATCACAAAAAAAACGCTCACAAGTGAGCGTTTTTTTAGTATGCATGCATAATAATAATTATGCTAAATTTTCTGTTGCCTCTGAATTGTCAATTAACACTTGACCTCTGTAATAAAGTTTTCCTTCATGCCAGTGCGCTCTGTGATATAAATGAGGCTCTCCAGTTGTTGGACATGTAGCAATCTGTGGCGCAGTTGCTTTGTAATGTGTTCTTCTTTTATCTCTTCTTGTTTTGGAGATTTTTCTCTTAGGATGTGCCATTTTCTATATTATTTATCCGTTAATAGATTTTTTAATTTATTCCAGCGAGGGTCTATGTCTTTATCCTCACTTGTTTTTTCTTTTTCCTCTTTAGGGCTTAATTCTTCTAGTTTTTTAAGTATTTCTGAATCTAATGTGCCATCTTCAATCCCTGGATGTATACGTTTTATTGGTACTGCCAGTACACTAAGCTCGTATATATATTGTTGTATATTAATTTCGTACTCGCCATGTGGTATAATAAGAATGTCAATGTTTTCATCATTATATTCCTGTCCAAACTTAACTACCAAATTAAAATTGTTTTCAATAGTTTGGTCGTAGGGTTCGTTGGTGAGATCACAATTAATATTAACTAATCCCGAGATTTTAAAATGTAATTCTAGTAATGTTGCTTTTTTTTCTAAAACAACAGCAACTTTAATATTTACATCATTAAAATCTTCATACTCAAAATAATCAAAGAACGTTTGGTCTATATCGTACTCAAAATCGTGTTTTCCAACCTTTAATCCCACAAAAGGGATTGTAAATTCTTTTAGTGGCTTCATTATCACAACTATTTTGAGCCTGCAAATATATAAATTTTTTAATTAACACCTATTTTTTTGGATCTTTCTTTCTAGGTGCTTTTTTTAAAGGGTTTGCTGTAATGGCCTTATAATCAATTCTGTTTCTATAAATTTGTATCCCAGCAAATAGGGCTTCTTTAAAGGACCCCGCATCTGCAACGCCTTTCCCTGCTATTTCATAGGCTGTGCCATGATCTGGAGATGTTCTTACTCGCGTTAATCCTGCCGTGAAATTTACACCTTCACCAAAGGACAAGGTTTTAAAAGGAATTAACCCTTGGTCATGATAGGATGCAATTATGGCATCAAAATTTTTATAGTTATTAGACCCAAAAAAGCTATCTGCTGCATATGGGCCGTAAACCAACTTGCCTTCTTCTTTTATTTTTTTTAGTGTTGGACGCATTACGGTATCATCTTCGTTACCTATAACCCCATTGTCTCCTGTATGCGGATTAATGCCTAATACCGCTATTTTTGGTTTTACTACCCTAAAATCCTGCCGCAGTGCATTATGTACTGTATTAATTTTTTTAATAATTAATTCTGGAGATATATGTTGAGACACATCTTTAACTGGAACATGGTCTGTAAGTAAGCCCACTTTTAAAGTGTCTGTTACCATAAACATTAAACTTTCGCCTCCTAATTCCTTTGCTAAATAATCGGTATGACCAGGAAACTTAAAATCCTTAGATTGTATGTTATGTTTATTAATAGGCGCCGTAAGTAATACATTAATCGCATCATTTTTAATAGCTTTTGTTGCTGCTTGTAACGACTTTAAAGCATACGCTCCTATTTTATCATCTTCTTTTCCAAAACTAATGGTTACACCTTCTTTCCAACAATTAAGCACATTTACCTTACCATGTGTGATTTGGTTAGTACTATTAATACTGTGTAAATCTATTTGAGAATTAAAATGTTTTTTTAGGAAGTTCATCACTTTTATGGAAGCAAAAATAACTGGGGTGCAAAAATCAAGAACTCTTTTGTCTTCAAAAGTTTTTAAAATAATTTCCCCGCCTATGCCATTTAAATCGCCTACCGATATGCCTACTATAATATTTTCCTCTTGCTTCATTAAAAATGCTAACTTTTGTTTGTAATTTTGATGCTATACCAATTCTGATGTTAAATTATATAGAATAAAAATGATAGATTTTTGTGTTATACGAAAAATAAAATGAGTCATAGCATGAGCTACAAGTCTTTTTTATTTTGAAGTATGGCGCAAAAAGGCACATTTTAATTGAGCAATTTAACGTTAGAATTGATATAATACCTAGTAAACATCAAAATAACCTATTACTTTTGTTTCTTTTTTATTCAAAATAATAACGCCTATTTTAATATACACTTGGTACGGCAAATTTAACCAAATAAACGCAAAAAGCATGTTTACTGGAATTATTGAATCTCTTGGTAGCGTAACGCATCTAGAAAAAGATGGTGATAATCTTCACATTACAATAGATAGCAACATTACAAACAACCTTAAAATAGACCAAAGTGTTGCTCATAATGGTGTATGTTTAACGGTTGTTGAAATAAATAATAGTGAATATGTTGTTACCGCTATTAAAGAAACACTAGATAAAACTAATATTGGTGCACTTAATATAGGGGATGAAGTGAATCTTGAACGTGCTATGAAACTTGGCGATCGATTGGATGGACATATTGTGCAGGGCCATGTAGATCAAGTTGCTATGTGCACAAATATAGAAGCGTTAAATGGTAGTTGGGTTTTTTCTTTTGATTATGATCCAACACGTAACAATATTACTATAGAAAAAGGTTCTATTACCGTTAACGGCACTAGCCTTACTGTTGTAAACTCAGGAAAAAATAACTTTAGTGTAGCAATAATCCCTTATACTTACGAACACACCTGTTTTAAAAATTTTAAACAAGGAACTAAAGTAAATTTAGAATTTGATGTTATAGGAAAATATGTTGCTAGACTTATGGAATTGAAATAATACTATTAATATTAATCCTTAATTGTATTAAATAATTTTACACCACCATAAAACAAACCAACGATAACACCTACTAAAATGCCACCATCGATAGGAAAACCTGGAGGTGGAGGTGGTGCAGGTGGAGGCGGTGCTGGCGTACCTTGAGAAAAGCACAGACAACTCACCAATACAAATAACATTGAGGCAAATATTCTTTTTCTTTGTATCATTGATAACAAATGTATAAAAAAAACACTGCAGGGAAAAAAAAATGTTGTAAAAGTGTATATAAATTACCTACGAATAGTTAATTATACCGATATAACCCTATTTAGTTGTTTTATTTGTAAGTTTTTTATTATCAAAAAATAATTTATTTTCTTAATAACAGTAAATGTTCACTCTATTTATAAATTAAACTGATTGTTGTTTTTTACTACCTTTATCCCAATAAAGCAGTTATATTGAAACTTACCTACTCCAAAAAAGAAAAGCTAAAAAGTAAAAAGCTAATTGACCAATTATTTACCGAAGGGCAATCTGTTATAGTATTTCCATTACGATTGGTCTATATACAAACCACCTTTAACGACAATATAATAGCTAAAGCTGGAGTATCTGTAAGTAAACGTAATTTTAAAACAGCAGTAGCGAGAAACCGCATCAAACGCTTATTGAGAGAATCTTACAGATTACATAAAGCAACATATTTTAACAATTTAACAACACAACATGCGTTTATGATTTTGTACATTGGCAAAGACATACCATCTTCAACCCAAATTGAAAAAAAAATGCAGCTTCTGTTTAAAAAATTTACAGATAAAATTTCAGAATCATAATTTAATTTTTTCAATGTGATTGTGTGTGTAATTTTATACCAACACAGATTTTAGGATTAGAAGAAACACAAAACATAGTATTAATGAAACATTTATTAAAAAAGAGAATAATCCTTCCAATAGTTGCATGTGCTATATGTTTTAGCACAACTGCCTTTAAGAATGATTTCTTTGAAATAGCAAAACAAATAGAAATTTTTACCACGCTCTTTAAAGAGCTTAACATGAACTATGTTGATGAAACCAATCCTGGTGATTTAATGGATACAGCCATCAAGAGCATGCTAAACGATTTAGATCCCTACACGCGTTTTATGAATGAGCAGGATGTTGAAGCTGCCAGAATAAACAACACAGGAGATTATACAGGTATTGGAGCTCGAGTAAAAACAAAAAAAGATAAACTTATAATTGTTGAACCGTATAAAGATTATCCCGCCGATAAAGCAGGGTTAAAAGCTGGAGATGAGATTATTAAGGTAGGAGACATCCTTGTTTCAGAATACAAAGAGGATGGGTTTAATATTTTAAAAGGAGAGTCTGGAACGTCTATAAATGTGACCTTTAAACGCAATAACGAAACTAAAACCACAACGATTAAACGTGCAGAAGTTGAGATAAAGGCAGTCCCTCATTTTTCCATGGTGAATAAAGAAACAGGGTATATTGTTTTAAGCAAGTTTAACCGAAAGGCATCATCTGAAACCAGTTATGCTTTAAGAGATTTAAAAGCCCAAGGGGCCAAAAAAGTTATTTTGGACCTTAGAGGCAACCCTGGCGGATTATTGAGTGAGGCTGTTAATGTTGTTAACTTATTTGTTCCTAAGGGGCAATTGGTTGTGACTACAAAATCTAAAGTAAAAAAATATAACCGTAGCTATTTTACAAAAAAAGATCCTATTGATACCGAAATTCCTGTGGTGGTTCTAATTAACGGTCGCAGTGCCTCTGCAAGCGAAATCGTGTCGGGAACATTACAAGATCTGGATCGTGCCGTTATTGTTGGGTCGCGTAGTTTTGGTAAAGGTTTAGTACAACGTCCAAAACGCCTAACTTATGGCACACAGGTAAAAATTACTATTTCCAGATATTATACACCTTCTGGTA
This sequence comes from uncultured Flavobacteriaceae bacterium, assembly GCA_947498845.1. Lineage (GTDB taxonomy): Bacteria > Bacteroidota > Bacteroidia > Flavobacteriales > Flavobacteriaceae > Jejuia. The sequence goes on along the minus strand of CANMLX010000004.1, from coordinate 166,939 downwards.
GGTGTATTCAATCTTTAGATTATTGGAACAGAAACGAAAAAGGGGAAGCTGTACGTGTAAAACAAGAAAACTACAACGAATTTAAAACCAAAAACGGACGTAAAGTTTTTGATGGTGGTGGCGTATTTCCCGATGTTAATTTTGATAAAACTAAAAACACCACCATTACAAAGGCTATTATTAACAGTGATTTAATTTTTGATTACGCTACAGCGTATTATTACAAAAATACAGTAAAGGATATCAATACCTTTAAACTTGGTGATGTCGATTTTAGAGACTTTAAAAATTACTTAAATAAAAATAACTTTTCGTTTACTACGAATACAGAAAAAGCACTACAAAAAGCCTACGAAACATCTAAAAAAGAACAATTAGATGACGATATTGAAACAAATTACAAAACACTTATCGATGGTTTAAATGCTTCAAAAAATAAAGCTATAGACAACCATAAAAATTACATATTAAAACAACTCACCGAAGAAATTGTAAAACGATACACGTATCGTGAAGGGTTATACCAATATTACAAAACCCATGATGATTACATAAAAAAGAGCACAGAAATACTTAACAATCCAAAGACTTACGTCGATTATTTAAGGTAGATTTAAAAATATATTATATATTTATTAACCTGAATTTCTATGTTAAAAAACAAATAGAAAAGGATTTGAATTTAAAAAAAATAGTGTTCTTAGGCCTATTTTAAGTAATGTGTAAACTGGTTGTAACAATATGTGTGTGTTTTCTCTTTGGTATTGCATTTTCGCAAACCGAGTACACTCATGATGTGTATTTTAATACCGACGAATATACCGTACCTAAAACCGAGGAAAACAGACTACTTCTATTTATCCATAAATTAAAAGATACACACGATGCTATTGCATCTATATCTATATATGGTTTTTGTGACGATGTTGGTGCTCACACATATAATATGGTACTTTCGCAACAGCGTGCCGATGCTATAAAAGCTATTTTTTCCAATAATAAAATAGATGAATCTTTAATTACTAATGTTGATGGAAAAGGTGAAATTTTACTAAAAATAGTTAATGAAAAAGACATCTTAAAAATTCGAGGACTCAACAGGAAAGTAGAAATTATAGTAAAAACCAAACCTCCCAAACCAGTTGTTAAAAAGACTGTAAAAGAAAAAAAGAAAACCGTTACCGAAAAAATAAAAGGGGAACTAAAAGTAGGCGATAAAATTGTTTTCGAAAATATTCTTTTTAAAACAGGCTACAGCACTGTAACTCCAGAATCTAAAAAAATATTGGAGCGCATAGCAAAAGCTTTACTGGAACGTGATGATATTTATTTTACCATCCAAGGGCATGTGTGTTGTACTCAAAACAGTAGAGACGCGCTACATAAAAAAACAAAGAAAAGAAACTTATCTGTGGTTAGAGCAAAATATGTTTATGACTATTTCGCTAAAAAAGGAGTAGATACTAAACGTATGCGTTATGTTGGTTTAAGACGAAAATTTCCATTGGGTGGCGATCCAAAATTCGACAGGCGCGTGGAAATACTTATCACCTATGTTGGTGGCAACGAAAACCAATAATTTATGGTTTGTAAAACATATTTATGCGTTTTAGTATGCACACTCTTTATAGGTCTAAATTCTTTTTCGCAAACGACCTTTATACCTGATGATAATTTTGAACAAGCGCTTATTGATTTAGGCTTAGATTCGGGGCCTCTAGACAATCTTGTTCCCTCTGCAAACATTAATACTGTAACAAATTTAGATGTTGAAGGAAAAAATATTAGTGATCTTACTGGTATTGAAGATTTTATAGCATTAACAAGTCTTAATTGTATAAATAATCAAATAAATGTACTAAATGTAAGCGCGCTGGCTAATTTAAAACAACTGTTTGTTGGCGATAATCTATTAACAACTATAGATGTTTCTAATTTATTTAACCTCCAACAATTTTGGTGTTTTAATAATCAATTGTCTAATATAAATGTTACTAATAATCCAGATTTATTGTCTTTACGCTGTGAACATAATAGCATTTCAACATTAAACACTTCCAATAATTTAATATTAAATACTTTGTTGTGTCAAAACAATCAAATTTCAACTCTAAACATCACAACGAATACAAATTTAAGCCGATTAGAATGTGGAAATAATTTGTTAAGAGAATTAGATATTACAAACAATACAAAACTTTCTTATTTAGCTTGCGAGCAAAATCAAATAACCGCTTTAAATCCTACTAATACCCCTCAATTAGTAACATTATTATGTTTTAATAACCTAATTACAGAATTAGACCTATCCCTAAACCGCCAACTAACAGAACTTAATTGTAGTAGTAATGATCTATGCCGTTTAAATCTAAAAAATGGTAATAACAATAATGCATCATTAATAGATTTTAATCTCAACCCAGATTTAAACTGCGTGGTTGTAGATAATGCCAATGGAAATCATACAACTTGGCAACCTCTTAATTTTTCAAATTATGTAGGATCGTTAGACGCCTGTAGTACTATAGTTCCTATTGATAGGTTACCAGATTTTATTGGGAAATACTATATTTTGCCACCACTTAGTAATGGTAACTATTTTACAGCATCGGGTGGGCAAGGAGTGCCTTTAAATTCGGGTGACTTAATTACTACTTCGCAAAGCATTTACATTTATAACGAAAGTTCTTGTCATGTTAATGAGCATATTTTTAATGTGATTATTACTTCTAGCGATTTTTATATCCCTAAATACTTTACGCCTAATAACGATGGTAAACATGATGTCTGGAAAGTGTATGATGCCAATAACAATATAAAGAATATTACTATTTACAACCAATATGGAAAACTTATAAAATACCTTTCCAGCAGCGCTATAGATTGGGATGGCACTTTTAAAGGACAACCGCTGCAAAGTAACGATTATTGGTACTTAATAACTCTAAAAACAGGACAAAATTTTAAGGGCCATTTTACTTTAAAGCGTTAGTTTTTATCATAGCAATATGTGGAATCCCATCCTCTAAATACGGTTCACCTATTTGCTTAAAACCTAAATTAGTGTAGAATGTTTTTAGATATTCCTGACCAGATATTTTTATAGTCGTTTCATTAAAAAAAGCCCCTATGGCATTAATAGAAGCTTCCATAATAGCATTACCATACTTATGGCGTCTTTTATCTTTAGCAACTAGCACTCTTCCAATACTAGCCTCTTTAAAATAATCACCTGGTTTAAATAATCGGGTATAAGCGACTAACACCTCATCTGCAAAACCTAAAACATGCATTGCTTTTTGATCTTTACCATCAATATCTTGATAGACACAATTTTGTTCTACCACAAAAACTTTAGATCGTAATTGTAATATCGTGTACAGCTCGTCTTTGGTGAGCGCTTCAAAAGATTTTATAGTAATGCTTAACAAGACAACGGAATCTTATCTATTCTATTTTGGTGTCTACCACCTTCAAACTTGGTGTTTAAAAACGTGTCTACCATTTGTAAAGCTTGAGGAATCGCCGTAAAACGTGCTGGAATACACAAAATATTAGCATTGTTATGTTGTCTAATAAGTTCAACAATTTCCTTAGTCCAACATAATCCAGCTCTAACCTCTTGATATTTATTGGCCGTCATAGCCACACCATTAGCACTACCACATATTAAAATACCAAAATCTGCTTCTTTATTCACAATAGTTTTAGCAACAGGATGTACAAAATCTGGATAATCAACACTATCATTAGCATCTGTACCAAAATTAGTAACAGTATGTCCTTTTTCTTCTAAAAAAGCTTTAATTGCAAATTTATAATCGGTACCTGCGTGGTCGTTTCCTATAGAAATTGTCATAATATCAAGAAATAAATGGTTTTATACTGCAAAGTTACTAAAACCAAATACTGTTAACTACACTTTTAATGACTTGTTAATATCTATTGATTATATTTTATAAAAATAACTTGGTTAATTCGCTTATTTTTTCAATCCATAACATTTACCTAACATGCAAATAAGTTAATGTAAATTTTTTGTTAAGTTATGAGCACTAAAACTTATACTTATGAGTTAGGTTAACATAAAAGTATTATTAAAAAAGTACTGTTAACAATGGTTTTTAATATTTGTTAATAACCCTATAAAACAACTCAAATTTAGTATGTTATAGTTTTAAAAAATGTTGATTATCTATCAATAAATTGAAATAAAATACAATTCAAAACAAAACTCAAAAAAGTTATACCACATATTAACACCCTATAATAACCATCATTTTATTTTTTAAATTTTAAAAGAAAAAAAGTATTATAATATATAATGTGAATAAGTCAATAATTAAGCTTAAAACGAGTTGAAAATATATTTGTAGGAAACTTATTTTATATTGAGACAAACCTGAATGCTTTTATTTATTTGTTATTGAGTAAATCGTTTTTATCTAGCATTTTAAAGAATTTTTAACGCTTTATTTATTGTTATTGTGTAGATTAGTTCCAGAAAATTGAAAACGTACTATGAAAATGAAATTACTTTTATTGCTATTATTACCATTGGTATCAATAGCTCAAATAAAAACTAGTGAAGATGTAAAACGAATAGATAATATAGACTCCAAATTATCTTCTAAAAGTACAAAAAAAGATTTTTTCTCTTATTACCCTAATCCAGTAAAAGATCTTCTAAGTATTGAATTAAAAGATGGTGCAGCATTAAAACGTGTCAATATCTATAATGCGCAAAGTCAGCTATTGTATTATACTACAGGTTTAAAAGTAGATACCAGGAATTTAAATGCAGGTGTTTATTTTTTAGAAGTGGAAACCAATAAAGGTATTAGTGCCGAAAAAATAGTAGTTAATAACTAGTAAGAATCTATAATAAATCGATTTGGCTTGTATATTGTACAAGCCTTTTTTTATTTGCGAAACTCTATTTTTAAAAATTACGTAGCAATATACATTTATTTAAACTAAGTGACTAATAGAGATACCTTTGTGTTTTAAAAAATAGTGTTCTTAGGTCGAATACAGGTTTATAAGCAAGCTTAAAGTCTATTTACTAGATTTAACATAGAAAAAACATAGTTAAAAATTAAAAGCGTAGCTTTGTAAAAAATAAATAGCTAACTTCCTCCTAACATAATGCTATTTAGTAATAGAAATTTCCTGAACTTTAGGAAATGATAATGATTATAAAAATTTAAATGACAAAAAAGAAAAGAAAGAAATCTAACAATAAGATTTCTAACCTAACAAATACTATTTTAAGCATATTAAAAAAAGATAGAAATCAGGCATTCAACTACAAACAAATAGCTGCTAAACTTAACTTAAGTGATGCCAGCAGCAGAAATCAAATTATAAAAACACTAGCTAAACTAGCTGGTAAACAAGAAATAATAGAAGTAGATCGCGGTAAGTTTAAAGCTGTAATAAATAACGAATATCATACAGGTATTTTAGATATATCGTCTAAAGGATCTGGCTATATAATATGCGATGCTTTTGATGACGATGTATTTATAGCCTCAAACAATATTAATAAAGCATTAGATGGTGATGAGGTAGAATTTTACGTATATAAGCGACGTAAACGAGGCAGAATGGAAGGAGAGATCACAAATGTTATAAAGCGTGAAAAAACGGAATATGTAGGGGTTATTCAGCTTCAAAGCAAAAAAAATTATGCCTTTGTAGTACCAGATAATTCTAAAATGTACAAAGATATTTTTGTACCTGTTAATAAAACATTAAAGGCAGAAGACGGTGATAAAGTTCTGGTAAAACTGGAAGATTGGCCAGACAATGCAGATTCGCCATATGGTAAAGTGGTAAAAGTATTAGGCAAACCAGGAGAGCATAATACCGAAATACATGCTATATTATCAGAATACGGTTTACCTTTAGAGTTTCCACATCATGTAGAAGAGTACGCTAATAACTTAGATACAGCTATAACAGAAAAAGAGATAGCAAAACGTCGTGATATGCGTAACGATTTAACCTTTACCATAGATCCTAAAGACGCAAAAGATTTTGATGATGCCTTATCCTTTACAGTGCTGGATAATGGGTTATACGAAATAGGGATACACATAGCCGATGTATCGCATTATGTAAAAGAAGGGACTGTTTTAGATGACGAAGCTTATGAGCGAGCCACATCGGTATATTTAGTAGATCGCGTAGTACCCATGCTACCAGAAATACTCTCTAATAAAGCCTGTTCATTAAGACCACATGAAGAAAAATATACCTTTTCGGCGGTGTTTAAAATAAATGATAAAGCCGAAATTAAAGACCAATGGTTTGGTAGAACAGTGACTTATAGTGATGCCCGTTATGCTTACGAAGAAGCACAAGCCGTTATAGAATCTAAAACCAATGAAATTCCTGCAGAAGTATCCCTAACAGGAAACCCCTATAAGACAGATCAAAAATTAGCAGATGCTATTTTAAAATTAGATGAACTCGCTAAAATAATGCGAGGCAAACGTATGCGTGATGGTGCAATATCTTTCGATAAAGTTGAAGTAAAATTTAATTTAGATGAAGACAATAATCCAGAAGGTGTATACTTTAAAGTAAGCAAAGATGCTAATAAGTTGATAGAAGAATTTATGCTGTTAGCCAATAGAAAAGTATCTGAATTTATAGGAAAACAAAGTCCTAAAAAAACATTTGTATACCGTGTACATGACGAGCCAGACGAAAGTAAACTAGCCGCATTACAAAATGTAGTGGGGCGCTTTGGGTATAAGCTTAATTTTAAGGACAGAAAAAGCACCACAGCATCGTTAAATAACTTATTAAAAGAGGTTGTAGGCAAAAAAGAACAAAATTTGGTTGATACCTTAGCGATACGTAGTATGAGTAAAGCAGAATATACAACCCATAACATAGGCCACTATGGCTTGTCTTTTGATTATTATAGCCATTTTACATCGCCTATTCGTCGTTATCCAGACGTGATGGCACACCGTTTATTACAGCAGTATTTAGATGGTGGAAAATCTGCTAACGAAGAAAGCTACGAAGAAAAATGTAACCACTCCAGTAACATGGAAAATCTGGCAACAAAAGCAGAGCGAGATTCTATAAAATATATGCAGATACGCTTTATGGAAGACCATAAGGATGAAGAATTTTTAGGGGTTATTTCTGGTGTAACCGAATGGGGTATTTATGTAGAAATTGTCTCAAACAAATGCGAAGGTATGGTAAGCGTTCGTGATATGACAGACGACCATTATGCATTCGATCAAGATCTATATGCTATGGTAGGTAGAAGTAATGGTATTACATATCAATTAGGAGAAGAGGTACTAGTAAAAGTTAAAAATACAGATTTAGTTAAAAAACATTTGGATTTTAATTTGGTTGGGAAGCCTGAGTAGAATTTTAGTATTCGTTTAACTGTAAAGATAAAGTTCCGTTTCAATGTACTTTATCGGTCGTCAAATGAGTTTAGATAAAAATTTTTAGAAAGTCACATGTTCAAAATAATAGTTCATTGATATGATTTTAAAAGTTTTAGTTTTTAATTATTCTATAAATAATTACATAGTCGCCCATTCTACTTTGAGGCATAGTTGCAATAGACGTATTAGAATAGCATGTCCAATAGCCTTTTAAAAATTCAACTTCCAGAGTAATTGTCTTAATGTCTTCTTTTATTTTAGATAGGTGGTTTTCTAATTGTTTTTGAGTTATATCACTTTCACAAAATTTTATAAAATAATCTTTTATAGAACGTCGAATATAGATGTCTTTCTTAGAGGTGATTTCGCCATTTTTTTTAGTGAAATTTTTTATAATTACTGGAGCCGTTATAATTTGCTTTTTAGCATTTGTAATAATGTCTTTAGTTTTTGGTTTACTAAGTGTTTCTTTGTAGGTAGAACAGGATATATTTAAAAGACTAAGGCTTAATAGTAGTACTAAGTATATAAATGTTTTCATGCTGTATTATTTGGTTATACTATTATTTAAACCCGCTTTATGCAATAGAAGGTTGTCATGAAGCTTGTAGATGCAAGAAATACTAGTGTTTTCTTAATTTCTGCATAGCACCGCTATGATGAAATTAAAAAACGCAGCGAAGCGTTAGTATTTACAGTAGCTACAAGATGTAATAAATTTTTTATTGCATAAAGCGGGTTAAAAGGTAAATTACTAATTTTGAAATAAGAAATGTAACATATTAGAATTATAAAATACTAATATATAAAAGGATACTATTATGATACTAACCACAACAAACAGCATAGAAGGCCATACCATTAAAGATTATTTAGGTATAGTAACAGGTGTAGATGCAAGTATGCCAAAAACCACCTTATCATTTAATATGGAAAAGTATTATAGGTCTTACGAGTCTAAAGTGAATGAAGTTAAAGAAGAAGCCTTTCAAAAACTTAAAAATAATGCTATGGCATTAAAAGCTAATGCTGTGGTAGGAATAAGTATTGATATAGAAACCACATCTGCATCTGGGCTAATAATAGTTTCTATTACAGGAACCGCTGTTAAAGTGGATTAAGTCACAGTATTATAAAGTTTTCATAAATAAAATGGCAACGGAATAATTATTGATAATTTTACGTTTTAATTTCGAATAATACCATTTACAGATAAAGATTTAGTATAAAAAATGTATCGATTTTTTACTTAATTAAGGCGAAATTTTTATCTGTAAATGGTATAATAACCTCCAAAATATAAGTTTATGCAAACACTAGTTAAAGTAGTTATACTATTTATAACCACAGTGGTTTTTTCTCAATCCATAGATAAAACAGTTGGTGAATTTACAGAGCTAAAAGTTTACGATTTAATAGAAGTAGAGCTTATAAAAGCAAAAGAAGACAAAGTTGTTATCACAGGAAAAAACAAAGATGCTGTTTTGGTAAATAACAAAAACGGTACTTTAAAGATTAAAATGAAATTAGAAGAAACCTTTGATGGTAATACTACAAGAGTAAAATTGTACTATACAAAAATAGATGTGATAGATGTAAATGAAGGAGCTAAGGTTATTTCAAATGATGCTATAGAACAATTTGAAATTGATTTAAATGCTCAGGAAGGTGGAAAAATAGATGTTAAATTAAATGTAACTTATACCAATATAAGATCGGTTACAGGAGCCCATATAAAAGCTTATGGTAAAACCGAACATCAAGATATTTCAATTTATACAGGAGGGGTATTTCATGGTGAGGCACTTAAATCGCAAAATACAGATGTGTCTATCCGAATAGCAGGAGAAGCCCATGTAAATGCGAAAAAAATGGTTAATGCGAAAGTGAGGGCAGGAGGTACTATTTCTATTTATGGTAACCCTAAACGCATTGAAAAAAGTAAAGTTTTAGGCGGAAAAATTAGAGTAGTTAAATAATTAATCTTGCATAGAAAACCGCCACGCTACAAGAATTAAATATCATCTTAATTCTTAACTTTTGATTTTTAAAAATCTTAACTCTTATCGTTTAACAATGATATATTTCTTTACTTTGCTTTTAGATTTCTTTCTAATATGTTAGACGATATATTAACAGCTATTCCCTTTGGTATTGTATTAGCTTTTACAATAGGGCCAGTGTTTTTTGTATTATTAGAAACAGGAGCTACAAAAGGGTTTAGAAGTGCTCTAATTTTCGATTTAGGCGTTATTATAGCAGATATTATATTTATAATAGTTGCTTTTTACAGTACAAGTAATCTGTTACACAAAATAAAAGACGATCCTAATTTTTTAATATTTGGGGGTGTATTATTAGTAGCATATGGCTTAATTTCATTTATAAAAACATCAAAATCTTATAGAAATATAGTTAGAGAATACTATAAAGTAGAAATTAGAAAAAGCTACGGTAAACTATTTTTAAAGGGCTTTTTACTCAATTTTATAAATATAGGTGTACTGTTAGGTTGGGTAGCACTTATAATGTTTGGAAACACATTAACCGAATCTAAAAATGGCGTTTTTGTATTTCTTACTACCATACTGGTAACATATATTTTAGTAGATCTTATCAAGATTGTGATTGCTAAAAAATTAAAAAATAAACTCACCCCTAAATTAATTTTTAAAACAAAAAAGATAGTTGCATTAGTGATTTTTGGTTTTGGGATATTATTAATGGTTCAAGGGTTTTTTCCAGAGGAAAAAGAGTTATTAAAGGAAAAGTTAGATAAAATAAACCCTATAAAAGAAAAGCTCTCAGAATAAACCAAGAGCTTTACTTAGAGGCGTCGAGTGGATTCGAACCACTGTAGCAGGTTTTGCAGACCTGTGCCTAGCCACTCGGCCACAGCGCCTTATAATTTTTATTAAATTTCTTGGTAGAGGGGATTCAAGAAATCGATGCTATTTAGAACATTTAGAGGCGTCGAGCGGATTCGAACCGCTGTACGAGGTTTTGCAGACCTATGCCTAGCCACTCGGCCACGACGCCATTAATATATGTTTTCTACTAATGCTATTCGATAATTTCCTGTGAAGGGAGCAAGAATACGATGCAAAAGTAAAAAATTTTGCGACTTATTATAATTTAAAATTACTTTTTACGCTTATCTGTCATTTTTATAGTTACTTTCTCTACATCACCACCAATGGGAGGGTTTAATTTACTTACCCACACCGTGGCTTTTTTTATTAAATGATCTTCATTAAAAATACGATCTAAAATACGCCTACAAACAGTTTCTAATAAATGAGAAGGGATATCCATTTCTTCTTTTATCACTTTGTTTAAAAACACATAATCTACTGTATCACTTAATTTATCTGTTTTTGCCGAGGTTTGTAAATTAGCCTCAACCTGTAAATCTACTCTATAATCACTACCTATTTTAGTCTCTTCTTTCAAACAGCCGTGGTAAGCAAATACACGAATGTTTTCAACTTTTATAATTCCCATTTTCGTCTTTGTCGTTTAGATTAATCTATCATAACATATAAGGCTAAAATAATTTGAATTTCCGTAATTTTGGTGCTTATTCTGGAGAAATAAATTATAGAGAATGTCTAAAGATAGAAAATCATTAAATTTCATAGAGCAAATTATAGAAGACGATTTAGCCACAGGTTTACCTAAAGATAAATTACGTTTTAGATTTCCACCAGAACCTAACGGCTATTTACATATAGGACACACAAAAGCCATTGGCATTAGTTTTGGTTTGGGTGAATATTATAATGCACCAGTTAATTTAAGGTTCGACGATACCAACCCAGCAAAAGAAGAGCAGGAATATGTAGATGCTATTAAACGGGATGTTGCTTGGTTAGGGTATACATGGGATAAAGAATTATTTTCTTCAGACTATTTCCAACAATTATACGATTGGGCAATACAGTTAATAAAAGAAGGTAAAGCTTATGTAGATTCACAGTCTAGTGAAGCTATGGCCGAACAAAAAGGAACACCAACGCAACAAGGTGTTGATAGTCCCTATAGAACTAGGAGTATAGCCGAAAATCTAGAGCTTTTTGATAGAATGAAACATGGGGAATTTAACGAAGGAGAACATATTCTACGTGCTAAAATAGATATGACGCATACCAATATGTTGATGCGTGATCCTATTATGTATCGTGTTATAAAAAAGGATCACCATAGAACAGGTAGTGATTGGTGTATTTACCCTATGTACGATTGGACACATGGTGAAAGCGATTATATAGAACAAATATCTCATTCGCTATGTTCTTTAGAATTTAAACCACATAGAGACCTTTACAATTGGTTTTTAGATCAGGTTATAGACCCAGACAAGTTAAGACCAAAACAGCGTGAATTTGCGCGTTTAAACTTAAGCTATACCATTATGAGTAAGCGTAAGTTGTTAAAACTTGTTGAAGAAGGTATTGTAACAGGATGGGATGATCCAAGAATGCCAACAATTTCTGGTTTACGCCGAAGAGGGTATACACCAAATGCCCTTAGAAAATTTGTAGAAACTGTTGGGGTTGCTAAACGTGATAATGTTATTGATGTATCACTTTTAGAGTTTTGTATTCGTGAAGATTTAAATAAAACAGCGCCACGCGTCATGGCTGTTTTAAATCCTGTTAAGCTGGTAATTACTAATTATCCTGAAGATAAAGAAGAATGGCTTGAAGCCGAAAATAATCCCGAAGATGTTACTGCTGGATTTAGAAAAGTACCATTTTCAAGAGAATTATATATTGAAAAGGAGGATTTTAAAGAAGCAGCTGGAAACAAATTTTTTAGATTAAAGCTAGGGGGGGAAGTACGCCTTAAAAATGCTTACATTATTAAAGCCGAAAGTGTAGTTAAGGATATTAATGGAGAAATTACCGAGATACATTGTACTTACGATACAGATACGTCTAAAAAGGTAAAAGGTACATTACATTGGGTCTCTATAAAGCATACCATAAAAGCTGAGGTTAGAGAATATGACAGATTATTTATGGACGAAGCACCAGACAGTCATCAAGATAAAGACTTTATGGAATTTATAAATCCAAATTCATTAAAACTAATAGAGGCTCATGTGGAACCCAGCTTAAAAGAAGCTAAGGTAGGGGAGCGCTATCAATTTCAGCGTTTAGGTTATTTTAATGTGGATCACGATACTACTTCAGAAAAAATAGTCTTTAATAAAACTGTAGGTTTACGAGATACATGGGCTAAACAAAAGCCAGTACAGAAAAACCAAAGTCAAAAGCAACCACAACAAGCAAATAAACCTGCTATAGAACAAATAAAATCGTATGGTAAAAAGTATGATAGATTACCTGAAGAAAAGCAAGCTAAACTCAAGGCCGAAATTATTGAGCTTGCTAAACATGTAAGTTATGATGAATTAGAACCCTTGTTTGGGACTGCAGTTAAAAAATCGGGAACACGTATTGTTACTATGATTACTCTAGGCGTTTTATTAGAAAATGGTTTAGATAAAAACAATGCTATAAATGCGTTTATTACAAAAGCATTAGAAGATAAAAATAGTATATTAGTGGCTGAAGCTGAAAAGCTTTCTTAGTGAAACTCTATTTTGAAAAGTTGCTTAGCAATACATTCAAAATAGTAAGTTGAACTAATCCCGTTGAAAAACGGGATCACAGTATTAATATTATGACCCATGGAGCGTTTTTAGGTTATAGGGCTTATACTCTGTTGACACCTTTTCTTTTATTAAATCATTATTTTATTTAGTGCATTGACGCGTTTTATATACTTTATCTTTCTTTTCCTATGTATTAGTTTGTCTGTTAACGGACAAATAGAACATTTCAATTTAAATGAAATTGTAACAGATGATGCTGGCATCATGTCTACAGATCAGTTAGTTTCATTAAGGACTAAATTAAAAGCATACGAAGCCGAGAAGACACATCAAATAGTTGTTTTAACAATTAATAATCTAGGAGAAAATACTATTGAAGGCTATGCCCTTACAGTGTTTAATCAAAATAAACTGGGTCAAAAAGATAAGGATAACGGACTCCTTATTCTATTTTCTAAAAACGATAGAAAAGTTCGTATTGAGGTAGGCTATGGTTTAGAACCTATTGTTACAGATGCTTTAAGTTCTAGAATTATAAGGAATATTATGATTCCTGAGTTTAAAAAAGAACGTTATTTTGAAGGCATAAATTTAGCCACTTCAGAGCTTATAAAACTTATAGATGATCCTAAGTATCGTGATGAATTTAAAAGTGAAGAACAAGTTGGTTCCAAAAAGGAGATGTCCTTAACAGTAAAGCTATTAGTATTGTTGTTAGTGGCTATTTTTTTAGGGATTTTTATTTTTTTGGGGGGAGCCATATTTTTACAAGCATATAAACAGTTAATTTATTTACATAGGGGACTTATTATTGGTAAAATAGGCGTGTTTTCATATCCGTTTATTTTACTATCATGCGTGTTTCCTACCATTTTTGGTTTGGTATTTATTTTGATGCCTTTAGGTTTTTTATGTGCTATTATTTTTACTTTATTTTTTAGTTCTCATACAGAACTTTTTGATGGTTTTCCAGAAAATATTTTTAACTCTGCTTATTTTAATCTTACTAATGTTATAATTTTTGTTTCAAGCATATTTATTTTAATACCCTTAATACGTGCTTTTTTTATGACCTCTTACAGAACGCCTGAACCTTTTAGGCTTTCATTTAGAAACGATAAAAAGTATATAAGCAAGCATATTACAAGTTTTGGGTCTAGCAGTTATTCTTCAGGTAGTTCATCCTCCTCATGGTCATCAAGTAGTTCCAGTAGTGGCGGTTTTTCTGGAGGCGGTGGAAGTTCAGGTGGTGGAGGCGCCAGTGGGAGTTGGTAATTTTTTAATTATCTTTAACTCATAACTTTAATCAATCAATCACATGGAATTCAATTTTATAGCTATTATAGTAGCAGCGTTAGTACCCCTTATTTTAGGATTTATTTGGTATAACCCAAAAGTTTTTGGCTCTGCTTGGATGCGAGAATCTGGTATAACCGAAGAACAGATTAAAAAAGGTAACATGCCTTTAATTTTTGGATTGTCTCTAGTCTTTGCTTTTCTACTAGCATTTTTTATTCCGTTTTTAGTGATACATGAAATGGGAGTTTATGGCATGACAGAAGGACAATTAGATGGAGAAACTACAAAAGCTTTTTTAGCAGAATGGGCAGGAAAGTATAGAAGTTTTACACATGGTGCTTTGCATGGAGGCATGGCAGGCTTATTTTTTGCGTTACCAATTTTAGCAACTAATGGTTTATTTGAACGTAAAACATGGAAACATATTTTTATAAATGCAGGGTATTGGATTGTTTGTTTGGCAATTATGGGTGCTATAATTGCAGGTTGGAAATAACAAGGTATTAACACTGAGATCCCTCTAGATACTGAAACAAGTTCAGTACAAGCAAAATAATAAGTTGAACTAATAAAATTTTGTAAAGGTTTAATATATTTAAAGACTGAAGATGTTTAATTTTCGGTCTTTATTATTTTTAGTGCGTGATACACCACAAAATTCATCATAATGTAGCTAGTATTTCAAAAGAATGGGATAGTTTAGCTGTACACGATATTCTTCTACAATCAAAGTATTTAAAAGCTTTTGAAGAAGCTTCTCCTGGCAATATTAAACTATATTTTGTAGAAGTTTTTAATGAGAGTTCACTAGTAGGTCTTGCTGTAATACAGCATGTACAGCTTTATTTAAAAGATATGTTTAGAGATACTAAGGTATCGTGTTTTAAAGAATTTTTAAAACAAAATCTCTCTAAGGTACTTAAAGGAAACATATTGGTTATTGGTAATTTAACGCATACTGGGCAACATGGTATATGTTTTAATTCTGAAAAGATTTCAATAAATCAATTTTATTCAGAATTGTTCAACGCTACTTTAGAATTAAAAAAGCAGATTAAAAAAGAGAAAGGGAAGACTCTACGCATTATTATGATGAAAGATTTCTTTCAAGACGATAAACTACTTAACACTAATTTTTTAATCAAGGAAAAGCTACACAAGGTAAAAGTCCAGCCTAACATGATGTTAAATACAAGAACACATTGGGAAACTAATGAGGATTATGTTGCTGCTATGACAAAGAAATACCGAACACGTTTTAAGCGTGCTAAAAAAAAGCTGAATGGTATTGTACATCGTGAAATGGATTTAGAGACCATTAAAGCGAACTCTAAGAGGCTGCATCAACTCTACCTTAATGTATCAAAGAATGCTAAATTTAATACGTTCATACTACCTGAAAACCATTTTTATAGTTATAAGTATCATCTAAAAGATAATTTTAAAGTTTATGGCTATTTTTTGGATAATGAAATAGTGGGCTTTTACACCTTAATTTTAAATAATAACGATTTAGAAACCTACTTTTTAGGTTACGCTACAGCGCATCAATATAAAAATCAGTTATACCTAAACATGCTTTACGATATGGTAAATTTTGGTATTAGCAACAAATTTAAAACGGTTGTTTATGCTCGTACAGCGATGGCAATAAAGAGTTCTGTAGGTGCTAAGCCCAAAGACATGATTATTTACCTAAAGCATACAAACAGGGTTATTAATTTAATTTTAAGACAAATATTTAAGTTAATGGATCCAACTCAAGATTGGGAAGAGCGGCATCCATTTAAAAATGAATAGTTTATATTTAAGTTTTTAACTCACATTTCGACTTAATCGTTAAACACACTTTAAATGAAACGAGCCTTATCAAAAGTTTTGTGTAGATATCAAAATAATCAATTGGTGAGTTACATTTGTCTTTAATTATTAAAAACAGCATATAACAAATGAAAAAATTATACCTTCTTTTTTTAGTATTACCTTTTCTTGGTTTCTCTCAAAACATGACAAATGATAAACTTGAAGAAATTTACACCTCTGCAAGTGATTCTATAAAAGGCAATAGCGGTGCATGGCAATTTTTTGTTAAAGGAATTCCATTAATGTGTCTTACAGATACCAACCATAATAGAATGCGAATTATATCTCCTGTAGCAGATGCTAACAAATTAAATGAAGAATTAATGCAGGCCGCTTTAGTCGCTAATTTTCACACCGCTTTAGATGTTAAGTATGCCGTGTCTGATGGCGTGTTATGGTCTGTATTTATTCACCCTTTAAAAGAATTATCAGAACATCAGGTGGAAGATGCTGTTAGCCAAGTGTATCATGCTAACATTAATTTTGGGACCACATTTACAAGTACTTCGTTAACGTTTCCAGGAAGCATAAACAGTAAAAAAGAAGATGAAGATATAGAAGAAGCTCCTGAGCTTAAGAAATTATAACCTAGGAGCTTATTTATTATCTAGTCAAAGGTTAAAACCCTGGAATTCCATTGCAGTTACTTTAGTTTCTATAAAAGTTTTTCTATCGATTTGTCATTCCGCACTTGATGCGGAATCCAGTCTTGTTTCTTGGATTCCTGGCTTCACTTCGACTGTGCATTTCGACAAGCTCAATGTAACACTCAGTGTGACACGCAGGAATGACAAGCTAGCCCTTAAAAGAATTTCATTCTTTCATTTAAAACTATGGGTTTATTTTTATAGTTGTTCGGTAGTCATTACATCATCTGGGATTTTTAAATTTGTTTTAAAATTTGGTAATACTTTATCTAATAATGCTTTGTCTTTTAGTTTTTTAGCTTCAAGAAAGTACCAAATTTTTTTATCGTTACTGTATATTCCCAAAAGGTAACTTTCCGACTTAATACGCATACCATTCATTTTCATTTGGTTATAGCCTTCAATATAACACCTGTATTCGTTATTTTCAAAAACGACATCTGAAACAGATAGTATATCTGCCTTTTCAAAAACAAAGCCTTGCTCCTTCATTGAGGTAAAAGTTGCTTTAACAAGATTCATTGCTTTTTCTTTACCCCCCATTATGGTAAGAATACTAGGATAGGTATGTTTAAAGACTGTTTCAAAATCCATTTTAAGTGTTGCTTCAGAGGTGATTTTGGCATCTCTTAAAGCCCACTCTTTTAATTCCTCATTAGTTTGAGAAAAAAAAATGTTGCTACATAATAGTAGCAACATTAAAATTTTAAAGGATACTATTTTATTAAAGCGTATCATCTTCCTTTTTTTTAGCATTTTTCATAGCTTCACCTATTTGGTTACTGGCTGTAAAACTTGCCACCATATCGTTTAACATTTGGCTACCCGCTTGTGGTGAGTTTGGTAATAAAATTAAATTACTGTTAGTTTCCTGACCAATAGATTGTAGTGTGTCGTAATGTTGTGTAACGACAATAAGGGCAGATGCTTCTTGAGAATTTATACCTACTTTATTTAATACTTCTACAGACTCTTCTAAACCTCTGGCAATTTCACGACGTTGGTCTGCAATACCTTGACCTTG
Source organism: uncultured Flavobacteriaceae bacterium (assembly GCA_947498845.1). Lineage (GTDB taxonomy): Bacteria > Bacteroidota > Bacteroidia > Flavobacteriales > Flavobacteriaceae > Jejuia. Next base: position 149,056 of record CANMLX010000004.1, on the reverse strand, counting down.
TAAACGCTTGCTTTCTGCTTCTGCTTTTGCTTTTTCAACAATTAAAATACGCTGTGCATCACCTTCAAATTGTGCGGCTATTTTTTCACGCTCAGAAGCATTAATTCTGTTCATAGCTTCTTTTACTTGTGCATCTGGGTCTATATCTGTTACTAGCGTTTTAATGATATCATATCCATAATCTAACATAGCTTCGTTAAGTTCTCTTTTTACTGCAATGGCGATATCATCTTTTTTAACAAAGACATCATCTAGCTTCATTTTTGGTACTTCGGCACGTACAACATCAAATACATAACTTGTAATTTGATCGTGAGGATAATCTAATTTATAGAATGCATCATATACTTTTTCTCTTATTACTTTGTATTGTACAGATACTTTTAAACGCACAAATACATCGTCTAATGTTTTTGTTTCTATAATTACATCTAATTGCTGAATTTTTAAACTTAACTTTCCAGCAATACGATCTACCAAAGGAATTTTTAGTTGAAGTCCAGAATGACGAATACTTTGGAATTTACCAAAGCGTTCTATAATAGCGGCTGTTTGTTGTTTAACAATAAAAAATGATGAAATTATAATTATAATACCAAGAAAAAGGATAGGAATTAATGTATAAGTCATGATAAAGATTTTTAAAAATGATTAATTAACAGTTACTAATTTAAGTTATATTTAGCACCAAAAGATATAAATGCGATGAAAAACTTAAAATTTATACTATTAGTAGTATTCACCCTTAGTTTTGTTACACTTAGTTTTTCACAAAAAGGGAGTTATAGGATAACTAATGGGTTTAATATTTTTGGAGGTATAACAGAATTTGATATTATAACAGATAATTTTGAAACTTCAAAAGAGCGGGGCTTTATGGGTAGTATAATGGCCTCTGTAGATTTACCCCATAAATGGTATAATTTAAGTTATGGGATACAGTTATCTGAAAATAACATGGGTATTTTAGCCAAACCAGAACCTTCCAGTACTAATACAGAGTTTGTAGATTTTAAGTTACTCACAGCTCAATTAGGTATGTTTATGCACGTAAAACTTATCCCAGATTATCTTACTATAGATTTTGGTCCATTATTACAGTATAACGGTGCACTAGAATTTAAGGATAAAAATAAAGAAGGTTATTTTGTTAATGGCTATAATAACTTAGCTGCTAAAGATATTATTAACATCTCTAAATTTAATGTTAATGCTGCTATTGGAGCATCTGTAGGTATTAAACATATTAAATTCAAAGCGCAATACATCTATGGGTTTACTAATATATTGGGTGCTTTAGATAATGAAAATCTGGATACTACAGGAGGCAAACTAGACTTTAATGGTAACCAAAGTTTATTGTTTTTAGGCGCTATTATTTCGTTTTAAGATAGTTATCAATTACCTTATCTAATTGTTTTACACGCGCTTTTGTTGTTGTAATATCGTTAGATTTTACAATTTCTTTTTTCTTATAGCCAATATAGTTTAGCCAGCCTTTAGATCTAATCCCTCTTCGTTTACTCACCAATTTATAAAGAGAATCTTTCTCTATATTATTTAATTCTGTGATGCCCTTCTCTAAAGTAATTTGAGGATATAAATCTTTTAATATTTTTTTAGCCATGTGGTAATGCCCTATTGTATTTGGGTGAACACCATCTGGTATGAATGTTGAATCTGTTTTAATCTGTTTTATTTCTTCTAACATAGAAGATACATAGCCATTCAGGTTAATAATTTTTGTATCCTTTGTTTTTAATAACCATTTCGAATAATATTTAAGAACATTATTATAGCCTGGATATCGTTTATTATACGAAAAAACACGATCACTTTCTTTGCCTAATTTTTCTTTTGCAGCATAAGCATCAAAAGGAGTAGGCGTCATCAATATTATTTCTGCGCCTTGTTGTCTCACTTTTTCTTTTAGTTTTTTAATACCATTTTTGTAGTTATTAAATCGCGTACTATCTATTTTAGAGTAAATACCATCATTCATACCATAACATGCTAATACTAAATCTGGTTTAGTGAGTTTTAAGGCGAGATCTAAACGAGAATGAATACAAGGTCTAGGGAATGCGTGTTTTATTTCAGAATCTCCTGATACTGTCTCAGAAGAGAGCCCTATACTTATTATATTTAATTTTTCGTTTGGATAATTTTTTCTTAGGTAGTATTCAACAAAATCTACATATTTACCATTTTGCGTAATACTATTACCTAGTATTACAACTTTTTTATTGTGTAAGGGTAAAGATCGTGTGGGTTTTTTTTCTTGTTTTTTAGACGAGACAAAAAAAGTAAAAAGTAAAAAGTAAATAAATAGATTAATAATTTTCATTGTGTTATATATTTAATATCGCATTATTTATGCGATTTATAGATTCATTTTTTCCAATCATAAATATAATATCAAACACATCAGGGCCTTGTAAAGCACCTACAAGTGCTAAACGCAAAGGCATCATAACCTTACCAAAGCCTATCTCGTTTTTGGTGATCCAGCCTTTAATAGTTGTTTGCAACGCTTCTACAGTAAAATCTTCTGTTGTATTAATCAAATCTATTACTTGAGCTAAAATGTTTTTAGTGCCTTCTTTAAAGGCCTTTTTAGAGGCTTTTTCATCATAAGTTTCAGGCGCTTTAAAAAAGTAATGGCTTAAGGCCCAAAAATCTGAAATAAACGTAGCGCGCTCTTTTACCAAACCAATTACCATTGCTATATAATTTACATCAATGTCTTTTAGTTCATCTTTTGAAGCTTTAAATGTTTGAGCTAAAAGATCGCTATTCTGCTCTTGCATGTAGTGGTGATTAAACCACTTTGTTTTATCTGGATCAAACCGTGCTCCAGATTTATTTACGTTCTTTAAATCGAAAGCATCAACAAGTTCGTTTATGCCAAAAAGTTCTTGTTCTGTTCCAGGATTCCAACCCAAAAAAGCCAGAAAGTTAACTACAGCTTCAGGGAAATAGCCATCTTCTTTATAGCCTCGAGAAATAGCGCCTGTTTTTGGATCGTTCCATTCTAAAGGAAAAACAGGAAAACCTAATTTATCACCATCGCGTTTGCTTAATTTTCCTTTTCCTGTAGGCTTCAATATTAATGGTAAATGTGCAAACTCTGGCGCTTGCCAACCTAAAGCCTTATATAATTGATAGTGTAATGCCAAAGAAGGCAACCATTCTTCTCCACGAATAACATGCGTTATTTCCATTAAATGGTCATCTACAATATTGGCCAGGTGATAGGTAGGCATACCATCGCTTTTAAACAATACTTTATCGTCTAAAATATTGGTATCAATTTTTATATCACCTCTAATACTATCTTTAAGATGTAAAGTTTCATCTTGAGGGGATTTAAAACGAATTACATAATCTTCACCAGCATCTAATTTAGCGTTTACATCAGCTTCACTAAGAGACAACGCGTTTTTTAATTTCAAACGGTTGTGCCAATTGTAGATAAATGTTTTGCCTTTTGCTTCATGGTCTTTTCTATGAAAATCTAATTCATCGGCCGTATCAAACGCATAGTATGCATTTCCAGATGCAATTAAATTATCTGCATATTGTTTATATAAATCTTTACGTTCGCTTTGTCTGTATGGACCAAATGCACCAGGGTTTTCAGGACTTTCATCGGCTGGCATGCCGCACCATTTTAAAGCGTTAATAATATAAGCTTCTGCACCTTGAACATATCTTTTTTGATCGGTGTCTTCGATACGTAAAATAAAAGTACCATTATGTTTTTTAGCAAATAAATAGTTAAATAAAGCAGTACGTACGCCGCCTATATGTAAAGGTCCGGTTGGGCTAGGTGCAAAACGCACACGAACGTTTTTGGTCATGTTTTTATCGTAATTAATTCTAGTATTTGAGATATAAAACTATTAGTTTAAATCTCATTATGGTTATTGGGCAAAGATACAATTAACACATTATTATATAGGCAGTAGTAAATAAAATTGTAGATTAGTATTTTAATAGTATTATTTCTTCACTTTATCCCTAAATCATGGATAACTTCAACAATATTCAAAATAAGCTTGAGCAGTTTATTAAGCGTTACCATACTAACGAGTTGCTAAAAGGCGCTATTCTTTTTTTTGCTATAGGCTTATTATATTTCTTGTTTACACTTTTAATAGAACATTTTTTATGGTTGAATACCACCGCCAGAACACTATTATTTTGGCTTTTTATTCTTGTAGAAATAACCCTTTTAGTTACGTTTATCGTCATACCATTAGCGAAGCTTTTTAAGTTAAAAAGAGGCATAGATTATAATCAATCTGCAAAAATCATAGGACAACATTTTCCAGAAGTCAAAGATAAATTATTAAATGTCATTCAGCTAAATGGAAGTACAGATAAATCGGATTTGTTATTAGCCAGTATCGATCAAAAATCTAAAGAACTCAAACCAATACCTTTTAAACTTGCTGTTAACTTTAAAAAGAATTTAAGTTATTTAAAATATGCTATCATACCTGTAGCGATAGTCTTACTTATTTATTTTACAGGTAATTTTAATTGGTTTAGTGATAGTTATAAACGCGTTGTAGATTATAACACGGCTTACGAACCACCAGCGCCTTTTCAGTTTTATGTAATTAACGATTCGTTAAGTACAATACAGAGAAAGGATTTTAAATTACAGGTTAGAACCGTTGGTGATTTAGTTCCTGAGAATGTATTAATTAAGTATAATAACGAATCGTATTTTTTACAGCAGAATAGCCCAGGAGAATTTGAGTATGTGTTTTCACAACCTACAGACCCTATAGTTTTTAACTTTTCGGCTAATAATGTAAACTCAAAACCTTACACGCTATCTATAGTAGACGTGCCATCTATTTCGACATTTAATATGCATTTAGATTATCCTAGTTATGTTAATAAAAGGGATGAAATTTTAAAAACAACAGGTAATGCTACAGTACCAGAAGGCACAAAAATAACATGGCAAATTAAAGCAAATAATACAGATCATGTGAATTTATATGCTATAGATACATTGCAGTTTTATTTAGATGATAATGATGCGTTTAAAGCCTCAAAACGTGTTTTTAGAAACTATGAATACACATTAAGCACGAGTAATAAAAAACTCAAAGATTATGAGAATTTAGAGTATGCCATTAATGTTGTAAAAGACGAATATCCCGAATTAAATATTCAGGTGAAAAAAGATAGCCTAGATCTACAATCGCTGTATTTTTATGGACAGGTTAGTGATGATTATGGTTTAAGCAAAGTACAATTAGTGTATTATCCTTCAGGTAAAGAAGACGAAAAACAAGTTAAGGTTATATCATCATCGGGCTCTAATGTTTTTGATTTTATTAATGCTTTCCCAGATACTATTAACGTAGAAGAAGGGATAGCCTATGAGCTTTATTTTCAAGCTTTCGATAATGATGCAGTAAACAAATTTAAGAGTGTTAAGAGTAGTGTGTTTACTTATAGGAAACGTACCAAAAAGGAAGAGGAGGAAAAGCAACTTAATCAACAGGGTGAATCTATAAAAGACTTAGGCAAATCTATTAAAAAGTTTAAGGAACAAGAGAAGCGTCTGGAAGAACTTAGCAAAACAGGTAAGGAAAAAAGAACGCTAAATTTTTCGGATAAAAAGAAATTAGAATCGTTTATTAAAAGACAGAAGCAACAAGATCAAATGATGAGAAACTTCAATAAGAAGTTAAAAGAGAATCTTGAAGATTTTCAAAAAGAAAAAAATAAAGAAGATAACGCGTATAAAAAGGATTTAGAAAAGCGTTTACAAGAGAATGAAGAGCAATTAAAAAAAGATGAAAAGGCCCTCGAAGAATTGGAGAAACTTAAAGACAAAATTAATAACGAGAAGCTTACACAAAAACTCGAAGAATTAGCAAAAAATAGTAAATCAAAAAAGCGCAGTTTAGAGCAGTTATTAGAACTAACAAAACGCTTTTATGTAGAGAAAAAGCTTGAGAAATTGGCAGACGATTTAAAAGAACTAGCAAAGAAACAAGAGGAATTATCAAATAAGAATGAAAAAGAAAATACCAAAGAAAAACAAGATAGTATAAATAAAGCTTTTGAAGCGTTCCAGAAAGCCATAGAAGATTTAAAGAAAGATAGTAAAGCCTTAAAAAAACCAATCGCTATTCCTCAAGATAAATTAGAAGAGAAAGAAGTTCAAGAAGAACAAAAAAAGGCATCTGATGCACTAGATAAAAAAGAGCAATCTGGTGATCCACAAGAAAAAAAGGAAAGCCAAGAAAAGGCAAAGAAAAGCCAGAAAAATGCTGCAAAAAAAATGAAGCAAATGAGTGGTAAAATGCAGGGTGCTATGCAAGGTATGAGTGGGGATCAAATCCAGGAGGATGCAGAAATGCTTAGACAAATTTTGGATAACTTAGTGTTGTTTTCTTTTGATGAAGAAGCATTAATGGATCAATTTAAAGCCATAGATGTTAACCATAATAAGTACGCGTCTTTTTTAAGAAAGCAGAGCAACCTTAAAGAACATTTTGAGCACATAGACGATAGTTTGTTTACGCTTTCATTACGCCAACCAAAATTGTCTGAACAAGTAAATAAAGAAATATCTGAAGTCTATTTTAATATAGATCAATCTCTGGAATTGCTTGCAGAAAACCAATTGTATCAAGGTGTTTCCAAACAGCAATTTGCTATTACAGCCACAAATAATTTAGCAGATTTGCTAAGTGATATTTTAGACAACATGCAAGAAAGTATGAGCATGTCACCAAGCCAAGGTGGAGAAGGAGATATGCAATTACCAGACATTATTATGAGTCAGGAAGAATTAAATAAGATGATGCAGCAAGGGATGAAAAAAGGCGAACAGGGACAGCCCAAACAGGGCGAAGGAAAACAGAAAGGTGATGGCGAAAAACAAGGCGATAAAAAAGGAAATAAGGAGGGTGATAAGCCAGGAGATAAAGGCAAGGGTGGTAAAAAAGGAAAAGGAGATAAAGGCAAAAGTGAAGGGGATAATGGAAATAAATCAGGAAGTAATGGAGAAGGAGAAGGCGGTAGCCAAGAAGCGTTATTGTATGAGATTTACAAAAGACAGCAAATGCTTAGAGAAGCATTAGAGCAACGATTAGATAAAGAAGGTAAAGGTGGTATAGGTGATAAGTTATCTAAACAAATGAAAGATGTAGAATTAGACTTGTTAAACAAGGGATTTACAAACCAAACCCTAAGTAAAATGATGAATTTACAACATCAATTACTTAAGCTAGAGAATGCAGAATTACAACAAGGCGAAGATAATAAGCGCGAATCAAAGACCAACAAAAAGGTATATGATAACAGCGCCACTAATCAAATACCAACGGCTAAACAATATTTTAAAACTACAGAAATTTTAAACCGACAAGCCTTACCTTTGCAGAAAATTTACAAGAAAAAAGTCCAGGAATATTTTAAGAAATAAATTTAAATTTTTGTTAATGAGGGTAATATCAAAAATGTGTTTGTTACTGTTTTTAAGTATACATATATCATATGCGAACGAAATCAAACTTGGAGAAAATTATAAAATTATAACAACTTTTTCAGGTAAGTTAGGAGATAAAGAATCGTTTCATATAGTTATAGCAAAAAATAGAGACACAAAAAAGTATGAAGCTATACCTATTTCTTTTTTTAATAATACGCTAAAAAAACTAGAGTCTATTTCATTTAATAAACAACCTATTATAAATTCATATCACTCTAATAATAATTTAATTTCTATGGCTGTATCTTTGGGTTCGGTTCGCCCAATAAGGAAAAGTATTGTTGACTTAAATATAATTACAGGAGCTTATAAAGTAACCTCTATTCCAAAAGAAAGTGTATTAAAGGCTTCTATTAGAAACCTCAATAAAACCCTTTTAATTACCAAACACTTTAATATTTTAAAGGTTTATAAAGTAGTTAATTCGCAAGATATATCAAGTGCTTCTTTTAGAAGAGAAAAGCAAAATAGACACTTTTTTAAAGGGGCTTCTAGCTCTTCTTTTGCGCCAATAGACCGAGATGAATTTGTTGCTAATGGGTCTACAAATTCGTTCAAAGTTTACAGTGATGATACCGATATGTTACATATTACTAAAGATGATTTTTCCAATAAATTTACGTCTATATTGTCGGTGAATATGCCTGCTAAAGACAGTGTTGAATTAAGTGTAAATTCGAAAGAGTTTAGTTACGATAAGTTTTCTACTGTTAGAGAGGCGTCCTCATATTTTTTTGAAGATAATTTGTATCAATTTATATGTGATAGGAAATCATCGTTTATTAACATAAACAACTTAAAAACAGGCAAGCTTATTAGTATTGTTTTGTCTGACGAAAAAATTCATTCGCATGCAGATGGTTTCGAAGATTTAAGTGACTTTTTAAAATATGCTGTGAAAAGTGAATACAAATCTACAATTACAGTAAACAAGTCATCGAATGGAGATAATTTAATTATCCGATGTGATTATGTAAATCCAATAACATATAATTATCATAGAGATTGGTTTTGGTGGCAATTTCAACAGCCTATACTGGATCACCAACAAATGATAAATAACTCAATTCGGTCTTTTGGACCGTCAAATACTTATGGTGATATCTGCTTTTTAGAAGATGCTAAAAAACACTATTTTGAAATTGTTTTAGATAAAGATTTTAACCTTGTAAACAAAGGTGTCTCTGTTGCGTATAAGTATAAAGAAATTGATAAAGAAAAACATATTAAAGATATAAAAGAAGAGAAGGCGTTTGAGCATTTGTCTTCAGTTTTTCTTAAAGATTTATTAGTGTATTTTTATCTCGATACAACATCTAATACCTTTAAAGTGTCAAATAAATTTATTGTAAATGATTAATTTCAACTACGAAACGGCATTTAGGTTAGATGATGAAGATAGAATTTCGAATTGGATTTCAAACACAATTACTTCAGAATCTTACAAGCTAGAAGAGATCAATTATGTGTTTTGTGACGATGCTTATTTACATAAATTAAATGTAGAATTCCTTAAACACGACACGCTTACAGACATTATAAGTTTCGATTATTCTGTAGGGAAACTAATAACAGGAGACATCTTTATCTCTGTAGAAAGAGTAGATGATAATGCTAAAGATTTTAACGTGTCTTTTGATGATGAACTACATCGTGTGATTATACATGGCGTGTTGCATTATTGTGGTTATAAGGATAAGACTAAAGACGACGCTTCGCTTATGAGGGACAAGGAAAACCACTACCTTAGTAAGCTGTCCTAGATTCAACCCGCTTTATGCAATAGAACTTCGTTATGAAGCTTTGAGATACAATAAATATTGGCTTTTTCTTGATTTTAGCATAGCACCGCTACGGTGAAATCAAAAAAAGTAGCGAAGCGATAATATTTGCGGTAGTTCACAGATGAAATAGATTTTCTATTGCATAAAGCGGGTTCAATATTTCAGCGTATATTTGCAGACCTAATTTATAGTTATGTTCCACGTGGAACATAGCTTAAACATCTTTTTTAAAACGTTCCACGTGGAACACAAAAAATTGCATCATGTTTAACGAGATTTACGATGTTGTAGTTGTTGGCGCAGGACATGCGGGTAGTGAAGCTGCAGCAGCTGCGGCAAATATGGGAAGTAAAACGCTTCTCGTGACTATGAATTTGCAAAACATTGCTCAAATGTCATGTAATCCTGCAATGGGAGGTATAGCAAAAGGACAAATTGTACGTGAAATAGATGCGCTTGGTGGGTATAGTGGGATTGTTTCAGATACTTCGGCAATACAGTTTAAGATGTTGAATAAATCGAAAGGACCTGCCATGTGGAGTCCAAGAGTACAGAGTGACAGAATGCGTTTTGCCGAAGATTGGAGAATGCTTTTAGAACAAACCCCAAATCTTGATTTTTATCAGGAAATGGTGTCGGGTTTGTTAGTAGAGAATCACAAGGTCGTTGGTGTAAAAACATCCCTTGGAATTGAAATAAAAGCCAAGTCTGTAGTGCTAACAAATGGGACTTTTTTAAATGGATTAATACATATTGGGGATAAAAATTTTGGTGGCGGTAGAGCAGGAGAAAAAGCAGCGACAGGTATTACCGAGCAATTGGTGGACTTAGGTTTTGATTCTGGAAGAATGAAAACGGGAACGCCGCCACGTGTTGATGGAAGGTCTCTAGATTATTCTAAAATGATAGAGCAGCCTGGAGATGATAATCCAGAGAAATTCTCGTATTTAGATATTACTAAATCATTGGAAAAGCAACGCGCTTGCCATATGACGCATACAAGCCAATTGGTTCATGATTTGCTTCGCGAAGGTTTTGATCGTTCGCCAATGTTTAATGGAAGAATTAAAAGTTTAGGGCCTCGTTATTGCCCGTCCATAGAAGACAAGATTAACAGATTTGCAGATAAAGACAGGCATCAATTATTTATAGAACCCGAGGGTTGGAACACCTGTGAGGTCTATGTAAATGGGTTTTCTACGTCGTTGCCAGAAGATATTCAGTTTAAAGCATTACGTTCTGTAGTAGGTTTTGAAAATGTGAAGTTTTTTAGACCGGGCTACGCTATAGAATACGATTATTTTCCACCCACACAGTTAAAACATACTTTAGAAACTAAATTAGTATCTGGATTGTATTTTGCAGGACAAATAAATGGAACAACAGGGTATGAGGAAGCTGCTTCTCAAGGTCTAATGGCAGGTATAAATGCGAGCTTAAAAGTGCAGGAGAAAGACCCTTTTATGTTAAAGCGTGATGAGGCTTATATAGGTGTTTTAATAGATGATTTAATTACAAAAGGCACAGAGGAGCCTTATCGCATGTTTACCTCTAGAGCGGAGTACAGAACGTTGCTGCGTCAAGATAATGCCGATTTAAGGTTAACGCCAAAAGGGCATGCTTTGGGCTTAGCTTCAGAAAAGCGTTTAAAGCGTATGGAAGAAAAGCACGATGCAGCAAAACAATTCGTTAGCTTTTTTGAAACAACTAGTGTTAAGCCAGAAGAAATTAATCCTATTTTAGAACGTAAAGCATCGTCTCCTGTAAAGCAATCGGGAAAACTGTTTAAAATATTTGCCAGGCCTAGTATAGAAATGGAAGATGTTAGACAAGTAAATAGTGTTGAGGCCTATATTCAGGATAATAATTTAGATAGAGAAGTTATAGAACAAACCGAAATACAAGTTAAATATTCGGGATACATTGCTAAAGAAAAAAACAATGCGGATAAGTTAAGTAGACTAGAATATGTAAAAATCCCTGAGAATTTTGATTACTCTCAAATTAAGTCTATGAGTTTTGAAGCGCGAGAGAAGTTAAAAAAGATTCAGCCTACAACCGTATCTCAAGCATCGCGCATTAGTGGCGTATCTCCAAATGATATATCTGTATTGCTGGTTTATATGGGGAGGTAAAATGCTGTTTTTTTGTTGTGTTCCACGTGGAACACATATGTTTTAGAATTTAATTTGACTAAAATGACATTTGAAGATATTAAAGTGAAATATTCAAATAGAGAAGCTGCTTTTCCAGAACACTTGCCAAAACCAAATGAGATAGACTTAAATAATTTGGTAAAAGAATACAATTGTAAATTCCCAAAGTCATTTATCGATTTTCAATTAAGATATTGTAATGAAGTTCCAATTGGTGATTTTTCATTTGAGGGGTTTGGTTGGGCAAATGAAAATCTTGAACCGTATCTAAATTTAGAGGAGATTTTAAAAGATTATTCTAATTTAAGGTTTCCAGAATACTTAACACCGTTTAGATATAATAATGGTGATTTTTGGTGTTTTGATAATCGTAGCTCGGAGTTAGAATGTCCTGTGGTAATTTTTGATCATAATTTAAATGATATTGAATCTAACCCAAAATATAAATGGATGAATTTTATTGACTGGATTGATAAAACAATGGAAAATGAATACTAAAAAGAAGTTCTCGTATTTTAAATATAATAGGATTAAAACTTAAAATAGATTTAGAAAATTGGTTTTGATTTTGAGTATCATCACAATTGTCTATCTAATTATTCTTTTTGAGGTATTTTTTATCCGTTTTAAACCTAACAAATAATTAAGCGTATTTTGAAAATAAAAGACCACTCCGTTTCTGGAGAAGTATTTGAGTTAATCGAAAACCCAGAATATGGGTTTTTAGAGACACAACCACAACCCGCTTTAGATAAACTACCTAACTATTACGAAAGCGAAGATTATATTTCTCATACAGATGCTAAAAGAAATGCTTTTGAAAAAATATACCATTTAGTACGGCAGTTTTCTTTAAAATCGAAGCTTAAGCTTATTAATTCTTTTTCAAACGATACAAAAGCGCTCTTAGATATTGGATGCGGTACAGGAGATTTTTTAAAAACAGCACAAAATAATAATTGGACGGTTACAGGAATTGAACCAAATGAACAAGCAAGAACTATTGCGAACCAAAAAACCAAAAATGCTGTTTTTAATACAGAAAAACTAAAAAGCCTTAATGAAAATAGCTTTGATGTTATTACACTCTGGCATGTTTTAGAACATTTACCAAACTTAGAAGAACACGTTACTTTATTTAAAAAGCTATTAAAACCAAATGGCACTTTAATAATTGCTGTGCCAAATTATAAAAGTTACGATGCACAACATTATGGTGAATTTTGGGCAGCTTATGATGTGCCAAGACACCTTTGGCATTTTAATAAAGGTTCAATATCTAAATTAATGGCTAAAGTGTCATTAAACGTAAAAAAAGTATACCCTATGTGGTTTGATGCATTTTATGTAAGCCTACTTTCCGAAAAATATAAAACTGGAAAAATGAAACCCCTTAAAGGATTTTTTATTGGTTTTTATTCAAATTTTAATTTTTTGAGAAAAAAAGAAGCGTCTTCACTCATTTATATTATAAAAAACAGCTAAAAAGTATTTTAAAGATTTCTTTTTAGTTTATTTAGTAAGATCTAGAGTTATGCATGAGCAATTTTATAAAAGCGCTTAAAAGGCTTTAAAACGATTCGTTTTTAATAGCTATTGTTTATATATAATTTAAAAATTATAATTTTTGTTTATTTTATAAAAGTCACATTGTTTTAAATCATCGTGTGTAAACTTTTTATAAGCATTGTAAATTGCTTTTAGTTTTATATGATGATGATCTTCCTTAGATGAAAAAAACACCTCATTAACGACACTATAAATTAATGAGGTGTTTTTAGAATTCTTCTTGATTTTTTCTATTTCTTAAAAAAGGTAGAAATGCGCCTATATGTTGTTGCTTTTTTCTTTAGCTTAACATAGCTTTAAAAAAGGACCTCATCTACTCATATTTCAATACGTTTTCAGTTAAAAACAAAAAGCCAAGAAGCGTACATTTCTATATTTTAAGTACGATTACTTATTAACCAGTTTTTTTACGATCAATGTATCATTAATTTTAATTCTACATATATAAACACCACTAGCCAGAGTTTTATAATCAGAAATTATTTTGAATTTATAAACACCCTTATTAAAACTAGTATTTACAATTTTTTGAGAGGCACCATATAAATTTACAAGCTCAATACTTAAAGTGCTATTATTGTCTGGTATGGCTACCTCAACAATAGTATTTGGATTAATTGGATTTGGATAAATCGATGCTTGTAACGCAATACTCTCTTTGTAATTTAAGTTAGATTTTGATTGGATATCTGGGTTTTCTGTATACCAAATGCCATTATAAAACCATCCATTGCTACATCTATTTAAGTCTGCTGTTTGTGAGTTCCCATTATTACTAAAAATAAGATGAGCGCATTCGGTATTATCAAAAGTATACGAATACCATCCATTTCCAATAGCAATCATGCTTTCTCCTGGCCATGATGTAGAAAGGTTAGAAGGGGAGGTGTTCCAAAAATAGATATTGGGATTATTAAAAGAATCTGATTTAAAGTAAACAGTTAAATTCTGATTATTATATAGTTCAGGATTAGTATTATACCAAGTTTCATTGTAATACCATCCATCCTGACACCTTTGTAAGTCTTCTGTTTTATTATTACCGTTATTGCTAAATATTAAATTGGTGCAGTTTACAGTGTTTAAGGTATATGAGTACCATCCGTTTCCTATATCCGTCATGCTTTCACCAGGCCAAGAAGTAGTTTGCGAACCTGGGCTGGTATTCCAGAAATAAATATCAGGATTATTAATCGATCCTTTGTAATAAATGGTCATTGAATTTGAAGGAGTTGAGAATGAAAAATCGTTACTAATAATTGCAGATGTTGCGTTTTCATTATCATAGGCAACGGCTGTAACTGTAGTTGTAGATGAAATGGGTATAGCAGAAGTATATAAATTAGAAGATTTAGAAGGGGTACTCCCATCTAAAGTATAATAAATTTCCAATCCTTGAGGGGTATTATCTGTAGCATTTAGTGAAACAGAAATTGTTTGCCCTGTAGCAAAAGCCCCTCCGTTGGGCGTCATTGTTAAAGAAGGCGCTTGGTTGTTATTTCCATTGTCTCTGGGATCAGAATCAAACCAGGCATTGTCTTGATACCAACCATCTCTATCTCTTGATAAATCATCTGTTTTAGCATTTCCATTATCATTAAATAATAAATTGGAGCTAGTAACTCCATCAAAAATATACTCATACCAGTCAGAATTTTCTATTCTGCTCATTTGTGGACCAGGCCAGTTACTTACTGGTAATATGTCTGGTGATTCGTTCCAGTAGTGTACGTTTACTTGAGACCAACCAGCTGGTTTTTTAAAGTAGACATGTAACCCATTAATAGGACCTATTTGGTATGATTTGCTAAAGACATCAGAAGCTGTTCCATTACTATCATAAGCAATTGCTTTAATTACAGTAGAATTTGTTATTGTAAAAGAACCATTATATCTGTTGCTTGATCTATTTGGATTAGAGCTATCTGTAGTATAGAAAATTTCTGAATTACCAGACCCACCAAAAGCATTCATAGTTACTAAAATTGGGGTTTCAGACCTTGTGTTTTCAGGATTAATTTGTACAACAGGTTTGCTTGGTGCGTTTACACAGTTTTCAAAGAAACCACCACCACATGGCCCAATTAATCCAGGACCATTTAATACATAAATTCCTGCTGAACCAGAAGTAACAGTAAATTGGATACGCCCACCTTGAGCAAACGCTTCTCTACCTGTTACAGCATCGCGATACACCCCATCTGTAACTCCAGAAATAGAAAAATTGGCATTACCATCTTTTGCTAATCCAACGACTACTTCACTATTGCCATGAACTCTCTTATAAGACACAGCATTGCCTGGAGCTTCTTTCCATTCCCAGCTTCCTTTTTGTAAAGCAGGAATTGCTTTTCTCATGGCATTTAACTTTTTAAGATGCTTATAAATTCTATGATTAGGCGCTTGATCCATAACATCTCCATAATAGGCTCTTCCTGTTTCATTAATAGATTTTTCTATTCCCGAGGCATCATGAATATCGTTAAACTCACCTGCTTTAAAACGCATTTCTGTGCCGTAATATACTGTTGGAATACCGCGCCAGGTAAACATAAAGTTCATACAGGCAGCTAAGTTCTCATCACTTCCTCCATAACGGCGATTCCAGTCGTTATTTGGTCCAAAATCATGATTATCTAACCAAGTAACTAGGGTAGAAGGGTCACTATACAAATAATCGTATCGCGCAGCTGCTTGTACTGTTGGAAACGACTGTCCTTCCTCAAAAGTGCCGTGAAATGTAGCTTCCCCAAAAAAGTCGATAACAGCCAAATCTAAAGGTTGAGAATTGTTTACAGCTCCTCTCCAAGTGTAATAATGTGGATTTGTTTCTTCTACAGGGTGCAATTCATGACGCTTTTGTGCTACTTCACCAAAGATGAATAAATCGGGATTTATAGCTTTAAAAGCATCAAAAAAGTAAATAATATCTTCTCTACTCATATGCTTTACTGTATCCCAACGAAAGGCATCTACGCCCATTTCAATATACGTTTTGTATGCATTTACAAGGTAATCTCTTACGTTTTGACTACTAGTATTTAAATCTGGAGTATCGCCCGCTAAGGCTCTATTTTGTAAATTTTCTACATCGTCAAAACCTTGAGCGAAACCATTTCCTGAGTGGTGATACCAGTCAGGATCACTCGTATCCACATAGCTTTCTTTTCCAGGAAAATTGTAGGCGGCTAAATTTTGATTGTATGGTGCAGGCATTTTAGCAAGGTTTGCTCTACTCCATAGTAATCCGTCATCTGGATTTGGTGTTAATCCGTTATATTCCCAATTAGGGTTGTCTACTGCTGCCCAAGGTTGTGTTGGATCTGTATTATACTTAATCTCGGCTACGTTTTTAATACCAAATCGTCCAGCATGATTGGTCACCACATCTAAAACAATTTTCATACCTCTAGTATGGATTTCGTTTATTAAATCTTGAAATGTTGCTCCAGGAGACTCTAATCTGGGATCTACTCTGGTAAAATCCCAGGCGTGATAGCCATGATAATCTAAAGGGCTTCTGTTATGTACAATAGGTGTGATCCATATAGCAGTAAATCCAAGGTCTTTTATATAGTCTAATTTTTGAATTAAGCCTTTAAAATCACCTCTCCAAGTAACATCATCTGGATTGGTTATTGTTGGATTAATAGTGGGGTCTGGATTGTAGGAAGACCATTCTGTAGGCGCATTATTGTTGTGATCCCCATCAAAAAAGCGACTGGTTAATAAAAAGTAAATGGTTTCTTCTCGAAAGTCTACTTGAGCATTAATAATTTGCGGTGTTAATACGCCTATTAGTAGCAGGATGCCACTTAATTTTAAACATAAAGTTTTCATAATTAATTAGATTAGTTTTGTTAGTTATGTAGTTTTTTATTATCAATATTTTAGGCTAAAAAAGCTACAGATTTTACAAGTTACTTATTAATTATGTTATAATTTATTATCAAATAAACCGAAAACGTTTTCGTGTTAATAACTTATTTTCAAGTGTTTAAGTTTATGTTGGAATGTAAATATTTAAACATTTTAATAAATTGTCGTTCAATTTTTATTTCACTTTGTTACATTTGTGCGAACTAAAAAACACACCAATGAAAAATTTATGTTTTGTTGCTTTGGCATTATTAGTTTTTGCATCATGCGAAAAACCTAATAATAATAAAATAGGCTATATTGATAATGGAGCTGTAATTAACGATTATCAGGAAAAGAAAGATGTAGAAGCAAAGTTTAAAGCTAAAGACGAGGCTTTTAAGAAAAAGACAGACAGTATTAGTCAAGCATTTCAATTAGAAGTGCAACAAGCACAGCTAAAAGCAAAAAAATCTTCCAGAAAAAAGGCTCAGGAATTAATGAATGGGCTGCAGCAAAAACAACAGCTTTTACAGCAACAAATGCAATTTGAGCAACAACAATTAGGACAAGCTTTTCAAACAGAAATAGATTCTTTAATAGTTAAAGTAAAGGGCTATGTTAAAGACTATGGTAAGGCAAATGGCTATACTTATATTTTAGGTACCAGTGATGCAGCCGCATCTGTACTTTACGGTAAAGATGAAAACGATTTAACGCAAACTATTTTAGATTCTTTAAACGCTAAGTATAAGAAATAAACATAGTAATACTATACAAATAAAACCCTGTTAGCCAAATTGTTAACAGGGTTTTTCGTTTTTTAATGAGTTTTGTAATTGGTATTACTCAGACCAATTATCCAATAGTGTAATAAACTCATTTCTATAGCCATTAGGATCGAAGGTAGAAGCGCTTTTTGCTAATTCAACGACCATTTGTTTTGAGGCATTACCTTTATATTCAGAATTTTTCATTAGTAAACCAAAACCTGCTATAGCTGCAGAGAATTTTATGTTTTCTGAAGCTTCGTTAATTGGTTTTAGTGTACCATCAACAGTATGTTTTAATAACCTACTTTCATTTTCTTGGGGCTTTTTATATCTAAAATCAAATTGTGCTAACTCAAGTGCCACAGGCGTATCGTAAAGAACAACTTGGTAAAGCGCGGTAATGGTTTGCGATGCACCAATTTCTCCGGCATCTTTAGTATCATCTTCAAAGTCTTCAGTATTTAATTTTCTGTTCTCGTAGCCTATTAAACGATAAGAAGCTACCATATCTTTATTAAATGTGATTTGAATTTTAGAATCCTTAGCTATGGTATATAATTTACTTATTTCATGTGTAAAAACTTTTTGAATTTGACTAGCATTATCTATATACTCATAATTACCATTGCCTTTATTAGCTATTTGTTCCATGCCATGGTCGTTTAAATTACCACCACCAACACCTAAAACGGTTAAATAAACACCAGATTTTCGCTTTTCTTCTATAAGGTTAATTAATTCTTCTGTAGAAGAAGGACCAACATTAAAATCTCCGTCAGACCCTAAAATAACCCTATTATTACCATTAGGGATAAAATTCTTTTCGGCTATTTCATAAGCTGTTTTAATGCCAGCAGCACCAGCAGTAGATCCTCCTGCACCAAGTTTATCAATAGCGTCTTTTATTTTGTCTTTTTCATCTCCAAGAGTAGAGGGTAATAGTAGTCCTGCTTGACCCGCATAAGTAACAATTGCAATTCTATCTTTATCTCTTAAATTATCTACCAGTGTTTTAAAACCTGTCTTTAATACACCTAGTTTATCAGGAGAATTCATTGAGCCAGAAACATCAATTAAAAAAACATAATTTGAATTTGGAAGCTCATTTTCAGGAATAGTTTTTCCTTTCATACCAATACGTATTAAGTAATGGTCTGTATTCCAAGGGCAAGTAGCTATTTCGGAGTTTAAAGCAACGTTTTCTCCATTTTTAGGCTCAGCATAATTAAAAGTAAAAAAGTTAATATATTCTTCAATTCTAACAGAAGCTTCAGGTGGTCTCTGCCCTAAATGTAAAAAGCGTCTCATATTTGCGTAAGATCCGCCATCTGCATCTACAGAAAATGTAGAGATGGGCTCGTTTTTAGTCTCTATAAAAGGGTTTTCTCCATGGTCCTTATAGTTTTCATTAAAAGGAATTTCTGGTGTTAAGGAATCAAAATTGGCTAAAGATGGTGAATCATTATTTTCGCTACATCCAGTTAGTGTAAGGAATAAAATAGATAGACATGTGTAAGTTAGATAACGTGTTTTCATTGGCTAATTTTTAGTGTTTTATCTTTTAGATGCATAGAAAAACAAAAGGTTGCGCTATTATATTACTTATACCAATTTATTTTTTAACGCATAGAACATTAAAAAGAAGCGATTTATATGCGGCAATTAAAAGGTTAATTGATATTCGCTTAAAAACTACGCTTAGGTGTAGCAAAATATGCAGTATTACTTTTAATTTTGTCTGGAATTATTACAATCTAATTTTCATGGAAAACACCGTATTCTCTTGTAAAAATTGTGAACAAAAAATAAGTGATAACTATAAGTTTTGTCCTAATTGTGGGCAACAAACCGTAGAAAAGTTAACAGTTGGTCTGTTATTTTATAACACGATAAGTAACTATTTCTCTTTTGATGCACGATTTTTTAGAAGTATTATTCCTTTATTGGTTAAACCAGGCTATTTAGCGTCCAAATTTGTTGAGGGAAAGCGCTTGTTATATTTACACCCAGCAAAAATGTATCTGTTTATTACGATTATATTTTTCTTTTTGTTTTCCTTTATTCAGCGAGATCATATAAATGGTGTAAATCATGCTTTAGAAAAGAATACAAAGCAAGATATTGAGAACGCTATAGCAAATATTGATTTACAAAAAACGAATAGTGAGCATAGTTTTATTCCTAATCAACCCGCTTTAGACTTTGGGTATAATTTAAAATTAGTGGACTCATTAATTGCAATTAAAGCACCAGATGATGCTATTTATAAAGCCATGGGAAAAGATAGTGACGGGTGGCTCACAGATCGTGTTTATGAGCAAAACCTTAAGCTATATAAGTCAAAACAAGGGGGTAATATTTTAGAAATATTCTATAGAAAAATACCAATAGCTATGTTTTTTTTACTACCAATTTTTGCCCTAATTTTAAATTTATTTCATATAAGGAAAGGCGCTTATGCGCATCATTTGGTGTTTAGTTTTTACCTATTCTCATTTATTTTTACCATTTTAAGCGTCATGCTTGGGATTAATTTTATTTGGAATACAACTCCTAGTTGGATAAATAAATTACTGGTGCTATCTACATTTGTGTACTTTTTTATAGGGCTAAAACAGTTTTATAAGCAAGGCATAATAAAGAGTTTATTTAAGGCCAGCATAACAGTCTTTTTATTTACGGTTATTGTAATACCCATAACCTTTGTTATTTTGGCGATATATTCGTTTTTGTTTTTTTAAATTAATTAAAGCTTCGTATTATAATAGCCTTCGTTGGATAATAATATACTTAAAGCTTCGTTTTTCTATGAGTTAGCTCATCTTTTTATTGAAAATAAATACCTTTTTAAATCAACCGTTTCACTTTTTTAGTACTAAAAGAAGAAAGTGGTTATATATCATTAGTACAACAGTATTTGCATTAGTATTTCTGGGGCTATTTCAACCTTACGGTTTATCAGAAGAAATAGAAAATCCTATAAATTCAAGTACTAGTATTTTTCTTTTCTTTTTATCGGTCTCTATTACATCATTTATTGGTTTAGCGTTTTCACAATTTTTTGCTAGAAAATGGTTGAATTTTGAACATGTTACCACTAAAAAATATATCGTTTGGTTTTTTATTGAAGCATTTGGAATGACCCTCTTGAGCTTTATGTTCTCTTTTTTCATACCAGATTTAGGTGATGATTTTGAAAAAGAATTGAATATAATGTTTCAGATTAAGATATATTTTAAAACCATTTTTATTCTTCTTTTCCCATTTTTTGGCTGCATTATTTATGTGTTAATTAAAGATCTTAGCTATGAAATAAGTGAACTTGAAGAGGAGTTAAGTCGTTTCAAAAATCAATTTAATCCAAGTAAAAAAGAAGAATTATTAGTTTTTAAAGATGAAAACAATAATGTAGATTTCTCTATTGAACTAGAAAACTTTCTGTTTGCAGAATCTAGTAACCAGTATATAGTAGTATACTATCTGTCGGCTGAGCTTGTAAAGAAACATATAGTAAGAAACAGAATGAAAAATTTTATAACACAAATAGAAAATTTACCTATAATTCAATGCCATAGATCGTACACAGTAAACCTCTTAAATGTTAACCAAAAAGTAAAAAAAGAGGGTAAGCAGTTTTTGGCAATTAATGTTTTAGAACCATTGTTAGTACCTATTTCAAAATCTTATTTAAACGTTATTAATCAAAAACTCTCTACTTCTAAGAATTCATAGTTTTTGGGTTCGTAGCGTTCATTCAATGTCATTAAGTTAAGCTCAATTTGTATAATTTGTCACATTGAGCGCAGTCGAAATGTAATTGAATTACACGTTTTTATAGAAATAAACTCATTTAGTTTAAAGATGAAAACTTCTTAACTTAATGACATTGAGCGTCCATTTCACTCCAAAAGGAATTCTTTCACTCCAAAACCCTAGTGTTAGTTAGGTTTTTGAAAATAAACGCAAAAAATTTGTGTTGAACATGCAACCCTTAAAATTATGGGTTGTCTATAAAAATGTCAATCATCAACGAACTGAATCAATTTCAGTAATAAAAAACGAACAGACCATATGAAAATCACATTATTGAGTCTATGCCTGCTTTTGGGTATAGCAGTAACCGCGCAAACAACATACAGTATTCGCGGAACAATTAAAGATGGTAAAAACGGAGAAACCCTAATGGGAGCCACCGTATTTTTAAAGAGCACCACTAGTGGAGCAGTTACAAACCCCTATGGCTTTTATTCTTTAACAGCTAAAGAAGGTAAATACACAGTAATTATATCTTATATAGGTTACGAGGATGTGAGTAAAGAGATTGTTTTAGATAAAGATCAAGTTATCGATTTTGAGCTGTTTGAATCTTCAGAGCAGCTGGACGAAGTGGTTATTACTGCCGAAGAACCAGAACGTATAAGTATTAAAAAACCTTTAATGAGTGTATCTAAACTCAAAGCCGAAACGATTAAGCAAATACCAGCTGTTTTAGGAGAAGTAGACGTGATTAAATCTATTCAAATGTTACCAGGAGTTACAAATAATGGGGAAGGAACAGCTGGTTTTAATGTAAGAGGAGGCGCAGTAGATCAAAATTTAGTGTTATTGGATGAGGCGATTATTTATAATACGTCTCATTTCTTTGGCTTCTTTTCGGTATTTAATAACGATGCGATTAAAAATGTAAAGCTTTATAAGGGCGATATTCCTGCGAAATTTGGAGGCAGAGTATCTTCTGTATTAGATGTACACCAAAAAGATGGTAATAGTAAGAAATTCGCCCTTACAGGAGGTGTAGGGCTTATATCAAGTAGATTAGCAGCAGAAGCCCCTCTATTTAAAGATAAGGGCTCTTTTTTAATCGCTGGAAGATCATCTTACGCACATTTGTTATTAAAAGCCTCTGAGGAATTTAAAAACGATAAAATATCGTTTTACGATTTAAATTTGAAAACTAACTACAGTATTAATAAAAATAACCGTGTATATCTTTCGGGCTATTTTGGTAGAGACGTTTTCGATATATCTAATATTGTTGAAAATAACTATGGCAATGCTTCTGGAAACTTAAGGTGGAACCATGTATTTAACGATAAACTTTTTTCCAATTTATCTTTAATCTATAGCAAATACGATTATCAAATTATACTGGATTTTGTAGAACTGGATTGGATTGCAGATATTAAAAATTATAATTTAAAGTACGATTTTGGGTATTATGCCAGCGATAAATTAAAAATAGATTTTGGAGCTAGTGGTATTCTTTACAATTTAAATCCAGGCGAGGTGAAACCCACCTCTAGCACCTCTCCAATAAACCATTTAAAACTAGAACAAAAACGCGCTTTTGAAAGTGGATTATATGTAAGTGCAGAACACCAAATAACAGATAAGCTAACAGCTCAATATGGCTTACGTTACAGTAGATTTGATAGATTAGGAGGACAAAATATCATGAATTATGTAAATAATAGGCCTGTTGTTTACAATGAAACATTGGGTATTTATGAAGAAGGAGAGGAAACAGGTGAAACCTTTTATAAAAAAAGCGATCGTATAGAAACCTTTGATAATTTTGAACCAAGATTAGGGTTATCTTACCAGTTAAATACATCTTCATCATTAAAAGCGAGTTATACCAAATCATCACAATATTTACATTTATTATCCAATACATCATCGGTAACCCCTGTAGATGTGTGGACACCAAGTGGTAAATACATAAAACCTCAATTATCTAATCAGTATGCCATAGGATATTATAAAAACCTCAAAGATAATGCCTATTCTCTTGAAGTTGAAACCTATTTTAAAACAGTAAAAAACAGAATAGATTATGTGGATGGTTCGGATTTAATAGGAACAAATACCATAGAAACAGAAATTTTAAATGGAGAGGCAAGAGCTTATGGATTGGAAATTTTATTAAGAAAAAACAAAGGGCGTTTTACAGGCTGGTTTGCCTATACATTGTCTAAATCGGAGCAAAGAACACCAGGCGGAAAAGCAGGAGGATTAGGTATTAACGATGGTAAATGGTATAATACACCTCACGATAGAACCCATGATATATCAATTACAGGCGCATATAAATTAAACGACCGATGGAACTTTAGTGCAAACGCTGTATTTCAAACTGGGCGACCAGTAACATATCCAAACGGACAATACGAGTACCAAGGTCTATCTATAGCAAGTTTTTCAGAAAGAAACTCAAGCAGATTACCAGCTTATCACCGCTTAGACCTTTCGGCAACGTATACTCCTAAAAAGAATTTAAAAAGGAAATGGCAAGGCGAATGGATCTTTGGTGTTTATAATGCTTATGGTCGCAAAAATGCAGCATCAATTTCATTCCTTCAAAATCAAGATACAGGAAAAAACGAAGCCACAAGAGTATCCATTTTTGGAATAATACCATCAATAACATATAACTTCAAATTTTAAGATCATGAGAATCTATATAAAATCATTTTTAATAATTGCTTTAATAAGCCTAATGTCTTGCGAAGACGTTATAGATGTAGATGTACCAGTGGCAGAAGCTAGACTGGTTATAGAAGCTTCTTTAGATTGGCAAAAAGGCACCACAGGAAATAACCAAACTATAAAATTGAGTACGTCTACACCTTATTTTAATAATACAGCTAATAGTAGCGTAACTGGAGCTTTGGTAAAAGTAACCAACACGACTAGCAATGTAGAATATGTGTTTAATGATGAAAATGACGGCACATATACCATTTCTAATTTCCAGCCTATTATTGGTAATACCTATACTTTAGAAGTTATTTATAACAATGAAACGTATAGCGCTACAGAAACATTAATAGGTGTTAATCCTATTAAAAGAGTAGAGCAGTCTTTAGAAGGCGGTTTTGATGATGAGTTACTGGATGTTAGTATTTTTTGGGACGATCCAGAAGATGAGAAAAACTTTTATTTACTTGCTTTCAAAGAAGAAGGTGATTTGTTTCCAGTATTAGAAGATTTTCCAGATGAGTTTGTAAATGGCAATGAACTAAATGAGTTTTTTGAAAAAGATAAAGATGAGGATAGTGATGATGGAGATTTTAAGCCAGGAGATACCGTTAGTATTAGTTTATATGGTGTTTCAGAGCAGTATGATAACTATATTAGTTTACTAATTGAGCAATATGATAGTGGAGGAGACCCTTTTAGTGCTATCCCTGGTGAGTTAAAAGGCAATTGTATTAATATAACAACTCCAAAAAATGAAGCCTTTGGGTATTTTAGACTCTCAGAGTTTGATAAGGTTAATTATACCTTTCAATAAAAGTTAGGAATAAAACCTTATAGGCCTTTCATATAGACCAAATGTTAATGTAAAAACAAGTAGTGATGGTGTACTAATTAATTCTAATTAAAAATCATTTACATGCAACCCTTAGTTTTTTGTATTGTCTATAGTAATACAAAAACAATAAATAAAAAGAGTACAACACTTATACATTGTAGTGGCTAACCCAATACTATTCACACATAAAGATCTCATAGAGAAAAGCAAACAAGGCGATCGCAAAACGCAATATAAGCTATATTCTTTATATGTAAACGCCATGTTTAACGTAAGTGTTAGAATAGTAAAAAACAAAGAAGATGCCGAAGATATTTTACAGGAAAGTTTTATAGAAGCCTTTAAAAACCTAAATAACTTTAGATACGAAAGCACCTTTGGATCCTGGTTAAAACGTATCGTAATTAATAAGAGTATTAATTATTTAAAGCTAAAACGAATTCCAGTGGTAGCCATAGAAATGGATGATGCCCGAATTTATAATACTGAAGATGACGCCATTAAAAAAGAAGAATTAGATATAAGCAGTATAAAAAATGGCATAAAACGCCTACCAAAAGGGTATCAAACTATAATTAACCTGTATCTAATAGAAGGATATGATCATGTTGAAATTGGAGAAATATTAGGTGTAAGCGTGTCTACATCTAAATCGCAATATCACAGAGCAAAGAAAAAATTAATAGCGTTAATGGGATAAATATGATGGATGAATTAAAAAAATATACGCAACAACACAAGGACCGTTTTGACGACTACGATTTAGACGAAGTCGATAAATTAAGGTTATGGAGTAATATCGTATCAGGATTGCCAGAAGATGAAGCACCTGTAAAAGTAATTCCGTTATGGAGAAGACCAGCATTAAGAGTAGCTGCGAGCATTATACTTTTAATAGGTTGTCTGGTGTTCTTTTTTGGAGGAGAAGGTGTTATAACCGAAAATGAGATGGCAAATACAGAGCTATATGAGATCGATAACCATTATAAACTACTTGTTGAAAATCAAATAAAACTCATAAAAAACAATTCACATTTGTCTAAAAAAGATCAGGATGATTTTTTACAACTTATAGATGATTTAGATGATGAGTATGGGGTTTTAAAAGAAGAATTAAAATTAGGGATTAATAACGAAAAAATTATTGAAGCGATTATTAATAATTACAGGAAGAAGATAAAACTAATGGAAGATTTGTTAGAAAGATCATATCCTCCAGTAAAAGAGACTATTGAAGATGAAGCGATTATTTTATAAAACCATTATGTATACCTGTTTTATGTTGTTATTTGGCAATGTAATTGGGCAAAATAAACTGAGTAAAGAACTTAAAGAAACATACCCATTATCTAAAAATGGTGCGTTGTATATAAACAATAAATATGGTGATGTTTATGTTAACGGTTGGGATAAAGATTCCATACAAATAGAGGTAAGTATAGCTGTAACAGGTAAAAAGTTAGATAAGGTAAAAGACCTTTTATATCGTATAGCACCAAATATTATTGCTACAAACGCTCAAGTAATAATTAAATCTGAAATTTCAGAAAAAAAGCAATCTCTTTTTAGTTTAAGCCGCTATATCAATAAAATAGATCTTTTAAATACCGATAAAGCAAATACGAGTATTGATTATATTATATATCTGCCAAAATCTGTAGAAATAGAGGTGTTTAATAAATATGGAGATGTCATTATCTCCGATTGGAACGGTAAGCTGGTTGCACATACAGAACATGGCGATTTAATGATTTCAGATAATACAATTACCAATTCTAAAATTGCTTTAAAGTATGGAAAATTAAGAGCTAATACGCTATACAATACAAGTATTAATGCCAAAGCAGCATCAATAGCAATAGAACATTCATCACAGTTAAAATTAGAATCAGATGGGTCGGATATTACCATAGGAGTTGTAGATGAGCTTGAACTCAATTCTAATAAAGATAATATTGAAATAGACAATTTAAAAAACGCGTTTGGAGATATAAAATTTTCTAAAGTGATATTTAATACCGTTTCAGGTAAAACCAATCTAAATCTTAATGTAGCAGAATTAAGGCTTAAAAAGTTAGATAACTCAATGCCAATAGTTAACATACAACAGAAATCGTCCGAGGTGTATATCAATATTTCAAAAACCAACTTTAATTTTAGCGCAGAATTAGAGCAAGGGGTTTTAAGAATACCTAAAACCATGAATAACATCTCAAGCAAGGTAATAGACAAAAAAAATAAGATACGGCAAATAAGAGCTGTTTATGGAGGTGATGCTAAGGGCATTTTTGATTTTACAGGCTACAAAGGCATTATTATTTTAAAAGAATTGTAATACCAATTCCCAAATGAATTTACTGTAAAGTAAAATGATGAATTTCAAAAGGCACTTTTTAACTCAGTAAATTCATTTGGGAATTGGTATAACATGCTCTAGCTTGATTTAGGTTTAACAGATTAAAAAAATATAAATTATTAAAAAAAGTGGTTGTCATTTCTCGAAATAGCGAGGTACGAGTGACGAGAAATCTCAAAATTTTAAGATGCTATCAACCATAGGTAAAAATAGAATCAAATCAATAAAACATGAAACGAATATGAATTTTCATTACTTCAAATTCACAAAGAAGAATGAAAATTGATGAGAGTTTCTAAATGTATTCAAGTTTTTTGAACCAGCCTTAAGGTAGGCATGTATTCAGAAATTAAAAAAATTTAAACAGATGAAAAAAATAATTACTCTAGGGTTACTATTATTAGTTTTTAATTCGGTTTTAGGACAAACCAAAGAATCTGAAGATTATGTGCAATTTGACGACCGAAAAAATATAGTACATGGCGTGTATCTTGGGTTTAATGTACACTATGGCAGGGCAGATACAAGAGGCGCTAAGGGATTAGCTTTAGCTAATTTTAAGTTAGCTTACGTTGCTAATCAACAAATAGAAGTAGGGTTTGGAGGTACTGTTTTTTTTAATGAACGAGATAATGACAGACCAGACCTTTTTAATGGTAATAAAATAGGATTGGTAGGCGCTTATGGTGGGATGCATTTAGAACCTATTTTATTTGGAAAACGTTTTATAAGTGTATCGTTTCCTGTGTTAGTAGGTGGTGGTGTAGTAGGGTTTTTAGGGAATAATTTTGTAGATGATTACGAAGGCGATGAGAACGATTTTGACGACTTTTTTGTGGTGGAACCAGGGATCAATATTTTATATAATTTCTCGAGATTTACACAGTTTGAAACAGGAATTAGATACCGGTTTACCAGTGAATACGATTTAAGCCCCTACGATAAAGGGAACCTTAATGGTTTCTCAATAGGAGCAGGACTTAAAATAGGCATCTTTAACATGGGTAGAAAAAAACAAAAGATTAAGGATGATTTTAATTAATGGCGAATATCTATCTATTGCATTGGATAGAATACTCGTATTCATAATTATTTGATGGTCACATTAGAGACAAACTTAGATTTTAACCTTATAGTCTTGATTTCTTCCTGTAGTTTGATTGTTTTTAATGTAATATTTGTCGAAGAAGTCTCAATTAAAACTCATAATTTTCAAGCACTATTAACCTGAACTCGATTTAAGAATCGTAGATAAAAATCAATAAACATGGTAGATTCAACTTATAATTACGATAGACTAGCCAGCTAGTTTATTGTAAATTAAGGAAGAAGATGGCATGTTTATTGATTTTTAGCTTGAAATTAATAAATTTTCATAGCTTCTAAAGATTATATAATACATTTATTCGCATTAAATATTTGATACATGAGTTTTGCGTCAATAAGAATAGTGTTCTTAGGTCGAACACAGGTTATTATAATCTTATCGTCTTTAAAACAATGCCAATCTTTTTATAAAACCAAGCAATTACAATTAATCATAATAAGGAGTAACCCTTATCCATTTATGTTATATATACAATAAAGATATGCTTGTAAACTAAAGAAACGAAAACAAATATTTATTGGATTAATTTTTAAATATTCTCAAAAACCATGGTTTTTGAGAATTTGATGCATCATACCCATAGTTATACCCATAGTTATAATTGTAACCATATAATCTACTAGGCATTAAACCATTTATAACATAGCTAACATAATGTAGTTTGTTGTTTTCTATGAGTTCATTAGAAAAAGCTAATAACTTTTTTTCTGTAAAACGAGACCTGGTAACATAAATAGTTTGATCTGCATAAGGAGCAATTAGCATAGTATCTGTAACTAATATAGTTGGAGCAGTATCTACAATAACATAATCGTATGTTTCTTTTAAATCGTTTATTAGATCGACAAATTTATTACTAGATAAAAGCTCTGCCGGGTTAGGAGGGATATTACCAGAAAATAAAATTTCAAGATCAAGGTTATGATGTTTATGATTAAAAATTAACTCATTAAAGGGTGTTGTGCGATCACCCTCTAGATAGTTAGACAAGCCTTTTTTATCCTTTTTTAACCCCAGATAAGTGTGTATTTGAGGATTTCTAAAGTCGGCTCCAATAAGAATTACCTTTTTATTTAGGCATTTATAGGATAGTGCTAAATTTAGAGACGTAAAGGTTTTACCTTCCCCTTTAACAGTAGAGGTAACGTATATTACTTTTCCTTTGTTGTTTTTTTGAATATTAGAGTTTTTATTAATGAGATGATCTATATTGGTTCTAAGTACTCTAAAAGATTCTGCCAGTACAGACCTGTCTGAAGCGCCCTGTATTAGTTTATTATATTTTATAAAAGGAATCTCACCACTAACCGTTGTTTTATTGTTTTTTGCTAGTATATCCTCTTTCGAGTGCACTTTAGAATCAATAAAAAATATAATGTAAAAAATACTAAAAGGGAGTAATAGACCAAAGCTTAGAGCTGCCAAGTATATAATATTTGGTTTTGGAGAATTAGGGACTAAGTTAGTAACAGCATAATCAACAACTTTTATTGATGGCGATGTAATAGCCAAGTCGATTGCAGCTTCCTCTCTTTTTTGGAGTAATAAAATAAATAATGTTTCCTTTATGGTTTGTTGCCGCTCTATAGCTCTTAAAACTTTTTCTTTTTTAGGAATGTTTGAGAACAAACCACGCGTTCTTTTATTTACATTTTTGGCTCTTTTTAATTCAGATTTAGATTGGCTAGCATAGGTGTTTAAAGAATTTGATATGTTTTTTCTTAAAACAGTGAGTTTGGAAATAAATTTTAAGTTTACTGGATTGTTTTCACCCACACTCTCTAATATTCGGTCTCGTTCTAAAATAACATTATTATGCTCAAATATTAATTCGTTAATACTCTCATGTTTTAAGCCTATATTAGCCGGAAGTAGTTGAAATTCCTTTTGTTCCTCAAGTGTTTTTTTTAACAATGCGATAACCTCAAGTTGCGTTTCTAAACGAATAACGTGATCTTCGGTATTTGCAGATCTAATAATGGTAAATTCTGTGTCTAAAGCAATTTCACTTAAGCTGTTTTTTTGTTTAAACGATTTTTTTTCATCTTCAATGGAATCTAACTCTTTAGACAAAAAAGAAAAGCGTTCGTCTACAAAATCAATGGTTCTTTGTGAAACTAATTGCCTGTCTATGATACCGTCTAAGTTAAACTGAAATATAATTTCGTTAATAATGGCTTCAGATTTTAATATGTTTTCATCTACAATTGAAAGCGATAGTATTTCACTCTCTTTACCAATTTGCCCCACTTTAAGTTTGGATTTTAGACCTATTGTAGCATCTCTTATAGATTGAAATGTAACTTTATAAATTTTGTTGAGGTTCTTTTGTATGGCTAAGACATCTGTGCATTGAATTAAAAATGGTAACGTATCATGAGTTCCCTCCATGTAGTGATGTGGTATTTTATAGCTTTGCATTAAACCATTTGTAACCTCATAACCATTAGAAAGTATTTTTATAGTGTAAATACCTTTTTCTGGAATCTCATTGGTTTTAACTATTGGATGAATTTTAAAGGGCGTTTCCCATAGTTCCCTAAAATCATCATAGTATTTAATATTTAAGTCTAAGCTTTTTACTACAGATTCTAAAATGCGATAGGAGGTAACAACTTCAACTTCGTTTTCTAGGTTTACCTCAGAATTATCAAAAAATGCCGAAAGATCATTAGGCAATTTTAGCCCCTTAGACGATTCGTCTAAAATTTTAACTTTACCAGTAGTTTCGTATGTTGAAGGTGTGTTTTTTAAATAAAAAAAAGCAATACTAACAAACAATAATGTTGTAAAAATAAACCAAGGCCAATTACGTAAATATTTAGCCGCTTCTTCTTTTAAGTTAAAGGAATCGTTATCTCTGGTAAAATAGAATGGTTTTGTTTTTTCTTTCATAGATTACCTGGATAAGAGGATAGTAGTACTTAATACAATAGAAGCTATTGTAACTATAGTGCCTATATTACCTATATACCCCGAACTTTTTATTTTGGAGTTATTGGGACTTACTACAATAACATCGTTTTGTTTTACATAATAAGCAGAACTCTTAAGGAGATCGGCATTGGTTAAATCTATATGTTGTATTATTTGAACGCCATCTACATCTCTAATTAGCAATATGTTTTTTCTGTTGGCATTTATTTTTAAATCCCCAGCATAGCCAAGAGCTTGTAAAAAGGTGATGTTTTCTTCAGTGATTGTGAATGTACCAGGTCTTGTAACTTCACCCAAAACAGTGACTTTAGAATTTAGAATTTTAATATTCACTAAAGCATCTTTTACATGCCCCCCTTTATCTAATAAGTCCCCTATAAAAAGTTCTAGTTCGCGAGTTGTTTTTCCAATAACCTTCACAGCGCCTATGGTTGGGAAAATAATAGTACCATCTGCAGACACTAAATACCCTTGAAATTTTAAAGTTTCTATTAAATTAGATCTTCCAAAATTTGTATTATCAAAATTATAGGGTATGACAGCCTCGGGATTTCGGGAAGTAATCTGTATGTTTAAAATGTCGTTATACTGAATTTTATTAGTACTGTAGCTTATAGATTTTTGGTTGTATTCATCTGCATTTTGAAAATAAATGAGGTCTTTTTTTGAAGCACACGATGAAAAAATTAAGAATAAACAACTAAATAAGCAGAGACAATACGACTTTAAGTACATTTATGAGGGTTTAATACATCATAAATATATTAAAATATACATGTAAAATACTACACAATTAAAGAAAAATACTAAAAATTTGATTAGCGAATTTTCTTAATGAATTGTTATCTCTTTGTTTTTCGTTACATGTTCTAATGGTTGTCTTTCTAAACTGTAGAGCGAGATAAGGTATCGCTGAGGTACAAGCATTAAATAGTATAAGGGAAAAAAGAGCTATATGTAAATTAACATTAATACATGTAAACGTTAACCCAAATATTGATAACACATATATTGAAGCTATTAATGCGATTTGCCAATGTTTAAAACCAAGTGATAACAGATTATGGTGTAAATGATTTTTATCTGCACTAAAAGGACTTCTTTTTTGTTGAATACGAATTATAAATACTCTTAGAGTATCCATTAGAGGATAACTAAAAATAGCTAAAACAATTAATGGCGGGCTAGACGTATTTACTTCGGCTCCGGCACTGTAAAGGTTAAGATAATTAATAGCTTGATACGCCATTAAAAAGCCTATAATCATAGAGCCGGTATCACCCATAAATACTTTTTTGGTTTTTGAAAAATTAAAGACTAAAAAGGTGATTAATGTGCCTATTAGACTTAAAGAAATCATTAGTAATAATGTATTGCCTAAATTATAGAAAAACACCGCAAACAGCATACTGGAGGTAATGGCAACACTTGCTGCTAAACCATCAACACCATCAATTAAATTATAAGCGTTGATTAGTAAAATAAAAACAAATAATGTAAAAGCTACAGAAAACAAATAAGGCAAGTTGTATATGCCAAAAATCCCAAAAAAGCTATGTATTCTTACATCTGTTATTATAATCACAAATAACGCAGCAAGTAGTTGTCCCATTAACTTGTTTATTGGTGATAATTCAATTAAATCATCTTTTAAACCAGTAAAAAACAAAATAATAAGGGCACCTATAAAGCAAGGTAAATTGTTAAAGGAAAGTATACCGCCTATAAGCGTTAATACTGTTGTTATTCCAAGAAATATACCAATACCACCAAGGTTAGGTGTTTTAACAAAATGTGAACTTCTGCTTCCTGGTTCTTGCATGAGTTGTTTTATCCTGGAAATTTTAATGATTACAGGGTAGGATAAATAAGATACTAAAGCTGATATAAATAATGATGAAAAAAGGCAAACTAATCTATAGTCTGAGGGAGAAAAGCTAGTAATTATTGTTTTCATGATAAAAAGGGTTAAGTTATGGTTGAATAATTTGGGGAATAAATTTTGTTAAGTGATTTTATCTAAGTTTTAATTAATATTAAGTTTTGCTTTACTAAGGTTTAGTAGGAATAATGGTGTAGAAATAAAGTTTCTTTTCCATAATCTTTTAGGTTCTTTTATTAATCTTGGTAACCATTCTAAACCAAGGTTAATCCAGAATGGACTTGACCTTTTTACCGTACCTGCGTAAAAATCGAAAACAGCTCCAATAGATGTTATAACAGTAGGGCTTAGGTAATTTTTATAGTGTTCTACCCATTTTTCTTGTTTGGGAGCTGTCATCCCTACAAATAATATATCTGGTTTAAATGCATTAACTCTATTTATCATTTCCTTTGAATCCTCGGTTGTAAATTTAGATTTATATGGAGGTGAATAACTTGAAACTTTTATATTAGGAAATTCCTTATTCAATCTTTTAGTGATTAGGTTAAGCGTATTTTGTGAAGCTCCTAAATAAAATACTTTCTTATTATTGGATGCTGCATACTGTAATAAATATAAATGAATATCTGCTCCAGCGATTTTTTTTATAGACTTACCATTCAAAACATTAGAAGCTAGAACAATACCCGAACCATCTGGTAATAAAATATCGCTGCTCATTAAAGCTTTTTTAAAAGCACTATCTTGTCTTGAAACACAAAATGAATGTGGGTTTATTGTATTTATAACACATCTTTTACTAAGATCAATAGCATTTAAGTTAGAAGAAAATATATGATCTTTTATTATAGATTTTAAGTTGAATGTTTCTGGATTATTTATTTTATCTAAATAAATATATTCAGAATTGTTACTTATCCATGTAGGATTACTTTGAAGGTTCATAATGTCAAGATTTGGGTTGCGATCGCTAAACTACAAAAAAATCCGACAAAAAGTTATTTTTTTTAGAAAAAATACTACAAAAAATAAGTAAATACGTATATGTGCTTGTGTTTTAAGCTACAAAAAAATAATAAAATGGTATTTTTAAGTATGTAAAAGTAAAGATTTTGCTTCAATACAGCTTATTTATAAAACAGTTTATAAACAGAAATTAAAGACTTATAATAATGGTTGATAGTATACTTCTCTTTCATTTTATTAAACCCATTATCTCCCATTTGTTTAAGTTTAACAGTATCGTTCCAGATATTAAAAATAGTTTGAGTAAGGTGCTCAACATTTTCCGGAGTAAACAAAAGGCCATTAAAGTTATGTTCAGAAATTTCTGGATATCCTGCCATATTCGGAGCAATTATAGGTAATTTATAGGCCATAGCTTCTGGAAATACCATAGGAAACCCTTCGTAACATACACTAGTATGCAGATATAGCCTTGCTTTAGAATAGAATAGTTTCATTTCTTTAGTATTAAGCATTCCTAATAATTCTACATTTTTAGGGATATTTAATACTTTTTCATAGCCTTTACGCATATGTCCCGCTAACTTAAATGGAATATGTGGTAGTTTTTTAGCAGTTTCCAGTAAAATAGGGATGCCTTTTTCTGGACTTATTCTTCCTGCAAAAGCAATGTATTGGCGTTTATTAAAATCGTAATTAATGGCTTCAACAGGCTTGTTGTAAGCGTTTGGTATAACAAAGCATTTATTTCTATCGAAATTATTATTAGAAAGTTTTGTTTTTTGAAATTCGGTTAAGCATAAATAGGCATCGACATTATTCATGTAGTATTTTTTAAGTCTGGACCATAAATTTCTAAGCGCATAACCTGTACTTTTAAAAAGTGAGGCTTCGCAGTTGTTAATAATTCCATGTAATTCTTTACCAAAACCTGTACACTTTTCGCAAATACGACCATTAGTGTAAAATAACCCATTTGGGCAAAGTAATCTGTAGTTATGTACTGTCATAACTATTGGTATTCCCATTTTTTTTATTTCTGGTAGAATAGCTGGGGATATTATAGGATACAAATTATGTATATGAACTATATTTGGTTGCTCTTTTAATAGCAATGCTTTTATTTCATTTATGGTTTTAGAATTATAAAATGCTGTAAAAAAAGCATTAAATTTAGCATTAGGGACTTTCTCAAGTTCTTCACTACTTCTAAAATAAGTGATTACCTTATTTCCATTAGACTCTAAAAGCTTTATTTGGGCATCTACTACAGCTTCTTCACCACTATACTTTCCATATTTATTATGTATAATTAATATTTTCATTTAGTTACAGCTCTAGTATATTAATGTTTTAGTTGATTGATAAGTAGCGCCACTGCATCATGATACGATAACTGCATTAAAGATGGTTTTAAAGAAATATTACCAGTAATAATAGGCGCTTTTTCTAAGCCCTCTTCAAGTGCTTTTTTAAATGCGTTATGATTATAAGGATTAAATACCCTGCCATTAATACCATTTTGTATTAAGCATTTGGCCCCTGCTAACTCAGAACATAAAACGTAACTCCCAGAAAGCAATGCTTCATTAACAACTGCACCAAAAGCTTCACTAATACTGGGCAAAATAAAAACGTTTGTAATAGCATACCAGGCTAGTAGTGTAGTACCTTCCTGCCTTCCTGCAAAGATGACATTTTGGTTTAGCTGTAATTCACTAACCAATAATTTTAGCGTTTCTTGTTCATCACCGCTTCCAACTAAAACAAGCATTATGTTGTCTTTTCTAACCTTACTAAAACTTTTTATTAAAGTTGGCAGGTTTTTTACTTTAACCAATCTTCCCACAAATAAAATAACTTTTTTATCACTTAGTTTAAAGTTATTAATAATGGTTTTTGCTGTTTTAAGGCTGTTTTTTAGTTTATTTCTAAACGCATGCTCATTAATTATAATTGGGAAGGTTAATAACTTGCATTTTATGTTTAAATTTAATGTATACCAATTAACAATATCTTGGTTAGTTAGAATAATACCATCGAGTGCTTTTACTAAAAAACTGCGGCATATTTTTCGTAGCGGTTTTGTGTTGGCAGACATGGCAATACTATCATCGCAAATAGTAAATACCTTATATTTTTTTCTAAAAAAGAAACTAGCTAGCGTAATAAATAATGTGATTAAACCATATTCTGGGCAGATAATTGTGTCTGGCTTGTTTGTTTTAATAATTTTAGTTATGCCAAACCTAATTGGTCTACCAAAAAAACTTAAACCTTTATTTAAGTAATTACACTGAAAATTTAACTCTTGCTTAAGTTTATTTTGATTAAACTTTTGATCCAGAACATTGTCATGAAAAAAATAAAATTTAGCATCAAAATTCTCATTCAAAGTATTGAAAAAATCAACACGATAAGGTGCCAGAGAAGGATGGAATATTAAAATTTTCATGCTTGTTTTACTACCGTTTTATAGAGTTGACTATAGTTATCGACATAATTTTTAATCGAAAATGTATGTTCTGCATGTACTTTTGCTTGTTGAGCTAGTTTTTTACAAAGCGCTTTATTTTCCTTTAACCTAATAATAGCTTCTGCCCATTGTAATGGTTTAAAGGGAGGAACAACCAGACCTGTTTTGTTATTAGTAATAAGTTCGGGGAGTGCGCCAGCATTAGATACAATTATAGGTTTTTTAGCCATCATAGCTTCAGCTACAGCGATACCAAAACCTTCTATATAGCAAGGGTGTACAAATACATCTGCTTTGTTTAGTAGCATACCTATATTTTTTTTGTATCCTAAAAGTTTAATGTTGTTTTGTAAGTTTTTTTCTTTTATTTGGAGCTCAAAGTTTTCCTTTTCCGGACCATCACCAGCAACTAATAATGTTATGGATTTATGACCTAGTTTAAGCAACATACTCATACTTTCTATGAGTACTTGAACATTTTTAATTTTTGTTAAACCAGATACACATAATAGGTTAAAGTTATTGTTTGAAGGTGCTTCTTCAAAATCATTATCTGGTTTTGGCTTATTGGTGCCATTGTAAATTATATAGCCATTATATTTTTTCAACTTGGGGAAAACTAATTCTTTTTCTTTTTTAACATATTTAGATATGTATACAAAAGCATCAACTTTTTTGTAAATAGATTTTAGTATGGTTCTTTTTACTTTGCCTGGAGACCTGGAACCAACAAAAGCGATAATGGTTTTTATTTTAGGACGAAATAATTTAATTAAACCAGCCAATAATTCTCCAAAAAAGAATTGAGATTGTATGATTTGTATATTATGTTTATCCACTATTTTTAGTAAATTTAATACATGCCTTAAAACATTTCTTCCTGAAACATTATCGTAAATAACGGTGTCGCAATCTATAAACTCTTGCTTGAACTCTTCGGCATAAGCTTTAGACCAGACATATAAAAAAGACGGGTTATGTGAATGTTTTATGAGGTCTAATGTTTTTTTAGGCGTGCCTCCATAAAGGTTATAAGATGGTAGTAAATACAGTATATTCATTAACTCTTATCGTTTTTAATTATAACATAGGTATCTCCCTTTTCGGGAATTTTTATTTTCTTTTTAGAAATTTTGTTTTGTCCATATACTATTGAGTTTGAAGGAATGTTATGGGTAACTACTGCATTAGCTCCAATAATTACATCGTCGCCTATAGTAATTGGACCTCCAATGACGGCTCCGGGACCAATAATAACGCGATTACCAATAATGGGTAATTTTTGAACAGTTCCATTGGCGTTTTTAATATTTTTTTTAAAATTACCACCAATTGTAACATATTGTCCAACAGACACATGTTCTCCTAATTTTGTCTCATCTGCAATAATAATGCACCAAGGATGTGGTAATAAAAACCCTTTTTTTATTGAAACATTTTCACCTATTTCTATATGCTTTTTACGAAGTAGTCTGGAAGCGATAAAACGTATTAATTTATAGCTGCTTTTAAGTAGCCTTACTAAAATAACTGTTCTTATAAATCGGGAAATAAAGAAGTAAACTACAAGCTTAAAACCTGTTGTTTCTAAATTAGAATTTCCCTTTACAAGATCACTTTTAATTAATTTTAGTATACGACTCATAGGCTTAAATATTTTGTAGCTTTAAATTGTTTTCTAAATTCA
Organism: uncultured Flavobacteriaceae bacterium; assembly: GCA_947498845.1. Lineage (GTDB taxonomy): Bacteria > Bacteroidota > Bacteroidia > Flavobacteriales > Flavobacteriaceae > Jejuia. Next base: position 110,652 of record CANMLX010000004.1, on the reverse strand, counting down.
TTTCTTTAATACTTTCGAACATAAAATAGAACGCAATACAAGCCGGAATGATGCCATGTGAAAATGTATAAACAGACCAGGTATAATTAATAAAGATGTACTGTAATAAGTACATAGATAATACTAAGGACAAAGGGTTAACATATGGTCTAAAAAATCCCGTCACCGAATATTTTATATATATCCCTAAAATAATCGCTGTACCTACATAGCCAAATTTGGCAAGCATATCAACAAATCCAGAATCTACAACACCTAAGCTTTCCATAAACCTATTTGAAGTGTCAGATCCTAAATAATTCATGAGTTTAGAAGATTTGTGTATAAAACCATATCCAAATGCTTTGTTTTCGTTTATAGCTCTCCATCTAAACTCATTGTAAATATCTCTTGAACTTAAAGCACCATCTTCTCCAGTAACGATGCCGTTAATGGTATTAATAACATCGTAATAGAGGTCTTGCACAAAAACTATTGAAAAAATAGTAACAAAAAATGAAATGACTAAAAGGGCAAAAATGGAATACTTTTGTAGAATAAGATGCCTGTTATATACGTATTTGTAAACTATAAACCCTAAAATACTCATTACTGCTAAGCTTAAATGACGCGCTAAACACAAACCTAATATTAGAATTACTACATAAATTCTATGATTTAAACGGCGTACATTAGAAAATTTTAAGTCTATACTAAACAGGAATAGTGCTAAACTTATATAAGTTGGAAAAAATGTTCTTACATGCAGTCCATTGTAATACGAAGGAGGAGTTATTTGAGGTAAAATAGTCCCTACAATATACATACTAGCTAAATAAACCCCTAGGTATTTTATAAATGATACCATTAAAGCTTTATGTATTAAATCGCGATAAACAAATAAATAGAAAAATAGGGCATAATACCATAGTTCTTTGCTAGAAATAAGGGCTTTTATTATAGAAGAATTACCATCAAAAACAGGTTTAAATAAGCCATAAGTTAGCATGAGAAAAAATAAAAGCATTAATGGTTTTATTTGCTTAGGCAAATCGTACCATTGTCTGTAAAAAAACAAGCTAAAAACAGTAATGAGGTTGAGTCCAAAATACCCTATTTCTATACCTCCAATAATAAAGGACCCAGGATCTACAAACCCTAAAAATTTGGTAGAAGCCAAAATATAGTAGATTACATAGTAGCTTGGTTTTCTTACACCAAGATATATCGCTATTGTGTAAAATAGAGCAAGTAATACAATCATATTTTACTGTTTTATAATTTTTTTTTCCTCTTTTAAAAAGAATACTATTACAATAATAGAACTAACAAATACACCTATGGAGTAGGCATAAATAAACCTATTGATATGACTAAATTGATTCAAAGCAAAGAAAAAGGCTAAAGCAAAAACAGGAATAATTAATTTCATTAAAAATGCTTTAGTCAATTTTTTAATTCCCATAAAATAGCGATAAAATACTTCAACAACTCCAGCACTTCCAATAGAAGCTATGAGTAAAAATGTAATACTATAAAGCACATCTAAGTTATCTTTTGCTAAATCTAGAAATGAAAGTGCAAAATTCCCTATAAAGTAATAGCCAATAAGCATTATAATATACATGCCTCCAGAAAGGTAAAACACTTTTAATGCTATGTTAACCATTCTTCTTGTTTTAGATTCTTTAGAAAAAACAGCAAACATGGGCATTGATAGGGATACAATTACACTATTAGCTAAAATGGCTATTTTAAACGATAGGTCGAATAGTGCATAAAGACTAACATCTGCTACAATAAGAACAAATAAATATTGCATCACAGGGATTACCATGCTATTTATTAGTCCCAGATTTAAAAACCCAATAGAGTTTTTAAAGACGTATTTTATCTTAACCCAATCTACTTTACAACGCTTTATTTGTGTTTTTGATTTTATATAGATTACATTAAACACAAATAGAAGTAATGTAAGTAGTAAAGGTGTTAAAACATAATAGATAACATGAGTTGTAAAAAAGCTGAGAATAAATATTGAAAGGTATAAAACAGGCGTATATATCGCTAAACTTAAGTTAACGATGTGCATTAAATAATTAGCTTCTAAAATAGCTCTACAAAGGTTATTTAATAGCATAAACGTTAAAAGAAGAAACCCTATATTTAAAATAAGAAACTTAGTTGTTTTATCAACATTTAAATTAGTTCCTAAAAGATCTATTGACAATAACTGAAGCATAATAAAAACAACAAATAATAGACTTATTATGGAGAGGTTTATAATGAGCGCAGAGCATACAACTTCATTTTCGGTTAACTTTTTTTCACCACTTAATAAAACAACAGCTTTAGATAAGCCCAAATCTACCAAAGAAGAGACCCCACTAAAAAGTAACGTTAAACTCACTACACCATAAAGTTCTAGGCCTATACGTTTTATTATTAAGGGAAGTAAAAGCAATGTTGTTAATGAAATTAGGGCGATTTTCCCTATGGATGTAAAAAAGTTTTTTTTTAAATAGTTAGTAATATTTTCCAATATAAATTGCTTCTATATGTTTAATCATTAGAGTTGATAATGGTTTATACCGTATTACTTTCGTGTATTGAAACTTCTTTAATAATATCAATATTATCACAAAACCAATGGTATGTACTTTTTATACCTTCTTTTAAACCTATTTTTGCTTCCCAGCCTAATGCGTTTATTTTAGAGACATCCAAAAGCTTTCTGGGAGTGCCATCTGGTTTTGAGGTATCCCATTTTATCGCTCCCTTATGCGCTACAATTTCCTGTATAATTGACGCTAATTCTTTAATTGAAATATCTTTTCCTGTACCCACATTATATAAATTTTCAGGGAGTGTATTTTCTACAGCAAAAACAACCGCTTTTGCTAGATCGTCTACATGTAAAAATTCGCGTAATGGATTACCAGATCCCCATAAAACTACTGGGCTATGATTATTCAATTTTGCTTCATGAAATTTTCTTATTAATGCAGGCAATACATGTGATGTTTTTAGGTCAAAATTATCATGAGTACCATATAAATTAGTGGGCATTAAACTCACAAAATCCTTGTTGTATTGTTTTCTAATGGCTTCACATAGCTTTACACCAGAAATCTTTGCAATAGCATACCATTGGTTTGTAGGCTCTAAGGCGTTTGTTAGCAAAGCATTTTCGGTAATGGGCTGCACAGCATTTTTAGGGTAAATACAGGAACTGCCTAAAAAAATAAATTTTTCTACATCGGTTTTATGTGATGCTTTTATTAAATTGTTTTGAATGAGCATGTTATCCATTAAAAACTCATAAGGATAGGTGTCATTGGCTAATATGCCACCTACAACAGCTGCAGCATCAATTACGATATCTGGTTGTTGTTCTCTAAAGAATGTATTAACGTTGTTTTGTAACCTTAGATCAAGATCTTTACTAGAAACTCCAATTAGGTTGCTATAACCATGTTTTTTTAAATTTCGCCATATGGCACGACCAACCATACCGTTGTGTCCAGCTATGTATATTTTTTTGCGCTTACTATTATTCATGATAATTTAAGGTTTTATAACCTCCTTCTTGTAAATGATGATCTCTAAACATTAAATCCATATCGTTTTTCATCATGTCTTTTACAAGATCCTTTAGGGTATGTTTGGATTTCCAACCTAATTTTTTTCTGGCTTTAGTAGGATCTCCAATTAAAAGATCTACTTCGGTTGGTCTGTAATATTTCTTGTCTATGGCTAAAACTTCTTTACCAATTGGTAATTGGTAGTCTGGGTTAGAACATGCTTTTATATAGCCTTTTTCGTAAATCCCTTTTCCTTGAAAGTGTAATTCAATACCAATTTCATTAAAACTCATTTTTACAAAGTCCCTAACCGATGTGGTTTCTCCTGTAGCAATAACCCAATCTTCTGGTTGATCTGCCTGTAAAATGAGCCACATCATTTCTACATAGTCCTTTGCATGTCCCCAATCTCTTTTTGCATCTAAGTTACCTAAGAATAGTTTTTCTTGTAATCCCAATGCAATTCTAGACACAGCTCTTGTAATTTTTCGTGTTACAAAAGTTTCACCTCTTAATGGGGACTCGTGGTTAAACAAGATACCATTACAGGCAAACATGTTATAGGCTTCTCTATAATTAACAGTAATCCAATAGGCATACATTTTTGCAACAGCATAAGGACTTCTTGGATAAAACGGGGTCGTTTCAGATTGAGGTACTTCTTGTACTTTTCCATAAAGTTCAGATGTTGATGCTTGGTAGATTCGTGTTTTATTTTCTAACCCAAGTAAACGTACCGCATCAAGAATACGTAATGTTCCTAAACCATCTACATTGGCAGTATATTCTGCAATGTCAAAAGATACTCTTACATGGCTCATTGCAGCTAGATTGTATATTTCGTCAGGTTCAATTTCCTTTATTAATCGAATAATATTAGCACTATCTGCCATGTCTCCAAAATGCAATATAAAATTTCTATTTTCTACATGAGGGTCTTCGTATAAATGATCTACTCTATTGGTATTAAATAAAGAAGAGCGCCTTTTAATACCATGAACGACATAATTTTTTTTTAACAAAAACTCACTTAGGTAAGCACCATCTTGACCTGTAACACCAGTTATTAATGCTGTTTTTCTTTTAGTTATCATATTGCTTTGGTTGGATACTTGTTTAAAAGGTTATATGTGCTAGACTATATTGCGTAAGATTAATTTAAAATAATAAAGACTTAATCTTTGGCTCAAGAAATACACTGCTAATTGTTGGGTTAAACAATAATAACTATAAATTTTGTAAACGCCTACATAATTTGTTGTATTTATTTACAAAATAGATGTATTACTTATTGAAGTAGAAGTATAAGAATGCATTGGAGAAATTGAATTTGTTTTGGAATTAGTGAAAAATTACCCAAAAAAACCTCTTTATTAAACAAAAGGAACTTGTCATTCCTGTGTAGTCATGAATCCATTTCCCAAAACAAGATGTACAAAACTACCCATTAATATTACCTCTATATAATAACAAACAAGAAGAATGGCACGTTGTTGTTAAACCTTTATTCAATCCTATCTAAACAAACCACAACACCAATGTCAAGCCTTATGTTATGCTCAAAAAAAACAGACTTCCCATTTAAATCAGCTTTAATTAAGTAGAAATTGCCTTTGTAGTAGGATTGTATCACTATGGCTTTTAAGTTAGATTGTTTAACAACTTTAAGTTGGTGAGCGTATACAATAGTCGTATCAATGGTATTAAATTCGCCAAAAAAGGCAGCTACTAATGGGTGTTTAGGATTGTCATGTAGTGCTTTTGGGGTATCGCTGGCCATAATTTTTGCATCGTGCAATACCATCATATGATCGGAAAATGAGAGTACATCATCCTTATCATGGGTAGCAACAATACAAGTGATGTTTTTTTCTTTTAGATATTTAAAAATACTGCGCCTTAAAGATTGCTTTTTAAAGTTGTCTATATGGCTAAAAGGCTCGTCTAACAAAAGAATTTCGGGTTGTTTTGCAACGGCACGAGCTAAGGCAACACGCTGTTTTTGTCCGCCACTTAATTCTTTAACTTTAACATCTTTATAGGGGGTTAATTCAACAACATCTAAGAGTTCATTTATGCGTTCTTGTTTTTCTTCAGGATAAAAATTAGAGAGGAATGCACCAATATTTTCAGAAACACTTATGTAGGGCATTAAATCGAATTCCTGAGCCACATATTTCATGTATTCTGGACCAATAATAAGGTTGTATTCTGGACCTAAAATTTGCTGGTCTTTCCAAAACAGCTGCCCTTCATCTAAATCGTAAGTACCATAAAGGAGCTTTAAGAGGGTACTTTTACCAGAACCACTTTCACCAATAATAGAAAAATGATCCCCTAGATTAACAGTAAAACTTATGTTATTTAAAATAAGTTGTTTTTTGTAACGGAATGATAAATTTTTTACTTGAAGCATTCAATTCGTTGTAGTTGTTATAGAGCGTCTTAAAATGTTTAATTAGTCTAAAAAATAACCTTTTTTTGAAATCAATTAATTTAAAACCTCCTTTAACGTCTCTTTATATTTTTTATCAAACTTATATTTAGAAGCTCTTAGTCGTTGTATAGCATTTTCATGATCATAGCCATAGTATTCATAGATGACACGTTCTTTTTTAACTTGTTCTCTAATCATGTCAGAGAGTTTTTGTAATTGAGCCGAAGATAAATTTCTATAAGTTATTCTTAGCTTGGCAGTACGCAAGTTAGCTTCCACATCTATTCGTCCTTTAAATTGATGTAAAAACATTTTTTCAAATTGATCTATGGTCATTATTTTACTTACCTGTCTTTTAAGTTCTTTTTCGTAAATCTCTGGAGAACCAGCACTATGAAAGTAATAGATAACATATTTACTTTGCCATATAGCTAAATCTTCATAGTATTTGTTTATTTTTTTATTATAATCATTAATAGCATAAACTAGTTTTTTTATGTCTTCATTAGAGATCCCAGCTTTTTTGGAGCGTTCAACAAAAAATGCAATACGAGCATCAGAAGACAAATCAAACCCATTGGTTTCAATGTTAAACTCTTGTATGGCTATATCAATAGCTCTGGATTCCTCAAACATTGCATTTACCCTAGATACATGTAATTTTTTATGATCGAAGGTATAATAATGCTGAATCATAATTTTTTTTAGGGCAAAGCGATCCGTTATGTATTTAAGTTTCTTAAAGTGTTTGTCTTCAACAATGTTATAAGCATTAGCAATCGTTTCAATTCTTTTTTTAGACGTGTTTTCAATAATAGGCATGAGGCTATCTTTAAAAAGTGCCTCGTATTCCTCCAAGGAAATAAGATCGGCCACTTTTTTAGAATAATCCTCATGAATCGCTCTTACATCATAAGTATGCTCATGAAAATCAATGGCATCATTAGCATAAGCAATAGCGCTAGACCTTATAAACTCAAACTCTTTAAGTTTAAACTCACGCTCAACAAATAATTTAATAATGGTATTAAGTTTAGCCGTATTAAAATTGATTTTTTTAGCCGTTTCAACCAATGTAATTTGCCTAGTATCATTATTTAAAAAAACAGGAGGTTGTAAATCAAAAGATATTAATTTTTGCAAAACCTCTAACTGTGCTTTAGCTTTTAAAAAATCCTGTTGTTTATTAGAAATAGCACTATCCACAAAAGCTGTAGTTTGCTCTAAAAAAGCCTTATTAGCCCCATCTATCAAAGCTTTTAATTCACTTTGCTGTGCACTAGATAAATTATAGGGTTTACTTAAAACGTCTAAGGTATTTTTAGTGGCAGATTGCCCGAAAGAAAACACTAAGTTGAACATTAAAACTAGTGTAAATACCCCCTTTAATATTGTCTTAAACATTTAAAATGTGTTTTATGGTTGAAAGCAAATGTAATAAACGGGGCTATTAAAAAAGTTAATATTTAGAGAAATTTTATTAGTGAAACTCTATTTTGAAAAATTGCATCGCAATGCATTCAAAATAGTAAGTAGAACTAATCCCGCTGAAAAGCGGGAGCTTAGGTTTAATAAGCTATTACTTCTTTTTTAGGGCTTCATCCAGTCGTTTTTTAGCATCATTTTTAAGCTCGGTCACTTTCTTAGAAGGTACTTTTTCAGGAAAATCAATAATGGTTTTAAGAATTTGTATGTACTTTTTGTGCTGCCCTGTTTTTTGATAAATCACTGCCAAATCGTGTCTGGGTTCAAATAAAAATGGTTCATTACCAATGTTAAAACGTAATAAGTCTTCGGCTTTTTTAAGGTTGCCACTATGGGCATAGTATAAGGCCAGTTTCCTAATGTTGTCAGGTTTTTTATTTTTCATAACGGCCTGCTCCATGACTCTTAGTGCTCTAGTCTTTTGATTATAGGTTTTATGTAATTCTGATGCATACACAAACTGGGCATGCCCATTATCAGCTACTATTTTGGTCCAGAATTCCCAATCGGAACTTTTAACCGTTTTGGTAGTATTTGATTGTTGGGATTCTAGCCAGTAAAACCCATAAATTTTTAATCCTCCAATAGTAATAAATACTAACGCTGTTAAAAGCAGTAGAGGTTTATAGCGATACACTTTTTTGCTGGTAGCATCAAGGTAATCCACAGGAATTAAAAACAAAGCCATAAGCACAGTCATTACAAAAAAAGCATTAACCAGCAGAGTGGTAAACGCTCCTGCCACAAGACAGATAACAACAATAAAAACACCACAATATACATAGGTATCATAGCTTGTAATGCGTTTAAACAGCTGTATTAAAATAAGCAAGCTTAAAACAAAACCAACAAGACCTATTTCGTAGAGGGTTTCTAAATAATCGTTCATAGCATGAGTGATATGATCGCCTATTTTTATCTCTGTCCAATCTCTGGTTTTTGTAGTAAAATATTTGGATTTAGCCGTATTGTAGCCCTCTTCAAAATTAAATAAACCATGGCCAAAAACAGGCTTTTTAATGGTTTCGCTTAAAGTGATTTTAGCAGCAAATAATCTGCCATTGGCAGAATCTTTTTTAAGGTGAAATAAAGCATAACCTCCCAAACCAATTATTACAATACTTAAAGCAACAAAAGAAAGTTTTAAAGTTTTACCCAGCGCTTTAAATGTTGTGATCAGGTTCTTTTTTAAAAGCACATAAGTCACTGCAACAGCCAATAAACCTAACAAAGCACTTCTGGATGTGCTATGCAATATTAATAGCAAACCGCTAACTCCAAATACAACAGCGACCAAATAGTATAACTTATGAGGCATGTTTTTTTTGAGTTGTAGCAATAGCGTCACCAAGCCCATGCCTAGACAAAGTGCAAAATGGTTAGTAGAAGAAAAAGTCCCCGCAACATCAAAATGCTTGCTGCTGGAAATAGTAATCAACTCCAGATATTGTAAGGCACCAATAAAAACTTCAACACCAAACCTAATGAGCAATACATAAACAAGCCTTTTTTTAAACCCATTTTGATAGTTTAACAGCAAGTCTTTAAAAATAAAATAGAGGATGATAAAACTAAAGCGCCACCAAAAAGAGATTTCAAAAAACGAGGCATTACCAAGAAACGAGACATGAAAGATTTGATAGGCAACAAAAACAATCACCCAGATATCCATAGGATGAAATCCCCATGTTTTCTTTCTACTTGTTATAAAATGAAATACGCCCCAAAGTCCAACCATAGCTATAAAATAGTTGTAGTGGTTTATTTTAAGCCCCCAGCTTAACACAGGTAAAATAATGAATAAGGCAGAAAGGAATAAAAATGGTATCCCAATTTTATAATTATTTTTTGATACGTCTAATGCCATTAATTATATATTTACACAAAAAATAGTGCTGTTTTTCAGTGCAAAATATAATAACTTATGAAAAAACATGCGCTAGTTTGTAGTTTCTTTTTTTTACTGGTCATCCAAAGTTTCTCTCAAGCATCTAGGGAAAGTCTTGAAAAATATAGGGCACTACACCAAAAAGTGGTCAACCATTATAAATCTGATTCTAAAAAAAAAGAAGCTGCTAAATTTTTATTAAGGGGAATGTTAAATCATGGGTCTGCCAACCCACAATGGATAGATAGAAGTAATAAAAAAGTGGATTTAAACGAATTTAAATACGATAGTTTTGAAGCCGCAAAAAAAGCATTTCGTTCTTTTACCACCAAAGGAGGTAAACAGGAAATAAAATATGTAAAGGACTTAGACCAGTTAACTGCCGATATGTTAATAGAACATATCGAATTTTCCTTTAAAACCTGGCAGGAAAGTCCCTGGTATAAACATTATAGCTTTGAGCATTTTTGCGAATATGTATTGCCTTACCGTAGTTCGTTAGAACCTTTAGAGTCAGGTTGGAAAAAAAAGTATGCAGAACAATATAAAAGTGCGCGCTTTACGGCTTTAGATAAGGAAGACCCTGTGGAAGTATGTTCAGAGCTTATAAAATCCTTAAAGCATATAGAATTTATAGATAAGCGGCCTTACCCTCAACCTATGCTAGGGATAGATCAGGTGCATTTTAGAGGGCAGGGCAACTGTACCGATTTGGCAAACACGGTATTATTGTTAGGACGTGCATTAGGTTTAGGCATTACTTACGATTATGTACCCTACCATGCCGCTTCATCACATTCCCACTACTGGAATACGGTACTAGATAAAGATTGTAATTTTATCCCTTTTAATGGTAATTTAGAATTACCTTATGCTTACAATGCAGTAACAAAACGTATAGGTAAGGTACTAAGGCATACCTTTTCACCACAAAAAGAAGCTTTAGCTACTAAAATCCCCTATAACCAAATCCCCACAAGTAAATTAAGAAAACCAAACGTAATTGATGTAACAGGAGAATATGGCTATGTCTCTAATATCACTTACCAATACAAAGAAAAACTGCCCAATAACATTGCCTATATAGCGGTATTTAACAAAGGCGACTGGCGACCACTATGGTGGGCAGCTACAGGCGCAGATAATAAGGCGGTGTTTAAAGATATGGGACGTAATTTGGTATACCTACCATCAAAAACAAGAGATACCATAGTGAAAAATAAAAAACACGCTATACTAAGCCCTAGTAAACATGCCATTTTATTAAAAGGAAATGGAGAACAACAACTTTTAAAGCCAGATTTTAAGCACACCTATAACGCTACCATTTCCAGAGATAACGAAGAGACTTTTGATTCTAAGGATTTTAATACAGTCACCTTAAACGATGGGGAATACTATACCTTGTATTACTGGGAAGGCGACTGGAAAACCTTTAAAAAGGTGAAATGTAATAATGGTAGTTTAAGCTTTAACGGACTTCCAAAAAAAGCCTTGTTTAGAGTCCTTCCAGAAGAAACAGATACTTTTGAAAGAATATTTACCATCGACTCTAATACTCATAAAATCTATTGGTATTAACTTGTTGCGCGTTTAGAGTCAAAAAAAATGCTTTTCTGTCGGTTCGAGTGATTTTGAGGTACGAAAAAATCGTATTGAGAACCTGGTAAAGGCTAAAAATCGTATTCTCGATAGTTCTGCTGAGCTTGTCGAAGTACAACTTTACTCATTTCAATCGTAAAATTCACTACTAATGACGTAATTAAATAAAGCACTAAATTTCAGATACTTGAAATTTGTAGCATTTATTTTCTTCCTTTTAAATTTATATCTTAAAAAAGACCATGTCATTCAGATCCCGAAAATTCGGGAGAAGAATCTCCAAAATACATAATACTATATTGAAAATGAGATGCTTCAGTCGTGCCTCATTTCGACAGGCTCAATACATCGCCTTCAGCATGACAAGCCACTATTTGCGATTTGTAAAACGTCATTACCTTTTCTTTGTAATTTTTTTCGAGTGGCTCGAATTGACAAGATCAAGATGTCATCTAAATGCACAACGGATGTATTAAGTTAATTATACATTAGCTTTTACAAAATATTTTTTAAAAAACAAAATATTCACTCAAATAAAAACTAAGGTTTTGCCTTATAAATTCTAAGGTAAAACCCTCGTGGTGTTTAAAATATTTTTCTTTTATTAGACTCAGAATTTTTAAACAAAAAGATAAAGGTATAGCTATTAGTTAATCAGAGAGTTAATACAGTTTAACGTTTATTTTACCCATAACACGATCTGTTTTTATTTCTTTGCTTGCGTAAAATTAGCTACAATAAGTAATTAGGCCATTAAAAAACCATAAAAATAAGCACATGAAACACATTTACCTGGGTATTTTCTTTATGTTAACCCTAAGCCTTAGTGCCCAAAGGCGATCGGCGTATTGTTCCATAGCATCCATTAAAGCGTTAAGCCATGTGTATGGTGATGATCTTATATTACAAGATGTAAACAAGGGCTATGAGCTTTTAAAAAAATTAGCCGATGAAGGCTGTGCAGAAGCCCAATACCAATTAGGCTATTTGTATTATAAAAGTGATTACGATTATCGCCTGTCTGATGATGAAGCCTTACAAAACATATACCAAGTATTTAACGATAGAGATGCAGCGTTTAGCTATTTAAAAAAAGCGGCAGACCAAGATCATGTAAAAGCCTTGTCTTACTTAGGTGATTTATACAGAAAAGGCATTGCCTGCGTGTTAAGCTACGATAAAGCCTTAGCACTATATGAGCAAGCTTACGAATTAGGCGATCAAAAAGCAGGCTACGATATAGGCTATTGTTATTTTAAAGGGCTAGGTAGTGTAGATCAAGATTATACCCAAGCCGTATCCTGGTTTGATAAATCAGACTATGCCATGTCAAACCACTGGTTAGCCATATGTTATTTTTATGGCTATGGTGTAACAGTAGATAAAGCCAAAGCCTTGGACTTACTATCAAAAAGTGAAGGCAATCTAAACAGCCCAACATTATTAGCGCATTTAGAAACACAATACGGCAATGCCCCAGAAGGGCTACTAACCCCAGTAGATGAACAAGCAGAAGCCGAAGAAAAAGAAGCCTTAGAAGCACTGGTAGAAGCCGATGAATATAATAACGACAAAGAAGTAAAAGCACTAGAGCTAAACGTAAACAATTTAAAAGGAGAGTGGCAAGGGCAATTAATAGATTTAGACTATTCGGGCGAAAAGATCATGCGCCAATCCCCAATAAGTTTTAGCTTTAAAAAAGAAGGTAAAACAGGACGTGTCGCCTACACCTCGGTAATAGACAGTACAGAAAACAAAGGGGTGGCTGTCACCTTAGATCATGCGCTATACTTTAAGAATTTTAATATTAGTTTACCAAGACTGTATAAAGATCACCCAAAAATCCCTAACTATAAGTATAGTGTACTAGCAGCAACTAATATCGCCTTAAAATCTATAGACGGGATCCCATACTTTATAGCCCAAATCGAGACAAAAAACACAACTACAGACGAGCCAGGAGCTCCAAAACTCTTGGTGTTAATTAATAGCAAACTCACCACCGAAAATGGTGTAGAAATCTCGGCAGAATTGATGGAGCAGTTATTACAAGCACAAGGCGATAATTTTATAACACTGTACCCTAATCCCTTTGTAGACGATTTGCTTATACAATACGATTTAGAAACCAATGCTACGACTAGCGTGGATATTTACAGTTTAGATATGAGTTTTACTCAGGCTATCCTCCATGAACAGCCGCAGACTAAAGGTAAAAAAGTGTACCATTACGATGGGCGCTCCCTTAAAAAAGGGCTTTATGTTGTACGCGTGACTACCAACGGCGAAGCCCATACAAAACTTATAGCAAAAAACTAACCACCAACCTTACAACAAAATATCTAGATAAGATGAAACAAGTATCTACAAAACTAATTATAGCATTACTAAGTTTATTTGCGTTTCAATTTACATATGGCGATGATGAATATTCGGGTATTGATGGCGCCATACAATGGGCACAGGATAATGGTGTAGCTTATAATGTATTTACTACAGTTGCTCAATATGATGCTTATGCCTCGACACATGGGCTGGCTACCAGTGGAGACTTGCATAATGCAGCAGTACGACAAGGTTTTTTTCAAGGGGGTCCAGGGGACGATAGTCTATTTGGGAATGGTTCTGGTTTTACAGGAGACCCAGGAGTATATACATTATATAATAGTGATGGAAGCTCAATAAAAGTTACTTTTGAAATAGAGCAAGTAGTACACCCAGAACAAACAATTCCTATTGGGAGTTCTAAATCTGTTTCCATAACAGGAGGGATAACCCTGCCAATAACGCATCCCAAAACTGGAACTATATCTCCCAAACAAGGAAGCGGTTCATATACATATGAGCTTTTAAATGGTAAAGTAAGTGAAAACGGTAGAAAGATTACTTATGGTACGATAAAATACACCAATATAAATTCCCAACAAACTTTAGTAACAGGCATAGATTTTCGTAATTCAAGCGTAATAGAACTAGTAGATACAGGTCAAACAGTATCTATGGCTTATGGCAACGAGTTTATGTTAGTTGGCCCTATAGAACGATTTACATTGCCAGATTGGACCTACGCCTATTATCAACCAGAATATTATTATGTTACAGATAATAGTAAGCCAGTAGGTTACCGCTACACACCAACCGATATAAGAGTAACAATAGAGGTCGTTCCAGAGTCTGTAAATTTACTTCCAAAGATTAATTTATTATTACAGCATTTAGGGAGGTATGATGATGCAGCAAGAAACTTTTTGAAAGAAAGGCCAGCCTTGGCAGATTTATTGTATAAGAATGTAGTGGAAACATATCCTATTACTCAAGAGGAAAGAGAACTTAATGAATTGGCTCTTGAGGCTTTTATTGGGGGATATCCTTTTTTGAAATATCCAGAAAATGATGTTAATTATGAAGACGATTATCCTGCTCTTACAGAAGTTTTAGAAGTTTTTGTTCCGTATTATAGTAAAGACAATAAAATGGTTACAATTATTTCTAATTTAACAGGTGTATCAAAATCAGATATTATTGAAGACTTACGATGGGGCAATGGTCCAGAAGTACACATAAAACAATTAGGTAAAAAAGCTGATGGCACTGATATACATGGCGAATTTAAACCACAAGAGCCAGACAAAATATTTATAGACATTGATGTTGTTTTAGCATTTGAAGCTTTATCAAAAGTTAATAACCCAACTGAAGAGCAAACAAAGCAATTACAATTATTCAATGGTTTTATTACTTTTAGTGTACTTATACATGAGTACGTTCACTTTGCGGATTTTGATTTTGATAAATTAATGGAAAATAGAGAAGAACTTGGTCTTGTTTTTGAACAACTTTTTAATAATGGTCATTTTGAAATAGATCCAAACGGAAAAATAGTAGGAATTTCAAAATAATATAAGTTTATTATGAAAAAAATTATTTGCATATTACTATTACTCTTTTCACTAAATATTTTTAGTCAAGATAAAGAGTTAAAAATGAAAAAAAATTATAGCTGTGAAGAACTTACTAGCCAAAAAATAACAGATCCTCTTTTATATGATACATTACCAAATGGCAAGAAAGTTATGACTTTTAGACATGTTAAAGGTAAAATTTTTAAAATCACTATCAGGGGCAATGGGTTTTTCTATGTTTCAAAACGAAAAATGAAAGAAATTAGACGTTCAATGCGAAAAAATAAGTGCAATAATGTAATTATAGAAAACCTTGAAACTGCTGAAGAATTGGGTATTAAACTTCAAAAACACGATTTTTAGATTTTAATATTACAGGTAGTGTTACAAATTTAGAATAGGCTAAAAAATAAGGTGTTAAATAGAAATATTAATTGCTGTTTCTCTTTGTTGATTGATATTTTCAAAATAGTGATTATGCGACACTATCTTTTCATTATCAACGTTATAATGATTGGAGTCATAATTTCATGGCCGATTATTATAGAGATACTATTGCGAGAGTAACACAAGAGTTTGCTACTGGAATAGCTGTAGGAACTAATCAAGCACCCGAACAATTGTATAAAGATTTAGCATGGAGGGGATTAATGAATTACGATGATATTGAGGCTTGGCATCATATAGTAGATAATAATCCAAATGAAGCGACTAGAATTGAAAACGCAATTAATAATTTTGTAACCAATAATAAAAACGAATCATGTACAGATTAATAAATATGAACATATTATTGCTACTTTTTTGTTTTTCTCTGACACAAATAAGTTGTGCGCAACATAAAGAAAAAGAAACAGTTTACCTTATTTTTAAACACGGTAAGGAGGCAAATTGTATTAGTGTAAAACAAAACCCTACTTTTAAAAGTAGATTAGATACTACACATACAAAGTATAAAGGTAGAATGACAAAATCGAAAAGTCAGTTACCTTCTTTTACCATATGCCAAGAAAAGTTTGCAATAGAAGATAAAAACAAAGATAAAGTTACAGAAATAAGCACTAAAGATTTATCAAATTTGAATATTGTAGATTTTGATTATTTTATTAAACAAAGGTTTGCGTTAGATTTTTTTCACAAACGAGCTACTTTTAAAAATATTTATTTTTTAGAAAAAATAGGTGAAAACAAATATAAGCAGTATCCAGTTTACTGGATGGATTCTTCACATAATAGAGGTATATAAATAATTCTTGGTAGTGTAGTAAAATAGGTCATAGACAGAAATTTGATTTTAAAATACAGAAAACCAGTAATTAAGTTAAAAAATAATTACTGGTTTTTAACGTTCATTGCTATTTTGATAAAAGAGAACACCGCTTAAAGGGTTTCAAATAAGGATTCTTTAAATCGTTATGTAGTAAATTAGGTGATGGTAAAGGCATAATGTCCCTACGAAGTCACAGACTTTGCAGAGGTGGGTACGACTGAAGCATCTTTTGGATAAGGAGATGCTTCAACTTCGAATATATTCGAAATGTTCTGCATAACAAAAAGACCAGTCAGGGGTTCGTTTACAAAACTTGATTCAGTATTAAAACCTAAAGCATCTTCTTACCTATAAATTTTTACTAAAATTACCCTTTAAGCTTTTCATTAGGGTTACTTGGTAACACATCAAACCCCATATTATAAAAAGTAAATCCAAAAATATCGGCAAACTGGGCAATGGTTTTACTTACGGGTGTGCCCGCACCATGACCAGCATCGGTTTCAATACGAATTAGCGTTGGGTTATTACCTGTTTGTTTGCTTTGTAATTCGGCAGCAAATTTAAAGCTATGGGCAGGCACCACACGATCGTCATGATCACCAGTGGTGATTAATGTCGCAGGATAGGCAATGCCTTTTTTTACATTGTGTATAGGGGAGTAGTCCTTTAAATAGTTAAACATGGCTTTGTTATCTTCTGCTGTACCATAATCGTAAGCCCAACCAGCACCTGCTGTAAATGTATGGTAGCGTAACATATCTAAAACACCAACGGCGGGTAAGGCTACTTTAGCCAAATCTGGGCGTTGTGTTATTACTGCTCCTACCAATAAACCGCCGTTTGAACCACCTCTTAAGGCTAAGTAATTGCTAGATGTATACTTGTTGTCTATTAAATAGTCTCCAGCAGCTATAAAATCGTCAAATACGTTTTGTTTTTGCATTTTAGTGCCTGCGATATGCCATTTTTTGCCGTATTCGCCACCACCACGTAAATTTGCTACAGCATAAATGCCACCTTGTTCCATCCAAACAACGTTAGCAATGCTAAACGTTGGGGTTAAGCTAATATTAAAGCCACCATAGCCATATAGTATTGTTGGATTCTTTCCATTTAATACCATTCCTTTCTTATACGTAATTATTAAGGGAACTTTAGTGCCATCTTTTGAGGTGTAAAATACGTGTTTACTTTCGTAATCATCGGGATGATAATCTATTTCAGGTTGCCAGTATAATTCCGATTTACCTGTGTCTAGATTTAATTTATAAATGCTAGTAGGTGTATTATAGTTTGTAAACGAATAGTAATCTATTTTTTCTTCTTTTTTAGCACCAAAACCATTAGTACTGCCAATTCCTGGTAGTTGTATTTCACGAATTAATGAGCCATTAAAATCGTATTGAACTACTTTAGAAATGGCATCTACCATATAATGTGCTATAAGATAGTTTCCACTTTTTGATGCATTTAATACATGTTTGGTTTCTGGGATTATAGCTACCCAATGTTCTGGAGTTGGATTGTTTACATTAACCGAAACAATTTTTTTATTTGGCGCATTTAAATTTGTTACGAGATACAGCGTATCATCTTTATTTTCTAGGAGATGCGTATCACTATCTGTATGGTTTAAAATGGTTTTAAAGGGACTATTAGGTTGTGTGAGGTCTTTAATGTATAATTTGTTTCCAGAGGTAGATACGCTAGCATAAATTGCTAAATACGTATCATTTTCGGTGACAATGGCGCTAATATAGCGGTGTTTTTCTTTTGGATCATGCCCATAAATTGGTTGATCTAGATGCTGTGGTGTTCCAATTTTATGGTAGTATACTTTATGTTGATCTGTTTTAGCAGATAATTCACTACCTTTAGGCTTATCGTAACTGGAATAATAAAACCCTTCGTTTTTATACCAGGATATGCCGCTAAATTTAATGTCAACAAGCGTATCCTCAGTGATTTTTTTAGATTCAACATCCATGATGATTACTTTTCTCCAATCGCTACCACCTTCTGAGATGGAATAGGCTAATAGTTTTCCGTTTTTTGAAAAACTTAAGGCGCCT
The DNA here is from genome assembly GCA_947498845.1 of uncultured Flavobacteriaceae bacterium. Taxonomy (GTDB): domain Bacteria; phylum Bacteroidota; class Bacteroidia; order Flavobacteriales; family Flavobacteriaceae; genus Jejuia. Next base: position 92,430 of record CANMLX010000004.1, on the reverse strand, counting down.
AATGAGGTTGTGCCATCTTTGGAAAATGTATTTGGATCTAAAAAAACTTCTGCTGTACTTGGGGGTCTATTACTGTTATGGCGGTAAATAACATGTTGGTTTTGTAACCCATCATTCTTATAAAAATAAGTATAATCTCCTTCAATAAAAGGCGCCCCTACTTTCTTATAATTCCATAGTTGAGATAAGCGTTCTTTTAAAGCGTTTCTAAAAGGGATATTATCTAAATAGCTAAAGGTTGTTTCGTTTTGGCTTTTTACCCAGTTTTCGGTTTCTGCACTTCTATCGTCTTCTAACCAGCGGTATGGATCTTTTACAGAAATGCCAAAATAAGTGTCTACGGTATCTACAGTTTTAGTTTTTGGATAATTCACAGAAATAGTATTTGTGTTTTGCGGTTCTTTTTTACAAGCCATTATGCTTAAAAAGATGAGTATAGGTAATAAGAATGTCTTTTTCATAATAAAGAGGCTTAATAGCAATCAAAAATAAACAAAAAAAGCCTCTACAGAAGTAGAAGCTTTATAATGTATTATGTAAGTAAATTTATACTAATTTATTTTCAATTAAGTACTCCGCAATTTGTACCGTGTTTGTTGCAGCGCCTTTACGTAAATTATCTGCTACAATCCACATGTTTAATGTGTTGGGTTGTGTCTCGTCACGACGAATACGACCAACAAAAACCTCATCTTTATCGTGTGCATAAATGGGCATTGGGTAAGTGTTGTTTTCCAAGTCATCTTGTACAACAACGCCTGGAGTGTCGCTTAATAACTGGCGCACTTCTGCCAAATCAAAATCATTTTCAAACTCAACATTTACGGATTCTGAGTGCCCACCAGCAGTAGGGATTCTAACGGCCGTAGCCGATACAGAAAATGTTTTATCGTTCATGATTTTTTGTGGCTCTCTGGCTAATTTCATTTCTTCTTTAGTATAGCCATTTTCTAAAAACACATCACAATGTGGTAATGCATTTCTACCAATAGGGTATGGGTATGCCATTTCGCCTTCTATACCAGCAATCTCATTTTCTAACTGGCGTACAGCTTTAACACCTGTACCAGAAACCGATTGATACGTAGATACTAAAACACGTTTCATTTTATATTTTTTATGAAGCGGATTTAAAGCCATTACTAATTGAATTGTAGAACAATTAGGGTTAGCAATAATTTTATCGTCTTTTGTTAACTCATCTGCATTAATTTCTGGAACGACTAATTTTTTAGTTGGATCCATTCTCCAAGCCGAAGAGTTATCAACTACAGTAGTACCAACTTCAGCAAATTTTGGTGCCCATTCTAACGATGTTCCTCCACCTGCAGAGAATAATGCAATATCTGGTTTCATAGAAACAGCAGTATCTAAACCAACCACAGTGTAATCATTTCCTTTATAAGTTAACGTTTTACCCACAGAGCGCTCGGACGCTACAGGAATTAATTGAGTTATTGGAAAATTACGTTCTGCAAGAACTTTTAACATCACTTCGCCTACCATTCCAGTGGCACCAACTACAGCTACTTTCATCTGTTTAAAATTTTTTGGTTTCTGAATGGTTCAAAAAATTTGAATACATTCAGTAACTCACATATATTTTAAGCATTCTCTCTTTAAATTTAGAATGAAAAAAATTTATGTTCGTTTCATCTGTTTAATTTTTTAATAAATTTTTGAGAGCAAAATTAAGTATTAATTACAATTATAAATCTAAAAAAAGCCCTCATTTTCAGAAAACAAAGGCTTTTTAACAACAAATAACAGATTGTTATTTATTTAACAGGTTGTTATTAGTAAAACACTATTTTGAAAAATTGCATGGCAATGCATTCAAAATAGTAAGTTGAACTAATCCCACTGAAAAGCGGGATCACAGGTTTAACACCTTTTATTTTTTCAATAAATCTCTAATTTCAGATAATAATTCTTCTTGAGTTGGTCCAGCTGGTTCTTCTGGAGCAGGAGCCTCTTTTTTCTTCAGTTTGTTAACACCTTTAACAATCATAAACATAACAAATGCCACAATTATAAAGTCTAATAAATTAGTTAAGAATTGGCCATGCTCTAAGTAAACTTCACCAACTATTTTTCCAGTTTCATCTGCAACACCATCTTTTAATTTTATTCTTAAATCTTTGAAATTGGTATCGAATAACAAGCCAATTAAAGGAGATACAATACCCCCTGTAAATGAACTTACTACTTTGTTAAAGGCAGCGCCCATTACAAAACCAACAGCAATGTCTACAAGGTTACCCTTCATTGCAAATTCTTTAAACTCTTTTAACATGATTATAATTTTAGGTTAGTATTTAGATTTACAAATTAAGTAAAATATGATCAATAAAGAAGTTCTTGATTTCGCTAGGTTTTAAAATTACCGACGAAATACACGTTTGACCCGTTGAGATACAGATGTAATGATTTCATAGGAAATGGAGTTGGCTGTTATTGCTAAATCTTCGGCAGTAGAAGTGCCATCAAAAACAATCACTTCATCCCCTTCATTACAATCGATATCTGTGACATTAACCATGATCATGTCCATACATACATTACCTAGTATTGCCGCTTTTTTACCATTTATAGTCACAAAACCATTGCCATTACCATAAATGCGACTTATACCATCGGCATGCCCTAAAGGTAATGTGGCAGACCTAATAGGCTTATCACTAATATAAGCACGGTTATAGCCTATAGAAGCGCCTTTTTCTAAGTGGTGAATTTGAGAAATAACAGTTTTTAAAGCGCCTATGGGTTTTAAATGTTTGTTTTCTTCTTCAGAATTGCCAAAACCATACAACCCAATACCTGTTCTTACCATATCAAAATGCGCTTTGGGATAATTTAAAATACCCGATGTGTTGCAAATATGAAGCATGGGTTTAAACCCAATAGCATTTTTAAACGTTTTGACTATGGCTTTAAAGGTTTCAATTTGATTTAAGGTAAACGCTTTTTCATCTAAATCTTCGCTGGCTGCTAAATGCGAAAAAAGTGAGGTGATTTTTATGGCATTAGTTGCTTTTATTGTTGCTACAATATTGTCTACTTCGTTACTGCTAAAGCCTAATCGGTTTAATCCAGAATTAAATTTTATATGAACGGGGAAATCTGTTTTAGTTTTAGAGGAGGCGTAATTAATAAATTCATTTAAAATTTTAAAATTATACAGGTTAGGTTCTAAATGATGTTCAATAATACTATTAAAATTAACAGGTAAGGGGTGTAGTACCAAAATTGGGGTAGTAACTCCTGCTTGTCGCAAAGCCACACCTTCGTTGGCATAGGCTACAGCAAAGTAGTCAACTTGTAATTGTTCCAGGTATTTGGCAATTTCTTCGGCATCGCTACCGTAGGCAAATGCTTTTACTACTGCTAAAAGCTTTGTGTTTTTCTGGAGTTTAGACCTTAAGTATTCAAAATTATGTTTAAGTGCTTTTAAATCTATTTCAAGCACTGTTTCTTGCGCTTTAGGCATTGTTGTCTTTTTGTTTTGGTACTATTTCTTCTGCATCTTTTACCTTCATTTTTCTAACTTTGTCGCGCATGGTGGCTTTGTAGTAGGCTGCTCTACTTAAAGGTTCGTATTCTTCTTCTTCACCCAGAAGTACTATAGTATCACTTTTTGCTTTTCTATAACTGTATTGCGCAAGATTTCCTGTTTTGGTACATACGGCATGTACTTTGGTAACATATTCGGCAGTAGCCATTAAATTAGGCATAGGTCCAAAAGGGTTGCCTTTAAAATCCATGTCTAATCCTGCCACAATAACACGAACGCCTTTATTCGCCAGATCGTTGCAGATACGTACAATTTCATCGTCAAAAAACTGTGCCTCATCAATACCAACCACATCACAGCCATCTGCTAAAATGGGAATGTTAGCAGCAGCAGGCACTGGTGTAGAACGTATTTGATTAGCATCATGAGAGACGACCATATCTTCATCATACCTTACATCTATGGCAGGCTTAAAAATCTCAACTTTTTGTCGTGCAATTTGGGCACGTTTAAGGCGACGAATTAGTTCTTCTGTTTTTCCAGAGAACATAGAACCGCAAATGACTTCTATCCAACCAAATTGTTCTTTATGATTTACTGTATTTTCGAGAAACATTTTGTAATTTTAACACTAAAACAAAACCAAAGGCAGTTTTGCATAAAGGTGGCGTAAATTTATTAAAAACGAAAGTTTAAAACGCATTAATTCTTAAAAATAAGTAGTTAAGATGAAGAAGAAGTTAGAATCGGAATTAGTTAGTATTGCTCATAGAATTCTTAAACTAAAAGGCAAAGAAGATGTTATAAAGCTTCATGAAGAGGCGCGTTTGGTTTATGAAAAACTTTCGGTTTTAAAGTTTGCTCATGACAATTTTGAAGGTGCCATTCCTACCATAGGAAACGATTCGTCATTTTTTGGCATGTTGGATAGTGCCTTTAATAACAAGGTAAGTGATAACATAGAGGTTGAAGATAAAATATATATTAATCTGGATGAGGTTGAAGAAGAAGCCATTTCTCAACCAGGTATAAATACTATTAAGGATATGGTGGCGCATATGCCAGAAGAGCCTACGCAAATTGATGAATTTATAGAATCTGTAATTCCTAAAGAAAACTATCATAAAAACGATTTAGAGGAATTAACCTCAGGGTTTAAAGACTTACCTACGTTCGAACCCGTAGATAAATTGGTTAACGGTGATGAGAAAAAATCGTTGAATGATGTGATAAAAAGAGGGGGATTAAATATTGGACTTAATGATAAAATTGCATTTATTAAGCATTTGTTTAATGGGAGTAGTGCAGATTATGATCGTGTTATCTCTCAATTAAATACTACGCAATCTTTTGATGCTGCTAAGCAACTTATAGAAAACATTGTTAAGTTAGACTATAATGGTTGGCAAGGTAAAGAAGAGTTTGAAGAACGTTTTTTACAAATTATAGAAGCGAAGTTTAGTTAATTTTGTTACTAACAATAAATAATTATTGAATTTATGCCAGCTTACGCCATATTAGACCTAGATGTATTTGACAAAGAAAAATTACAAGATTATAAAAATGTAGCGCCAGAAATTATAAAAAAATTTGGTGGAAAAATAATTGTTAGAGGAGGAAGTCTAGATGTAGTTGAAGGGGACTGGAACCCCAAAAGAGTAGTCATAATTGAGTTTCCAAGTTATGAGGTTGCTAACAATTGGAAGAACTCAGAGGAATACAAAAAAGCAACCATATTAAGGAAAAAAGGCGCTCACACTAAAGCAATAATTATCAATGGTGTATAAAAAGTAATTGTTACAGGATCAAAATAGTTTTACTCATAGTTTGTGCAATCCAATTAAAGTTACAATTTATAGGCTTGTTTTACCATACATTTTACAACCAATACGTGAAATGGTTTTATTAGTGTCATATAAATTTTTCCAAATAGATTATTGTACTGGACTAGAGTTGTAACTTTAATATTGTATTGAGGTTCTTTAGAATTATATATACTTACCCTAAAGTCTAAGTGTTTATCATTTGCTCCAAGCATCACTTCATTATTTGTAACACTAAAAATTTTAAAAAAACCAATCACATCACCAGGCTTAAAATTTGAGTTAAATTCTTTTGCCATTTCTGTTTTTAGACCAAATAGTTTAACTAAAACATTGCGTAAGTACATTAAACGAGAGATCCACTTTGGCATTGTTCCAAAAATTAAATGCGTTATAGTTTCCAAAGAATTTTTATGATTAGTAGTAGAGAAAGTATCTGCGAAATCTAATGTTTTAAACGCATACTTTATACTATTGGTTTTTGGCGTGTTTTCTTTTTTTACTTTCATTAATATGTAATTTAAAATTAGGTCAAATATACTAATTTTTTAATAATTAGGTCGAAAGTACTAATTTAGCGTTTCAAAATAATTATGAAGAAAACTAAAAAAAAAATTCTGCAAACCGCTTTAGCGCTATTTAACTCTAAGGGAATGGCAAAAATTACATTGCGGTCAATTGCCAATGAAATGGGTATTAGTCAAGGCAATTTAAATTATCATTTTAAAAAACGAGACGATATTGTAGAAGCCTTATACGTTCAAATAGTAGAACGTATAAATAGTAGTATTGCTAATAGCAAGGAGGCAGAAAACCCTCTTGAGGCAGTATTTAGTATTTCTAAATCTATGCTATTTATATTTTATGAGTATCGATTTTTTTTGTTGGACTTTGTTTTAATTATGAGAGAAAATAGTAAGGTTAAAGCGCATTACATACAGTTAATGAAACAGAGAGCAATACAATTTACAGCATTAATTGATGTTTTAATTGAAGAAGAACTAATGCGACAAAAAATAATTCCAAATGAATATGAAAACCTATTTAAACGGTTTCAAATTTTAAGTGATTTTTGGATGTCCTCTGTAGTTGTTGAAAAAGATGAGATTACTAAGGCGTTGGTGAATGATTATTCAGAAATAATATATCAAACCATATTTCCTTATTTAACAATAAAAGGGCAAGAACTATATAAGTCATTATCTTTGGCCTAATGTTAATATTTTCCATATGAGTAAACTTTACATAGTTCCCACACCTATTGGGAATTTAAAAGATATAACGTTTAGAGCTATTGAAGTTCTAAAAGAAGTTGATTTAATTTTAGCAGAAGATACCCGTACATCTGGAAAATTGTTAAAGCATTTCGAGATCACAACACATATGCAATCTCACCATATGCATAATGAGCATAAAACGGTGGAACAGATCATTCAAAAATTAAAAGCAGGAACCACTGTAGCATTAATTAGCGATGCAGGGACACCAGCGATTTCAGACCCTGGATTTTTATTGTCGCGCGCTTGTATTGAACATAATATTCAAGTAGAATGCCTGCCTGGAGCAACGGCCTTTGTGCCCGCTTTGGTGAATTCGGGTTTGCCTAACGATAAGTTTGTTTTTGAAGGCTTTTTACCCGTTAAAAAAGGAAGACAAACCAGATTATTACTTTTAGCCGAAGAAAGTAGAACTATGGTGTTTTACGAGAGTCCGCATAAACTCGTAAAAACACTGGGGCATTTTTGTGCCTATTTTGGAGAGGAGAGAGCTGTGTCGGTATCCAGAGAGCTTACTAAACTGTACGAAGAAACCGTTAGAGGAACAGCAAAAGACGTATTAGAGCATTACACTAATAAACCACCAAAAGGTGAAATAGTGATTGTAGTGGGAGGGAAGAAATAGATAAACCCCTCTGCCTTTAGGCATCTCCCCTAAGGGGAGAAAAATGAATTTTTAACAAAAAAAAGTATTGACTAAATAGTAAACCATGACCATAGAAATATTTAAAAACAAACTAAAAAACACACCAAAAGCCATTGAATTTTCAGAAACTATGGCTGTAGTAGATGCTAATTACGAGTTTACACCAACGGCATTTAAAAATGGAACTACAGAGAATGCCGAAGGCCAAAATTCGGGATCATGTAAGTTGTTTGCGTTTGCAAAAGATCAAGGGTTGACTAAAGAAGAAACTTTAGCCTGCTTTGGTGCATTTTATTTTAAGGATGTTTTAGAAGATCCAGAAGGTACAGGACATCAAAATATTAGAAACTTTATGACTACTGGGTTTGAAGGGCTGTCTTTTGATGGTGAGCCGTTAACCAGAAAGTAGTAATTAACAAGAGTTTCTATGTTAAAAAACGAATCATTGGTACACGCTAGTGAATAACAATAATTTGTCATATATATAGAGCCTACCAAAAAATAGAAAGAAAGAAGGGATGACACTTATAACAAGATACAATACTATTTAAATAAACCTTGTCAATGGACTAAACACTATAATTAGCCTAAATGACTCCTTCCCTTTGAAGGGAAGGTGGATGTAATGCTTCACAAAAAGCATTACATTCGGAAGGGTTAATAAACGACTATAAACAACCACCTCGATTTTATCCCTTAGGGGATAAAACCACTCCTCCTTGAAAAGGAGGAGAATTAATAGGGTTAGTGTAATTTTAACACGGTTTTAGAATTGTATCAGGGTATAAACTAATTAAGGGATAGCGTATATTTGAACATTAATTATTAATTGAAAATAGAGGTTTTTAAAACCTGACAGGTCTAAAATATTAAAAATGCAAAAGCTACTACAAGACATAAAAGCCTGCACCATATGTGAAAAGGATCTGCCATTGGGTGCACGACCCGTTGTAGTAGCTCATCCAGATGCTAAAGTTATTATTGTAGGTCAAGCTCCAGGCACAAAAGTACATGCCTCAGGCATTCCCTGGGATGATGCCAGTGGCAGGCAATTGCGTAAATGGCTTAATGTAGATGTAGAAACGTTTTACAACAACTCCAAATTTGCCATAATCCCTATGGGGTTTTGTTACCCAGGAAAAGGCAAAACAGGCGATTTGCCACCACGACCAGAATGCGCACCACAATGGCATAAATTACTATTAGAGCAATTACCAAATGTCGAGCTTGTGCTATTAATAGGGATGTATGCCCAAAAACATTATTTAGGAAAGCAGGCAAAGGCAACCTTAACAGAAACCGTTAAAAATTATAACCACTACTTGCCTAAATATCTACCTTTACCACATCCTTCCCCAAGAAATAGATTTTGGCTCACTAAAAACCCTTGGTTTGAGGTTGAGGTATTGCCAGAGTTGAAGGAGCGAATTAAGACCTTAACTTAGTATTAAACATAACTTTGTTTTTGTATTATGTGCAAATTGCGCTACTCCCAATTGTAACATTTTCTTTTTTTTAGCTACCTATTATTAAATAAAACCCGTTGTGCATTTAGACAAAATTCTGTCAGTTCGAGTGTCACGCCTAAGGCGTGATGTATCGAGAATTGGAATTTTGGTCTTTACAATTAGTTCTCGATACGATTTTTAAGCTTCGCTTGGTATCTTCAATCAAAATATATTTTGATTTCGATAATCTCAAAATCACTCGAACTGACATTTATTAGATATTTTATTTCTAAATGCACAACGGGTAAATAAACTTGGTCACTATGGCAGGAGAAGGTAGCATGCTACATGCAATAAAAAGCTTAAAACAAAACAGGGCGCTTTTAAAAAAAAGAAGAGCTAAAAAACAAGAGATTTCATATGGTTCGGATGTGACTATGGTTGAATTCAAGGAGGTAAGTCCAGAAGAATTGGAACGCGTAAAGAAAAAAATACGTACAGAAGCATCGCAATCAAAGAGACATGACATTCTAATTTTTATAGTAGCTTTAATCGTAGTTGCATTAGCTGGTTATTACTGGTTTTTTTTATGAATTTAAATAGACCATATATTCTAAAAGCATAATTTTCTAACCCTTTAGTGCTTTAATCAATTCATCAACCTTTTCTATTCTTGGGTCGATTTCATTTTTTACCCGTTTTTTATTTAAAAAATAGCCATAAACCCCCATTGCGATTGCTGCCAAGAAAATAATGACTATAATATGGCGCTTCGCAGGTATATGCCATAAGCCACTAAAAAAGAGTAACAATATAGGATAAATAGGTAAAACAAGCCAATACACAGCAGTTTCAAGCAATTGCTTTTGGATATTAAGATATTCTCTGGTCTTTTTGAGATATTCAAGGTAGTTTTTTTCCAAATCGCTTGGTTTAAACTTTTTTAGGCTAAATAATTTAAGGACTAAATTTATAAGTAAGATTACAAATAAGGCAGAAGCAATTCTAGTAGTGGTGAAAGGAATAAAATAAACATAAAACGCAAAGAACAGTATGCCAATGCCGGCACAAATTAGTTCTAGAAGTTCTACGTACTTCCACCAACGGTGTAGACGTTTTAAACTCGATTGTAATTCTATCATTAATTTAGATTTCTCAAACTTTACACGTTCTTGGTTACTGGACGATTGCCAGATGTTAATTAATTCGTCTTCTATCATACCACCTTATTTATACAGTTCAGTAATTTTGATTTAATTCGTTTGATTTTTACGGCCACATGATTTTCTGTTAACCCTAGAATATTTGAAATTTCTCTATAAGCTATTCCTTCTAAATAAAGGGCAACTAGCGCCTTGTCTCCTTCTTTAAGAGTCTTAATACATGCTCTTAGAGCGTTTAGTTTTTCACCATCTTCTTGACAGTTTTCTTCAGACTTAAAATGGGTAATCGTTACACTTTCCAGCCTAATAAACCGGTTTTGGTTTTTGGTATATTTAGATTTAAAGCGGAGACAAACATTAAGCGCAATTCTAAACATCCAAGTGCCAATAGTTGAGTTGCCTTTAAATGTGTGCATTGAGCTCCAAATAGTAACCAAAACCTCTTGAAAAAGATCTTTGGTGTCTTCGTTATCTATAGAATAGATTGAGCAAATCCTAAATAGTTTGTCTCTATGCTGTTCTAAAGCATCAAGAAATGTTATGTGGTCTTTATTTTTCATTTTTAAAACAGCGTTCTACTAGTTTAGTTATCAAAGTCTTTAAAATATGACAATTTAGTATTGAAATTTTATGCTATTAAATTCTAAACCACTATTTGACTTTCAAAACTTGACTTAACAAAAAATATCAACTAATACCAATCTACTATAAAATGCGACCTAAGATTTAGAATTAATTTTCGCTTTATCGAGGCTTTAAAATTAATATATAGCTGTAGTTATGGATTCATTTTATAACGAAGAAAAAGTAGAAAAATAAACTTAATATGAGTTGTGTTTTATAGTAGATTTGGTATAATTTCGCCTGTAATCAAAAAAGCAACGTGAATCATCTTCTTAAATACCGGGAAAAATTAAACTTAACCCAGCAACAACTTGCAGAAAAAGCAAAACTATCTGTAAGAACCATACAGCGTATTGAGGTAGGACAAGAGTTAAAAGGCCATACTTTAGATGCCTTATCCCAAGCTTTAGAAGTGAGTAGAGAACAACTACTTAACGGCGAGGATTTAGAAAAAAAAGAAACCAATACGCAGTTAATAAAATTAATAAACCTTTCCTCTTTATTGTTACTCATAGTACCTTTAGGAAGTATTATACTTCCACTTATAATTATGTATTGGAAAAAAGAAGTGAATGCAATTACAAAACAAATCGTGTCCCTTCAAATTTTATGGACTATTGCGTTTCCTTTAATTATACTGGCAGTTGTCTTTTTAAGTAATCTTTTTCGAATAAACAGACAATCTGTACCATTAACCATGCTGTTGTTACTACTGGTAAATGTTTATATTATACTTCGTAATACAGCAGAATTACATAAAAATCAAAAACTTCATATAAAACTGAATTTCAGCATTATATAAGACCTGTCGGCTAATTGTCGGGCTATTGTCAGGCTTATTTTAGGGCTTTTCTTTTCATTAGCATATACTTTTGCATTGATTAACTTTAAATATATTAAACAATGCAAAAGCACCTATTACGTATTATTTTTTTACTGAATACACTACTGTTTAATGCTCAAATAGAGACGAAACATAACATGGAAAAATGGTTAAAAGAAAACAATATTCCAGTGTTAGGTTTAGGGGTTATTGAAAATGGAGCACTACAAAAAGTAGAAGTATTTGGAGACATTGCTAAGGACAAAAAAGCGCCATATAATACTATTTTTAATGTAGCTTCGGTTACAAAGCCAGTGACAGCTATAGTCGCTTTAAAACTAACGAGTCAAGATAAATGGGATTTAGACGAACCATTGGCTAATTATTGGGTAGATCCAGATATTAAAAATAACCCCAACACAAAATTGCTAACAACCAGGTATGTGTTAAGTCACCAAACAGGGTTTCCTAATTGGAGAAGAAATAAAAAACTGAATTTTATGTTTACTCCTGGTACTAAATACAGTTATTCTGGGGAAGGTTTTGAGTATTTAAGGAAAGCTTTGGAAAGTAAATTCAATAAAAACCTAGATGAGCAGGCAAAAGAACTAATTTTTGAGCCTTTAGGTATGAAAGACACCCAATTTGTTTGGAATGAAAATATAGACGAAAGTAGAGTAGCTGCAGGTTTTGATAAAGATGGGAATCCTTATAAAACGTATAAAAGACAAATTCCAAATGGAGCAGATGATTTATTAACAACCATACAGGATTATGCTACCTTTTTAATAAGTGTCATGGAAGGACAAGGATTGTCTCAAACGATTTATCAAGACATGCAATCTAACCAAGTCGTCGTAGGAGATAGAAGGCATTATGGTTTGGGGTTTTTAAAATATAGCTTTAAAGATGGTAATTATGCCATATCTCATGGAGGATCTGACAATGGTGTAAAAGCCTTTACAATAATTTTTCCTAAAACAAAGCAAGGCCTGTTAATTTTTACCAATGCCGATAATGGTTATAAAGTTTACGAGAAACTATTAACGCAATATTTGGGCAAGTATGGAGCAGAAATTTTTGAAATAGAAATGGGAAAAAAAGCAACTTCTGGAAATAACAGTTCTAATGAGATAAGAGCATATGAGCCTGTAGATAAGCAATTATATAACCAGATCCTTAAAAAGGATTTAGAATTTTTCGAAGCTTATAATAACTGCGATTTAGATAAACAAGCCAATATGTATGCTGATGAGATTGAATTTTTTCATGATAAAGCTGGGGTAATGACATCTAAAAAAGACATCCTGAGCAGTACAAAAAAATACATTTGCGGAAAGGTAACAAGGGAACTAGTTGAAAGTAGTGTTGAGGTATATCCCATAAATAGTTATGGAGCGGTCGAAATAGGCTTTCATAAATTCGTTAATAATCAGGAACCAGATGCAGAGTCCATCCCTTTTAAGTTTATTATGATTTGGAGCAATAAAAGCGGTGAATGGAAGATTAAAAAGGTTATTAGTCTACATTAACAAGAATAATGTTTAGCTATGTAGTGATGCTTTCTAAATAACCTGAGTTCGACCTAAGAACACTATTCTTATTAACGCAAAATTCTATGTATCAAATATTTAATGCGAATAAATGTATTATATAATCTTTAGAAGCTATGAAAATTTATTAATTTCAAGCTAAAAACCACTAAACACGCCATCTTCTTCCTTAAATTACAATAAACTAGCCAGCTAGTCTATCGTAATTATAAGTTGAATCTACCATGTTTATTGATTTTTATCTACGATTCTTAAATCGAGCTCAGGTTAAATACTAAATCAAGAAAAAAACCACTGAGGTTTTAAGAATCGGGAATCAAGATGTGCTGTTTACAGTGATGAGGCATCTGTTTGCGGTCACTCGTCATCGGTTATCAGTCCACCTGTTGCACGTTCTTGACTCTTGGTTCCATTAAGTCTTGGGTTATATATATTTTAGTTATTAATTACACGCTTAAAGATAATACCTTCATTACGATATAAAACGAGCATAACATGATCTCTTTTGCGTGTGTAAAATTCGGGTTTACTATTGGTTTTCCATTCACTTTCTCGTTTTTCTATAAGTTGCTTAGTCCAAGTAATATCGTAGTTAGTAGTGTCTATTTTTACCATATCGTTGATCCATTTATCAAGATGAGATGGTTTTACTTTAAGGGCAAATTTATAGTCCCAAGACGAAGCGCCAGGAAGGGTTATTCGGTTATTTGAGAACCCGTTTACATTAAATAAGTTAAACTCTGCATTTTCAAAATCGCTAAACAGTTTTATCTCTTTTTTTAAGATTTTAATACGTTTGTTTTTTGAGTTTAAATTTTGGCTATCAAGAATATTAGACGAACTCTTAACGCCAGAGCAACTGTATGAACAAAAGGCTATAGTTAGTAATATAAAGGTTAGTTGTTTCATGATGATTAGCAGTAGATTAATTAGGTTTTTAAATGATTGCTAACTGTCTTGAAAATCAATTTTAGGTGAAATTCGTATTCAAATATACTTAAAAAGCATGTAGGTAAAGTAAACAATTATTAATTATCTAAATAAGCTCAAACAATTTCCCAGGCAAAGGCCTAATAACCCCTTTAAGTTCCATGTTAAGCAACGTACTAGACACTTTAAAAATAGGCATATTACAATGTAAGGCAATGGTGTCTAATTGTTGTTTGTTATTATCTTTAAGGTAGTTGTAGATTGTTTTTTCTGTAGGGTCTAGTTCAACAAACAACTGCTTTTGTATGGCAGGTTTTTCTTTATCCTCTAATTGCCAATTTAACATATAAGGCACGTCCAAAGGTATAGAGAGCATATGCGCTTTTTGTTGTTTAATAAGATTGTTGCAACCTATACTTTGCGTGTCTGTTGGTCTGCCTGAAACAGCAAACACGTCTCTGTTATAGGAATGTGTTGCCCATTATGCCTATACATATAACGGTGCCAAAGCCTAAAGACAAAAGGTATCCAAAGGAGAATGACACAAGTTTAGGAGCACATTTGCTGCGTAAACGACTTGATCTTAATTTGACACAAAAAGAACTTGCTAAGCAGTTAAATATTATACCAATTCTACCATAAAATGCGACATATAATTCGTTTCTTTTACATGATTTCTGCATTAAAAAAATAAACCGTAGCTAAGGCTATGCTTGATTTTTATGCTTTGAACTCCTGTAAAATAACTCAAATTATTTATACCTCATTTTATAGCAAAATTGGTATTATTCATCTGGTATAAGAACAACAACTACAAGACTAAAATTGACTATATTCTCAAATAGAATGTTCAAGACTTGATTGATTAATAAAGTGTAATTTCAACTAGCATGAGCCAGAACATTATTCTATGAATATTTTCGACGCCATCTCCTTAAGAATAACACATTATTATCAAACATAATGGGAAATTGTTTTTTTTGAAATAATTAAATAAAGAATACCCATTATTGAGTGTTTTTTACTCTTGGTAGTGTAGGCTTCCCTAAAAAGGATTGTCTACAGTATGTATTATATAACTATAAAAAATAATATTTTTCTCTTTAGGAAAACTTTCCCAAAACAAAATATTACGTATTTGAAACCTAAATGATATCAAGTTTTATGACCAAATTGGAGTATAGCGTTTAATGATATTCTAAAAAAACCTTAATCTTAAATAAGTAATTATATTTTGACTTAATAAGCTCAGATTGGGCTTGAATATATCTTGACTTACTTTCCAAAAATTCATAACTACTAATATATCCTTTCTTATATTTCTCTAGGGCGATTTTAAAGCTTTCCTCTTGTGATAATAATACGGACTGAGAGGCTTTTAAAGTAGATTTTGAAGTCAATACATTATTGTAAGCTATATTTATTTTATTCTTAAGTTCTTTTTTCTGATTTTGCAATTCAACCTCAGATATCTCTAATTCGATTTTTGCTTTATCTATGTTAGATTTTGTCAAAAACTTATTAAAAACAGGAATAGACGCTGAAAATCCTATATAATGCGTTTTGTTATTATTTAACTGCTTAAAGAAACCATTATCTTCAAATAGACCTGTATCTTGATTAAATACTAAATCATCTCTACCTTGAATATGATAATAATTACTTCCAAAAGAATAGTTAAAATTTATTGATGGATAAAAAGCTGTTTTTGCTATTTGTAGACTTTTTTTACTCAAATCCATATCTAATTTTATTGATTTTAATAAAGGATTAGTTATTAATGCTTTGTTATAAATTGTATCAGAGATTGATGAATTTATAGTAGGTTCAAGAGATGTAATATCAATATAATCTATATCAAAATCTTTAAGATCATTAATATCTAATTGCCCTTTTAATTCTATTAAACTAGTATTTAAGTTATTTCTAGCAATAATAACTTCTTTATTATCCAAAGCTAAAGTAGCCTCCATTTGAAGCAATTCGCTTTTAGATTTTAACGTTAACTGGTACAGTTTTAACAGCCTTTCTACCTCTCGAGAGCTAATTAATTCTTGTTCTTCTGCAACCACTAGTATTTCTTTATTAAATAATACTTGTAAATATTTATTCGTAATATCTAAAGACAAATTCAGCTCAACTTGTTCTAAATCTACTAAACCTTTTTCTGCATTAATTTTTGCTTGCTGTAGTCTATATTTATTTGCAAATCCATTAAATATGGCTATAGACGATGATAAGCTAAAGGTATTAAACCTACTTTCAAGTTGTCCAACTCCAGTTGAAACATTAAAAGAGTTTCCCAAACTAAACCCTTGCGAAGCATAAAAATTTGCATCAGGTAAATAATTACCTTTAGCAATAGTTATGTCTTTATTATTAGTATTATTTAGAAGTTGCTGCTTTAAGACATTAATATTATGGTTTTTTGCATATAAAATACATTTTTCTAAAGACCATTTATTTTGGGATGCAATGGAAATATAAAACAAAAAGGTGATATAGAAAATTTTGATTTTCATTAATTTATTTTTTACTAAACATATAATACATCAAAGGTATAAAGTATAAACTTATAAAAGTACCAATAAGCATTCCTCCAATTACCGTTAAAGCCAATGGTTTTTGCAATTCAGCACCCAATCCAGTCATAAATAGAAAAGGAGTTAACGCCAAGGTTGTAGTTAAAGATGTCATTAAAATAGGTTTTAATCTCAATTTACCTGCTAATTTTATGGCTTCTTCAATGCTAAAACCATCTTTTCTTAATAAGTTAATAGTGTGTAACTTTAAAATGCTATCATTTATAATAATACCACTCATAACTACTATTCCAATGGCTGCCATAAGATTAATTGTACCTCCAAAAAGCCAAAGTAGTAGTAAAGCCCCCCCAATATCAATTGGAATTTCCAATAAAATAATTATCGGCTGCCAGAAAGATTCAAATTGAGCAGCCATAATGAAATACAATAACAATATAGCTACAACAATTATTAATATTAGTTCTTTTCCTAAGCCTTTTATATCCATCCAACTTCCAGAAAAACGCACATTTAAATCTTTGTTGTTTCTAAATACTCTCTGGATATTCTTAATCTCTGCTTCTACACTTTTATTAACATGAATATTGTAGCCTAAGTATTCCCCACTTCTATTTGATTTAATCGTTTTGTATGTCTGGACATTATTTATTTCAATAAGATCTTTTACAGGTATGTAATCATTATTTTTATTTTTAACAAAGAGTTGTTCTATCGTACTTTCAAAATCTACAACATCATACTTAAGTTTTATGGGAATAAATTTTTGAGCTGTTTTTAAATCATCAATAAAATTTTGATTAAAAGTTGTTTTAAGTTCATGAATTAAATCATCATAATTAATATCATAAAGTATTACATTCTCATGAATAATTTGAATAAAAGTCGATTGCTTTAGAGGAATTTCAGAGGAAGCCTTATTTATTAATAAAGTATTAACTTCTGGTAAATGTTCTTCTACAGGTATTTCTGCTGATGTTTTAGAATATATTTGTGCTATGAGCTTGTTTTTATTGTTGCCAAATATATATTCAAAAATAGTTTTAGGGGCACTAAAACTAATATTACTATTGGGGTATGATATTTTTATTTTGTTTTCTATTTTGTTTTTTATGACTTGAAGCTCAGCTACTGAAAACGCTTTTATATATATAGATGCTTCAGAAAAGCTTTTGGTATTTTCTCTTTGCAATAAAAACTGTTGCTCTCCAATTTGGCTAAATCGAATTTCAACTTCTGGAATATCAGTTAAAACATCTTCTATGCGTATTTGATTTTCTGCAACATTAACGTTTTCATTCCAATCCAAATTTAAGATAATCTCATTCTGATTAATTTCTGGTAACTGAGAGTATTCCATTGTTTTAAAAAGAATAATACCAACAAAGGCACTTATAATGGAAATACCAAATACGATCCATTTTTTATCAAATAAGAAATGATATCCTTTTTCATACCAATATTCCACTTGTTGAGTTTTTACATTTGATGTAAACCATTTTTCAAATATGAATTTCTTGTTTCTTAGAACTTTATATACAACAGGAATCAAAACAATAGATACTATTAATGAAGATCCTAAACCTATTGATACTGCAAGCGCTTGATCGTAAAATAAAGCCCCTGTGATACCACTTAAAAACACTAATGGTAAGAATACAGAACAAGTTGTTAAAACAGAGCTTATAAGTGGTGTAATGATTTCATTTGTCCCTTTTACACAGGCTTCAAAAAGATTCAATTCAGATTCCAGTTTTTGTGTAATGTTATCAATGACAATAATAGCGTTATCTATCATCATACCAACACCAAGAATTAAACCAGATAATGAAATGATGTTTATTGACATCCCTAAGAGATACATCAACAAAAGGCTAATTATTAACGATACAGGAATGCTAATAGCAATAATAAGGGGTGATTTAAAATCTTTTAAAAAAAAGAACATAACTATAATAGCTAACAAACTTCCTATATATAAACTGGATTTTAAATTATCGATAGATAACTTTAGCAAAGTGGTTTGATCTTGATTAGTCGAAAACTCAAGATTTGGATAATCTTTTCTAAAAGAATCTGTTAGATTTTCTAACGTTTTTTTTAAATCATAAACTCGTGCATTTGCTTGTTTTATGATTGCCAAAACAATAGCACGCTTACCATTGTTATATATAAGACCTCTGTCTTCTTGTACTTTGAACTCTACTGATGCTAGTTCTTTTAGCCGGAAGATTTTATCATGAATATTTAAGTAAATATCTTCAATATCTCCTCTAGTGCGTAAAGGATTTGAAAATTTAAAATTATACTGATAAATTCCGTTTTGCACTAATAAGTTCCCAAGTTCAAAGTTATTTTGTTTTATGGCATTAACTAGGTCGTTATTACTTATTCCAATACTTTCTATCTTGTGTTTGATTGGGGTTACAATAATTTCCGCTTGTGTTAGTCCACTTATATCTGCTAAAGCGATATCTGGCAATTGCTCAATTCTTTTTTTTAAAACAGTTTCAACAAATTCGCTTAATTGTAAAAAGTGTTCATCATTGTAATCATCCTTTAAAGATATAGTTAAATTTAGTATAGAAATATCTGTTGCTGATGCTTTAATTACTTTAGGGCGTTCTAATTCTCTTGGTAAATAATTAAGTGAACCATCTATTTTTTCGTTGGTTTCAATAAAGGCTAAATCAGTATCAGTACCATATTCAAATATCAATTTTAAATTAGAAAACCCATCTCTAGTTTCAGATTCTATATCTCTTAGATTAGTAATCTGCAAAAGCTGGTGTCGTAACGGTCTTACTACATTGGTTTCTAATTCTCTCGCTGTATTATTAGGATAAGTTAATCGTACTGTAATTTCTGGAATAGCAATTTCAGGCATCAATGAGGTAGGAATATTTAGAGATGCAACAATACCCAATAATAGAAAAGCAAAAGTAGCCATAAATACGGCAATAGGTCTATTGATTAAAAATTTAACCATATACTAATTATTGTATTTTTCTCTTGGTATAAAAGTAGCATTTACATGAGCATCATGAGATAAATTCATGTTACCTGACACAATGATAGTATCTCCTAACTTTACTCCTTTCTTTATGGCATAAGCCGTACTATTTTCACCTAAAACTTCAACAAAATTCCATTTTGCAAGATTATCTTTTATTGTGAATACAACTTCTTTATTAGAACGAAGTACTAATGCCTCCTTTGGAATAACTATAACATTTTCTATTGGATGATTTATAAAAACCTTAACATTCATACCATGGAATAAAGAGGTATCTATGGTATCAATTTTTGCTTTTACTTTTATTAATCCATTTTCACTTACTAAAGGGTTTATCTCTGTAATAGATGCTCTATATTTTTTATCTCTACCTACAGCAAATGGAACGATCTCTGCTCTTTGTTTTTTGTAAATAAAATCTATATCACTTTCCATTATTGAAAACAAAACTTCCAATTGAGTTGGATTAATAATAGTACAAAATACATCTGAAGAAGTTATATAATCTCCTTCATTTATTTCTATATTGGCAGCTATTCCATGAAAAGGAGCCCTTAAAAATGTTTGTTTATATAGTAACTGATTATTTGCTAAAGCATTCTGTGCTTCTAAATAACCACTCTTTATTTGTAGACTTTTTAATACATCAGGAGTAATTTTTATACTAGAACTATCATCTAACCCATAATTTATTTTTTCTTCTAGCAACTTATTTTTTGCCTTATCAAATTCTATCTCAGCTTTTAGTAATTGATTTTTTAACAAATCATTATCCAAATAGGCTAATATTTGTCCTTTTTTAACTTTTTGTCCGTTTTGAACATTTATAGCGGATAAACGCTCATTAGTCTTAAATCGTAATTCGCTTTTTTTTAATGCCTTAATTTTGCCATTGGAGATAATTTGTTTTTGAAAATCCACATTTTCTATTAATGCTGTTTTTACATTAACTCCTTTACTTTTATTTTTGCCATTTTCTTTTATTAAATCAGGCGTAACATCTTTTTTGCATGAAAAAAAAATCACAACTATTAAAAAAAAACATATTTTTTTGAGCATAATTATTATTCAATTTCTTTTTTTGCTACGGCTTTTAAATACTCTAAAGTAACCTTAATTTTTTTAAAAGTAGAAAAATCATTCATTAAATGCATAATTTGATCAATATTAGCAAACCTATTCTTAGGGTTTTTATTTAAGCATTTAAAAATGATATATTTAAAAGGCTCAGGTAATTTTAAAACTTTTTTAGGTAATGGTGATTCATTAATATTTTGTAATATAGAACTTATAGAATCCCCTTGATTTCTTGAACCAAAAGGTTGTTGTTTAAAATAAAATTCAAAAAACAAGCATCCAATAGCCCATATATCCGATTGAATATTTTGTTTTTGATAGTTTGGTGGGCTATATTCAGGAGTTATTGCATATTTTCTTTCTTTAGGAAAAAGGGTATTATAATCCGAAATTTTTACCGAAATAGTACTGTTTTTTTCATTTAGTAATATATTTTCAGGTTTAATATCTCCATGAATCAAATTTTCCTTATGTAGATAATCAATGCCCTTTAAAATTTGTTTTATGATATTAACTCTAATACTTTTTTCTACATTTAAATACTCTCTTAAACTATTTTTGTTTGCCCATTCTAATACATACATTATATAAGGAAAACCTTTATAATTTATTTGATTTATTGCATAGCATTGAACAATATTTTCATGCAAAATAGTATTTAGATATCCTGAACCAGGAGCTTTTAAATCATTTTTAATCATTTTAATGGCATAAATTTCTTTAGTTTTTACATTCTGTGCTTTAAAAACGACTACATTTTGTGACTCTTGTATAGTATTAAGAATCGAAAAATCATCTAATTTATTCATTCTTTTGGGGCTAAAATAAGATGCTAATTTTTCTTGTTTAAAAAGTTTGCTACTTCGGCTTTCATTACCTCAAAATTATTATCCTTTGAAAACTCCAACATTTGATTAAAAGAAGAATTCATATTAACAAGTATAAAATTAGTACTAAAAATCTTCTTCTTTATTCCTATATTTTTGTAATCAAAAATAACATCAAACTTATCTTGTAAATCTTTGGAAATAAGGTTCATTTCTTTCTTAGAAGTTCCAATATAGACTATATGTATGTCTTTATATTCTCCAGATGTAGCAACCAATTCCAGAAAATCTTGTGTATCCTGAATGCAGATATAACATGTGTTTTTTATTGGAAGAAAAAGGTACAAATCATTCTTATTTAAATCCTTTCCCAAATCATCCTTTAAATACTGAGCGATTTTTTCTATATTATTTTCTTCCTTATTACAACTTGTGCTAAAAAAAAGGCTTATAAGAATTATAAAAATATATTTCAATTTCATTTTACAAATCTTTTAAAGTAAACAAATCAAAACTCATAACATCTTCATTGAAATTAGGGTTATTAACATTATTTGTTGAAACCCAAAAACCTTCTTTAGAAACAAAAAAATCTTCAAAATCATAAGTATTCTTCGGAAGCATTTTTTCTGTAAGTAAGTTAAACTCCGAATCTAAAACCATAATAGATATTTTTGGATCAATATTTTCAATATTTTTTTTAGATAAATTATCTGAAGGGAACAATACAATTCTATAATATACATCTCGGTATTTGTCGTAAGAAATACTTTCATATCTTGCTGATTTTGCCACATCATATTGATATTTTTCTATATCGAATTCGGCATTTTCACCGTTGCAATCAGGCATTGGTTTAAATACTGGATTAAATATACTTTCTGTTTTTTTAGGTACCTTTGTTAATATGTCATTATCTAAACTGTATATATATATATTAGAATCTATTGGGAATGAAAAAATTAACTGATTTTTATTGTTCAACGTAAAAGATTGCCTGAGGTGAGGAAAACCCCAACATTCTCCAATTCTATATGATTCAGGATATTTAACATTACATTCCTTTAATTCTTTTGTTTTTAAATTAAATTTAACCAATAAGTTATATGAGTAATATTTTTTTGCTTGTCTTGCTATAGGAGGTTTCCTAAAGATAAATACATTGTCATTTTTCAAAATGGGTAAATTCTTATTAAACCCATTCATCATATTTCCAAAACCTTTATCTGTATCGTCAAAATACTTTTTAAAAATAACAGAATCATTTTTCACCATGTATATTTGGCTATATCCATTAGCTATTACAAATTCCCCTTCTTTATATTCAAGAAAAGCCGCTGAATCAAACTTAGTAACCTCATTTGGCCCTTCAGTTTTCAATTTATACCTCTTAATCTCTTCTTTAGTATCCAAATTATAAACTATAATAGAGTTTCCATAATAATTCTTACGAGCGATATAGGTTGTGTCATTCGAAATTTTTGTATGAATTTGCCAGCTTTTATAGTGTATATCATTTTCAATTGGTATCAAAATATTCTTTTTAACTATTAAATCTTTTGTGAAATTATTGAGTTCTTTTTTACCATCAATACACGAGTAAAAAAGAAGTATAGCAATTAAACATGCTGAAAAAGAAGTTCTCAAAGTAATCATAAAATCATTTTAAAAATAAAATAACCTAATACATTTAAAGAATTAGGTTATTAAAGTTATTGAATGCTAAATAAGTTTTATCCACCTATAACAACAGTATCTAGTCTTATACAAGTAGATCCAGCGGATTCGCACCAATCAGTTACAGAATGATTGTTTAATCTTTGAGCTTCAGCCTTTTCTACTTTTTGCGTTTTAGTAAATAAAAACCCACTAAAAACAACACCGAATAATAAAAAGATTTTTTTCATAAATTTAAATTTAACAGATTAATATAAATTATTTTCATTGTACTCGAATATAGTAAAAAAAACAGATATAGTTTTTTACTTGCGTACTCCATACAAAATTACTTAAATATAAATATAGATTTTTAACTACACAATGACAGAATAATCGAATGAGAATTTTATGTAAGTTTGTAAAAAACATACTTTTTGAAATATTCGTTATTCAAAATATTGGCTATATTTAGTGTACTTTCAATGTTAGGTCTTTTTATTACGCCTAAATTATCTATTAAGTTAAATCCAAATAATAGCTTACCTTCAATAACTATAAATTATTATTTGGCTAATGTGCCTTCTTATTTGATAGAGAAGGATATTACATCTTTATTAGAAGCAAGTTTTTCTACCTTAAAAGGTTTAAAAAAAATTACATCTAAAAGTTCCAAAGGAAAAGGTTTTATAACATTGGAATTTAATAAGCATACCAATATTGACATTGCCCGCTTTGAAACGGCAACTATTATTAGGCAAATTTATAAAAAACTCCCTGAGAATTGTAGTTATCCTTCATTAAGCATCAATAGAACAAATAACGAAGTAGCAACTCCCTTTTTATCCTATAGTATAAATGCTCCTGATACTCCTTTTAACATTCAAGAAATTGTAAATAATCAAATAAAGCCTATAATCAGTAACTTTTTAGATATAGATAAAATACAAATTTATGGAGCTAATAAAAAAGAATACAGGTTTACCTATAATAGTGAAATTTTGAAACAGTTAGACATAACTAAACTTGATTTAATCTCTGCATTACAAAGAGTCTTTAAAAAGGAGGCGCTTGGTAATGTTAGTTTTAAGAACAACTATATTTCACTTTCAATTCAACCTCTAAATACTATTATTTTTGATTGGCATATACCTGTAAAAAAAATTGAACATAGAATAATTTATTTAGATGAATTAGTATCTGCTAAAGAAATTGAGCAAGAAGCGCAACAGTATTACAGAATTAATGGTAAAAATTCTATAACTCTTAATTTATTTGCTGTTAAAAATGCCAATACAATTGTACTTGCTAAAGATGTAGACACCAAACTACATAATATACAACTACAATTACCACAGGGATACAGCATTAGTAAAACTTATGACAGTACAGAATATTTAAAATTTGAATTGAGAAAAATTTTTAAACGCACCTTATACACTATTTTTATACTATTCTTTTTTATTTTGCTAGCATTTAAAAGCATTAAATATTTACTTATTTCTATAATAAGCTTATTCGCTAATATAAGCATTGCTTTCTTATTGTATTATATTTTTAAAATTGAAATACAGCTTTATTCTTTAGCAGGGATTACTATTTCATTGGGACTAATTATTGATAATAATATTGTAATGATAGATCATATAAGACACCAAGCTAATAAAAAGATATTTTTACCAATTTTAGCATCTACTATGACATCAATTGGGGCTTTAACTGTCATTTATTTTTTAAATGACAAATACAAAGCTAATCTTATAGATTTTGCATTGGTTATCATTATCAACCTTTCTGTTTCCCTAATCATCGTTCTTTTTTTAATCCCATCACTTTTAGAAAAAATAAAACTCCCCTTAAGAAAAGAAAAAAGAAGGAGTGATGGATTGAAACAAAAATTTTATCTTATTTATAATAAGATTATCTCTGTACAGCTCCGTTATAAAAACTTAATTATTCTACTTATTATTTTAATTTTTGGGTTACCAATTTTTATGTTACCTCAAAAATTGGAAAACAACAAAAATTGGCACGAAAAAATTTACAACAAAACTATAGGTAACGAATGGTATAGTGAAAATATCAGACCAATTGTAGATAAATATTTAGGAGGTACATTAAGGTTATTCTCAAATTATGTATTTGATAATGCGTTTTATAATAGAAATGAAGAAACAAAGTTATATGTTAATGCTTCAATGGAAAAAGGAGCTACTATACATCAAATGAATAATGTTTTTCTGGAAATTGAATCATCTTTAGATCAATACAATGAAATTAAACAATATGTTACTTATATAAAAAGTCAAAACTATGCTCAAATGGAAATCACTTTTAATTCTAGTGATTTTGAAGCTTCATTTCCGTATACTTTGAGATCTATTTTAATTAAAAAGGTCTTGGATTTTGGAGGAATGGATTGGGATATTTATGGAATTGGAAAAGGGTTTAGTCAAAAAAAAACAAACAATGAACCTGTTAATTTTTCAATAAAAGCCAAAGGTTATAATTATAATGACTTGAATACTTTAGCCGACACTTTAAAAATAACTTTAGAGAAACATCCAAGAATACAGGATGTGCTTGTTAGAGAGAATAACTATTGGGCAGTAAAGCCCTCTTTTGAATATCATTTTTCTTTAAACAAAGAACTTTTGACTTTACATGGTATAAATCAACGAGAAACAATTAACGAATTAAATCAATTAACTCTTGCTAAAAATCAGGATGTTCATTTAAACATCCAAGGCAAATATATACCTATAAGATTTCAATCTGTTACATCTGAAAATTTTGATATTTGGCATGTTAAAAATACTCCTTTAAACAATTTACATAAAAATGTTATACTAAAAGATGTAGCAACAATAACTAAAGAAAGAGAAAGGGAAAATATATATAAAGTAAATCAGGAATATGTTATATTAGTTGATTTTCAATATATTGGCTCTGAGGTATCTGGCTCCTTATATTTAGATAAAACTCTAAAAAATTTTAGTAAAGAAGTGCCTCTAGGTTACTCTTTTGAAAAATCAGATATTAAACGATTTGGAAACCCCAATAGCAACAATAACTATATTTATTTACTGTTATTAGTCCTAGGGATTATTTATTTAATCTGTAGTATTTTGTTTGAAAGTTTAAAACAGCCATTTATTATTTTAAGTATTGTTCCTATCTCTTTTATTGGTGTATTTTTAACATTTTATTTGTTTGATTTTAATTTTGACCAAGGAGGTTTTGCTAGTTTTATATTGTTAAGTGGCATCACTGTTAATGCATCAATATTTATAGTGAATGGTTTTAATAATTTAAAAAAAGAGCATCCAGATAAAAACAATATAAAATTATATCTCGAAGCATTTAAACAAAAAATCTATCCAATTATTTTAACCATATCATCTACAGTTCTTGGTTTTATTCCATTTGTAATAGATGGGCAAAATGAAGTTTTTTGGTTTGCATTAGGCGTTGGAACAATAGGTGGTCTAATTTTTTCTTTATTTGGCATTTTATTTTACTTACCAATATTTACCTTAAAAAAGGTTTAATTCATTTTACCTTTTCCAAACACAAAAAATACTTTTCCTTGAATATAGCTCTCAGGTATAAGACCAAAACTTCGTGAATCCATTGAATTATGTCTGTTGTCGCCTAACATAAAATAGTAGTTATACTTAAAAGTATAAGGTAAATTTGCTTCGTCATTAGAAAAATATAATTCTTCTTCTTCATAATTTCGAATAATGCTTTTATAAAAAGTAAAATTTTCTCTATTTAAAATAATTGTCATTCCCTTTTTTGGAACAATTATTTTTCCATAATTATCACGAGTCCATTTGTCTTCTGTAGTTTTTGAAATAATATGTTTTTGCAAATTCTTTTTTCTTGACTCACTTAAATTTTCAAATTCTGCGTTTGATAATGTCTTTATCTTAGAATATTGAGTAGTATTTATTTCAGAGTCAAAAAGATAATTATAACAATAACTACTTTTTTCATTTAAAAGGTTATTATTAACTGAAACTTTAGAGTCATTAATTTCTAAAGAGTCACCTGGAATACCTATAATGCGTTTAATAATAAATTTATTACTATTAACTGATTTAAATACCACAATATCTTCACGTTTAAAGAATTTAAAAACTTTTAGAGGGCGATATATATTGTAATTGCGGATTTCTTCGTTTTTGAATAAACTCTTAACCCCTGAAATATGTTGAATACATTTTGGAACTTTAGTTCCGTACAATACTTTATTTATCAATACATAGTCATTCCTAAATAATGCATTCTCCATAGAGCTAGATGGAATAAAATATATATCAAAGAAAAAGGTTCTAATGAATATTGCGAAAGCCATTGGGAGTATAATACAGTAGCTGTATTTTATTAACCTAAACAAATTAACATGTATTCTTCTTTTTAAAAGTTTGGATACAAATTGTATAGAAACACTGTCAGAAACAAGAAGTAAAATCATAGATACTACAATTAGTTTAGACCATAAGAAAAACAAAATCGTTCCTATTAGAAAAGCAAAGAAGAGCAAAGATTTAAAGTTCATTATTTCAAAGAAGTAATAAATATGTAGCAAATTTCATAAAAAAATATGTCTTTAGAAATTGAAGAAAAGAATTTAAATATTTTGTCTTTACGATTTTTGATATATTTTTATATAAAAACAAAGTTGACTAAATGTAAATAGAGGTGTCTTTTTTATTATAACCACATAAATAATTTTTTTTAATATAACGTTTGCAACGGATTATGGAAATCTTTAAAAATATTTTTTATAAAAATAAACTAATCATTTCAACAATCATTATATTAATTTTAATCATTCCATTAATAAATGACAATACATTTCCAAATTCGACTATTGTATCTAAGACGTTTTTCTTTATTTACTTTGTAATTGCCTCTCTTGTAATAGCTATTATAAGTTTTCTATTCTTTAAACAGGGAAAAATTCTGATTAACATCTCAAAAATTGATATTTTTCTTTTCATACTAATTAGTTTTATTTCAATTAATCGATTAGTAATTCAGTCGCATTTTGGATTTTCGATTAGGTATATTGAATTAATAGGATTAACTTTTCTATATCTAATTTTAAGAATTCAATCATCAAAAAATTATATCTGGTTTTTATTGGCAATTATTGCTTCTGGGATCGTACAAGTTGTTCTTGGTACTCTTCAATTGTTAGGAATCTATGCGTCTAATCATTCAGAATTTAACCTTACTGGTGGTTTTTCAAACCCAGGACCTTACGCTGGGTTTTTAGCAGCTATTTTTCCTATTGCACTTGGAACTTATTTGTTTAAGGATAAGATCATTACGTTAAATGATAAATATGTTAAAAACAAATCGATAACAACCTCAACAATAAATTATGTTTTGGAATACTTCCCTCTTTTAGGAATTATAGGTATTGTCTTGGTTCTTCCTGCAACGCATTCAAGGGCTGCTTGGCTTAGTGTATTTTTTAGTAGTGTGGTGTTAATGGAAAAAAAATATTCCATATTAAGTAAATTTTTAAAAAGAATAAGCTTTGGACAAAGCGTATTCTTAATTACTTCGATATTATGTTTAATTGCTACTGGATTATTTGGCATCTATAATTTTAAAAAAAACTCTTCAGATGGACGTTTATTTATTTGGAATAATACTTTAGATATTATTGAAGAAAACCCTGTATTTGGTATCGGCTTTGATCGTTTTAAATCACATTATATGAATTATCAAGCCAATTACTTCTCTAGAAATGGCGAAAATGCAGAGGTCTTAGTCGCTGATAATACTTACTATGCATTTAATGAATGGCTACAATTTATTGCTGAAAACGGATTCATTGGTCTAGTTTTATTAGGAATATTGATATACTGTATTTTTAAATTAAATCTTAAAAAAGAGTTTCATCATATATATGTCCCTTTACTAAACGGATTATTTTCTATAGGAATATTTGCATTTTTCTCTTACCCTATGCAAATATTACCTATTAAATTAATTCTAGTAATTTTGGTTGCCTTGCTAGCAAATCTAGATGTTAGAAAATATACTTATACAAAAAAAGTAAACCTGTTTACATTTAAATTACTCAAGGTAGCAATTTGCACTGTAACTCTTATGGCTTTAACAAGAGGTATTCTGTACACAAAAAATTTAGAACAAAATTTTAAAACATTGCAAAATGCGCTGGATAGTTATATGTATGGGAACTATCAAAGTGCTATAAATAATTACAAAAGTTTGTATAATGTATTTAAAAAAGAAGGTGATTTTTTAATGAACTATGGAAAAGCTCTATCAGCCAACAAACAAAAAAGGCAAGCCATAGAAATTTTATTGGAAGCGAAACAATATGTAAATAATACTTTAATTGAAACTACTTTGGGGAATACGTATAAAGATTTAAAACGCTTTGACAAAGCAGAGAAATCATACAAAAAAGCTGCTAACATGATTCCTTCTAGATTTCATCCAATGTACTTATTAGCAAAATTATATGATTATATGGGAGAAAGAGGGCAAGCTATTATAATGGCTAAAACCATATTGGACAAAGAAATTAAGGTATCATCAACCACTATAGAAGAAATGAAAGCGGATATGAATAAAATGATCAACAAATACAAATTATTAGATATACAGCCCTTTAGATCTAACTCTTCTTACATTAGTAAGCTAAACAAAGCACTAGATTTAGCAAATGAAAATAAAGTTGAACTCCTAAAAGTTTTAAATCATTATAAATCTCCAAAAGATAGTTTGAAACTAGAAGCAGCTGAGTTTTTAATTTCCAATATGGCTCATCATGGAAGTCGAGGTATTGACACTTTCTATGACCAAGTCTGTAATGTTGTAGAAAAAGAAAGAATTAGATTCATTAAAAAATACCCCAAGTCTAACCCTTGGATAATAAGAAATAATTCTATTAAAGTTTTTGAAGAAACCGAAGACTCTCTTAAAAAAGCTATTTCTTATGCGAAGAATAAATTTATACCAGACCTTAAACAAATTAAATCAGAATATATTATCGAAAATATTGATTTGGCTTTTAAAACTTATGAAAAAAAGCATCTTAATTTATGTTCATCTAAAAAAGATTTTTTTAGATATATTCTACCCTATAGAAGTAATGATGAACCTTTAGTAGATGGAAGGAGAAAGCGGTTATATGAAAAATACAAATGGATTCATGATTCCCTTAAAACCCAACCATTGGATAGTGTTGTGAAAAGCTTATCTATAAGCCTTGATATTACAGCTGTTTTTGGTGATGAAAATCCCTTTAAAAATACTCCATCTATAGAACAAATTGAGAAAACTCATTTCGGTAATTGTCTTTCTCTCGCTAATTACATGGTTAATATTTTAAGAGCTGTTGGAATACCTGCGGGTATCGATTCAAATTTAAGATGGGGAGATTACCATAAGTCAATGGGACATGTTTGGGTCTTTTATCTTAATAAAGATAAATTCGTCCCAATAAATATTGGATTAGGTGATAAATTTGAAACACTACAAGAATTATATCGATTTTCAAGCTTAACAAAGGTGTACCGTCTATCTTTTGATTCGAAAAAAGACATAACTCATCAATACAAAAAGACATATAACTTTCAAATTCCTATAATTTGGGAAAATACAAACCCAAAAACAGAGAATATTTTTTTAGCTGTTTTTGACAAAAAATTAGGGTGGGATAAGATCCAAGTGGCAGATTCACTTTCTAATAAAAATGCCTTTTTCAATAACGTTTGTGCTAATATTGTATATCTTCCTGTAACTTACGATCAAAATAAAATTACCCCAATAAATTACCCTTTTGAATTACAATTTGATGGTACAATAAAATACTTTAAAATCAATGATAATGAAAAAATAAAACGAGCGCAAATAACACGAAAATACCCTCCTTTTTTCACTAGGACAAAAAAAGAGAAAATTAAATGGGCAAAATCATTGAATGATTGTAAAATTCAAGGTTCTAACTCTAATTATGAGGATAGTTATCAGGATTTACATGAATTTAAAAGTTATAATTCATTGAATCAGCAAAAAATATTCTTTCCTAGAACTTATAACTATACTCATTATAGATTAAAGACTCCACAGAACAAAAATATTAATATTTCTAGATTTATTTTAATTAATGAGAAAGGGCATCCGATTTATGAATGGGATAAAGCTACTATTCCAGACATAGAAAAAAGTAACATCTACAAAATTACAGATAGCTTACCTTTAACGTTTATTGAAAAAAAAGGGTTTCAAATGACTTATACGTTCAAAGAACCTACAAAAGTTGGAGGAATTATAGTTCAAACTAGAAATGATGATAATAATGTAGTGAATGGAGATTTCTATGAACTAATGCTATGGAATAAAGATTGGGTTTCTTTAGGAAGAAAAAAAGCAAAGGACACACTATTAACTTACAATGAACTACACAAAGATGGATTGTATTGGATAAAAAACCTTACCAAAGGTAATGAGGAATTTATATTTTCATTTGATGATTCTGGAAAACAATTTTGGACTGGAGTATCAGAATATGAATCAGTTAATTTAGGACTGGATTAGTAAAAAACATATAATTGATTCTTTATTCATTGAAACAAAGTTTTACACTACCTCAAACAACTTACCAGGTAAAGGCCTCACCACACCTTTAAGTTCCATATTCAATAAGGTTCCCGACACCTTAAAAATAGGCATATTACAATTTAAAGCTATAAGATCTAATTGTTGCTTGTTATTATCTTTAAGGTAGTTGTAGATTATTTTTTCAGTAGGGTCTAATTCTACAAACAATTGCTTTTGTATAGCGGGTTTTTCTTTATCCTCTAACTGCCAATTTAAAATATAAGGCACATCCAAAGGCGTAGAGAGCATATGTGCTTTTTGCTGTTTAATTAAGTTATTACAGCCTATGCTTTGCGTGTCTGTTGGTCTGCCTGGAACAGCAAACACGTCTCTGTTGTAGGAATGTGCTATGTCGGCTGTAACAAGGCTACCACCTTTCTCGGCAGATTCAACAACTATAGTAGCTTCGCTTAAGCCAGCAATAATGCGATTACGCTTTAAAAAATTATTTCTGTCAAATGGATCTGTACTCCAAAAATCGGATAAAAAGCCGCCATTTCTTTCAACAGCAGCCATATATTTTTTGTGAACTTTAGGGTAGATTTGGTTTAAACCGTGCGCAAGACAAGCAACATTCTGTAAATTATGTTTTATGGCATTTTTATGAGCCGTAATATCTGTACCATAAGCAAAACCAGATATAATTATAGGATTGTAAGGTTCTAAAGTTGCAATTAACTTTTCACAAAAAGCAATGCCATTTGTAGTTATTTTTCTGGTGCCAACAATACTTATAATGTGTTTTTTATTTAAATCTATAGCCCCAGTTTGAAATAATAAAATAGGGGCGTCTATACAATGTTTAAGTTTTTCTGGATAGTTGCTGGCTTTAAAATATGTAGCTTTTATATTGTTATCTTCAATAAATTGAAGTTCTTTTTCTGCTTCCAACACATGGTTTTTCTGAAATAATTGACTTAAAATAAATTCGCCTATACCATCTATTTTGAGCAAATTTTGTTTCTTCTCTTTTAAAACAGCTTCTGGAGAACCACAAAACCCAATGAGTTTTTTAGCTGTAATAGCACCAATGTTAGGTACATGTTGTAAGGCTAAAGTGTAAAGCATGTCGGTTTTTGTCATAAAATAAGTACGTGTTTAATATGCAATTTCGGAATTTTTGAATTGTTAATAAATTGTTATGTCAAAATTTTAACGAAATTTATATTTTGTTGCTACGATTTGTTAGCTTTGTACTTATGCAATTAGAAAATTACATCAGCGATTTACTATACAGGTATGAATGTGTGGTATTACCCGATTTTGGTGCGTTTTTAACTGAAACTAAATCGGCCATAGTAAATATCGAAAACAATACGTTTTACCCGCCTAAAAAAGTAATTTCTTTTAATGAGCAAATCCAGAATAACGATGGCTTATTGGCGCGTTATATGGCTGATGTAGAAAAAATACCTTTTGAAGTAGCTTCAAAAAAGATAAGAAACCAGGTTAAAACCTTAAAGGAATATTTAACACAAGGCGAAAGAATTACCTTTAGCAATATTGGTGAAATAATATTTAATGAAGAAGGTAAAATAGTCTTTGAACCTTTCTATAATTTAAACTATTTAACAGACGCTTTTGGTTTATCTCAATTTGAGTTAGCGATACCTGCTAAAAAAGAGACCCCTAAATTACGTGAAGTACATAAAGAGGCTGTACAAGAAATTGAAAAAGTAGTACCTATTGCTATTACACCAGAGAAGCGTAAAAACAGAAATTACTTAAAATATGCTGCTATAGCTTTAGTTGCACTAACTATAGGAGGTCTTGGAGCGTCTAAATATTATGTTGATCAGGTTGAGACACATAATCAAATAGCACAAGAAGAAGCTACGCAACAGCTAGAAACAAAAATACAAGAAGCTACGTTTAGTTTAAATCCACTTCCTGCGACCACATTAAGCGTAGAAAAACAAACGGGCAATTATCATGTTGTAGCAGGAGCCTTTAGAGTAGAAGAGAACTGCGATAAAAAGATCGAACAGCTCTATGCGCAAGGGTTCAGTGCACGAAAAATAGGCGCTAATAAATACGGTTTACATCAAGTAGTTTACTCTAGTTATGAAACTAGATTAGAAGCTAAAAAAGCTTTGAGAGCGATTAAAAGAGACCATAACAAAGACGCTTGGTTGTTGGTGAAAAAATTGGATTAATTTCTGCAAAAATCCCTTATTAAATTTTAATGTGTACCTTTACGCCATCAAATTTTGGAGACAAAACATTTGTTATTCTGCTATAAATGATTACTTTAGTAGGATATGTGATGTTTAAAATGTTGAATATTACATGAAATCGAAGACCCCAGAGCAATCTAAAACCGTACTAACCGATATGGTTTTACCGGGTGAAACTAATGCGTTAAATAACTTATTTGGAGGAGAGTTATTGGCGCGTATGGATAGGGCTGCTAGTATAGCGGCTGGTAGACATAGTAGATGTATAACGGTTACAGCATCTGTAAACCATGTTGCATTTACAAAGGTGGTGCCTTTAGGAAGTGTTGTTACGGTAGAAGCAAAAGTATCCAGAGCTTTTAGAACATCTATGGAAGTATGTATAGATGTATGGATAGAAGATCGTAAGTCTGGAGACAAAACAAAAGTAAATGAAGCAATTTATACTTTTGTTGCAGTAGATAAAAATGGAAAACCTACTGCTGTACCAGAAATAACACCAGAAACACCTATAGAAAAAGAGCGCTTTAAAGCTGCGCTAAGACGTAAACAACTAAGCCTTTTATTGGCTGGAAAAATAAAACCAAATGATGCAACAGAATTAAAAGCTTTGTTTGATTAAACCTTTTTTAATTAGCAGAGTCTAAAGCATTGCAATATTAACCCAAATCTTAATTGCTATGAAATCTCTCTACATTTCACTTCTAGCTTTGTCTATTACGGCATTAAGCTCCTGCACTACCCCAGTAGTATCGAAAATAGCTTCGGCTACTATGGAAAAGAAAACGCCTAAACATTACAAACTTGTAAAAGTTAAAGGGAAACACTATTATTACTGGAAAGGCAACCATTACAGAAAAACTAAAAATGGCTATGTGTTAATTAAAGTTTAGAGCTTTAATTAACATATTATTTAACGAGTTCGACATTAAATTACCGACACTAAGAATCTTACGATTTAACTCAATAAAATCGTTGTCATTCAGGCATTATCAAAAACAAAATATATTTTGTTGAAGATACAAAGCGAAGCTTTTGAGGAAGAATCTACTCTAAATAAGATTTCTCATCGCTCGTTCCTCTCTTTGTCGAAATTGACATGGTTATGAAAATCAAGAACATGGCTATAAAAAATAAAATTAAGTTACGTCGAACTCACCTTTAGTTGCATGATTAAAAACATATAGATTATACATACCAGTCCTGTTTTCATTTTATGATGAAGCTTAGTATAAGAGGGATTGGCATATCCCTAAAAAGCGCAATTGTTAGGAAGCGGTTCTAGAGTAGACAATTTAGGGGCAAAGTCGTTATCTAGAGTAGTAGAAGTAAAACCTTTAGAGACACTACCTTTCATAGCATTTGTACTATAGCCTGTATTATTCATATGTCCTCTAATAATAACTACGTCTGTAGCATTTATATCAACTCCACTACCAGATCTGGTAAAGGGCTGTTCATTTACATGACTGTGGCCTAAAACTCTTCTGTAAATTAGTGTACTGCCATCTTCAGAAATAACTTCCCACCAATTGGCATATTGCTCACAACCTGTATCTGGGCTTGATAGGGTAACGCTAAATTGATAATTGTTTTCATTGCCTGATACCGCAACATTTTCAATAGAAAGAGGTGTACTAGAAGCCATCATGTCGGGTGAGTCGTCTGGAGCATTATTATTACTCGTATTATTGTCGTCTTGACCATTACAACTAATAAAAAACAGGACTAAAAATAAGCTTAGAAGTGATTTCATGAGTTTAATTTTTCTTGAAGGTATTACTTTTTCAACATTTAAACTGTAACTTTTGTCACAATAGTTAACCTTTTCTTGTTATCTTAAGATAAGAATTATTAAATCAAGTTCTACTTGAAGCTGTTTAAGACTATCACATCTTATAAATCCAACTAGCAGGATTTTGTGTTTGTAAATTTTTAAAGACTACAAAATTAAGTACTGTTTCTCCATTACTAGGGTTGGTAAATACCTCGCCTATATGCTGTTTTGTTGTGACTTTATCGCCCTCTTTAACAAATACTTTTCCTAAGTTTTTATAGGCTGTAATATAATTACCATGACGTATCATAACAATAGGATTAGCATTTTTTATAAGCACAATCTTGCTTACTTTACCATTAAAAACAGCTCTAACTTTTGCGCCTTTTTCTGTTGCGATTCTCACACCATTACTTTTAATAGTTAAAGAGGGATCTACCAAAGAACGTTGGGTGCCATAGCCTAATTTTACATAACCTTTTTCAACAGGCCAGGGTAATTTTCCTTTATTAGCAGTAAAACTATTAGCTAAAACCTTTTCTTCGGATGTTAAGCTAAATCCTGCTGATTTTTTACTTGAAGTCGATGTCTTTGCGCGCTTTTTATTAGAAGCAGCAATAGCGGCTTTAATAATGCGTTCTATTTCTCGGTCTATTCTATTCGCTTCTCTTTGTTTTGTCCTAATTTGCGCTGTGTACTTGCTTAGGTTTTTTCTAATAGAAGCCATTAAAACTTTATGTTGAGTACGTTCTTTTTCTAATTTGTTTTGTGCTACTTTATTTTCGGCAATCAACTTTTTCTTATCCTCTTTTTGCGCTACTAATTTTTTATTGATACTTTGTAATTCTATAGTTTTTGACTTTATAATCTCTCCTTGTTCTTTTTGGTGATTTGTATATTGCTTCATATACTGCAAACGCTTATAAGCTTGTTTAAAGTTATCTGAAGATAATAAAAACATAATTTTACTTTGTTGATTTCTGCTTTTGTACGATTTAACAACCATACTGGCATAATCTTCTTTAAGGAGTTTTAATTCATTTCTTAACGCGCTAATTTGTCTTTGATTACTATTTATTTCTCTGGTTAATAGATTGGCTTGCTGATTGGTAACTTTTATAAGGTTATTTAATACATTTATTTTATAGTTGAAATCCTCAATTAAAGACAATTGAGATTTTTCCTTGGATTTATTTTCGGCTCGTAAAGCATTAATTTTTTGAATTTCTCTACGCAATTCCTGCCTACGAGACTCTAACTGTTTTTGTTTATTGTTTTGGGAAAGAATAGTAGGGCTACTGGTAAAAAAAAACAGTAACAGCAGTATTTTGAATATGAGCTTTACACGTGTCATTAAAGTTTAATCTCCTTATATCCTGAAGGTATTTTAAACGGAAACCTTAAGTCCTCGTTTAATGTTACCGATTTAAACTCTAGTTCTGCAACTATTTCTTTATCAGCTTCTACAGCATTTACTTTAACTAATTCAGGTAGAATTTGTTGATTCACTTCCTGATGTTTTAAATAATTAATCTCTAAGTGACGTTGTTCTTTAAACTGAGATAATTGTTGTGATTTTATTTTAAAATGCGACGGATTTAAGAGATAAAAGAGTTCAAATAAATGACGTTGTTTCTTAGGTTGAAGGGCATAATTATCTTCGTGAATGGAAACTTTGTAGGTGTCATCACTTAAATTAAACAAGGCTTCACCTAATAGTAGATTTTGAATTTTTTCAAAATCCAGTTCTGTGGTACCCAAAAGCTTGCTAAAATATTCAAAATCACCATTAAAATATGTTTTATCTAATTTGTTATAAAAACTAACACTGTTTGGGGTGATTTTGGCTCTTATAACAGCAAAAGCAGCACTAATCCAAATAACTTCATCCTTTTTCATCCTGTAATTAACAGTATTGGATTGTTGCTTAGAACCTTCTGTATAAGTAATTTTTAATTTGGATTGTAATGTGTTAAAATTAGGTGTTTTTTTAGCATTTTCTTTTACTAACTGGTTTGCAGATAATCTAAAATTAGAATTTCCTTGATCTACAGTTTTAGCCGATTTACAACTACTAAACACTATAGTCATGGAAAAAAATATAATAGCTATGTAATATTTGTATTGCAAAAGGTTTGGGTTTTAATCTATTTTCTTTGTTTGTAAAGCATTTGCTTTTTCTATAAACGATTGTGCTTTTGTTGTATTGTTTAGCAACTCATAAGCTTTACCGAGTTGGCGGTAAAAATCGGCTTCCATTTTTATATCGTCCACAATCCAATCAAGTCCAGATTCTAAAGCTTCTAATGCTTTTTTAGGTTGCTCTAGTTTATTTAAAGCAACGCCATTAATAAGATAACACAATGGTTGCGCTGGATATTTATTTATTGCTTTATTGCTTTTATCTACGGCGTCGTTATATTGTTGTAAATCGACATGAAGTAGTAATACGTTTTTTAATGTTTCAAAATTATCACTATTTAACTTTAATGCCTTTTGAAAGTAATGTAAGGCAGTAGCTTTATCGTTTTTATTGAGATGGTAACGTGCTAAATCATTTAGCGTTTTGGCATTGGTTTTATTATCTAATAGGGTGGTAGCATCAACTAAATCTTTTTCGTACTCTGGATGTTTTTTAACAAAGTTTACAAAATCTGATAGTACTTTAAGCTTTGCATTTGGCTTTATAGTGTTGCTTTTTACAACTACTTTCATAGATTTTATAGCTTCAGGTGTGTTGTTTTTATCCAGATAAAACTTGTAAAGTGCTAAATGTACCAATTCTGATTTCGGATTTATTTTTAGCAATTCTTTAGCTGTTTTAAAAGCTTTCTCGCTGTCGTTGTTTTCGCTGTATCTGTAAATAAGTGCGAGGTAATTAGATTCTTTTTTGGGGTTATCATCTATACGAGATTCGAGATTTTTTATACGGTCTTTAGAACGCCCGGTAATCGTATAAATCCTATTGCGTAACATATCTCTGGATACCGAAACGCCTTGGGAGTTATCTAATTCATCTAAAATACCTAAAGCATCGTCAAATTTTTCCATTTTCACATACAACGATGCCAAATCTTCCTTGTAATCGGGATGGTATTTTACCAATTGTTTTACCGTTTTTAAGGCTTTATTTAGATCGTTTTGAGAGACATAATACCCATAGAGTTCGTCCAGATACCATTCATTTTCAGGATCTTTGCTAACGGCTTCTTTTAATGCATCTTCGGCAGCTCCAAAGTTTTTTAGTTTGGTATAGTTTTTACCTAGCTCAAAGTATAATACAGCTGGAGATTTATCTATTTCTATACATTGTAAAAGCGCATCTGCAGAACGTTGATAATTTTCAATGCCTTTTTGTTTTAATGCTTCAAAAAACAACTCTTGAAAGGTATCTTCTACATCACCTAAATCGTCATCTGGTTTTTTATTAAAATCTACTTGGGCATGACTTATTTTTGGAGCTAATACCATTCCAAATACAAGAAGTAATATGTAGATGCTTTTTGTCATAACTTATTTTTTAGCCAGTGCTAATTTTATACCAAGGGCAATAAATAGACCTCCAGTAATTCTATCTAACCATTTTTTTATAGTATAATTTTTTTTGATTTTTTTTGATAGTTTAGAAGAAAAAATGGCTAAAGCTAAACACCAGGTTGTACCTGTACATACAAATGTTAGACCTAATATTAAAAATGGCACCCCATTGTTAGTATAATTTGGGTTTATAAATTGAGGTAAAAAGGCCAGAAAAAATAATGCTACTTTTGGGTTTAGAATATTGGTAAAGATACCTGAGATATAAATTTTCTTATAGCTAACAGTTTTTGTTCGCTTTTCTAGGTCAAAGTTATTGCTTGATTTTGATACTAACATTTTAACGCCCAAAAAGATTAAATAAGCTGCACCTGCATATTTTACAATTTCAAAAGCTAATGCAGATTTTGCAAGGATTATTGAAAGCCCCAATGCTGCAAATAAGCAATGTACAAGTGCGCCTGTTGCAATACCTAAAGCAGACAATATGCCTGCTTTTTTACCTTGAGAGATACTTCTACCCAAAATATACATAGTATCTGCTCCAGGTGTTAGGTTTAAAAGTATTCCTGCCAGTATAAAAGTTTCAAAATTTTGTATTCCAAACATGTGCTTAAGTTAATAATTTAATAGCAATAGTTATTCCAAAATCTTTTTAATGTTTTGCGTTTTATTCTAATACCGAATAATCGCCAATACTAATACTTGTAAATTCGCCATTGTATTTTACATGATTACCAATCATAGCATTTTTTAAATTGGCATTTTTTATGCTTGTATTAGTTTGAATTAAACTATTTTCTATGGTTGAATTTTCTATTACTGTTCCATTTCCAACAGATACAAAAGGGCCTATAGTTGTATTTTTTAACACTACATTTTTACCAACAAAACAGGGTTCTACTATAGTAGCGTTATCTAATTTAACAGAACTTGACACGAGTTGTTCTTCTGCATCTGCTTTTAGAAAACCTAACATACGCTGGTTGGTTTCTATAGTAATGTTTTTATTACCACAGTCCATCCACTCATCTACAGTACCTGTTTTAAATGTTTTTCCATCTGCCATCATGCGTTTAATGCCATCATTTATTTGGTATTCGCCACCATTCATTACATTTTCATCTAAAACGTCCTGAAGCTTATTTTTTAAAACTGCTACATCTTTAAAATAGTATATACCAATAACTGCTTGATCGCTTACAAAGGTTTCTGGTTTTTCAACTAATTCAACAATTTCATTGTTTTCGTTTAGTTTTACAACACCATATGCTTCTGGATTGTCTACTCGTTTTGTCCAGATTACGCTATCTGCTTCTGGGTCTAAATCGAATTCTGCTCTAATCAACGTGTCTGCATAAGCAATTACAGCAGGACCAGATAAAGAGGGTTTTGCACACATAATAGCATGTCCTGTCCCTAATGGTTTATCTTGGCGGTATATGGAAGCTTTTGCTCCTAAGCTTTTTGCTAAATCTTTTAAACTTGATACTACATCGTCTCCAAACCATGCTGGATCACCTAAAACAAAGGCTATTTCCTCAATAGGTTGTTTTAACACTTTTGCAATATCTTTTACCAAACGATGTACAATAGGCTGTCCTGCAACTGGGATTAATGGTTTTGGTACTGTTAAGCTGTGCGGTCTTAAACGAGAACCTCGTCCCGCCATTGGTACTATTATTTTCATTCCTCTCCCTAACCCTCTCCAAAGGAGAGGGGATTTTTATTTAATGGTTAATATTTTTTTATTTTATTCCTCATTCTCCCCTTTGGGGAGATGCCGTAAGGCAGAGGGACTTATTTACTTCGTTCCCGTACTCCCAAAACCGCCTTCACCTCTAGAGGTTTCAGATAGTGCTTCAACTTCAATCCATTCTGCGCGTTCATGCTTTGCAATAACTAATTGGGCAATGCGTTCTCCGTTTTCAATAGTAAAACCTTCGTTAGAAAGATTTACTAAAATCACACCTATTTCTCCTCTGTAATCTGCATCTACTGTTCCTGGTGCATTCAATACTGTTATGCCTTTTTTTGCTGCTAGTCCACTTCTTGGGCGTACTTGAGCTTCAAAACCTAGAGGTAGTTCTATAAATAATCCTGTTTTTACTATAGTGCGTTCTAAAGGTTTTAATGTTATGGCTTCTTCAATGTTTGCTCTTAAGTCCATGCCTGCCGAAGCAATGGTCTCATAGTGTGGCAAATTATGACTTGATTTATTAATAACTTTTATCTGCATATTATCTTTTTAACAATTGTTTTATGTGATTTTTTTCTGAAAGCCAAACAACACCCAAAAATACAATTAACAGCGAAATTCCCACTATATAATTGGCCCTAAATTGATAGAAGGAAATTCCTGAAAATGTAATAGAGAGTATTAAGTATAACCCTATTTTTTTAAGATTATAAGGAATTGGATAATATTTCCTGCCAAAATAATATGATAATAGCATCATTAGCGCATAAGCGGTTAAGGTTGCGATTGCTGATGCCTTATACCCATACGTTGGTATAAAAATAAAATTAATTAAAAGCGTAATAATCGCACCAATAATTGAGATGTAGGCTCCAAATTTAGTTCTGTCTGTTATTTTGTACCAAACCGATAAATTGTGGTAAATACCTAAACAGAAATTAGCTAATAAGATAATAGGTACTATCCACATGGCTTCCCAATAAGCTTCACCTACAACTATATAGGGTTTTAATATATCGGCAAAAACAACAACACCTAATAGGATTATAGATCCTAAAGCAACAAAAAACTCTAATATTTTAGCATAGTTATTTTGAGGGTTTTCAGATTTGGCATGACTAAAAAAGAAAGGTTCAATACCCAATCTATAAGCTGTAGCGAATAAGGTCATAAATAGCGCTAGTTTGTAGCATGCAGAATACATACCTATTTGGGTTTTACCTTCATTTTTTGGTAAAAGATAATCAAGCAAAATTCTGTCGAATGTTTCGTTAATAGAAAACGCAATACCGGCAATAAGCACAGGTAAAGCATATTTCATCATACGTTTCCATAAATCTGAACTAAATTTATAGTTGATTTTAAAGTATAGTGGTAAGATCATTAAAAGTGTAACTGCACTGGCCACTAAATTTGAAATAAAGATGTAACTAATTTCAAAATTTGGCTTATAGAGTATCGCTAATATAGATTCTCCTTTGGCTAGATCTTTCAATACTAAAAGGAAGAACAAATTCAATCCTAAATTTATTGCTACATTAAAGATTTTTATAATTGCGTATCGCATAGGTCTTTGAGTAGCCCTTAACCAAGCAAAAGGTATAATAACTAATGCATCAAATAACAAAATCCAGATTACGAGGTTGATGTATTTAACATCAATATTAATAAGGTTAGCTATTTGCTCCTGAAACAGCATTGCAATAATAAAAAAGCCTATCGAAGATATTGCTAAGGATATAGCTGAAGTACCAATAACTGTATCTTTTTCATCTTCTTTATTGAAGAATCTAAAGAAAGCTGTCTCCATACCATAAGCAAGGATAACATTAAACAAAACGAAATAAGAAAAAATAACCGAAACTTCGCCATATTCAGCTACAGAAGGTAAAACAGCTGTGTATAGTGGGACCAATAAAAAACTCAGCATTCTTGGAAGCACCGTTGCTAAACCATAAATAAATGTTTGCTTAAATAATGTTTTTAGTCCGCCCAAATACTATTTTTATTATGCTAAAAGTATACTTTTTAGCTATACAAATATACGAATGTGAGCATTAACTAGGATTACTCTTTAACTAAAACCAAAACTTTATAATAAAAAGTTTCATTCTTTAAGTTATAGCTTATAATACATTCGTTGGGATTTATTTCAAAAGGCATTTTTACTGGTATTTCTGGTACAGGGTTACCATATTCTGCATATGGTTTATTGCTCATTATAATGTCTTTTTTAGGTGTTTTTTTAAAAGTAGCAGAATAAAGATTTTTACTAATAAGTTTAAGTTTTGCTTTTTTGCCTTTAAAGAAGATACTATCTAATTCTGTATTTTTAGAATTTGACGTAATAGTAATATAAATAATATCTCTTTCTGTGTTTAAATTCCCTTTTTTTAAGTAGACCTCTTCTATTTTAAAAGGTGTTTTAGTTTGAAGTTTTTTTGTGCTAGAACAACTAAAAAAGCACAGCATAAGTATTGCAATTATTGGTATGTATTTAGATGGCGTCATATTCGAGTTTAATTATTTCAAAAGTAATGCCATAAAAAAGAAGCTGTCTAAAAAGAGTCATTCTTGAATGAAATGAAGCTCTTATTACATCGTAAAAACCTGATTTAAATTAAGATTCATCGCTATGCTCTGAATGACATTACTAATTACTTTTTAAACAGCCTGCTTTTAGATTAGTTTTTAAGTTCCTTGAGTATCACGAGTTCTTTAAGTATTTGTTTTCTTATAAAAAGACCCATAATAATTAAAATAATAATTCCAGATATTAATATGTATAGATAGAATCCATAAGAAAGGCCTTGTTTAAATAAGGGCAATAGCATTATAAAACCAATACTGTACAAAACAAAAATTATGGGTGTGATTATATAATGTGTTTTTATTCTATTCTTATAGTATTTAACTATTTTGTTTTTAAAAGTACTGGTATTTACCGTTGTTTTTATTTGTTTAAGTTTACTAATACTTAAATGCTCTATAAATACTCTAATACATAAAGCGCAAGTCATTAATATTAAGGCTACAGATGCAATGGTATTTTTATAAGCGACTATATAGAAGAAGAATCCTAAAAGCACTATTGCTGTTAAAAGTAACACTACATTTGTTATTCGTTGTTTTCTATTAAGAAAAGCTACTTTTTGAATAATATCTTTGGCACCATTAACAGGTGTATTTTGCACAGGTTGATCTTCCCATTGTAATTTTAAATTTTCAAATGTTATCATTTTTTACGCATTTAGTTAATTCACTTTTAATTCTATGTATTCTCACTCTTACTGCTTCATGCTTTAATCCCATAATTTCAGCTATCTCCTTTTGAGGCAATCCTTCTAGCTCCAATAAAATAATACTCTTGCTGTCTTTACTTAGGGTATTGATGCAATTATATAGTTGTTTTAGTTTTTGCTCTTTATCTTCCGAATCATTTTCATTTTCCATCTCCTGAACCTCTCCCAAGAGATTTAATGATTTTTTATTTCTTAAACTCAATAAACAGGTATT
This sequence comes from uncultured Flavobacteriaceae bacterium, assembly GCA_947498845.1. Taxonomy (GTDB): domain Bacteria; phylum Bacteroidota; class Bacteroidia; order Flavobacteriales; family Flavobacteriaceae; genus Jejuia. Next base: position 48,146 of record CANMLX010000004.1, on the reverse strand, counting down.
TACTGTTATTCTATATATCCATGTAGAGATACTTGATTCGTTTCTAAACGCGCCTAAACTTTCCCATACCTTGATAAAAACCTCTTGTGCTATGTCTTTTGCTTGCATACTATCACCATTTGCATACCCCATGCATAATCGCATTACTTTTGGATAATTGGTGCTATAAAGCTCTTCAAACTTAGACTCTAAGTTTTTCATTGTTTATTATTGTATTGCTGTTTTAATTGTTTTTATAAACCACTCTGGTTGATCATACATGATAAAATGTGCAGAATTAGTGGCATACTCTATAGTATAATTTTCAAGATTTTTATATTGAGTTTGGTAGGTGTTTTTAACGGTTTCTGCTCCATAAGGGTGTGTTGCTCCTAAAATTAGTACAGGTGATTTTATATTACCAACATCTTCTCTTAAATCTAACTTAAGCAAATCTGTATAACCATAAACATATGTTTTTCTATCAGATTTTAGAATCCATTTTTTAATTTGCGAATGTTTACTTTTATTTAAACACATTCCTGTAGCAAATTGGTTTGCTAAATTATCAAAATCAGTATCGTTCATTTCTAATAATTGTTTATTGTAAGGGGTATCATATTGAATATAATCTTTATTAAAATTTGGCATCATTAAGGCGCCTACAGAGGGTAGTGCATCTACTAGAATTACTTTATTAAATTTAGTGCCATCTGTTGCTAACCATAAGGCTAAAGATCCTCCTAAACTATGACCTATTAAAGTGCTATTTTCTAATTTTTGTTCAGAAATGTAATTACTAACACTTTCTTTTATTTTTGGCAACCATGGTTTTTCTATGGCTGGTATACCTCCAAAGCCGGCAAATGTAAACACATGACATTGTTTGGTTTTAGATAATTCTGAAACAAGATCGTTCCAAACATCTCCCGTACAAGTAAATCCTGGAAATAATAATACAGGTTCTCCTTTACCTATTACATCTACTTTGAATGCTTTGTTTTGCGCAAACGATGCTATTGATACTAAAAATACTGCTACTAATAAAATGGTTTTAATTGTTTTCATGGTATTCATTTTTTTAATTGATTTTCCCTTTAGATGCAAAACCAAAAAAATGTTACATGAAAATTTAAAAAAAAAGAGGTCGTCTAGAAAGTAATTTTTAGGCGATTTTTTTTTTAGTATGTTTGAAGGTCTTGAACATATTGCTTTTTTTAAGTTATAAGTTTAAAGTAAAAAGTACTTAAAGTTGTTTTAGAATGTTAAACTATACTTTTTAAGGTTATGTGCCATTGCAATAAGTCCTATTTCTACATTTACCTTATCCAATCCCCTTAGCATAAAACGCTTGAAGTTCATATTCTGTTTGATATTTCCAAAAATAGCCTCTATGTCCCAACAGCGCTCCATGTTAGAATGACCATAGATCAACTATTTTCAGGATATTTTTTATCCAATCGTTATCACTTATACACATGTTAGTTAGCAATAGGTATTAATTATTTTTTTGTTGTTTAAATAACCATTTGAATATTAATTCTCCTTCTAACTGGTTGACCCAAGAATAATGACATAAATTACCACAAGAGCCTCTATTTTCAGTATAAAAATAATTTCTCCCTGCCTCGATTTCTTCTTCAATTTGTTCTTGGGTTAGTTCAAAAATTTGAGCGTCTAAAGTATTTGTAATTACAGGGTTAAAATTATTATTTTGCAGGTACATAAAAATCGGTCTACTAGTAAGTATGGATTGTTCATTATCAGAAACATGTACAATATTCCAAATTGAAATGTCATTATAAACCCCATTAGAAATATCATTAATTATTGCATCTGCACTAATAGCTGAATTGCTTAACGGGACGATAGCAGCGGCCTTATTTTTAAGTTTTTGATCTAATTCCCAAACTGCACCGCCACCTGCGGAATGACCAACAAAATAAATTCTATCTGCGTCGATTTGATATCCTGAGGTCAATTCTTCAATTAATTCGTTCAAGAAGTCTTGAGAAGCCTCATCACTCCAGCCACCATAACCATCAACATTAAAGATGTTTAAATGAATATTAGGAGCTACTACATAAGCGGGATATTGTTGTTGTTTTACTTCCTCTATCCATGCTGTTGCCATATAATTTGATGGATGGTGCGCAAGAAAAAATTCCTCTGTATTAAAGAGATATTCCGAACCATGTAACGAAACTATTAAAGGAAAATTTTCGTTAGAAATAGTAGCCTGAGCTGGTTCGAAAAAACTATAAGGCATTAAAGTTTCTTTAGTATTGTATGTATGATTGTATTGGTGTTTGGTAAATTCATACGTATAATTAACTGGAACTGTATTCTCTGTACATACACTATTTATACAAACTCCAGTACAATCTGTATGAGAATCGCATTCATCAACAGTGCCATTGCAATTATCATCAATATCATTATGTGTTTCTGTAGCATTCGGGTGTATTGTGTCGTTTGCATCGTTGCAATCCAAATTATTATCCACATATCCATCAGGTTTTGTACAGGATTCTTGAGTGTTATTGGCATCACCATAACCGTCTGCATCTGTATCTAGATACCATGTAACTTGTTTGCAAGGCACTTGCTCATTAGATGATGAACAAGAATATAAGGCAAGAAAAGTTAATACTAAGTAGGTTATTTTTTTCATGCTTTGAGTTTAAAATTAGAGCACTTTAATTGTCTGTTTTTTAATAATAACTCTTACTAATGTTATTTTATAACCCTTTTAAACACTCTTACTCTGTCACTATTTGGTAAGCTAACTTTAACAATATAAATCCCAGATTTTAAATTTTCATTATCTACATTTTGGCCAAGAATATTAACTATTTCTAGTCTTGCTTTCCTGTTATTTGAAACAAATTGCTTGTTGTGCGCATATATTTTTAAGTTGTTATGGTTATGCGCTTTATTGCTTAATACTGCGTTACCAAATTTTATATTATTTATTGAAGGATATGTAAGGCCTGAGGTCGTAATAATTCTTACTTCATCGACATTATCAAAACTAGCATCTAAACTAACCGACACACTGTTTCCTCCAGAATTTCCAATGAATGTTGTTGAAGCTACCTGATTATTATCTCTAAAACCTAACACCGTCATTGGTTGGCTGTTATTGTTACCCCAATCATACCAATCAAAGCCATTAATTTGAAATTCTAATCCGTTAGCTTCTTTTATAAATAGCCCTTTCCAATCATCATTAACTGAAGGAGCAAAAAAAGTAGTGAGTCCCGAAAAGCCATCTGTTGTACCTAAATCATTATTAGAGTACCATTCTATTTCTCCTAGATTATTTAGCGCATCATTAACGTTATAAATTTCTATTGTTAATCCAACGATATTAGTTGAACCTCCATCTCCGTCATTTACAATACCATCATCCCAAGCAGGTCCTGGGTCTGATGAAAATGTTAAAGTTTGAGCTTCTGTTCTATTGTAAAAAACAAATAGAAACGTGATAAATATTAAAAATGTAATTTTTTTCATGGTTTTAATTATTGAGGTTAGCATAGTTCCAAATAAATTAAAAATTAACCTCAATTTTATATCACTTTCAATCAAAAACCTGTCAAAATTAACACTTGTAAGGTTTTACTTTTTTAAATAATCACTAATTCATCAAAAATCATCACAAATCAATCAACTATCATATTTGCTAGAATAAATGATAATAAATTTTCTATGTTTACCATAATAAAGCAGTACAATTAGATGATAATGAAAATTAGCGAACTAATAAATAGGTATGTTACAATAGGAGCAGATCAGGAGACAGGTTCTATTGAATTAAAAAAAATTAAGCTTTTAAATATTTTTTGTACTGTTTGGTACTTAGTATCCTTCTCTAATTTTATAGAAAGGTATTTTTTCACCAAAATCCAACAATCTTTATCTATTAAGGTTTTTATATGGTTAATCATTCTAGTATTTCCTGTTCAATTACTACAATATGTTAAAAAACTCTTTGCTGCTCGTATTCTCTACATTTTCAACTTATTATTAGTCCCATTTGTTTTTTCTAATTTTTTATATCAGGGACAACTTTTGGAATACTATTTTGTATTAACCCCAGGAGTAGCTTTAATACTTTTAGATAATAAAAAAGTAATTTTTGCAGTGTTAATTATATCTATACTAGCTCTTGTTTTACCCAATCTTTATTTTAAACATTACCCAGTTTCTGTATTTAATAGTGTAAACCCGCCAGTACTAACTTTTAGTGTATATATTATGGTTGGCTATTTTAAAAACCTAAACTTTAAAAATGAAAAAGCGCTTGAAGAAAGAAGACAAGAATTACAAAACCTTAATGACTTTCAATCTCAATTCTTTATTAATATTTCACATGAAATAAGAACTCCTCTAACGCTTATTAAAGGAGATATTAATCAACTAGAAAGTATAGAAGATAAGGCACCTAGTATAAAACGAATAAAACAAGGCTTAGATAAAGAAGTAAACAAAATAACCTCTATTATAAATGATGTGTTAGATTTATCAAAAATTGAAACGTCTAATTTTAAGCTAAATATAAAAACTATTAGTGCTACTGAGCTTATTCAAAAGTTATATCTCTCATTTGAAGCACTTTTCAATCAAAAAAATATAGCTTTTAATCTAGAACCTATATCGAATAATTTCTTAATTGAAGCAGATATTATTTATTTAGAAAGAGCTATTGGTAATATATTATTAAATGCTTCTAAATATACAGATCAAGGTGGAAAAGTAACATTAAGTTTAACTGTGCAGAATGACATTATTGGAATTTCTATAAAAGATACAGGCATTGGAATTCCTATAACAGAAGTTCACAAAATATGTAATCAATTTTATCAAGTTAAAAACCATATCAATAATTCTGGAAACAGTGGTATAGGGTTATCTTTCACCAAAGAAATTGTAAATTTACACCAAGGTATACTTCAAATAGAAAGTGAAGTTAATGTTGGAAGCCATTTTAAAGTAATACTACCTTTAAAAGAAATGCAGCATTTAGATACTTTAAACACTACAAATCTTATTATAGAAAACACCACAGAACTTTCTTTAAATACTAGTAAAAATAAAGAAGAAACAATCTTAGTAGTTGATGATAACTCTAAAATGCGAAACTACATTACAACACTACTAGCTAAACAAGGTTATACCTGTATACATGCTCAAGATGGAAATGAGGCTTTAAACCTATTAAAAGATTGTGCAATAGACTTTATCATTACCGACTACATGATGCCTAAAATGGATGGATTTAACTTTGTTAAACAACTAAAAAAAGACAAAATAGACCTGCCTGTTTTAATGCTTACAGCCAGACATGATAACGAAAGTCGTTTAAACGTATTTAGATTAGGTATTGACGATTTTTTAACTAAGCCTTTTGAAAATAATGAGCTTCTTGTAAGGATAGAAAACGCATTAAAAAATTACAAACAAAGAGTACAATTTATTAATCAGGAAAACATCTCTACTGAAGAAATTGAAGACACCAAAAATTGGATAGATTTAGTTGAGAATTTTATTTCAGAAAACTGTTCTTCTTTTGAATTCAAGCAAACTGATATTGCAGAAAATTTCAACATGTCTGAAAGTACTTTATATCGAAAAATTAAAGCTATTAGAGGAATGACGCCTAACAAATTAATAACCGAGATAAAATTACAAAAGGCACGTAAAATAATTGAGCATAACACAGATATTTCTTTAAAACAATTGGCACTAGAAGTTGGCTTTCAGCATACATCGTATTTTTCTAAAATATATCAAACGCGTTTTGGTAATAAGCCTATTGAAAAGTATAGTTAATAACCTGATTTCTAACTAAGAACACTATTTTTAAAATACAAAAACCTCTCTATTAAGCACTTAGTTTAAATATGTGTATTATGTCACTCTTAGAAGCTATGAAAATTTATTAATTTCTAGCTAAAAACCACTAAACATACCATCTTCTTCCTTAAATTACGATAAACTAACCAGCTAGTCTATTATAAGTTGAATCTAGCATGTTTATTGACTTTTATCTATGATTCATAGAAACTCAGGTTAATAGTGTAAAAAAGAGACTGCCTTTTTAGACAGCCTCGTATATATTATGGATTCCTGCCTTCGCAGGAATGACAAACATACTAATTAGTTGTTCAACGCTTCCGCTCCACCTACAATTTCTGAAGCTGCTTTTCTAGGATTTTACAAACTTTTTACGAATCTTTATCTTATTAAAATTTAACTCTATTACATATAAGCCACTAGATAAATTGTTTATACCAATAGTTTTATTAGTTCCACTTAACACTTTAACTCCCGAGATATTATAAATGTTATAGCTTTTTAATTTAATAGAGCTAGGATATAAAATGTCTAGTGCATTTTGTTTTATTATTAGTTTTGTTGATGCACTTAATTTTGAGCCTACAATACTTAACGAAGAATTTTCTCTTATAGATTTAAAACCAGTCCATCCTGCTGCTAAATAGGTAGCAGTAGTACCATCTGGAATTATTAAATCTATATTACTACGATTGTTTGTAAAAACATTCGTTTCCAAAAGACCAGAAGCACTTCCTTGTGTAATTGCAGGAGTAGTACCAGTTGTTATTACCTCAGTTAAAGGATTTTCATTAAAAGCAGAGACTCCAATACTTGTTACATTATTTGGAATAATCACACTTACTAATTCGTTATCCTGAAAAGCAAAATTCCCAATACTTGTAACACTATTTGGAATAGTTACATTTGTTAATCTATTTGAAAAAAAGACCGCTTCTCCAATAGTTGTTATACTGTTTGGAATAGTTAAACTTGTCAACTGGTTTTCTCGAAAAGCATTATCTCCTATACTGGTTACGCTACTTGGAATAGTTAAACTTGTTAAAAAGTTAAATCTGAAAGCCCACTCTCCTATACTGGTTACACCATCAGGAATGTTAATGCTTCTTAAACTATTTGAAGAAAATGCAAAACTCCCAATACTGGTAATAGCATAAGTTATACCTCCATTTTCTACTGTTTCAGGTATTACTAAATCTCCTGAATTTGTATTATCTATTATTGTTACAGTATTAGGGCTTGTTGAAGTAACTTCATATTCTACATTATCAACTATAAAGGTTTGAGAAGTACTTAGTAAAGAAACTAGTAATGTAAATGCTGTAAGTAAATTTTTTTTCATGTTCTTAGATTTAAGGTTATTTAATTATGAGTAAAAACTCAAGCAAATAACCCTAATCTAAACGTCATTATTTAGTCAACTTTAATCTCAAAACAATAAACCTCACAATTGCATTAAATAACTCATCAAAAAGTATCACAAATCATTCATGCATTACTTTTTATCGAGACAAAGGTTTAACAGTCACAAAAGATTCTAAAAAGGAAAAGCCTTACCAAAAATGGTAAGGCTGTATATATTATGGATTCCTGCCTTCACTGGAATGACAAACATACTAATTAGTTGTTCAACGCTTCCGGTCTATTGAAAATTGCCTAACGCCTAATTGTTCAACGCTTCCGCTTCGAAGCATTTTGAAAAATCTTTCAGATTTCTCTAATTATTCAAGGCTTCCGCTCCACCTACAATTTCTAAAATTTCGTTAGTAATTGCTGCTTGACGTGCTTTGTTATAGGTTAATTTAAGCTGATCTCTTAGCTCTTTAGCATTATCGGTAGCCTTATGCATTGCAGTCATACGTGCACCGTGCTCAGAGGCAAAAGAATCTCTTATACCTTTATATAATTGTGTTTTAAGAGACTTAGGTATTAATTGCTCTACAATTTCAGCTTTAGATGGCTCAAAAACATAATCAGAATTTGTATCTGCCTCTCCACCTTCTATAGGTAGGATTGGTAAAAACTGCTCTGTCATTACTATTTGAGTGGCTGCATTTTTGAACTTGTTATAAACAACTTCAATTTTATCAAATTCACCAGCAACAAACCTATCCATTAAATCCTGAGCTATATTTGCTACATTTTCGAAAGTTAAATCATCAAAAATAGCGCTATGGTTAGCGATAATCTTATCAGACTTTTTATAGGCATCATTCCCTTTTTTACCTATCACGACATAAGACACGTCTTGATTAGCGTAGGTTTGAGACGTCAGGTTATTAACCTGCTTTATAATATTAGAGTTAAATGCTCCTGCTAAACCTCTGTTAGAGGTTACAGCTACTATAAGTACTTTTTTAACCTCTCTTTGCTCAGAAAATTTACTTCCAGAATCGGCATCTAAAGTGGCACTTAAACTTTGTAAAAGTTCAGTTAATTTATCTGCATAAGGGCGCATTGCTGTAATAGCGTCCTGAGCTTTCTTTAACTTAGCAGCAGATACCATTTTCATGGCACTGGTAATCTGCATTGTTGAAGATACCGATGATATTCTGTTACGTATTTCTTTTAAGTTTGCCATTTGCCCCACCTAACCTCCCCAAAGGGGAGGGATTTTTATTAGTTTACTTAATATTTTTCCTCCGTTTAACTCCTCCCCTTCGGGGAGGCTGGGAGGGGCTATATATATTTACTTGATAAATCTTTTGCTACTGTGGTTAATGTATCTGTAGCTTCATCTGTTAATTTTCCAGACTTTAATGTATCTAAAATACCTCTGTGCTTCGCGTTTAAGAATTCTATGAAATCTCTTTCAAATTCTTTTACTTTATTTACCGGTACATCTCTTAATAAGTTTTTAGATCCAGCGTAAATAATTGCTACCTGATCTTCAACTGTAAACGGATCGTTTTGAGCTTGCTTTAAGATCTCAACATTACGCTTACCTTTTTCAATTACATTTAATGTAACGGCATCAAGGTCTGAACCAAACTTAGCAAACGCTTCTAATTCACGAAATTGTGCCTGGTCTAATTTTAATGTACCTGATACTTTTTTCATTGATTTTATCTGTGCATTACCACCAACACGAGATACAGAGATCCCTACGTTAATAGCTGGACGTACACCAGAGTTAAATAAATCACCATCCAAAAATATCTGCCCGTCTGTAATAGAAATTACGTTTGTTGGAATATAAGCCGATACGTCACCTGCCTGAGTTTCAATAATTGGTAAAGCAGTTAATGAACCACCACCTTTAACTATAGGTTTTAAAGAATCGGGTAGATCGTTCATGTTTTTAGCAATACTATCGTCGTTAATCACCTTAGCAGAACGCTCTAATAAACGCGAGTGTAAGTAGAAAACGTCTCCAGGGTACGCTTCACGTCCTGGTGGACGACGTAATAATAAGGATACCTCACGGTATGCTACCGCTTGTTTAGATAAATCGTCATAAATAATTAAAGCTGGACGACCAGTATCTCTAAAGTATTCACCAATTGCAGCACCTGCCATTGGTGCGTATACTTGCATTGGCGCAGGATCTGATGCATTTGCAGCTACAATAGTTGTATAGGCTAATGCGCCTCTTTCTTCTAATACTTTAGCAATGTTTGCTACAGTAGATGCTTTTTGCCCTACAGCGACATATATACAATATACAGGCTCACCTGCATCGTAAAATTCTTTTTGATTTAAAATGGTATCAATACAAACGGTTGTTTTACCAGTTTGACGGTCACCAATTACCAACTCACGTTGTCCACGCCCTACAGGGATCATGGCATCGATAGATTTAATACCTGTTTGTAATGGCTCCGTTACTGGCTCACGATAAATAACACCAGGCGCTTTACGCTCTAATGGCATTTGATAAGTCTCTCCAGAAATAGGTCCTTTACCATCAATTGGGTTTCCTAATGTATCTACAACACGACCAACAATACCTTCTCCAACATTGATAGAAGCAATTTTACCAGTACGTTTTACGGTAGCACCTTCTGTAACACCTATTGAAGATCCTAATAATACAATACCAACATTGTCTTCTTCTAGGTTAAGAACAATACCTTCTAAACCGCCTTCAAACTCTACTAACTCACCGTATTGTGCGTTAGATAATCCATAAGCACGTACAATACCATCACCAACAGTAAGTACTGTTCCTACTTCATTTAATGAAGCTTCTGCTTCAAATCCTGCAAGTTGTTGTTTTAAGATTGCTGATACTTCAGCTGGTTTTACTTCTGCCATCTTTATTTTAGATTTTAGATATTAGACAATAGACGTTAGATAACATCAACGCTAACTATTTATTAATTTAATGTAAATTCTCTTTTTAATTTATCTAGTTTATTAGAGATACTAGCATCGTATTGCTTATCTCCAACTCTTAAAATGAAACCACCTAATATGTTTTCATCTACAATACTTTCTATAGTTACAGCTTTGTTTGTAAGCTCTTTTACTTTAGCTAGTACCTGAAGCTCTAAATCTTTAGTTAATGGTACAGCAGTGGTAACTTGTGCTACTTCTTTGCCATTATGAGCATCGAACAATGTACTGTATTTTAAGGCTACATTATTTAAAATGTTAATTCTTTTATTTGATACTAACACATCAAATAAACCATTACTTATAGTATTTAGTTTAGGAAAAATAGCTAATAATGCCGATTTTTTAGCTTCTGCTTTAATTACAGAATTACTCAACATACTGCTTAAATCTTCATTTTGTGCAATGGTATTAGCAATTAGCTGCATATCGGTGTTTACCTCTTCTGCTTTGTTTTCAGAAAGGGCTAAACTTAATACTGCTTTTGCGTAACGTATAGCTGCTCTTGTTCCTGCCATAATCCTATGCTAAATCCTTTCTTAAAGAAAGGGCTTTTGTTTAAATTATTTAGTTTAAAGTAGCTTCGCCTAACATAGACTCCACTAACTTTACTTGCTTGTCTTTATTTGATAATTCTTCGCGAACTACTTTTTCTGCTATTTCTATAGATAAGTTAGCTACTTGCGATTTTAAATCGGCTACAGCTGCTTTCTTTTCACTTTCTATAGTTGCTTGTGCTTGTGCTACTAACTTATTAGCCTCTTCTTGAGCCTCTGCTTTAGCATCTTCAATCATTTTATTTTTGATCTCTCTAGCCTCTTTTAACATTGTTTCACGCTCTGTTCTAGCTTCTTGTAATAATTTTGCATTGTTGGCTTGAAGATTCTCCATTTCCTTTTTTGCGTTTTCAGCAGATTTCAATGCATCTTCAATACCACTTTCTCTTTCATCTAAAGCATTAAGAATAGGTTTCCAAGCAAACTTTCGCATTAGTAATATTAAAATTACTAAGATTATAGCTTGCATAAAAAATAAACCTACCGAAAAATCATTTAATAAAGCTTCCATAAAATATAGATTTTCTTAAAAAATTGTATTTGTTTAATTTTTTAAAAACAGTTTCTGTAACCAACCGTTACAGAAACTATTTTTTCTCTTTGTTTTTTGCAGGAAATTATTTTCCTAAGATTAAAGCACCAAATGCTAATCCTTCTAATAAGGCACCAATGATGATCATCGCAGTTTGGATTTTTCCAGCTGCTTCTGGTTGACGAGCAATACCTTCCATTGCTTTTCCACCTATTTGACCTAAGCCGATTCCTCCACCGATTACGATTAATCCTGCTCCAATTAAATTAAGAGTTCCAGTCATTTTACTTGATTTTTATAAATATTAATTAAACAAATTCTTGTTAATGATGTTCTTCATGTTCTTCTACTGCCATTCCTATAAATAGCGATGACAACATTGTGAAAATAAACGCTTGTAAAAAGGCTACTAAAATTTCTATTACCGAAATAAATAATGCTAGTACCAATGACATTCCTGTAGAGCCTACTACACCAAACTTCTTCTTTAATAAGATCATTAATGCTATTAAACTCATAACAACAAAGTGCCCTGCTGTCATATTGGCAAATAAACGTACTAGTAGAGAGAAAGGCTTAATTAATACAAACCCCACTAATTCTATTACTGCTAATATTGGTCTTAAAATTACTGGTACACCTGGCATCCACAAGGTATGCGCCCAAAAATCTTTACTACCACTAAATAGATATATTATTGCTGTAAATAAAGCCAAACATACTGTTACTGCAATTTGTCCTGTTACATTAAAACCTAATGGTGTTAACCCTAATAAATTTAATATCCAGATAAAGAAAAACACAGTTAATAAAAAGCCCATAAACTTTCTATATTTTTTCTCTCCAATATTTGGTCTTGCAATATCGTCACGTACATAAATTACTAAGGGTTCTAACACACGACCGACTCCTTTAGGAATAGTATTACCTTTTTTATACCCTTTAGCTAAAGCACCAAACCCTAAAAGCATTAGCAATCCAGCTAATAGCATTCCAAATACAGACTTTGTGATAGAGAAATCTAATACTTTATGTGCGTTTGTTGGATGGTGGTGTTCGTCAAAACTTACAGATGTTGCTCCGTTATCTAACTCGTATATTTTACTGTGCAATTTTACTAAGCTTACGTCATCTTTTTCAACAATGGTATGACCTTCGTCATCATGATGAAATGCAGAAGACATAAATGTTTTTAATCCTTTGCTGGTCCAAACAATCACAGGCAGTGCGAAACCGTAGTGCTTACCTGTTTTGTTATTAGTGTATAAGTGAAAATCGTGAGAATCTTTTAAGTGATGTGTTATATACTCTTTTATCTCATCTGGAGTATCTACAAGTTCACCTTTATGGGGGTCTTTGTTTTCTTCTCCATGACCATCGTTAGTTGCATAAGATGCAATAGAAAAAAAGGTTAATACTAATGCTGTTAAAAGCTTGATAGGTTTTTTTGCTACCATCATAATTTCCACGACTAAAAATTAGGTCTCTAAAATTTTTTGCAAATCTACGGAATAATTTAAAAAACCAAACTTTTTTTCGTTTAGATTTTAATAATATAATTTATGGCCCGAAAATACTGTAATTATTGGGAATTTAGCAATTTAGCAACAGCTAAAGCTTCAGCTATTAAAAAAATGAACAAGGGTACTATTAGAGAAATACGTTCAGGTAAGGATAAATCATTTTTTAAAAACACAGACCCTTGAAATATTAATATAAAAGTGCCTATTTTTAAAAAGATCATCATGAGATACGCATACCCTGCTTGAGAAGGTAATTTACTAGCTACTAATTCTACTATTGTATAGACTACTATTGCAGAAATTGCGTGGAAACTGTATATATTTAATAAAGAGAAAGACAAATCACTATTATTGATATAATTGTGGAGTCCAAATGTTATTACAAATAGGAGTACTAAAATTACAGATACAGTAATAATTCGTTTAAGCATTACTAATTTTTAAAGCTATTTTATTTTGAAATCTTTATTACTGCTCTTATCACATTGGCAATTGCAATAAAAACAGCGAGTAATGTGATTAAAGATTCCCAGAATGTTTGATTGTATTTTCCATCTAACCATTTGCCAAATAAGTTACCTAGATATATGGTAACACCCATTTGAATGGCTACAGAAGTAAATCTTAAATAAGGATTAATTTGCTTTCCCGGTTTGTAGTTTTTTTGGCTCACCGTGGTTTATACTTTTTACACTATCTTTCATCACACAGGTAACATTAAAGGTGGCTCCTGGTTCTACCGATAGTTTACCAACTACAACTTCGCCTTCTACAACTGCAGAAGATTTAAGCGTTAATGTGCCAGATAATTCTAATTTTCCAGAAAATTTACCATCAAAGTAAGCATCTGTACCTTTTAAGGTTCCTTTTATAAATCCGTCTTTTCCAACGACTAGTTTGCCTCTTGTTTTAATATTCCCTTCTATGGTACCATCTACTCTAAAATCTCCTTCGCTTGTAAAATCCCCTACTATTTTGGTTCCTTGTGCAATAACGTTTTGGCTAGATTTAGTTTCTGTCATGGGTTTGGTTTTTTTGTTATCAGAAAACATAATTAGGTTGATTTAATTATTATTTATGTTTAAATAATCTTCTAAATTCTTATGAATTTGTACTATTTGATAATTTGTAGACGATACTACAAAATAGGGTTCGTTTATTTTACTAACATCCTCTTCCAATAAAATTTGGTGAAATGTTTGAGCAACGGTTTTATTTTTTAAACCATGTATCATTACAAAGGTAGTGTTTGGATCGTAAATATCAACCGAAGATTTTAATTTATAGTAAATAATATTGTCTAAAACTTCATCTAAAGTGGTTTTAAAAGTGGTTGTTTTCTCTGTATCGTTAGCATCAAATTTAAAAACGACTTTAAACGCGTCTGATATACTATCGGAAACAAACGTTTTGCGCTCTATTTTTGGGAGCATTTCGGTTTCAATTTTTTGTGCTTCTAGGCCTTCTGGCGTATTAGCATAAGTGACTGCGATGTTATTTATTATTTTTTTATAAGGTTCGAAACCATAAAGTCGTGCGGTTGCAGTAGCTTTTAATAATTCAAATTTTGGGACTATTGGGTCGCCATCAAAGGCTTTAATGTATGTTTCAGATTTATTTATAACGGCTTGATAACCTTGTTTTTCATAAACAGCATAAAGCTTTTCATATAGTGCTATTGGGCTACTTTCGTCTTTTGAAGCTGCGCTATCTGGATTATTTAAAATAGTAGCATAACGGCTATCTGGGTAATTAGAAATAATTTCAGTTTTAGCTATAGAGGCTTCATCGTTTTCGCCTAAAAGGTCATAAATCTTGTAGAGATTGTATTTTGAAGGCAAAATTAAACGCTCTTCGGGATTGCTTTTAAGTAATTCTTGCAGTTTACCTTTAGATAAATTGTACTCTTTAAACTTTTCTTTATAAATTAACCCTAATTGGTAATAGGCATAATTACGTTCTCTGGATATACTATCTATTTGCTTTTCTTCTGAGGGGATTAATGAAATATAATATTCTGGATTAAAGCGCTCTTCTTCTGAAGTTGCTGTTAGGTTTTGTCCAGGGGTAATGGTTAAGTTTCCAGTTGATGCCTTATTGGACCATCTCCAATTGTCTTCCAACACTCTATCTCCCCAAACTTTTACAAACTCGTTTTTACCATAAGAAACCGTTGTGGGGTTATAAAAATAAAAAGCTGTTTGTTGGTTTTTAGGAGTTCCAATATTTGTATTGCTGCCTGGTGTATTGTTAACAGTAACTAATCCTGAGTTACGTTTTAGAGCCTCTTGTTTTTCTTTTTCCTTTTCTAGAGCTTCCTGCTTCTTTTTTAGCTTTTCTACATGAGTTTCGAAATAGGATAACTTTTCGGCATCAGACATATTTACTAAGTTTAAGATGCTATCATCAATTTTTGCGATGCCTTCATATCGAATAACATCTTCTAAGTTATCGCGCTTACGTTTAATTACACGATAAGGTTTTGAGTTTAATTTTAAGTTGGTTAGCGTACTGTCGTAATAGAGTCCTGCACCTGCATATAAATTTTTGTCAAAATGCATATTTCCTAAAATCTCGTAATTTCTGGCTTTAAGTTGTGTGTCCCCAAAATCTTTATGTATAGATTTATTAAAGTAGATCATTGCCAAAGAATCCGATTCGTTTTTTAAATGATAATGTCCAATTTGGTGGTATATTTTATCTAAAAAAGGTCGGTTTTCTCTGTTAGTTTCTAATTCGTCTAATAACTCAACAAGTGCTAAACGATCGCCACCATCATAATCAAAGTTTTTAACCTTTTCCAGATAAGCACTAATCCTATATATCCTTGGTGTCTTTCTATTGAGTTCTATAATTTTATCAAAGGCAATATTTGCGCTGTCTTTATAGCCTAATTTGTTGTAGAGTTGCCCCTGTATAAAACGGTAACGCCCTCTTTCGTCATTGTTTTTGGTGTTATTCGCAGCTGTTTCTAAGTGAATAATTGCGGTGTCAATCACTTTTGTATTTATATAGGCTTGGGCAAGCATTGAGGTGGCATCTGCTAAATCTTGATCCTCTAGTTCTTCGTACCTTAAGAGTCGTTTTAAATTTTTTATAGCTAGTTCGTAGTTTTCTAGTCGTATGTTTGTTTTCTCTCTCCAAACTTTTGCTTGATTTATTTTATCACTTGCTGGGTATTTATAGAGTATGTAGTTAAAAGCTTCTAAAGCTGGAACGAAACGCTGATCGAAGTAACGCGATTTACCTAAAAGTAAGTAGGCTTCATCCATTTGTGGATTATGCTCTTTGCCATCAATATTCATACTGTGTTTTTGAATGGCTTTTACGGCTTTTTCTTCTGCTCGCGTAAAATTTTCGTTTTTAGATTGTCCAGGTAGTATGATGTCATCCGAAATTTCCATACGCTCTATGGGTAGAATATTCCAGTAGTCGTCTTGATAGCTCTCGGCTAATGAGGATTTGCCATCCTCAAGCGCATTATAACCATTAAAAAGTGTATTGTATTCTGCAGTTACAGCATGAATGTTTCTACTTAAAAACTTATTTTTTTTACGCGAACAACTTACTAATGCAATAAGCGCAATTGCAATTAATAGTATAGATTTAGAATGTGTTTTCAATACCTGCGTGTTAAGTGTTATAAATGAACTTATCTTGATTTTTTCTATTTCCTAAAAAATAGCTGAAATTCATCCATATTTCGTTACTTTTTTCATTCGTAGCTCTGCTATGACTTTCAAAAAGTGCCTCATCTGGTCAAATTTCAACATATTTTCGGTTAAAAATAAAAAGTCAAGATGAGTTCATAACTACAAAGTCTTACATATATTATGTAAGCAGGTAAAAATAAGCATCTTTTTTTATTAACCTAAGGTTTGGTTATGACTTTTAGAATTAGATAATTGCTTTTTTGAGAATAAAAGGTGTTAACCAAAGGGCAAGCTTTAGATCTAAAAAACACCCCAAGGGTAGATGTGTTATACCAGTTATATTTTGAAATTACCCAAAAGAAAATGATGATTTTTTGTATTAGGTGAAAAAGAAAAATGAGTCATAGCATTAGCTACAATGATTTTTTATTTTGAAACATAGTGCAAAAAGGCTTGTTTTTATTGAGTAATTTCAAGGTGTAAATGGTATTAAACCCGTGATCCTGTTTTTCAACAGGATTAGCCTGCCTGCAAGCAAAGGCAGGTTAAACTTGCTATTTTGAATGTATTACTATAAAATTAAAGGTCAATTAGCAAAATGGAGTTCTAATTCTTTTAGTGTAGCTTCGTTGGTAATTAAGTCTTTAACTATTTCGCCTTTCTCAAGGACTACTATACGTTCGCATACATCTGTAACATGTAGTAAATCGTGACTAGATATTAAAACGGTTATGCCTTGCTTTTCTGCTAAATCTTTTACAATAGCTTTTAAGCGTATTTGCGTTGTGGGATCCAAGTTAGCAAAGGGCTCGTCTAGAATAACTACTTCTGGATGACCAATAAGTGCCGCAACAATACCAGCTTTTTTCTGGTTGCCTTTACTTAAATCGCGCAAATATTTTTTTTGCCCCAGAATTTCTCCGTGAAAAAAATCTTCAAACTCAGTTACCAGTTTGTCAACATCGGCTTTATTTTGTCCGCGTAATTCTCCAATAAAATAGAAGTATTCTTCTGGTGTTAAATACCCTATTAAAAAGCTTTCATCTATAAATGCCGATGTAAAAGGTTTCCAGTTTTCACTTTTATTGACTTGTATACTATTAGTAGTTATAAACCCTGTTGTGGGCTGTATTAAATCCAGTAACAAGCTAAAATAGGTTGTTTTTCCTGCACCATTATTACCTACAAGCCCAAAACTTTGTCCTTTTGGGATGTCTAACGTATCTATTTTGAGTACCGTTTTCCCGTTATATGTTTTCGAAAGGTTAGATGTTGTAATCATAATTATTTAGTTGCCTTGTTTGTAAGCATGAAGGGTTTTATATTTTTCTGTTTTATAGATTTTTTCTATAATAGTAAAGACCTTATTCTTAAATAGTAAGCCCGTAAGTCCTAATATAGCGACTAATGAGAACCCAAGTATTTCACCTGAAATAAAATGGCCTACTGCGTAGACAACCATTGGTAGTAACAATTTAGGTAAGCTTAGTAGCATAGTCTTAAGGTTAAATGCGCTTTTGTCTCCAAATGCTTTTTTACCAGAGGTTAGGTCTATAGGTGTTTTTATATAGGCGCCTCCCCATAACACCAAATGTGCGTTTACTCCAATATTATAAATGGCGCCAACAACTATAGCTGCGTAGGCTTGCCAACCAAAATAGAGGTAAAAAGAGGCAAGAATAGTACTAATAACTGTGGCAATAACCATGAGGTACCATTTTGACGATAGATATTCTTTGTAACGAATATTTTGACTCATCATTAAGGGGTAATAAGCACTATCCCAACTTGGTACAAATTGACCAAAAGTGAATAAAAATCCTCCTGAAACGAAAATGCCAGCAAAAACTTTCATAAAAGGGCCTTTATAGGCTTCTATTCCAGTAAAAAATAATAAGCCATAAAAAAGAAACATAAAGCTCATTAACAATGTTGTTTTAGAGCGTTTGTTGCGCTTTATCAATTTTATGTCGTTTTTTAAAAACTTGGCTGTACTGCCAAAACGGTTTAACCATGCTAAGTCTTCGTTTTGTACAATGGTTGCTTTTTTTGCTAAACCAGCGTCTAGGTATAAGTTCTTTTTAAAGTATTTGAACGCCGTTATGTATAGAAATACTAAGATGACTATTGGGATTAGCGCTAAAAAAGGGGTGTTATAAAATGCTTGAAATAGTGAAGCTGTATAGTCTGTAATATCGAAAATAGTGTAATATTTTAACCCGCCTAATATTAAGAATATAGAAATAACAGCATAAAAAACAGCGTCTTTATTATTAACAAAAACAGTTATAAAGTTGTTACAATAAATTAATGCAAAAATAGACAAATGCCAGCCTAGTACATTTAAAAAAGGATACCCTTCTAGAACCAATACAACCGAAAAAGGAATAAAAAAGAAGGCATGTACTATATTAAAAAAAGATAATACAGTTTTGTTTAGAGCAAAGTGAACAATAGTGTTTTTTTTAATGGATAAATTAAGCAAAGGCTTAATATTAAGCACAGGCATTTTTTGGAGAAAATAACGAATTACCAGATCGAAAACTACATAAAATATGAGTATTTTATTGATAGTAGCTAATGGATCTAGATTCAGTTTTTTTTCTAACAAATGATACACTACAAATCCTGAGCCTAGAAAACTAACAATCATACAAAGGGCAGAAAACCCCATAATAATTTTAAGGAATAAATTAGCTTGAAAGGAAGGTGATCTAAAAAACGACTTCCACTCTAAGTTTAGGAAATGCTTTACCATAGTAAATACGTTTTATTATCTAGTTTTAAGCTAGAAGCATGAAGTTGGTAGTTGTAAGACGCCGTGCTTCTGTCTTCTTGCTTCGAACTAATATTTAATGCTTTATTTATATTTCTGTGCAATAGTATTCACTTCCATACCCCAGTTTTGTCCAAGCATCATGCCTTTTTGTGTTAGTGTTAATTGTTTGCTGGCTAATTTTTTACCTAAATTGGTATGATAAAACTTAACTAATTGGCTAATTTCATCTTGTGTGAATTCTGCCATATATATATCGGCTAGTTTGTTGTACAAGTCATCTAAAGTTGCTTTTGCTTCACTATTATAAGCTGCTTTATTGGCAGCAGAAACTTGCATTCCTATTTGGTCTATTGCATTATCAAAGGCAGCCCCTGCTCCTGTTATTTTTATAAATTCAATTGTTTCTTTTTTAAATTCAGGGTTGTCTTGAGCTTGTACTTTAATTGAAAACGCTGCTATAAATAAGCATGCTAAAATTACTTTTTTCATTGTTTTTAAATTTTGAATATTAGTATTGTCTGTAAATTAAAGCCTAATTTCATACATAAGTATCATTTTAAGGGTAATTGTTACATGCAAAGTTAAAATTTGAGAACTACTTCACTATTTTTGCAAAAAAAATAATAAATAGATGTCATCATTTCATAAACTTTCGGTTAAGAGTATACAAAGAGAAACAGATAAAGCCGTGAGTATTACGTTTAATGTTCCTGAAAATTTAAAAGACACCTTTGCTTTTAAGGCGGGACAGTACATTACCTTAAGAACAGAAATTAACGGCAAAGAATTGCGTAGAGACTATTCTTTATGTGTCGCTCCAAAAAGTGATGAATTAAAAGTAGCGGTTAAGGAAGTTAAGGATGGGACATTTTCGTCTTTTGCAAATAACACGTTAAAAGTTGGTGCATCTTTGGAAGTAGCACCTCCAAAAGGACGTTTTATTTTTGAACCTAACGATAAAAAGGTTAAAAACATAGCGCTTTTTGCCGCAGGAAGTGGTATTACACCTATTTTAAGTATTATAAAATGTGCTTTAGAAGAGGAGGTATACAGCAACGTTATATTGGTTTATGGAAATAAATCTACCAAAGACACTATTTTTTTTGATGAACTATTAGAATTACAAAATAAATATAGTGAGCGTTTCTCAATTCAATTTGTATTTAGTCAAAAAAATGAAGAGAATTCTATTTTTGGACGTATAGAAAAAAATACAGTTAATTACGTAGTGAAAAACAAGTATAAGCATATCGAAGTAGATGCGTTTTACCTTTGTGGTCCAGAGGCTATGATTCATACCGTTAGAGATGTTTTATTGGAACACCATATTTCGGAAGATAAAATTCATTACGAGCTTTTTAAAGCCGCAAAAACTGCTGAAATTAGTGATGCCAATACAGTAGAAGACACAGGTACTACTAAAATTAAGGTTATTGTAGATGATGAAGAGGCACTATTCGAGATGTCTAAAAAACATACTATTCTAGATGCAGCATTAGAGCAAGATATTGATGCGCCTTACTCATGCCAAGGCGGTATTTGCAGTAGTTGTCTGGCAAGAGTAAAAGAAGGAGAAGCAACAATGCGACAAAACAATATTTTAACCGAAAGTGAAGTAGCCGAAGGACTTATACTTACTTGTCAAGCACATCCTACAACACCAAATATAGTTGTTGATTTTGATGATGTTTAGTTGCTATACCAATATTCTAACATTAAATTACTCGATTGAAATAGATCTTTTTTGTACAAATGTTCTGAGGAAAATAGCCGTGTCTTTAACTTATTTATTGCTTTGGTAATTTGCTAAAAATAATTTGTAAAAATTACATTTTAGATAATTAATGCATTAAATTAATACTATTTTAGTATTTTTGAAATTAGTGTGTATGAATAAAATTACATTAGCTCCAACTAAACTAACTAAATCTATTTAGTTCATACAACATGTTGTATTTTGAAATTAATTGATAACAAAAAACTAACTCAAGATATGTATAAGGGGATATTTGATACCTTTTACACATCGCTCTGCTTATTCTCAAATAAATATATAAATAACGAGGAGTTATGTAAGGATGTTGTTCAGGAAGTATTTATTAAAGTATGGAAAGATCAAATTAGTTTTAAGGATAATGATCATTTAAAAGCGTTTTTGTACACAGCTGTTCGTAACAAATCTTTAGATTTACTTAAAAGTAAGGAATATAAACTTAGATCTAAGTTGGAAATAGAATCTATGTCTATTTTAGACACTGAAGTTTATTTTGAAAAGCAAATGATTACTGAAGAAACCTCCAGGATTGTTAATATAGCTATAAACACACTTCCTTATAAATGTAAAGGGATTATTCGCTTAAGTCTCAAAGGACTTGGGAACAAGCAAATTTCTGAAGAATTATCTATTTCACTTAATACCGTTAAAACTCAAAAACGAATCGCCTATCAAAAATTGCGTCCCTTATTAAAAGGTGCTTACTTTTTTGTTATTTCTTTTTTGGTTTTTTTGAAATTTTGATGAGCGGCTTAAACCCTGTTTTATGCAATAGAACTTTGTTATGAAGGTTTCGAGTGCAATTAAATACTACAAAGGGTAAGCTTTTGGAGTAATTGAGAGCTATGATAGATGTTTTGTTGGATAATATGAGTTAAAAGTAAGTATATTATATTCATATTCGAGTTAATAAAATCGAGTTTTAACTGTTTTTTAAAAAATAATTAACTTTTTTTTCACCCTGGAGTCATAGTTTTTCGTTTAAGAGTCGTTACATGTCTTTTAAATATTCTTAATGCAAACTATAAAAAAAATAATTCAACTATCTAAAAAGCTAGCTTCAAGTATAATAAAAGACGAGCGCATAGATACCTCTTACTTATCCAATAGTTTTGATGAAGAAAATGCTACTTATATTATTAAAGAATTATCTGACCCAAAAATTAAAAAAGAAAGAGATAGAAAAATAAAAACCATTAATAAAACAAAAGATAATGATTGGGCGACCATAAAAGCTATGACCCAAACACACAAGAGATCACGAGTTTTTAAAACAGTATATAATACCGCTGCAACTGTGGCTATTTTGATGATGCTAGGTTTAGGTTTTAATTATTACGTTAGTAATGATAATAATCTCTTAGATGAAAATAATATATCATTTAAAAACGAAGTTATTACATTAGAACTAGGAAAAGGCAATGAAGAAATAATTCTTACAGAAGACACAGCATCTATTTATGATTCCAAGGGCAATATTATTGGAATTAAAAAAGGTGAAGTATTAGATTATTCAAGAAGGAAAAAAGAAAAAGGATTTAAAAGTTTAGCATTAAATCAATTAAAGGTGCCATATGGTCGAGTTTTTCAAATTATATTACCAGACGGAACTAAAGTGCATCTTAATTCTGGAAGTATTTTGCAGTATCCTGATAATTTTATTGAAGGTGGCAAGAGAGTAGTTTCTTTGGTAGGTGAAGCACTTTTTGATGTTAGTAAAGATAAAAAACACCCTTTTATAGTTAAAACTAAGCATGTAGATGTTCGTGTTCTAGGTACTAAGTTTAATGTAATGGCTTATCCAGAAGATGAAATAGTTAGTACTGTTTTAGTCGAAGGTTTGGTACAATTGCAATCAAAAAAGAAACTAAATACTAAACTATATCCTGGAGAACGAGCCATAATAAGCAAGTTGGAAGAGCATGAAACGAAAGTTGATAAAGTAGATACCTCTATACATACAGCTTGGGTTAATGGAGATATAGTGTTTCAACATATGGTATTTGCTAATATTCTTAAGAAATTAGAAAGACATTATAACGTCTCAATAACTAATAACAATAACAAATTAGCAAAGGAAAAGTTCACTGCTAGTTTTGATACAGAATCTATAGATCAGGTTTTGAACTCTTTTAGTAAGAACTATAAGTTTGAATTTGTAACAGAAGGAAAAAATATAACGATTAACTAATTAACTAACAACAATTTTAAATTAATAATATCTATGAAGAAACACAAAATTTAAATACTAAAAAAAATCACTGAAATAAAAAATCGGAAAATGCTGCAACATTTCCCGATTATACATAGCGATTTAAAATGAAATTAACCACTAAACTCTTTACAAAAGTATGAAATTACTAATTATGCTAAGGGAGTATATTCCCTTTTTTAAGCTTGATTTAAAAATGAAATTAACAATTTATATATTTTTAATATCACTTTTTCAAATACACGCTAATTCTTATTCTCAAAACACAAAAATTACATTAGATCTTGATAATGTAACTATTGAAGATGTTTTGCAAACCATAGAGGTGAAATCTGAATTTAAGTTTTTGTATAATGACAAAGAAGTCGACTACAAAAAGTTAGTATCGGTTAAGTATAAGAAAGCAAAAATTTTAAAAATTTTAAAAGACTTATTTAATAATACCAACATTAATTTTGAGGTGTTAGATAGGCAAATAATTCTGGTGTCTGATTCTGAAACACAAAAAGATGAGATTCTTAACAATTATTATGCTGCTCAAAATATAATAAAAGGAGCAGTAAAAGATGAAACAGGAGTTCCTATTCCTGGAGCAAATGTTATTGTAAAAGGTACTAACAAAGGCGTTGTTACCGATTTTGATGGTGGTTTTAGTATTGAAGCCAGTTCAACAGATGTTTTACAAATATCTTTCATTGGATATGAAAAACAAGAAGTTACAGTAGGTAATCAAACTACAATTAATATAGTATTAATAGAAGATGCAGCCTTATTAGATCAAGTAGTTGTTATTGGTTACGGTAAAGCTAAGAGAACAGACTTGACCGAATCAGTAACTCAAGTTACAGCTAAGAGTTTCGAAAACCAACCTGTTACTAGAGTTGAAGAAGCATTACAAGGTAGAACAGCAGGTGTAACAGTAGCAAGATCAAATGGTACTCCAGGTGGTGCAGCGAAAATAAGGGTAAGAGGGGTAAACTCTATTACAGGTAATAATTCACCATTAGTAGTTATCGATGGTGTTATAGGAGGCGATTTACGTACGCTTAATCCAAACGATATTGAATCGTTTAATGTTCTTAAGGATGCTTCAGCTACAGCGATATATGGATCTCGAGGAGCAAATGGTGTTATTTTGGTGACAACTAAAAAAGGAAAGGGAAAAACAAAAATGATGTTTGAAAGTTTTCTAACTTTCTCGCAATTAGCAAAATCTTATGATAATCGAGTAGATGCTCTTGAACATTTTAGAAGAACAGATAATGCTGCGTTATTTCCTGACACTTCAGAGCAGGATTTGATAGACAATCCAGTTGCAGATAGAGAGAGTGAATTGTTTAGAGATACTTTTAGTAGAAACTATCAATTATCTGTGAGCGGGGGTGACGACAAATTTAATTACTTCGTCTCTGGAAACTATGCAGATTTAGAAGGTATCATGATTAAAAACGATTATGAGCGTTACTCTTTAAGAGCTAACATCGAATCACAAGTAAACGATAAGTTAAAAATTGGTTTGAGAACCTTTTTTAATAGAGAAATCGATAATAATAATCCAAATGCGTTAAATAGAGTATTTGGTGGTCCAGTAGTAAGAACACTAACCTTCGACCCTACGTTTAGATTGTTTAATCCAGATGGCAGTTTTAATTTAACAAAACCACAAACAGGGAATACAGACAATACTTATTTTGTTACAAACCTTTTAAGAAGTGATGTAGAAAGAAAAGCGAATAGATTTAATGCAAATATTAATGTTGAATATGAGTTCTTACCTTCTTTCACATATACTTTAATTGCTGGAGCAACAACTACTAATCAAACTAATGCGTCTATACGAATTGAGAATGGTCCTGGATTTGATTATCAGTCAAATCAAGGGTCTATAAATTCTAATGAGTTTTTAAATTACCAAATTTCTAATTTATTAAATTGGAACAAAACGTTTAATGAAAAACATAATTTCGATGTTCTAGGTGTTTATGAGTTTACAAAAAGTGAAAATACAACAGAAAGAATTCTTAGAAGAAGTTTACCACCCTCTGTAAGAAACATAACAGATATTGGGCGTTTTGATTTACCGTTCCAAGAAGGTTATGAAATTCCTTCGGGGAGTAATGGTGTTGATGGTATTCCAGAAAGAGACAGACGTTTCTTAGATGTAGGTTCTGGTTTTGGAGAGTCTGCTATCGAGTCCTTTTTGGGAAGAGTTAAATATACCTTTGATGAAAGCTTATCTGTATCTGCATCGATAAGGAGAGATGAAACAACAGCTTTTTTTCCAGATGAAAGAGTTGGGGTTTTTAAGAGTTTCTCTTTGGGATACAATTTTAATAAATTAGCTTTTGTACAAAATAGTAATACTATAAGTGATCTTAGATTACGAGCATCTTGGGGTGAAACAGGAAATCAAAATGCACCTAGATCTGCTTTCGAAGATGCCTTCACTATAAATGTTATACCTCTATCTACTGGAGGAACAGTAGAAATCCCTAAAAGAACAACTGTGGGTAATCCTGATTTAACTTGGGAAATTACAGAGCAAGCTAATATAGGTCTGGACTTAGGTTTATTTAATAGTAGAGTTAATCTTACTGTTGATCTATATCAAAAGAAAACAAAAGATTTATTAGTGACGACTAGATTTAATCAAAATGTACCAGGTACTTTTATTACAGAGAATGCAGGTGATGTTGAAAATAAGGGTATAGATGTGGCAATTAATGCTGATATTATTAGATCTGAAGATTTTAGATGGAATACGCTTGTAGCTTTTTCGTATTTACAAAATGAAGTAGTGCAGATATCTAGTAGATTAGATAGACAAGATCTTATTTTAGGAACTTTTCAGGATATTGGTCTAAGAAACATTATTAATGTTATTAAAGAAGGAGAGCCACTAGGGTCATTTTATGGCACCGTATTTTCTGGAGAAGTAGACGATCAAGGGAATGCTATTTTTGATCCAGTACAGGTTATAGGCAATGGTTTACCAACAACTACGTGGGGTTTTAACAATACCCTAAACTATAAAAATTGGAATCTTAATTTTTTCATACAAGGATCACATGGTTTTGAGGTATTTAACCAAGTTTCAGCAGCATTAGCCGGTGGAGAGCCTAATTTTAGAGCTTTCTTAAAAGCAGATGATGAAGATTTTGTTGCTAATTCAGGATTAAATTCTAGTAGATATGTGGAAAAAGGAGACTTTATAAGATTAAGTAACTTGACTTTAGGTTATAATTTTGATAGTCCTGTTAAAGGTATCGATTATATAAAAGTATATGGTAGTGGTCAAAATCTATTTTTAATTACGGACTATAGTGGTTATGACCCTGAAATATCATCAAGTCAGTCAACTCAGGGTGCTCCTAATCCAGATGTAAGTGCTGGTATAGATTCTGGAGCTATTCCAAATCCAAGAACGTATACATTTGGTGTTAAAGTAGGGTTTTAAAAATAAAAATTAAGATTATGATAAGAATTAAAAATAAAATTAAGAGTTGCTGGTATTTGGGAGTATTTGTCAGTTTACTATGTTTAACAAATTGTGTAGATATTGAAGAGTTATCCGATTTAAAAGACGAATCAATAATAGGTGAAACACTTGGCTCTGATTTTTCAGTTGAGACACTAGAAGCTTTTACGCTTTTAGCCTATAGTGATTTTTGGCCAATGTTATTTTTAAACGGCTATAATGTTCAAGCTTGGGGAGGAGATGATATAACAACCAGTGCTGGTGGCGGTAAAGAAGAATTTAGACAATTTGATGTTCGAGAATTAGTTCCTGCTAACCCTAGAAACGAAAAGTATTGGAGAGATACTAATGTTATTCTATCGAGCATTGGCTTGGGTACACAATTTGCCGAAGGCTTTCTATCGACTGTACCAGATGATATAAGTTCATTAACTCAAGAAGCGCAAGATAGTATAAACAAAACTAATGAGCTTTACGGAGAATTATTGTTTTTAAGATCGGTGTCATTCCACCAAACATTAAGAATTTTTGGAAAAGCAGCACTTACAAAAACACAAGATTCTCCTGCTACTGTGTTGAGTGGTCCTCTTGAAGTATACGAGCAAATAGAACAGGATTTATTAACGGCAATAGAAAACTTACCAGATCTTCAAGAGAGTGTGCCTGTTGGTGCTCAAAGACCTAATAAGGGATCTGCAAGAGCACTTTTAGCAAGAGTTTACATGGATTGGGCTGGTTTCCCAATGAAAGACGAAAGTAAATATGCCGCCGCCGCCGAACAAGCACGTTTAGTTATTGAAAATAAAGCTGCACATGGTTTTGATTTAATGGAAAATTTTGAAGACCTATGGCTAGAAGCTAATAAGATAAATAAAGAAAGTTGCTTCTTGTTCGCTTATGATAAGGCTTCAGGTAGAGATAACCGTAAATATGGACAGGCCGGTTTCCCTGCAGGTCCTCCGTTTAATGGTTGGGATGAAACATTTGCCGAAATTCGTTTCTTTGAAGATTTTCCTGAAGGATCTAGAAAAGAAGGAACTTTTAGAACAGAAATAGATTGGGAAAATCTTGCAAGTCAAGCAAGTCCTGTGTATGCTAAGGTAGCTGGACCAGAAGGTGATTTAGCATTTGGAGCTTTTTCAACCGAACGTAGTGATTTTTGGATTCGTTATGCAGATGTGTTGTTAATGTATGCTGAAGCGTCTGCAAGAGCAGGACAAATTAACGATTTATCTTGGGAGGCTTTAAACCAAGTACGTCGTAGGGCAGCAGGGTTACCATTTGGTACTCCAAATGGATCTGTAGATGTAACATCAGGTGATCTAGCGGATTTAGTAGTGACTGAACGTAAATGGGAATTGGCAGGAGAATGGCTTAGATGGTACGATTTAGTACGTTTAGAATTAGTAGCAGAAGCACTAGCCACTCCAGCAAGAACGCCACAGGTTTCCAGAAATAGTGCAAATGAACTATTACCATTACACAATCCAGCTACTGGAGATTTAAGTAATGCCAATTATTTTTCTAAAATCCCTCCAGCAATTTTAACAGAAAACCCAGATTTTGTTGATGACTAACAAATTTAATTATTAAAGTTTAATTTCATTCATTATACTTTTGTAGCGGCAAAGAACTTAATTGTGATTTGCCGTTATTTTATTATAATACATTATTAGCTAGGCAGTTTTATATTATACCATTTATGGATAAGATTTGGTATAAATAATTGTATCGATTTTTCGCTTAATTGAGGCGTAAAATTCAAGAATAGCCCTAGCTCAATGTCATTAAGTTAAGCTCAATTTGTATAATTTGTCACATTGAGCGCAGTCGAAATGTAATTGAATTACACGTTTTTATAGAAATAAACTCATTTAGTTTAATGATGAAAACTTTTTAACTCAGTAAATTCATTTGAGAATTGGTATTATAACAAAAATAAAGTAGAAAAAGAATGTCATTATCTACGAAATTTTTGTCTGTAAATGGTATTATAATGAATTTTCTATATTTTTAGCTCAATACTTATAAATGGAAAAGAAACCCACGATTTAATTATGCAACTTTTCAAGTATTTCAAATTTATTCTTGTTGTCATAACCTCTTTCTATGTGTTAAACGTATTAAAGTCTTGTAAAGAGTCTGTTAATTCTCCAAAGAAAGAAGAACAAAAAACAGAAGAAGAAGCTTCTCCTAAATTATTTACAAAGCTAAAGGAGAATGAAACTAATATTGCTTTTCAAAATAATCTTATAGAAGATTTAGACTTTAATTATTACCAATATATGTATAGTTATATTGGTGCAGGCGTAGCGTCTGGAGATTTTAATAATGATGGCTTTAACGATCTGTTTTTTGTAAGTAATACCGGTGAAAGTAAATTATATAAAAATAAAGGAGATTTAGTATTTGAAGATATAAGTGCTATCACAAAAATAAACCCAATTAAAGGATTTAATACAGGTGTCACTGTAGTTGATATAAATCAAGATGGATTATTAGATATATATCTAGTAAGGGGAGGTTTGGATAAAAGTAACAAGGGATTTGAAAACTTGTTATACGTTAATCAAGGAGATTTTAAATTTTTAGAACAGGCAGAAGCTTATGGTATTAATGATTCTAATCGAGGAATTCAGGCTACTTTTTTTGACATGGATAATGATAACGATTTAGATTTATTTATATCAAATACACCAGATATAGATGGAAAAACAAAAGAGATTATCGATATTGATAAAAAACAAAACGATCCTAATTCCCAAAAATTACTAGGTAATGATAAACTTTATAAAAACTTAGGTAATGGAAAATTTAAAGATGTATCCATAGGTTCTGGTATTCATTACGATATTGGTTTTGGGTTAAATCCTCAAGTAGGCGATCTTAATAATGATGGTTTTTTGGATATATATGTATGTAATGATTTTAAAGTGCCAGATTTTGTTTATGTAAATAACGGAAATGGAACTTTTACAGATAAAAGAAATCTATGGTTTAAACATATGTCCCATAATAGTATGGGAAGTGATATAGCAGACTTTAATAATGATGGGATGTTAGATGTTATTACTCTTGATATGAATCCAGAGGACTATGTGCGTTCAAAGACTACTATGGCAATGACGTCTATTCCTAAATTTGAAGAAATGGTAAAGAATAATTACCATTATCAATACATGCACAATATGTTGCAAATTAATAATGGCAATGAATCGTTTAGCGATATAGGAAATATGTCTGGTCTAGCAAATACAGATTGGAGTTGGGCTGTGTTGGCCGCCGACTTAGATTTAGATGGTTATGAAGATGTCTATATTACAAATGGTGTCTTTAGAGATGTGATCGACCAAGATGTAACACGTCAAATCTTAAAAACGCTTCGCGCTAAAGGAAAAAAACCAACTAAAAAAGATTTTCTAAAATACACGCAGCTATTTCCTCAACAAAAACTCAAGAATTATTTTTATAGGAATAATGGAGATTTAACTTTTGAAGACGCTACAGAGAAATGGACAAATATTGAGCCCACATTTTCAAATGGAGCAATTTATGTAGATCTTGATAATGATGGTGATTTAGAAATAGTAACAAATAATATTAACGAGACAGCAACAATATTAAAAAATAATGCTGTAGAACAGGGATTGGGAGGCTTTATTACATTTAAGTTTAATGGGCCTAAGCAAAACAAAAATGGACTTGGTGTTAAAATTACTTTAGAAACTAAAAGTGGGTTAAAATTAACGAGACAGTTAGTTAATTCTAGAGGTTTTCTGTCTGCTACGTCTAATACTATTCACTTTGGGGTTCCTAAAAAGGATGAAATATCAAGCGTTTTAGTTAAATGGTTGGATGGAAGACAGCAAAAAATTGAAAATGTTGCTATAAATAGTAAAGTAACAATTAATTATACAGATGGTTTAAAAGAAAAAGTTAATACTAAATTAGCTTCTAAAGATCTTTTTAAACCAGAAGTGTTTCCATATAGACATGAAGACCTTTATCACAATGATTATAAGCTACAATTATTGTTGCCCTATAAGTACTCACATTTAGGACCAGCTATAGCTACTAGTGATGTTAATAATGATGGTTTTGAAGATGTATTTGTTGGAGGGGCATTTAAAAATAATCCTCATCTTCTTTTAGGAAATAAATCTGGCAGATTAACAGAAAAGACATCAAAAATTTTATTAGATGATGGTCGATTTGAAGATATTTCTGCTACTTTTTTTGATGTAGATAATGATGGGGATAAAGATTTATATGTAGGGTCGGGTAGTTACGAATTTTCACCTACTTCAAGAGGGAATCAAGACCGCCTTTATATAAACGATGGTAAAGGCAATTTTACTAAAAGCGAAAATATGTTGCCTGTTTTTACAGTAGTTTCTACTGTAGTCGAAGCTGCCGATTATGATAACGATGGTGATCAAGATTTATTTGTGGGAGGTGGTGTTTTACCAGGTAAATATCCTCAGTCTGGAGGGAGTTATATTCTGGAAAATAATCAAGGTAAATTTAGTATAGTTAATAAAAAAGTAAAATTACCTAAGCTAGGTTTAATAAAAGATGCAGTCTGGAAGGATATCGATGCTAATGGAACTTTGGATTTGATAGTTACAGGAGAATGGATAGGAATTGAAGTTCTGTTAAATAAAAATGGCAGTTTTGAAAAAAGTGATGTATACGCATCATTATCAGAAACAAAAGGTTGGTGGAATAAGTTGCTTGTTGAAGATATAGATAATGATGGTGATTTAGATATTATAGCAGGCAATTTAGGTTTAAATATGAAGTTTCATGCTTCAAGAGAAAAACCGTTTCATGTATACGCTAAAGATTTTGATTTTAATGGCGTGCAAGATATTGTGCTAGCAAAAGATTATAAGGGTAAACAAGTGCCAGTTAGAGGAAGAACATGTACAGCGCAGCAAATGCCTCATATAGCACAAAAAGTTAAAACATTTCAAGAGTTTGCTAATTTAGGTGTAGATGGTATTTTAGGTAAAGGAATAGATTCCGCCTTACACTATGAGGTAAACGAGTTTCGTTCAGGGATTTTCCTTAATAAGGGTGGTGATTTTGAGTTTAAACCTTTTACTAAAGAAGTCCAAGCTTCTTTAATCAATAGTATAATTTATGAAGACTTTGATTACGATGGAAAAAAAGACTTGCTGCTTGCAGGTAATAATTATCAGTTTGAAGTTGAGACTACAAGATCAGATGCAGGAATAGGATTGTTTTTAAAAGGTGATGGAGAAGGGCATTTTAATTTTATTCCAAATAAATTGACAGGGTTTTATACAAAAGGAGATGTGCGTTGTTTAGTAAGTTTATCGCAGCAAAATAAAGTTATTGTTGCAGTGAATAACGGAAAGCATTTAGCATTTAGTTATTAACCTGAGTTTGCTTAATCTTGTTTTCTATATTTAATTAATTGCTTATAGTTTACTGGTATAAAAACTAGAGGGTTAAATAGTTTTAGAAAAATCAATAAAAAATTGTAATGACTCAGGGTTACGCATAGCGCCTATGTTTATAGATTTTTCTATAGGCATTTTTAGTAATATTTTTTTAATAGGGGCTTCCATTTTTTTACCGCTTATGGTATAGGGAATGTCTTTTACCTCTATAATTTTGTCAGGAACATGGCGCGGCGTATAATTAGACTTTAGTTGGGTGTTGATTTTGGATTTTAGTTCTTCAGTTAATTCAAAGCCTTCTTTAAGTTTTACAAATAAGGGCATAAAATGATTGCCTTTTTCCAGTTCTAGATTTACTATTAATGCATCTTGAACAGCATTAATTTTGTTAACCGCTCTATATATTTCACTTGTGCCAATTCTAATACCATGTCTGTTTAATGTAGCATCAGAACGACCATAAATAACTAATCCCTTAGTTTTAGAGTTAATTTTTATAAAATCACCATGGCGCCATTTTCCTGGAAAATCCTCAAAATAACTTGATTTATAACGAGCATTGTCTTTATCATTCCAAAAATATATGGGCATTGAGGGCATAGGTTTGTCAATAACCATTTCACCTAAATCATCTTCAATTGGTTTACCAAAATCATCTAAGGCATTTAAGGATACGCCCAGAGCACGACATTGTATTTCTCCAGAATACACGGCATTTAAAGGTGTTCCGCCAACAAAAGCCGTACAAACATCGGTGCCGCCAGCCATGGAACAGAGCCAAACATCGGTTTTTATATAATTATAAACATAATCGAAGGCTTCAGAAGGTAAAGGTGCTCCTGTAGAACTTATAGATCGTATTGATGGTAAGTTATATTGTGTTTTAATAGCCATTTGCTTTTTCATATTAGCTACTAAATACGGGGCACTTGTGCCAAAATGAGTAATATTAAGACGTTCTGAGAGCTCCCATAACGTATCAAATTTAGGATAGGTTGGACAGCCATCATACAATACAATAGACGCTCCCATAAGTAGAGCAGATTGCAAAAAATTCCACATCATCCATCCAGTGGTTGTATACCAGAAATAACGCTCGTTTTCATGAACATCATTATGAAAAGCCATGTATTTATAGTGTTCCATTAGTATGCCTCCATGAGAATGTACGATAGCTTTTGGTAGTCCAGTGGTTCCAGAAGAATACAATACCCAAATAGGGTGATTAAAATCTACAGGGTTGAATTTTAGCTTACCACCGTTATGTTTAAAAACAGTTTTAATATTTAAATAATCATTAGGAAAATTATCAATACCATCTTCATTTAGATATGAATGTATGATTACTTTTTTCAAGGTTGGAAGAGATAAGGCGATTTCTTTTACAATAGTTGTTTTGTCGTAAGGTTTCCCATTGTAATGATACCCATCAACAGCTATAAGTACTTTAGGTTTAATTTGTGCAAATCTATCAACAACGCTTTTAGTGCCAAAGTCTGGAGAAGTGCTAGACCAAATAGCTCCTATAGCATTTACGGCAAGAAAAGCTATAGTTGCTTCGGGTATATTAGGAAGATAGCCTACAACGCAATCCCCTTTAGTAACACCCAATACTTTTAAGTAAGCTACCATTGAAGCTACTTTTTTTTCAAGAGTTCCCCATGAGATTTCCTGGTATTTCCCTAATTCGTTACTAAAATATATTGCAGTTTTATCGGGTTTAGATTGTTTAAAAATATGTTCGGCATAGTTTAACAAAGCACCTTCAAACCACCTACAATCTGGCATGTTATGAGATGATAAAATGGTGTTATATGCAGAGTGAGATGTTATTTCAAAATAATTCCAAATGCTTTCCCAAAAAGGTTCGATGTTTTTAACAGACCATTGCCATAATTCATGATAATTATTAAAAGACAGGTTATAGTGTTCTTTTAGCCAATTACAATAAGTTTTTAAATGGCTGTTTTGTTTGAATTGATCTGAGCCCTTCCAAAGTTTTTTCATCTGCGTTATTTTATTATTTGGTTGATGCGTCTACTTATCAAATATAAAGATTAAATGAAACATCCATGACTAATTTTAAACACCTGGTTTTAATGATTATTAGGAGGTTACATGTGATAATAGAAAATCATTAAAAATAAGATTTCCATTCTTACATAGAATATGAAATAGACATATGTTAAAATTTCATGTATTTAATCGATTTTATGTGCATCTTGTCTTGTTTTTTTAGTATAATATTGTATATTAGCATCACCAAATCATACCAAGTATATATAGATATTCAAATCTACCATAAACTTAAAAAGCTTAATGTTATGTCACCAAATCTACCTGAACAACCTACAAAAAACGAAAGTAAACTTAAAGAAACCTTACAAGACAATTTAAGGTTTATTAAAAGTTTACTTTACGTTACTAAAAAAGTGTTTATGTTATAATCCTTTTGGGATAGCATCAATTAACTTTTTTGTATAATCTTTCTTAGGATTATTATAGATGATGTCTGCATCGTCTAGTTCTTCTATTTTACCCTTGTTCATTACCAATAGCTGATCGGCCATATATTTAACTACAGCAAGATCATGAGAAATAAATATGTAAGTAAAGCCAAAATCTTTTTTAAGATTATTTAAAAGGTTTAACACTTGTGCTTGTACAGAAATATCTAAAGCAGACACAGACTCGTCACAAACAATCAATTTAGGTTGTAATGCAATAGTTCTGGCAATACCTACACGTTGTCTTTGTCCTCCGGAAAACTCATGAGGGTAACGATTAAAATGGCTTTCTAATAAGCCTACACGATTTAAAATTTCTAACACTTTGTCTTTTCGCTCTGTATCAGAATTAAATAACCCATGAACTTTCATGGGTTCCATTATTGCTTTACCAATAGGGATTCTTGGGTTTAACGAAGCGAATGGATCTTGAAAAATTATTTGAATGTCTTTTCTTAGTTTTCTTATTTCAGCTTTAGAAAGTTTAGTAAGATCTCTGCCTTTATATAAAATTGAACCTGAAGTGGCTTTATTTAGTTGAAGGATGGCATTACCCAATGTAGATTTTCCACAGCCAGATTCGCCAACCAAACCTAATGTTTCTCCTTCGTACAATTTAAAACTTACATTGTTTACTGCTTTAAAAGGTTTAGGTTTTGTAAACCAGCCAGATTTTGATATGTATGCTTTCTCAAGATTAATAACTTCTAGTAAAGGTGGTTTACTGTATAATAATTCATGTATTTTTTTACGCTCATTAGAAGTTATAATGTTATTATTTGAAGTATTATTTAAAAAATCATCAATCGTGGGGAGTACTTTTAACCTTTTGTTTAAAGAAGGGCGAGAATTGATAAGAGCTTTAGTATAATTTTCTTGTGGGTTATTAAAAACATTATTAATAGTGCCTTCTTCTACTATTTTACCTTTATACATTACTAATACGCGATCTGCAATTTCAGAAATTAAAGACAGATCATGAGTTATAAAGATAATACTCATTTTGGTTTCAATTTGTAATGCTTTAAGTAATGCTATAATGTCTTTTTGTACGGTAACATCGAGTGCCGTTGTTGGCTCATCTGCAATTAAAATATCTGGTTTACATGCAATAGCCATAGCTATCATAACGCGTTGCTTTTGTCCTCCAGAAATTTCATGTGGGTATGCCTTAAAAACACGATCTATATTAGGTAGTTTTACTTTTTCGAATAAACTTAAAACGTCTTCTTTTGCTTTGTTTTTAGATATGTTGGTGTGTTGTAGTAGTATTTCTTGTACTTGTTTGCCGCAAGTCATAGAAGGATTTAAAGAGCTCATGGGTTCTTGAAAAATCATGGCAATTTTTTTCCCCCTTATAGCTTTAAATTTTTTTGATGAAAGTTGTGTTAAATCAATATCCTTATAACGTATCCTTCCCGAGGTAATTTTAGAAATTTTTTTAGGCAACAGTCCTAAAATAGCCAGAGAGGATACAGATTTACCTGAGCCTGATTCTCCAACTATGCCTAAAATTTCATTTCTATTTAAATAATATGATATGTTACATATTACTTCATTTTCACCAAATGATATGTTTAATTTTTCTATTTCTAAAATTTTAGACATTATTTTTATACTTTTTTATGTTTTTTATATTTAATGTGTAATTAAAAAATATAAACTGATGAGGTAAATCCTCAGTGCTGTTACGGTAAATCCTCAAATGTTACATTTTTTTCATTTTTTTTACTTATATGGTTAATGATTTCTTTGAAATTTAATTTTTTGATTATAATTTCACAAAAACAAAATGTTAGTCGCAACTTAATTTTTACCAAAACTTTTAAGTATGAATTAAATTCTATTAATAACCATTAACTACTAAAAATGAAAAATACAATTATTTTAACGGCACTGTGCTTTCTTTTTGCAGGTACACTTTTTGCTCAAACTAAACTCGAAGTTAGTAAAATTAAAAAGGAGTATAACATTCAAAAATTAAAACAATTAGAAGTAAAACTTAAGACAAAGGCGGTTTTTGATAAGACAAAGGCATTAGAATTTGCACAGAGAAACAATATACAAGAAAAAATTACCACTAAAGATGGTAGGCTATTAGAGCTACAAAGAATAATTGACGGAACCCCCATTTATTACACAACATTTAATGTAGACGCAGCGATTTCTACCAGAACAAATCATTTACAAAGTGGCGGGTCTTTAGGTTTAAATCTAATGGGGCAAAATATGACAGCTTATGTTTGGGATGGAGGTGTTGCAAATAGTGCTCATCAAGAATATGATGGCAGTGGAGGTAATAATAGGTTTTCTATTGGAGATGGTACGTCTTCTCTTAGTTTTCATGCAGAGCACGTTACTGGAACAATAATAGCTTCTGGTTTAGTGGCAGATGCAGAAGGAATGGCACCTCAAGCCAGAGCTATAGGGCATGATTGGAATTCAGATAAAGCTGAAGTAGCATCTGCGGCAGCAAATGGTATGCTACTGTCTAACCATTCTTATGGTTTTGCTTTTAGAAATGATGATAATGAAGTGCAATTACCACAATATGTGTTTGGGGGCTATATAGATGAATCTCGAGATTGGGATCAAATTATGTTTAATGCGCCTAACTTTTTGATGGTGGTTGCAGCTGGAAATGATGGCGATGATAATACAGCAAACAATAATCCGACAGGAGGTTTTGGTTGGGATAAACTAACGGGGTATTCAACTTCAAAAAACAGTTTAGCAGTTGCAAATGCTGCTGATGCCAATATTGATGTGAGTGGGAACTTAAGTTCTGTTTCAATTAATAATTCTAGTAGTCAAGGGCCTACAGACGATATGCGTATAAAACCTGATATTGCAGGTAATGGAACAGGGGTAACATCTACTTTTAATTTTGCTGATTATGATGCTACCCTCGGAACTAATTTTGCAGATGGAGACATAACAGATGATTATGC
Source organism: uncultured Flavobacteriaceae bacterium (assembly GCA_947498845.1). Taxonomy (GTDB): domain Bacteria; phylum Bacteroidota; class Bacteroidia; order Flavobacteriales; family Flavobacteriaceae; genus Jejuia. The sequence goes on along the minus strand of CANMLX010000004.1, from coordinate 10,572 downwards.
TGGTATTTCGGGAACCTCAATGGCTACGCCAAATGTAATGGGGTCACTACTATTATTGCAACAACATAATAATAATTTGCATGGGGCTTTTATGAGAGCAGCTACCCTTAAAGGATTAGCGCTTCATACAGCTGATGATGCAGGTATATCAGGGCCAGATGCCATTTTTGGATGGGGGTTATTAAATGCTAAAGCTGCCGCAGAAGTTATTTCTACAAGAGATACTGGGAGTGAGATTCAAGAATTAACATTAACTTCAGGTCAATCCTATTCAATTACTGTAGAATCCGATGGTGTTAACCCATTATTAGCCTCGATTTCATGGACAGACAGAGCGGGTATACCTGTTACTAGAGTTAATTCAACAACTCCCGTACTTGTAAACGATTTGGATATTAGGGTAGCAAAAGGCAGCACTTCATATTTACCATATAAGTTAACTGGACCTACGTCAAGCGTTCAACAGGATAATAATGTGGATCCTTTTGAAAGAGTAGATGTTACAGGAGCATCGGGAACTTATACCATTACGGTAACTCATAAAGGGACTTTAGTAGGAGGAAGCCAAAACTTTTCTTTGATTATTTCGGGGTTGTCTGGAACTTCAGTAGTTTGTAATGCAACTGTCCCAACTGGGGTTGCTACATCAAATATTACTTCTACAGGAGCCACTATTTCTTGGGATGTAGTAAATGAGGCCACTTATGATGTACGTTACAGAGCGGTTGGGACTTCTGCATGGACAACAAATGCCATTAATGGAACATCTATAATTTTAAATAGCTTATTAACGTCAACAGATTACGAAGTTCAGGTTCGTAGTAAATGTACCTCGACAAATTCATCATATGGTTCATCTATTAATTTTTCAACAACTGGAGGTTCAACAACGTCTTGTGCAGTAACCGTAAGTGTTTTTCCTTATAGTGAAAGTTTTGAGTCTGGAGATGGATGGGCACAAGCGACTGGCGATGATGGTAATTGGGTGAGTGATACCTCTGGGACGCCGTCTTCTGGTACAGGTCCAAGCACGGGAGCAGATGGAGCTTCTTATATGTTCTTAGAAGCTTCAACAAACGGGAGTACAGGACAAATAGGTGCCAATGCTACAGCTATTTTAGAAAGTCCTTGTTTTGATTTATCAGTAGCTACCAGTGCCATATTTACTTTTCAAAATCATATGTTTGGAACAAGTGTTGGGTCTCTGGAATTAGAAGCTTCAACAAATGCAGGTACTTCTTGGGCGCCTTTGTGGTCTCTGTCAGGAAATCAAGGTAATCAATGGAATGCTGCATCTATAGATTTAAGTGCATATTTAGGGCAAACAGTTAGCTTACGTTTTGTTGGAACAACTGGTTCAAGTTGGTCAAGTGATATTGCTATTGATGATTTGGAATTAATAACAAATGGATCGACCACCCCAACGGGATGTGATACATTAAATTTTAATGACTTTTCAATAGGTTCATTCGCTACGCAAGATAACGATGGTACTTTTTCTATAGGAGCTATTGGAGATACCTTAAAATTAACAAATAATACATGGAAGTATATAGATTTTGATTATGAGGTCACTGCTAACACTGTTATTGAATTAGATTTTAGTAGTACTTCAGAAGGTGAAATTCACGGTATAGGATTTGAAAATAATAATTCATTAACGCAATCTTACTACTTTAAATTCTATGGAACCCAAAATTATGGGGTGACTAACTACGATAATTATTCTAGTGGTACTACTACATATGTGATTCCTGTGGGAGATTCTTATACAGGTACAATGGATAGATTGGTTTTTATTAATGATAATGATGCTGGTTCTGGTAACACCTCTTTATTCTCTAATGTTAAAATTTATGAAACGTCTTGTGTAAATTCTACGTCGTATGTTGTATTTGGAGAACGAACCGATATTTTAGGAGGTGAAGATGAATTTTCACTTACAGTTTATCCTAATCCGGTTAAAGAAGGGACATTATTTGTTAAGGCAAATCAGGGCATTCAATTAACCTACCAAGTCATTAATATGCTTGGACAAACTGTTAAAAAAGGTGAACTAAAAAATGAATTAATAACAGTGTCTGATTTAGAATCTGGAATATATCTGTTAAAAATTAGTAATGGCTACGAGACAATAAACAAAAGGATTATTAAAGAGTAGTAATTATTTTATAATGTGAGTAAAGGGTTTGGAGTTTTTCTGAACCCTTTTTTATACCCATTACTAGTGTTGCAATTTATAAATATAATATCAAAAATTGAGTGTGTAAACAAGATGTTTTATATGTAAATACTTGGGCACAAAATTTACAGAATATCTAGTTTTGTTTATTTAGAAAGAGGTCTTAAAAAATCTACCACACGTTTCCAATAATTTTCATCATCCCAAAATCCATGAATCCCTTCATTATAGAAGTAATAATCATTTTTTTTACCTTTAGATTCCATGTCATTAATCAGCTTTTTTGCAAAATCAATAGGCACAAAAGGATCATTGTTGTCATGATGAAGTTGTATCATTGACAATTCTTTTGTGAAATTTATGGGAGAAATAGCAATAAATTTTCTTCTTGCTTCAGCTTCTGTAATTTTACCCGATAATAAGTCGTTAAAAAATAATAGTTTAAACTGGTCTGGGTATAATTTATAAAGTGCTTTCATATCTGTTGGTGCAGCAACAACAATAGTTCTTTTTATTCGCCTATCTCTTGAAGAAGCTAATAAAGCTACAGTTCCACCACGACTTCCTCCATAAATTGAAATTCTATTTTTGTTACATTGTTTAAAGGTTTTGAGTGTGGCGTTTAAAAAAGACAACGCATCAGTTGTTGCACCATCAAAGGCATCACTTACGTTTCCTTCAGATTGGTATTTTCTATTACCTATTATCATTTGTTGACCACGAAAAGATGGAATAACAACAATAAATTTATTATCTAACTCTTCTCCTAGCAAGCTAGGAAATTGAGTTGATACATGATTGAAATCCTGACTTATATCAAATTCTTTATGTATTCCATCTCCACCAGTGGCAAAAATAATTACTGGTAGCTTTTTACTTTTATTACTTTCGGGTATAATTACGGCTCCATAGTGAATAAGTTCTTTTACTTTATGGGAAATGATGTATAATGTATTGGAATTAGAAAGTAAAATAGAATCGTGAATAACCACGCTTTTAGGAGATAAATCTCGTTTACGTATATTAGAGAGAATCTGTTCTATTTCTTTAGGAGAAGGTTTGGATAGGATTTTATTTATTAAGCTTTCTTTATCTCTATTTTTAACTTTTGCTTTTTGTGCTGAACAGGTTAGTAAGGAAAGAGTGAATAGAATTGTTATTAGTCTCATGATAGTTTCTACTTTTAAAATTTTTATCAAAAAAATAGAATTAACTATTCAAAGTCGTCCCAATATGAGGGATGAGACATATTATACCATTTTTCAAATGAATTTATCGTATTAAAACGCGCCTTTTGAAATTCTACTTCAAAATAAAAAAGAAACGTAGCCAAGGCTATGTTTAATTTTTCTTTACAGTAATTTCATTTGGGAAATGGCATTATTCAAGGTTTCTTTTTTGAAATTCTGTGGGAGTGATTCCAGTAAATTGCTTAAAAACCCTATTAAAAGTTGCTTTTGAATTGAAACCTGAATCTAATGCTATCCCTAGTATAGTAAGTTGCTTATATTTTGGGTTATTGAGCTTACTTTTAACCTCGTCAATTCGATAACGGTTTACAAAATCATAAAAATTGTTATTCAAATGGCTATTCAAAATAAATGAGATTAAATTAGGATCGGTTTTTAAATGTAAAGCGAATTGCCTTAAATTTAAGTTTTCATTTTGATATACTCTTTCAACCATCATTAGTTGAGTTATCCTTTCAATGTGTCCTTTTATCTCACTTTGTGTAAGTTTTCTAAAGTTTTTATGTTCTACATGTGTCTCATTATTTTTTATAAATACAAGATTACCATGTTTAAAACTTTCTATTCCAATCCAAAATGTAAGATAGGTTAGAATAAGAATTAGAGCATAAAGAATTATAACAATACTAAGTGACATTAACTGAAATCTAAAAAATAATAGAAAGACAGTTACAAATGGAATCCAAACTACCCATAACAAACGGTAATAAACAATTAATTTTTTTAACCAAGAAAGCGTTATTTCTTTTAGGTTAGAGTAATGTTTCAATATCCCAACTTCATAATGACTTATAGTTTTAAGTGACAGCTGCAAATAGTAAAAAATTGAACCTATAGCCCATATCCAAGACAAGGGCGTTATATAAAAATATAAAGGTGTATTATAGAATAATTGATTGCTCTTTATTCCTTGTATTATCATTAAAATTTGTAATCCAACTTCAATTATTACTGGAATAAAGTGTTTTATGTTTATGGTAGATACATTAAAACCTGATTTGGTGAGGCCTATGGTATAAAAAAACACCAATGGACCAATTGCAGATAAATAAGAATAAGGGATATAAAGTAGAAAAGGGTAAAGATTATCAACATTAGTATCTAATAACATTAAATAGAACAAATGTAAATTAACAATGAATATAGTTATGGATAAAAATGTGTTTGCTAGAGGTCTTTCATTTGATTTAAAAAACAAAATTCCAGCAAGGATAAAATTTTGAATCAGTCCAGAAATTATAAAAAAATTAACTGGATTTAAATTGAAATATATGTGTTCATTATTCAATAACAGATACAGTTTTTAATTATGTCTTTAAAGCAGTTATATATGAATAATTTCATCGTCGTTTAAAATGTCATCACCTCGCAATCTTAAAAAAATTTGAGCTACTGCAATAGTATCTTTTTCGCAATACGTAATGATGCGATCTATTTCTTTTTCTTCATAATACACCCTATACACCTCACTTCCATCAATATCATCTTTAGGGGACGGGATTCCTAGAATATTAGTTAATAGTTTTAAAGATGTGTAGTGTTTATAGTCTCCAAACTTCCATAATTCTAGAGTGTCTAAATGAGGTACTTCCCATGGTTTTTTGCCAAAAAGGTTTAATTTATAGGGCAGCTCAATATTATGTATAATCATGCGGCGCGCTATGTATGGAAAGTCAAATTCTTTACCATTATGGGCGCACAATAAATGTTTATTCCCGCTAAAATGTGTGATGAGTAAATTTTTAAAATCCTTAAGAAGCGTCGCTTCCTCCCCATAGAAAGAGGTCGCTCTAAATGTTCTTAAATCTCCTTGAATTTTAAAGTAGCCTACCGATATGCAGACTATTTTACCAAATTCTGCCCAAATACCTGCGCGCTCGTAAAATTCTTCAGCTGTATAATCGTCTTTTCTTTGATACTTAGATTTTAAATCCCAAAGGGCTTGTTTTTCATTACTTAATTCAGAAAAATACTGCGTTTCTGGTACGGTTTCTATATCTAGAAATAGGATGTTTTCTAAATTTATTTTTGAAATCATTCACCAAGCATTTTATAAGCTTCTTGAATATAAGTATCTATATCGGTAGTAAATCTGCCCACTTGGTTGTTAGACCCTTTTGAATGACCAAGTCTTACAATAATAACGTTATCATTTGGTTCTACAATAACATACTGTCCTAGATGGCCGCGCATCATAAAGAAGTTTTTATCTCTAATAGATTTTAACCACCACCCATAGCCATACATAGGACCATCTGTATACACTGGTTTTAGTGATTTCGCTACAAAAGTTGAATCTAATATTTGCTTACCATTCCACTTACCATGGTCTTTATAAAGTTTGCCAAAACGAGCAAAATCCTTAGCATTACTAGCAATACAACAATAGGCCTTTACTAAATCATGATCTTTACTATCTAATTGCCATAGCGTTGGGTTTTCGCAGCCTAAAGGCTTCCAAAAACTTTCAGTTAAGTAGTTATATAATTTTTTTCCTGTGGCTTTTTCTATAACCATGGCCAACATTTGAGTGTCCCCACTAGAGTATTTAAAACTTTTTCCTGGTTCTGTATCCATTTTTAAACCAAGCATTACTTTTTCCAAGTCATCATCAAAATAGGCTCGTGTTACTATTGAGAATGGTGAATAATAACGTTCATCCCAAGTAGTTCCAGATGCCATACTTGATAAATGCCCTACAGTCATTTTAGTGGCTATACCTTCACTAAATGTTGGTAAAAAATCACTAACAGGTTGGTCTAAACTTTTTATGTAACCTTCTTGGATAGCTTTTCCCATTAAACCAGACACATAGCTTTTTGCCATAGAGAAAGAATTGGATTGAGAATCTTCACTAAATCCATCATAATAATTTTCAAACCAGATACTATCATTTTTAATAATAACATAAGCAATAGTGCCGTTATCTTTATTTGTTTGATTAAGGGTGTTTGTTTCCTTTACAGTGTTGTAATCTTTATGATTTGGCCAAGGCTGAGGTGTATTGTTTTCTACAGTTTGATTATCAAAATGTTTATAATCTTCAAGGTATGCTGTTGTGTGGCCTTTAAGGTAAATGGTTCTAACAGCTTTAATAAGGTAATCGGTATCTGTAACATAAAGCGCTATTACTAATAAACCTAAAAAAATAACAATCCATTTAAGAAGTTTTTTAAGAAATTTCATTTTTTTTAGTTTTAGTATAAATTAAATATACTAAAATTATGCGTGCATAATATAAAAGCTTATTTATTTTGAGTTTTTTTTCGCTTTTCTTTATAGTAGGCTTTATAGGCAATGTATAGTTTCTTTTCTAATTCAGAAATCACAATACCCTGCTTTGTAACTATATTTAAAGTTTTTATAATGTCTATTTCATTAAGTGAACCTACATCACTCTTTATTTTTTCAATCTCATCTTCTGTGAAAATAAATTCGGCAAAAACATCTTCTTTGGCAGGTCTTCTATAGTTTATGGTGGCAGCTTTATCCCAAACTACATAATCATCACCTAAAATGTTTATAAGCTGAATCATATAAATAGGATCTGTTGCCGAAAATAAACTGCCTCCAAATATTGAGCCTACATAATTTCGATTTTTAAAGCTTATTGGGATTTTAATTTTTACGTAATGTAACTTTTCTGAAACCTGGATTACTTTTCCCGTAGAACGTCTATACATTGGAGACCAATTAAACCCATACTTGTAGATTTGAGCATCGGTAAAAAAACGCTTAAATATTTTAACTAATTTTTGGTACATTTAAAAAAGCGTTTGCTGTTTATATGGACTTTCGTGTTCTAAAAGCCATTTTTTACGATGTAAACCTCCAGCGTATCCAGTCAAGCTGCCATCGCTTCCAATAATACGATGGCATGGAACAACAATCCACAAAGGGTTTTTACCATTAGCATTAGCAACAGCTCTTATAGCTTTAACATCTCCTAATTGTTTAGATAGTTCTAAATAGGACAATGTTTTTCCAAAAGGAACTTTACCCAGTGCCTCCCATACATTTTTTTGAAAATGGGTGCCTTTAGGATTTAATTTTAGGTTGAATTGTTGCCGCGTTCCAGCAAAATATTCCTTGAGTTGAGCTACACAATGCTGTAATGTTTTTGGAATTTTTATAGAAGTAGGTTGATCTATATCTAAAACTAAAATTGTACGTATGCCATCTATATCACCTGTAATTTTGGTAGAGCCTAAAGGTGTATTGATAATACATGTATCCATTTATTCTGGGGTAGTAGTGTCTTCTAAAATACCTAATTTTTTTGCGCGCGATTCCCAACTTTTTCTAGCCAAATGTTGTAAGTCCGACACATTATCACTTTCGTCCATAATTTCCAGACCTAATAAGGTTTCAATAACATCTTCCATGGTTACTAGACCGCTCACAGATCCATATTCATCTACAACTAAAGCCATGTGATTGCGGCTTTCTACTAACTTCTCAAACAATGTTGGAATAGGTAAGTTTCTATCTATAACAATAATATCTCTTTTTAAGTCGGCTAGTTTTTTAGAGCCATTGCCTAAGGCCATTTCTTTAAAAACTTCATCTTTTAAAACAAGTCCAGTAATGTTATCTTGATCGTTGGTGTAAACAGGAATTCTGGAGAAACGCAGGTTTAAATTTTTATTAAAGAAATCCTCAACCGTAGTTGTTTCGTTTTCAGTTTTCATAACTGTCCTTGGCGTCATGATATTTTTTGCAAAAACCTCTTTAAAGTTAAGTAAGTTTTTAATTATTTTACTTTCATTTTCTTGAAATACACCTTCTTCTTGTGCCATATCTGCCATAACATGAAAGTCTTCTCTGCTTAATACACTGCCATGATGCCCTTTACCTCCAATTAATTTTGTTGTTAATTGTAATAACCATAAAATACCTGTCCATTTTAATGGAAAAATAAGCGCTTTTAAGGCTTTGGTAGTAAAGTTTGCAAGTCCTTTCCAGTATGTGGCACCAATAGTTTTAGGTATAATTTCTGAGGCTACCAATATAAGTATTGTCATTATCGACGATACAATTCCCACCATAAGCTCTTCGGTAAATTCAATGCCTAAAAACGATGTTGTTTTAGATCCATACATTTCTACATAGGCTACTTTTGCTTGAACACCAACTAATATGGCTCCAACTGTATGCGCTATTGTATTTAGCGTAAGTATGGCAATAAGGGGTCTGTCAACATCTTTCTTTAATGTTTCTAGATCGTTTGCATAGGCTTTGTTTTCTTTCTTTTTAACGTTTATAAATGTTGGCGTAACACTTAATAGTACAGCTTCTAAAATAGAGCATAGAAATGAAAAAAAAATTGAAATAACGCCGTAGAAAAGTAGTAATGCCATTAGGTTTTTATTTGGTGCTAATTTACAAAAAGCAAAATTGGTATATTATTTAATTGCTAATATATCTATAAACTACTTGTGATATTTAGATTAGGTGATTTTTAAGAAGTGTTTATTTTATGGTGATTTTCTCTTTAAATGTGCAATACTATAATCTTAAGTAAAAAGTAGTTGAGACATCATAAGAAAAGAATTGAAAGTAAATGTAATTAGTACTAATGCTTAACTATCCTTGACTTAACAATATCCCGTCTTAATTATCATAAAATAAAACCTATCATTAAGAAACATAATTATTTTGAAGTAAATACCTTTCTATTAATGTTTAATTTTCCTACTTTAACTATTTTAATAAAATGATTTTAAAATAGAAAATTATGATAACTGAAAACTAACCTATTAAAAAGTACAATGCGTCTTTCAGTATTCGTATTAAAAAGTTATCCAATTTTAACCCTAATATATTAAAGTATGAATAATTACGATGTAATCGTTATAGGAGGAGGACCTATGGGATTAGCAACAGCAACAGAGTTGTCTAACTCTAACAAACAAATACTTTTAATAGAGCAGTATAACTTTATTAATCAAAAAGGCAGTTCAGCTGGATTGTCTAGGCAATTTAGAGTGCAATATACACAAAAATACATGGCACAGTTGGCTCTAGATTCCATAGATCATTGGAAAAGGCTGCAAATCACCACTACCGATGTTTTAGTAAATCCAGTTGGGTCCTTATGGTTTGGAGATCCAGCTTTAAGTTCGCAAGAAGGGGGGATAAAAGCAGCTATGGATGTTATGGATGAATTAAAAATTCCTTACCAACCGCTTTCGGCTTCTGAAATAGAACAGAAGTTTCCTTTTAAAGATCTTCCGGAAGATTATATTGGGTTTTTTCAAAAAGACGGGGGCATAATAGATTTAAAAGCAACTCAAGAGGCTCTTTTAAATATCTGTTCGGTAGTTTCGAATGTTAGTTTAATGGAAAACGCTCTTGTAACTAACATACAATCATTACCTAATGGAGAAATTATAGTAGCTGTTGATGGACAAAATTATACAACAACAAAATTAGTAATTACTCCTGGAGCATATATCAATGATATTTTAAAGTACTTTGGGTTATCTGTGGATATTGATATTTGGGAAGTGTCATCTGCGTATTATAAAAAAACAGATGCTATAAAGTTACCAACCTGGTTTGTTTTTCAAAAGCCACAAAATACAAGCATGTTTTATGGTTTTCCCGAAGTAGAATGGGCTAATCCGGGATATATTCGTGTAGCTCCAGATATACCAGACCGAATTATAAAAGACCCTACGCAGAGATACTCAGGCCCTAGTGAAAAGAGTTTAAAGCTAAATGAAACTTGGGTTAGAGACCATATGGTAGGGCTTTTGCCAAAATCTGAATTTACATCAACATGCTTAATAGCATTAAGTAATAATGGCAAGGAGTTGTTATTAGATTTTTTACCAGATTCAGTAGCTAATAATAAAAACATTATTGTTTATACAGGTGGGTGGGCAGCTAAATTTGTGCCTTTGTTAGGGAGGATACTTTCAGATTTAGCCCTTGAAGGCACAACAACGTACGATATTTCCAATTTCAAAATTAATTATACCCCTATTAATCAACACTAATTATGAATATAAAAAACTTAAAAACCAAGAGAGAAATTAGAAAAACATTATTATTTAACGGATCAGTCTTAAAAGTTGTGGGTGAATTTAATTAGGAATGATATTTTTGCTCAAAAAAACACCTTTTGGATCCATA
>CANMLX010000003.1 GCA_947498845.1 uncultured Flavobacteriaceae bacterium | reverse complement strand
TAGAAATAGGTAGAAGAATACAGAATAGTCAAGTTAAGCGGGCTGTCTAAATTTAGAAAAAAACAAGAGCTCTTGGGGTAACTACGTCCTGTCGGTATTGAAATCAATATTTCTAGACTAAAATGACCTAAAAAACAAAATCTAAAACTTGAATTTCTCAAATTTTGGATTATTCTTGTATAATTTATGAGAATCAGGCTATTCTCTGAATGCGCCTTAAAAGTGTTTTGTGAAAAATGCTTTAGAGTTTTTTATATCATTAAAATTTTCAGTATTTAGCTCTTTTATTCTTTTTTTTAAAATATATTCACTTGTCCTCATAAAATTTTATAATTGTGATCAAGAATAACATAACGTGTTCTAAGGTGACTATAAGAGATTTTTCCATTTAATTTAGGTGTTTGTTCTCTAACATAATTGCGTCCTAAAATATAGTTGTCGTTTTTAGTTATAATTCTACTATTCTTTCTGCTTTATTTTTATCATTCTTTTTAGACATAAAAGTCTTTCACTATCAATTTTTTTGTATTCGTCATTTATAATGTTTCTTCTTAACTTTTATTCTTTAATCAATTTTAAATGCGCATTTTCTCCTTTTTCTCCAGTTATTTCAAGAAAATAGATGCCTGCTGGTTGTTTTATTTCAAACTTAATAGAGGATGCGTTTTTGTGCTTTTTTGTCCAAATAGTTTGTCCACTAATATTACTTAAACTTATGCTAAGTTCTTTGTTTAGCTTTCCAAAATCGATAGTAACGTTATCTTTTGTGGGATTAGGGTAAAGCATAAGATTACCAGAAAACGTATTTTCTAGTATACTTAAAGCACTACATCCAGAGCTTGATAGTTCTGGGATACAACCACTAGGCGCTTCTTCCCAACCTAAACAAGGAGGGAAAGGCGTATCTGCAGTATTGGTCGCAAGAATCTGACCCGAAGATAGAATAGTACAGGATGATGAAAATGAAAACCATTGACATCCAAAGACTAAAACCCGCCATCGCCATTCTGTTCCAGTCCAGCTAATATCGTAAACTTCAACGTCTGCTGCTTCGCATGGAGACTGATCACTAAATGCAGAACAAGCAGAGGTGTCTCCTAAAAAATATCTGGGTTTACCATTAGATTCACCATCTGCAATATAAATACCTAGGGCTTCTGGTATAAAACAGTTGCCGCTCACCGTAATAGGTTCTTGGGCAAATAAGTTGTTAATTGATAAAAATAGTAAGCTTAGGTATAGTAAAGTATGTTTCATAATATATGTTTTTACTTTGAAGTAAAATTTGGTATCCCGCAAATATAGGTGCTAAGTCTATTGTGTTTCCTACCCGTTTTGGGTAGTTTTATGTTTAAAGACTATGTTATTATAGAAAGTTTAAAGCTTCGTATAAGAAGCCACAATAGATTTCTATAGTTAGGACTATTTTTACTAGTATGAAGTTGTAACCTTTATTTGTTAGTGTGTAATCATAGATGTTTGCTCAATGTTGCACTTCACGCAATTGTGCGTGATATACAATTAATTGATTTATTCAAAACATGTATATTACTCATCATTTTTTTAACTCAGTAAATTCATTTAAGAATTGGTATTACTATTCTTAAAATAGAAATATAAAGAATTACTTTATGGTGTTTGGATTATGGTGTACGAATTGATAAAATCAAACAGTATTTAAAATTCCTTTTTTACGATTAACCAAATTAATGGCTTGATCCCTACAATAAATATCTAACTTTTCATAAATATTACGCAAGTGGTATTTTATTGTGTTAGGGCTTACATTTAATGTGTTAGCCATACTAGCATTACTATTACCTTTTATTAATAATTGGAATACTTCGTTTTCTCTTTTGGTTAACTCTTCAAATTGATATTGCCGGAAAGAGTCTATAATTATTCTAAAAACGTTATCACTCATTGGTATACCCCCTTGGCCAAGATGCTCTAATGATTCCACAAGTTTTAGGTTTTTATTTTTTATTAAGTAGCCATTGACCCCAGCATAAAGAGATTTCGAAATATCTTGATAACAAATTTTTTCACTAAGAACAATAACTTTAGTATTGTTAAGTATTTCTTTTACTTGCTTTATTATGTTAATTCCAGAGTTATTAGGTATTGATACATCTAAAAGAATAATATTAGGTTTTAATTGTTTTAATGTGCTTTTTTTAAAACAATTAAAATTAGCTAAAACATAAAAACCTTTAGATTTATTAATAATTGTAGTATAGTTTTTTCTCGTAACAAGATCGTTTTCTATTATTACAACTGATTCCATAATGAGGCAATTTTTGGATAAAACATATTGTTTCTCATAGATACAGTTACAATGAAAAGCACTTCTTACCCATAAAAAAGGAAAAATTTACGGGTATGGCTCATTTTTTTTGCTTAATTGAAAAAGAAAAGTGAGATTTAGGTCTATTTATTTTTAAATTTTCTGTATAAAATCAGGAATAAAATAAGTAATGGCATTAAGGTAAGTAGCCATAATAAAGGTGTGTTTGGCGGATTTTTTATAGGGCTTGTATTTCCCAATAAAACAAACGGCGCCCAAAAATGAGGTGAGCTTTCAGAAAGCGAACTGTTTTTTAAGTAACTAAGTTTAGCATGTCTTAAAGCCTGAGATTTGGATTCCCTGTTTTTTAAGTTTTTATAAAATGCATTCATAATGCGAGACGAAGATCTATCATCTAAATTCCATAAAGAAGATACTACACTGTTGGCTCCGGCATAAAAAAAGCCTCTGGCTAAGCTCATAACACCTTCGCCTGTCTCTTGTTTGCCAACCAAGGTGTTGCAGCCACTTAATACAATTAAATCTGCTTGAGTTTTGGCAAAATATAGCTCATCTAAATTTAGTTTGTCATCACTAAAGGCAATCCAAGGAGCAATGGAGTCTATGGCATTGGCATGAGTAGCCAAATGAATAATATTTCTATGTTTTAATTGGTCTAAAAATTGCTTTTTAGAAGCATCCTGATTGGTAAATAGATCTCCACAAAAATGATTATTAATATTAGTGATTTCAGTATTGCTGTATTTTAAAGGCACTAAATTGTACTTATCGAAATTAATTGGAGCAAAACCAGCAAAAGAAGAAGGGGTGTTATTTTCATTACTTCTTATAGTATGATTTAAAAACGTATTAGAATAAGCATAACTAATATCACAATCTTCAATTAAATATTTAGGTCTATTTTTAATTAATGGAGAAGTAACTAATGCTTCAAAAGGTATGTAATTAAGATAGTTGTCTGGTATAATTTTTACTTTTTTACTTTTTATAGTTTCGCTTATTTCTTTAGGTATTAAACAATTAAATATTTGATGAGCAACCTTGGTATACAGTTTAACATCCTCTTTCGTTTTAAAAGGTTTAGATACGAGTTGGACGAACAGTTTAATATCTTTTTTTAAAAGATTTACATTGTCTAACTCGATAAAGTGACTATCTGTTTTAGTAATGCATAATAGATATCCTTTGGCATAATCTTTTTTTCCATAGTTACTTCCTGAAATAATAGGGGTATAACCTTTACTAAAGGGGCCGTAATCGGTATGTTCTGAGATATTGTATTCTAAAACTACTGTATTGTTATGAATACTTTTCTGAACCTTTTTAAGGTCGTGAATTGAGTATTGTATTTTAAAATTAGTATACTCGGTAACATGAGTTTTCAAACTATCCAGTAATGTTTGTAAACGTCTTTTTTTATTAAGTATTTCTATGTTAGCTTTATCAAACTCCTCAGGATTTAATATGTTTTTCTTTTTTTCTTCTAGAACATATATTTGTTTTCTAAGTTTAGTTTCCTGTGTAACTAGTTTTGTAGGTAGTTTTAATGATTGTTTGAATTTATTATTTAACAGGTCTTTAGATAAAAGAGAAGCTTTATTTTTTTCCATAAAATAAAAAGCTTTTACTTTTTCGTTAGCTAAGAAACAAGCTTCAATAGCTCGTCCATACAATTCTGAGCTTTGTTTCTGCCAATATAATTTAGATTTGAACTCATTACTTTCAATAAGCATAAGGTCTAAAAGAATATCAGCTTCCATAAAAGTAGTAAGAGATACATTTAATAAAGAAGGGTTTTTAGTAATTAGATATTGTTTTAAATAAGCAGTAGCTAAACCTTTAAGCACTAATATTACGTTTGCTTTATTTGGTATTTGAGAAATAGTTTTAGTATTAAAGTAAGGAGGCCTCTTTTTTTTAGTAATAATGTTTAGTGCCTTTTGATAATATGCGATACTTTCCTGAAAATTTTGTTTGTTAGCTAGGCAATAGGCTATGTTAGCGTAAGTGGAAAAATACAGATTAGAATCTTTTTTACTAATAAATGACAATGATAATTTTTGCAACTGAATTGCTCGATCTGGATTTGTCGTGTTAAAAAGGTTCCCTTTACTCAAGTATACAGTATTAATCTTTTGTGAATCTTTTAGTTTTTGTGCTATTTGTAATGCATGATCATAATATTTTAAAGCTTTTTTTATGTTTATGTGTTTGTCATCGTCATATAAAATGCCTAATCCCAGTTTTATATTATATTTTGTTGTGAGACTTGAATTTATTACTCTGGTTAAAGAATCAGATACTTTTAAGTTTTTAATGCCTTTTTTTAAATAAATAGGCGTATTAAGTTTTGAATGTACTTCAGAAGCATTAATAGCATTTACAATAAATCTACGGTAATCTTTGTGCTTTTTTGCTAATGATTGTGCTAGTTCAAAGTAATTAATAGCATTATAGTAGTCTCCTTTGTCTCTATAGCAACGAGCTAATTCTGAATAAGCTTCAGTAGCATATGTATTAGTTGGATCAAGCTCTATTACCTTTTTATAATATTTTATACTTTCTAAAGTTTGGTTGTTTTTGTATAAGAAGAATCCAATATTATAGTAGCCGTTTTGAATTAATAATGTGTCGCTGGAAAAGTGTTTTTGTTTTATTTGTAATGAATATTTTGCTACAGATATAGCTTTGTCTATATTTTTTTTATATAACCATATGGCATATTTATGTGTTAATCGTTCTAGTTTATTGTCTTTCTTCGTTTTATTTAATTCAATAATAGAATCTAACTTTCTTGATTTTTCTTTGTTAGAAATATTAGACTCAAGAATTTTTTCCCAATCAATATCGTTTTGAGAAAAAGTAGTAAGCGAATTTAACATTGCTGTTACTATCACTATAAAATAATACCTTAAAGACATAAAAACAATTTTTACCTTAAGAGCTACCAAATTACAAAATGCCAGAGAATCTCTCTGGCATTATTATATTTGTAAATAATACTGGTTGAAAGTATTTTTAACTTGTTATAAGATTTTGTCTCTTAAGTGCCGTGTTATCTTAATCATATAAATCTATTAAGGTATGAGATTCTATGTCTTTTAATAGAGATTTGTATGAGTCGTTTTTAGATTGTGGATCTTTATCCTCATCAGGATATCTATAAGGAGTATCTCCTCTATGTTGACTAGTATCTTCTAGCTTAAAAAACCAATATTCTATAGGATTTCTTTCGGTAGATACTTTTACCAAAACTAAATTTGGGTATTTACGAGAAAATTTATGCCTAATATCAAATTTTGTATCATTGGAGTTTATATGATATCTAATTTTAATTAGATCTGATTCATGTAAATATTGATCTTCAAAGGGCATGCCATAATCTATATTAACTGTTGAGCTTTTATTGTCAAGAGAAGATTTAGACGATAGCTTGTTTGATGTTGTATTGTTAACTAATTTAGGATTATCCTCAGTTATTTCTTCAGTAGAGCAGCTCATAATAAAAAGAGAGATGAATAGTCCTAAAAATATTTTTTTTGTTTTCATAATGTAATTTACAATTTTAAGATTAATACTGTTTTTTATAAAAAGTTAATTAATTTTTAAAATCTTACCCTTATTTTTTATTAAAAATGGATAAACTTTAAATATACATATTTTAGTTATACAATTACCCATCCTAAACAGGTAGTGTGTTGCCAATTAATGGTTTATGTGCTTTAATATTTCGTTAAATTGTATTTTTACAATCTAATCATATTATATTTACCCTCTATCTACGGATTTAGAATGAAAGCAAAGCAAAGTAACATCTACTTAAAAGGACTATTATCAGGGGATCTCATTATTATTAATACTATCTATAAAAACAATTTCCCTAAGGTGGTTGGTTTTATAAAAAAAAACAAGGGAGCCTATAGAGATGCTGAAGAAATATTTCAAGATGCCTTATTCCATTTAATAGTAAGATCAAAAGTTAGAACACTCGAAATAAAATCGTCGTTTGATGGTTATTTGTTTACTATATGCAAGAATCTTTGGTATAAAGAATTAAATGAGCGAAAAAATAGGGTAAGAAATGAAAGGGGTTTAGAACTAAAAGATGAAACGTTTAAGCATATATCGTTTATTTTAGAACAGGAAAGATGGGAATTGTTTGAGGAAAAACTAAATGAGCTTTCAGATAATTGTAAGACACTTTTAAAAGATTATTTTAATAAAGTGTCTTATGATATTATTGTAAAAAAGTTTAATTACTCATCAGAGAATGTGGCCTTTCAGCGTGTTTTTAAATGCAAAAAAAAGTTAGCGTCGCTTATTAAAAGTGATCGCAAATATAAAGATTTAAGCTAGTAATGGAGCAAGAAGATATATATAAGAAAATAGAAGCTTATTTAGGTGAGGATATGCCTTTAGAAGAGCAAAAGCAATTCGAATTAAGAATGGCTCAAGATGCTGATTTAAAACAGTCTGTAGAGGTTTTTAATGAAATTAATCACCATTTGCATGAAGAAATCTGGCTTTCTTTAGAAAGAGACAATAAACACGATAAGTCTGTCAAGTATATAGAAAACTATATTAAAAGTGATGATGCGATACAATTAAAATCAAAGTTAAAGAAAGCCGGGAATCATTATAAAAATAAGCGTAGTTTACCCAAAATAAAATATGCTATTACTTCTATTGCAGCTGTTTTTTTAATAGGTTTAGCTTTTACTTTTTTCTATAAATCCAAATTAAATAATGATCTTTATACTATGTATTTTGATAAAGATGATTTACCATCATTTGTTAAAAGAGGACCAGAAAATAAGTCTTTAAGCAAAGGGATTATAGCGTTTCGAGCTCAAGACTATAAAAAAGCGCTTCCCTTTTTTGAGCGTTATTTAAATGAAACTCAAGACCCACTTATATATAGTTATATAGGTTTTTCTTATCTGGAAACAGGAGATTTTAAACAAGCGTTACAAATTTTTGATAAACTTTTACTGTCAGATTCATTAGACAAATCAAGGGCACTTTGGTATAAGAGTATGGTGTATTTAAAACAAGGTGAAGATCAGGAATTAAAGAAAACACTTTTAGAAATAATAAGCGATTCTGGTAATTTCAACTATGATAAAGCAAAACAATTAGTAGTACAAATCGATTAGTTATACCAATTCCCAAATGAATTTACTGAGTTAAAAAGTGTCTTTTGAAATTCTATCTTCAACATAAAAAAGAACCGTAACTATGGCTCAATGTCATTAAGTTAAGAAGTTTTCATCATTAAACTAAATGAGTTTATTTTTATAAAAACGTGTAATTCAATTACATTTCGACTGCGCTCAATGTGACAAATTATACAAATAGAGCTTAACTTAATGACATTGAACTATGGCTATGCTTATTTTTTCTGTATCGTATAATTCCAAAATCCATCATTTTCCTTTACAGTATATTCATTTAAGAATTGGTATTAGTTTTATTTAACGTAATTAATCTTTTTATATAGTTGTTATGTTAGCAAATAAATTTAAATCAACCCATTAAAAAACTTAAGCGTATCGACCACATGCGTTTCCCAATAAATCCATTCGTGTTTTCCTGAGAACTCTTGGTAAATATGAGAGATTCCTTCTTGGTTTAATTCGGTATGTAGTTTTCTGTTGTATTCTATTAATTCATCATCTTCACCACAATCAAATCTAACAGGAGGTAAATCGGTTTTGTTTTGTTGCATTAAACTAAAAACCGATTCGTTTGTTGGATTATCTTGCTTGTAGTTTTCTAAACCTTCTTCTACAAATATGGCCATTTGCGGCAGGTCTGTTATAGAACTATGCCCAGAAATGCCGCTAAAGGTTTTAGGGTATTTGGCGCCAACTCTTAAAGCACCATAACCGCCCATAGATAGCCCAGAAATAAATATTTTAGAATTATCAGTTACCTCTTCTATGTTTTCTTTAACTGCAGCAATAACATCTTCGGCAATCCATTTTTCAAAGTCTAAAGCATTATGTGGTAAATACGCAGAACCATCACCCCAAAGCCCATCAGAAGGCATAGCGATTAGCATTGGTTTGATATCTCCATGCTCTATCATTTTTTGAGCTGTTCTATGTACACCAGCTTTCTGAGACCAAATCCAAGCGCTGCCATATACCCCATGCATTAAGATAACTAATGGCGTGTCTTTAGATAGCGCTGCATTTGGAACATATAAACAAATATCACCTCTACCTTTTAGGTTTTTTGTTTTTACAGTGATGAATCTTAGGTTGTCCGACTCAAATCTTGGATCCGATATTTCGGTTGTTTTAAACTTTGATGCCATAGTTATGGTGTTATTTTTACAGTACTATTTTCAGCTTTAAAATTAGCGCTTTTTATTTTTATATTAATGGTGCCTTGTTTGTTTGCTTTAACAAAAACCACAGCTTTACCGTTATAAAAATCTCTTTTAGGAGTCGTTAATTTTTGCATGTTTGTTGGGTCTCCATTACCTGAGGCTAAAAATGTTCCAGCACCAGAAACTTCAATCTCCATTAATGCATTGTAATGGGGTTGCCAATTACCATATTCATCTACAATAGAAATTACATATATGGCAACCTCACCCTGTTTTACTTGAGTTACTTCGGGTTCTATTTTAATTTTAGCAGCTTTTTTTGCTGTTTTGTAAGTGATGGTTTTTCCTTTTTTACCATTCTTGTCATACCCAACTATTTTAATGGCGCCTGCTTTGTAAGTTACATTATCCCATACAATAGCATAGGCTTTCATAAGTTCAAAGGAACCTCCTCCAGAACCATGCATTTCAAAATCTGTGTTTAAGAATTTTGAAGGGTCTAATTTTTGCTTAGATCTAATACCAAGGCTCTTTCCATTAACAAAAAGCTCCGCTTTATCGTAGTTGGTGTAGCAAACTACAGGGAATTGAGTGCCTTCTTTGGCAGGGTCGGACCAGTGCGGAAAAGCATGCAATACTTTTTCTTTGGGATTCCAACGCTCTTTATATAAGTAAAATTTATCTTTTTCAAGACCTACAAAGTCTATAGGGGCAAAATAGGAGCTTCGTGATTTTGCATCATGGTATGGTGATGGCTCTCCTAAATAGTCATATCCTGTCCAGACAAATTCTCCGTATACAAAATCGTTATGGTCTTGCGAAGCAAACTCTTTAAAAGCAGGGTAACCCCAAGGCACCTGAGTAGTTTCGTAATTGCCTGGGTAGCCATCAGGGAAGGTATTAGTATTTGTTGCTGTGCCATTTTTATTTCTAAGTGTATCGAATACTACAGGGAATTTGTAAGTGTCTCTTAAACTAACAGCGCCTCCGGTTTCACTGGCATAAAATTTAAGATTTGGATATTTCTCACGGTAAATATGATAAGATCCGGGTTTATAATTAAATCCAGCAACATCTATTTTAAATGCCATGCCACTTTTTAAAGCATTAATAGCACTGTTAAACCCGCAAGTTGTAGCTCGTGTTGTATCAATGTTTTTTACAATATCATTTAGATACCCAGTTATGTTTTCTGGATCTAGACGGTATTGCTCCAGAATTTCATTGCCAATGCTCCACATAATAATGCTGGGGTGATTACGATCTCTTAAAATCATTTCTGTAAGGTCTTTTTTAGCCCACTTCCTAAAATGTTTTGCATATCCATTCTTTACTTTACCAATTGTCCACTCATCAAAAGCTTCGTCTATGGCTAAAAAGCCGTATTTATCGCATAAATCTAATGCTTCGGGAGCAGGAGGATTATGAGAAAAACGAATGGCATTTACTCCCATGTCCTTTAATTTTATAAGTTGCCTTTCGAATAAATTAGGATAAAATGCGGCTCCTGTTGGGCCTAGATCATGATGCATGTTTACGCCTTTAAAGCGTACTTTTTTATTGTTTAAATAGAAGCCATCCAGTTCAAAACGAATGGATCTAATTCCAAAAGTGGTACTATAACTATCCACTTCTTGTTTCCCTTTTAGCAATGTTGTTTTTAAGATATATAGATTAGGGGTTTCTATACTCCATAGCTGAGGTTTGGAAATGTTGAATTTATCTTTTAAGGTCAAAGAATCTGTAATGATTACTTTTTTAGAATTAGAAGCAATAGTTTTTCCGTTGGAATTGAAAATTTCGTTTTTAACTGTATAATGGCCGTTTCCTGCCAACTGTATCTCTAAATGGGTTTTTGCATGCTCTTTTGTTACCTCGGGAGTTGTAACAAATGTACCCCAGGTTTTTATGTGGGTTTTATTTGTTTTTATGATTGATACTTTTCTGTATAAACCTGCGCCAGGATACCAGCGTGATTGACTGTTGTAATTTTCAAGTCTTACGGCAATGGTATTATTTCCTTTTTTAAGAAATTTTGTAATATCAAAGTAAAAAGAAATATAGCCAAAAGGGCGTTCTCCAACATAATGCCCGTTTATATATACTCTTGAATTACTCATGGCTCCATCAAATAGCAATTGCACTTTTTGGGCAATATCTTTAGAAGTTGCATTAAAATTTGTTCTATACCAACCTACACCAACATAAGGTAATGCACCACTGCGGCCACATCTATATTTTGGTTTTGATTCTCCATCTTGAATAACCATTGTTAATTGTACATCATTTGAAAAATCAAAATCACCCATAGCAGCCCAATCGTGAGGGACTGTTACATTTTGCCAATTAGAATCATCGAATTTTTCTTGAAATGCAGCGCCATAATCATAATTAGTAAAGGTCCAGTTTTCTAATAGATCTATTGATCTCTGGGCTATAGCCAATTGGGTTGCAAAGAGAATAACTATAAGTAACAAGCTTTTTTTCATTATAATGTTTTTTAATTTTTTGATATTAGTTTATATCCATTTAACTATATCTATAATTTATATAGTGCTAACTTCCAATTTTTGTGTTTCAATACTAATTAGTATTGGTTAAATTAGTATAACAAATGGTTTTTGTTATATTTTATATAATAAACATGGCTTCAATTTAAATTGAAGCCATGTTTTATAACAATTCCCAAATGAATTTACTGAGTTAAAAAGTATCTTTTGAAATTCTATCTTCAACATAAAAAAGAACCGTAACTGCGGCTATGCTTATTTTTTCTGTCTCGTATAATTCCAAAATCCATCATTTTTCTTTACAGTATATTCATTTAAGAATTGGTTTTATCTTATTTTAATTAAAGGTGATTACGCCTTTTGCATTTTTACCACTTAGCATATCTTCAAAAGCGTGTTCTAAGTTATCTAGAGTGTAAGTATTGGTAATCATTTCGTCTAGCATTAAATCGCCTTTATCATACAACGCCTCTAGTTTAGGGAAATCCATATCTGGTCTTGCAGCGCCGTACAAAGGATTAATGTAAATTTTATCCCACTCAAATAAACGCATATCAATTGTAATTTCTTCTTCAATACCACTTACCTGAACAGCTGTTCCAGCATTACGAACCATTGCTAATGGTGCAGCTCCTAAGGCAGGTATGGCAGTACATTCAAAAGCAAAATCGGCACCTCTACCACCAGTCATTTCTTTTACTTTTTCTGAAGCTTTCATTAAACCTTTGTCGGCTTTGTCTGCTAATATAGTATGGGTAGCGCCAAATTGTTTAGCCATTTCTAATCGCGTAGGATTAATATCAATGGCAATAATCTTAGATGCTCCAGAAATTCTTGCGCCTTGAATTACGTTAAGACCTACGCCTCCAGTTCCTAATACTACAGCCGAACTACCTGCAGTAACTTTTGCTGAATTTACAGCTGAACCATAACCTGTCATGACACCGCAGCATACAATAGAAGCAGATTCAAATGATAATTTTTTACTTGTTTTTTTTACACAAGCTGAAGCACGCACTAGTGTATACTCTGATAGCGTTCCAATGTTGAAAGAACGCTCAATGGGCTCTCCATTCCAAGTTGTACCTTCCATAGCAACATGCCCTCCAGGGAATTTTCCAGCATGACTAGCTATTACAGGTGAATTTATCTCACAAATATGCTGATTACCTTCTTGACATTGAAAACATTTGTAACATGGTGTTGCCCAGTTTAAGATAACGTTGTCACCTACTTTTATGTTGTCTACCTCTGGGCCTACTGCTTCTACAATCCCAGCGCCTTCGTGTCCTAAAACAATGGGCATTCCCCAAGTTAATGAATCGTGATCTGTATGACATAAACCAGAGGCTTTCATTTTAACTAAAACCTCATCTTTTTCGGGTTTGCTTTTTACTTTTATGGTTTCTATGGTAAATTTTCCATCCCCAACAGAGATGGCTGCTTTACATTCAATTACGCTCATTTTTGTGTTAGTTTTTAGTGATCTCTTTTAAATTTGATGTGGGGTCTTTTAATTTTTCTTTGTCTATAGTAGCTCCAGCTTTGATAAATTTAGTGCCTAGTACGTAACTCTTACCATTATTAATAGAATCTACAGCTAATAATTCGTCCCCTTTAAAGTACCATATAGAGAATTTTTTGTCACCTTCTTTTCTAATTACAGAATTGTCAAATCCTAGAGATAACCCTACAATTTGTAATTTTATATCGTATTGATCAGACCAAAACCAAGGCAGCGCATTATATTCGGTATCTTTACCAACAATATTTGCAGCAGCTACTTTTGCTTGATCTACGGCATTTTGTACTGATTCTAACCTTACGTGTCTATTATAGTGTTTGTTATAGTGAAACGTACAATCTCCAATAGCATATATGGCACTATGAGATGTTTTTGCAGACGTATCAACTTCAATACCATTGTTAATAGTTAATCCTATTTCTGAAGCTAATTCTGTATTTACTCTAATGCCAACCCCCACGATAATAATGTCTGCTGGATAAGAAGTGCCATCTGCACAAATCACTGTATTTTGTTCTCCTTCTAAAGTTATTTCTGTAACACCTTTGTTTACACAAATAGCGACACCATTAGACTCATGAATGTTAGTGAAAAACGCTGAAAGATAAGGCGTAGTTACTCGCGCTAAGATGCGTTCTTCTCGTTCGAGAACAGAGACATGTGCGCCTAATTTTTTTAGAGAAGCGGCAGTTTCTAAACCAATATAACCGCCACCAATAACGACAATTTTTTTGTCTTGGCTAGCGTGAAAGGCTTCACGAATCCCAGAAACATCATTGGCATTACGTAATGTGAAAATATTTTTAGCGGCATTTATTCCAGTGATAGGAGGTACAAAAGCTCTTGCTCCAGTGGCTAATACTAATGTATCGTAGTTTTGAGAGTTTCCATCACTAAGCGTGATCGTTTTATGGGCTTTATCAATACGACTAACTTCTTTTCCTAAAGCCAGTGTAATATTATTTTTTTTGTAGCTCTCAACAGGTTTTAATAAATTGTTGTGTATGCTGTCTTCTAACTCTAAATATTTTTTAGACAAAGGAGGTCTATGGTACGGTGTAGTTTCGTCTTTATCAAACAAAATAATATCGCCTTCCCAACCTTCTTTACGCAATGCAAATGCAAAATTTACACCTGCGTGACTTGCTCCAATAACTACACACGTTTTATTTTGTGACATGTACTTAATTTTATAGTGTAAAAGTTAGTCTTCTTTTGCTACTGTTAATTCAATACCGTCTATAGCATTAGAAACTTGTATTTGGCAACATAAACGACTGAATTCTGATACGTTGTCCTCTAATTCCAGCATGTCTGCTTCGATTTCGCCTGCTTCACCAACTTTTTCAAAGTCTTTTTCTGCTACAAAAACATGACAAGTAGCGCAGGAGCAAACACCGCCACAGTCACCATCAATACCTTCAATACTGTTGTTAACTGCTAATTGCATTACATTACCTGAATCGCCTTCTACTGTAATTGTTTCGTTGTCTTTTGTTATGAATGTTATTTTTGCCATGATGGTTTGTTTTTTGTTATAATTCGAAGTTTATATTTTGTTGAATTTTACGGTTAATGTGTTAAAGCCTACTTTTCTTTTGAATTCGTCTAAATCTTCTATGTTATCTTCGTGATTTAGAATATCAATAGACTTTACTTTTTGTACTAGTTCGCCTAAAATAACTCTTAAAAGTGCTCTTGCATGTGTGGCTCCTAAACAGTTGTGCGTGCCAAAACCAAAGCTTACATGTGGATTCATTTTTCTATCCAACACTACTTCTTCAGGGTTTTCAAACGTTTTTTCGTCTCTATTAGCCGATGCCCAACATAGTGAGACTCTTGATTGCGCTTTAATATCTTGTTCGCATATCTGAGTGTCTTGAGTAACAACTCTACCCATATGCGTTAATGGCGCATAATACCTAATAAGTTCCTCAATCGCTGTATTGATCATTTCTGGGTTTTCTTTAATACGCGCTAAAGCTTCAGGATGCTCAGCAAAATAGGCTATAGCGTTTGTAATGGCATTTATTACTGTGTCACGTCCACCAGCAAAAGTTAAAATCATAACACCTTTAACCTCTTCCTTGGTTAACTTTTTACCATTGATTTCAGAATTCACTAATTTAGAGTACAAATCATCGGTTGGATTTTCAATAACTCTGTCAATTTCTTTGTCAATATAATCGTATAAGATGTTGGCTTTGTCTGCATCTAAGTGCGTATCTTCACTTCTAAACACATGCGTTCCCCAGCCAATCCATGTTTTAGATTCTTCGAAAGGTGTATTTAATAATACGGTTAAAGCTCTGGATTGAATGACTAATGAAAACTCGCTAACAACTTCTGTCGCCTCTTTGGTAACAATATCATCTAATACAACATTTACAATCTCTTTTAATTTGGCTTGGTATGCCGCTTCGTTAGGCCTTTTAAACCAAGGTTCAACCAGGTTTCTATAATCTGTATGTTCTGGTGGATCTACCTCAAAAGGGATTTGTCTTGTATCACGAATATGGACTTCAGATGGTACTACAATGCGACCAACTTCCTCTCCGCCAGATTGAAATGTTTTCCAATTTTTGGCTGTTTTACGTACATCTTTTAGTCTTAAAAGAATTTTAACCGGATCGTCTTGATCGTTCATATCGCCAAATCCTTTCTCTGCTCTAGCATGTGCAAAGGGGCATGACATTTTGCTTTTATCCATAGTAAAATAGTATTCAATACATATCTAACAAAAGTCTATAATTAAAAATGGAAATACTTTTCGAATATTTTATATTTTTGAACTATATTAACATAAAAATACTATATTAACTTAAAATAGTAAATATTGAGTCATGAAAGCGATAAAAGAAGAGATTATTCATGCGCATCATCAATCTTTTTCTGCTGCTGAATATGTGTTGGATTATTTTGATTCGCCCTGGCATTTTCACACAGAATATGAATTGACCTATATTAAATCTGGACACGGTACACGTTTTGTAGGTACTAGCGCAGAATTATTTCAAGATCATGATTTGGTTTTAGTGGGGCGTAATGTACCCCATCATTGGCGGTGCGATAACGTATTTTATGAAAAAAAAGGCTTAAAAGCACACAGTTATGTTGTTCAATTTAAAGACGATCTGTTTTTTAATAATGAATTGCCAGAAATGAGCAGTATTCATTTGTTATTAAAAAAATCTGCGAGTGGTATTTTATTCAAAAAAGGGAAGGATTATGTACAAGAGATAGAGGGGCTGTTTTTTAAAAAAGGTTTTGACAGATTACTATCTTTTTATCAATTACTACATAATTTAAGCCATGATGAGTCTCAGTATTTATTATCAACTACTCAAGAGTCGCAACTATACCAAGTTAAGGACAGTGAAACGTTTCAGAAAATATTGAATTATATTTTTGATAATATTCAAAAAGAAATCTCCATAAATAAAATTGCTAAAGATGTGCATATGAGCACGCCGTCTTTTTGTAGGTATTTTAAAAAGCGCACTAAAAAGACATTTACTGAGTATGTAAATAACTTAAGAGTTGTTAATGCTTGTAAATTATTAACTAATTCCGATTTATCAATATCACAAATATGTTACGAGTCTGGATTTAATAGTCTGAGTTATTTTAACAGGCAGTTTAAAAAATACAAGAACATGTCTCCTAAAGTTTACGCAAAATTGTATTGCAAATAATTCTATAGGAAGTTGAAAATAATAGGTCATTTGGAATTAATATGTTTAGTTAATAATTGGTATTATAATTTCGTAATCCAATTTCCATTGCCCACCAATATTTCTTTTCGGTCAAAAAAGTCCAATTCAAGTAATCAAATAAACCAAGATATGTCCATTCCCAAACCAAAAAATTCAAAAACATTGTTTTAACTACTTTCCTCTGGATTTGGTTCAAGTCCGATTTCGATATTCCGTTCTCGCACAGTAATTTTATCGATTCTAATTTTTCATCTTTCTCAAAGTCAGTATCCAGATACGAGCGATTTATGTGTTCCCAAATATCCAGTCTGTCAATAACTGGTATTTTATTCCGTTGAGCTAAACTGTTCAATGTCCTTTTTAAGCTCTTGTTTCAAGAATATAATTTCTTTGTCTTTATGAATTAAAGATGGAGGATAGGTGTTTAAGTTAAATTCCGAAATATTTTTTGATTCAATTATTTTTGTTTGATTGACTGAGCTTTGCTTGAAAAAGTACCCATTCGGAAAGAGAATTTCATTCCGTACAATTATGATATTTACTTTTTCATTTCTGCTTTTCATTTGTTGTCTAACGTCTCGGGTATGTTGTCGTAGCTGACGTTAGGAAGCTATGCAATATACCCATTGTTGTTTTTTTCGTACTTTTTTAGTTCAACTTTTAAATATAGATTTATCCATTTACAAAAATGTGATTCGTAAACAAAGTATGTGGTGCACTCACTAAATTAATGTCAAATTTTAATGAAGGTTCAACTCTGGAACTTGCATTATGAATCCTAAAAGAAATTTGCCAACCCTCGTTCAATGAAACCAATAATGTTGTTGTCGAGTTTTCTTGATAAACTATTTCTATCAACCTTGTAGGTAGTTTTAATTTAGGAATCTTCGCTTTTGGTTTTATTTTCTCAAAAGGTAAATTCAAAGTTCCGTGTAAATTATAAGCCTGAATTTCAACTTTCTTTTTGCCTTTAATTACTTTATAAAAATCTTGATTGCCTATTAAATATTGTACTAAATTTTCTGCAACAATACTTGGGTTTTCTTTGTCTAAACGAAGTAATTCTTTTCTAAAAGCATCTAAAATTGGGATATATACAACTTGGTGCATATTTTCGATTGAAGTCCATTTAGTCGATCTGTCTTTAGCTCTCAAGTTCGAAAGCATATCGAATATTGGATTGATTTCTTTAAAATAGCTATCCGAACAAGAAACTCCTAACCACTTTTCTCCAAAGTTGATTTTGTTAGATAATCTTGAATGCTTAACAGCTCTGTGATTATTTTTTGCAGAAATTCCAATCTCCCATTTTTGTAATGAGCGAATCAATAAAACGTCTCGCACATCTCCAGTTTGACCAGCTTGGTCACTTACTAATTCCAAAACTAAAATATCATCTTCATTAATTCCATTTGACAATCTTGGTTCAATATCAATGAGGAAATTAATTGAAGCACTTGCAGTTATTCTAAATGTGTCTTGTTCAGATTCGTCGAAACTATCAAAAAAGCCTTTGGCTGTTTTATAAGGTTCATTTTTCGTAATTGAAACACTTGTAATTGTTTTTAAACGTTCGTAAAATTCAAAGAGTAAAGCATATTCGAAAGCTTTACCATTAACTGTTTGACTAGCCATAAATTATGAAAATGTATTTTCTAATTCCAATTTTTTCTTGGTAACTCGTTTTGATTTTTTTTCTGCATTCTCAATTTGCGATTTAATATTTATGGCAATATGTTTCGCTAGGTTTACAGGAACTGCATTTCCTATCATCTTATATCCAGCAGCAATATGGTTGTAATGGAAGATGAAATTGTTTGGGAAAGTTTGAATTCTTGCACATTCTCTAACACTTAATCTACGATACAAATATTCTTTCCCTGGAACAAATACACGAATGTTTTGTTCAATGAATTTCATTTTTGGTGCTTGCGGATGAATTGGTGCGTGTCTTCCTCCTGCTTGAATTGTAAATGATTGTTCGTCCCAACTTCTTACTCTATTTCTTGACATAAACATTGAAGAAAAGCCACCAATCATATATTCATGATTTGGTATTTTACAATTCTCTTTGTTTGTTTTGTTTCCTTCTTTTGCAGGAACTACATTATCTTTTAAATCAGCTATTTTTTGCTTAAGAGTTACTTTGTCCTTTAATGGTTTTGGAAACTGAAACTCAAAATCTAGGTCTTCTCGAATGCCAACGAAAAATACTCGTTTTCTATCTTGAGGTACATCAAAGTCTGATGCATTCAATAATTTGAAAGATAATCTATAGCCAGCATTTTTAAACATTTCTTTAATGTTTTTTAAAGCTTTGCTATGTCTTTCCAATAACATCCCACTCACATTTTCGGCAAGAAAGAATTTTGGCTGTTTAGCCTCTAATATTCGGATAAAGTCATAAAACAATTGCCCTCTTTTATCATTTATTCCACGTAATGAACCAGCTTCACTCCAGCTTTGGCAAGGTGGGCCGCCTATAATTCCATCACATTCTGGAACTTCTTCAGATTTTATATCGACTATACTTCGTCTGTCAAGTGTCGTATTTTTATGATTTTTCTCGTAAGTTTCCCAAATATCTTTGTCATATTCGTTTGCCCAAACAACATTAAATCCTGCTTTTTCAAATCCTAAATCCAATCCGCCTGCTCCTGCGAAAAATGATACTACATTCATATTTATTGTGTTTGAAGTGATTTATTTAATGCTCTTCTGTATTCAGCTTTTTCCTCAGCAACTTGTAAAAGTTGCTTTGTGCAATTGGTTTCATAAATATGTTTTCCAATTTGATCAGTTACATATTCATTTCGTAATTCCGTAAGATTGAGCTTGAATATTTTTGCAAGTTTTGGTAAGCGTTTTTCATCAAAATCACGCTTTCCATTTTCGATTTTGCTCAAATTTGCTGAATCTAAATTCAATTTGGCTGCTAGTTGAGTTAAAGTCAATTCGTTTTTGTTTCGTAAAAGTCGGATGTATTCTCCAAAAGTGGTTTTCATAAGACTTGTCATTTTTTGACAAATCTAAATGTTTTTCATCAAATATTCAATTCAAGCGTTGGATTTATCTTTTAGTAAAAACCGAAAGTACTAAAATATGCGGCTGTGGGGTATGAAACACAACGTGATGGTATAAGATATAATAAAAAAAAATCGCCTAAAATTACTTTCTAGACGACCTCTTTATCGGACAATTACTCATTATTTTTTGGTGACTAATTCAAATAATTAAATGATTGTGGATTGTCCTAAATGTATATTAGTAAAGTTGAGGTTGGTTTCTTCGGGATTATTAATAAAATCCTCTATAAAATCGCCAACTTTACTTGTTGAAATATTGTCGTATTTTGTGTTTAAATCTGGTGTGGTAATATGTAGATTTAAAGATTTGTCTACAGCATCACGGATTAAAGTCGCTTCGTCAAACAAATTAAAATGATCTAATAACATAGCTGCAGATAGAATAGATGCTATAGGATTTGCAATGCCTTTATTTTTTGCTTTAGAGTAAGCGCCATGAATTGGTTCGAACATAGCATACTTGTCCCCAATAGAAGAAGAGGCTAATAGACCAATAGATCCTACAATAACACTAGCTTCTTCAGATAAAATATCACCAAACATATTTTCGGTTAAAATAACATCAAATTGTTTTGGGTTTATAATAAGTTCCATAGCGGCATTGTCTATAAACATATAGTCTAGTGCGACTTTAGGATAGTGTTGGGCAATATCTTGGACTACACGTCTCCAAAGTCTAGAGCTTTCCAATACATTAGCTTTATCTACTAATGTTAACTTTTGTTTTCTGGATTCTGCAGCTTTAAAAGCAGCATGCGCAATACGCTCTATTTCGTATCTGTGATATTCACAAACATCTGAGGCGGTATTACCATCTTTACTAAGCTTTTTTTCACCAAAGTAAATGCCACCAGTAAGTTCACGATAAATAACAATATTAGCGCCTTTTATTTGTTTTACTTTTAGAGAGGATTTATTGAGTAAATCATCATAAGCAACTACAGGTCTAATATTTGTGTGTAATTCAAGAGCTTTTCTTATGCCTAAAAGGCCTTGTTCTGGACGTATTTTAGCGTTTGGATCAATGTCATATGCAGTATCGCCTATGGCCCCAAATAACACAGCATCTGAGTTTTTACATAGCTCTATAGTTTCTTCTGGTAAAGGGTTTTGCGTTTTTTCTATAGCAGCAGCACCTATAATACCATAGTTAAAATTAAATGTATGTTCAAATTCAATTGCTATAGCCTTAAGTACCTTAACTGCTTCTGCAATTACTTCAGGTCCTATACCGTCTCCGGGTAATATGGCTATATTTAATTTCATTTTCTAAGACGATGTAATTTCTTTATTGTATTTACTAGACCCAATAATCTCATGAATGTCACTATCTATAATTTCTTTCTTTTTGTCTGCAAAACTTAAAAAGATAGGATATACATCATCCAGCTGTAGTTTGGTTAATTCGTAACCCAAATTTTTTGCTCTGTAAGCAAGAGCAGCACGACCACTTCTTGCGGTTAATACAATAGCAGATTCGGTTACACCTACATCTTTAGGGTCTATAATTTCGTAAGTTTCACGGTTTTTAATCACACCATCTTGGTGAATACCAGAACTGTGTGCAAAAGCATTGGCGCCAACTATAGCCTTGTTAGGTTGTGTGTATATGCCCATGTTATCTGAAACAAGTTGACTAATGCCATATAGCATTTCGGTTTGGATTTTGGTATCTAAATTTAAATAAGGGTGCTGTTTTAGTATCATAACCACTTCTTCCAATGCTGTGTTTCCAGCACGTTCACCTATCCCATTTATGGTACATTCTATTTGTCTAGCACCATTAATAACACCCTCAATAGAGTTCGCTGTAGCTAAACCTAAGTCGTTATGGCAATGGCAAGATAAAATGGCTTTATCTATACCTTTTACGTTTTCTTTTAAATATTTAATTTTTGCCCCATACTCACTTGGTAAGCAATACCCAGTAGTATCAGGAATGTTAAGTACAGTAGCGCCTGCTTTAATCACAGCTTCGCATACTCGTGCTAAATATTCGTTATCTGTTCTACCAGCATCTTCTGCATAAAACTCTACATCTTCAACAAAAGATTTGGCGTAACTTACTGCTTTTACAGCACGCTCAATAATAGCTTCTTGCGTGGATTTAAATTTAAATTTTATATGAGATTCTGAAGTACCAATACCTGTATGGATTCTTGGGGTTTTTGCATACTTTAGAGCTTCGGCAGCAACCTTTATATCATTTTCAACAGATCTGGTTAATCCACAAACTGTAGCGTTTTTAACTAGTTTGGATATTTCCTCAACAGATTTAAAATCGCCTGGACTAGACACAGGGAAACCTGCCTCAATAATGTCAACACCTAAACTATCGAGTTGTTCAGCAATAATTAATTTCTGTTTTGTATTTAGTTTACAACCAGGAACTTGCTCTCCATCTCGAAGCGTAGTATCAAAAATTTGAACGTGATTATCAGACATTTCTTTAGAATATATTTTCTTATTGTTATACGAATGTATATTTTGGTTTCTTAAAAGATAAGTATTAAAGCTTTTTTTTACGATGTTTAACTTTGTTGACATGGTGTTAAACTGTTGTTTTTCAGTTTTTTAAATTTGTTTTTATAACTATGACAAAAGAACAAAAAGATAATTTGTTTGTTTTGGTAAAGTCGTTGTCTAAGTCAGAAAAACGCCAATTTAAGTTGTATGTTGGTCGTTTGGGCGTAAATGAAGACTCCAAATTTTTAATGCTTTTTAATGTTTTAGATAAACTTTCTGTTTACGACGAGGCTGTCATACTTAAAAAAGGCATCGTAAAGAAACAGCAGTTGTCTAACTTAAAAGCGCACTTGTACAAGCAAATACTTATTAGTTTAAGGTTAAACCCTTCCCATCAGGATATAAGAGTGCAAATACGTGAGCAACTTGATTTTGCTACAATTTTATACCATAAAGGCCTTTATAAGCAAAGTTTAAAAATATTAGATAAAGCAAAAAACCTGGCTATTGTTAACCAAGAAAAAAATGCAGCATACGAAATTGTTGAACTCGAAAAAGTAATAGAGTCTCAATATATAACCAGAAGTTTAAGTAATAGGGCAGATGAATTAACAATACAGGCCAAAGATTTAAGCAAGCAAAATGTATTGGCAAGTAAGTTGTCTAATTTATCGTTGCAATTGTATGGTTTGTTTTTAAAAACGGGTTATGTAAAAAATGAAGAAGAAACAAAACGAGTTACCGATTATTTTAAAGCAAGACTCCCAAAATATGATATTAACACACTAGGCTTTCGGGAAAAATTATGGCTCTATAAAGCACATTTATGGTATAGTTTTTTAACACACGATTTTTTATCGTGTTATAAATATGCTTTAAAATGGGTTGATTTATTTTTTGAAAACAAACAGATGATAGCTTTAAACCCTGTTTTTTTCTTAAGAGGAAATCATTACTTACTGGAAAGTTTGTATTACCTAAGGCGTTATGATAAGTTTAAACAAACCTTGCAACAATTAGAAGAGATAACCAATGATAAATCATTTCCTGTAGATGATAATATTGATGGTTTAAGATTTCTTTATGTCTACAATAACAAGTTTAACCTTCATTTTATGGAAGGGAGTTTTGTTGAGGGTTTACCTTTGGTAGACGAAGTTTTAACACATTTACAGGTGTACAAGAACAGAATAGACGAACATCATGTTATGGTGTTTTATTATAAGATCGCCAGTATGTATTTTGGGGCTGGAGATAACAAAGGGTGTATCCAGTTTTTAGAAAAGATAATTAGTAATAAATCACTGCAAATGCGAGAAGATTTATTGTGCTTCTCCAGAATTTTAAATTTAGTGGCGCACTACGAAGCTGGTCTGGATTACAATCTAGATGTTTTAATAAAAAGTACGTATAAATTCTTAATTAAAATGGAAGATTTATACGAAGTACAAAAGGAGTTTATTAAGTTTTTACGTGGCTTAGGTGATATTTACCCTCATGAAGTAAAAGGGGAGTTTACTAAACTGCATAAAAAGTTAAAGGAGTTTGAAGATGATCCTTACCAAAGTCGTGCTTTCTTGTATTTAGATATAATTTCCTGGCTAGAATCGAAGATTGAAAATAGACCAATAGGTGAAATTATTAGAGATAAGTTTCAAAAGAATTTGGCAGAAAAGTAATATTCTTGAGATTTATTGGAGTTAGTGTTTAATGTCTTTCTAGTCCTTCTTAATGATGGAATTCAAGAATATTAAAAACGATTTTTATCTAGAGATTACTAATTATAAGTAAGAAACAATCGTTAAAATGAAATTGACTGGATATAATTTTTGAAAATTATTTTTTTATTCAATTTTTTGTATTTCATTTGTATTATAAAGCTTTTATCATAGGAGCTTTTAGCTGAACAAAGTGAAAACTGTTTTTACGTTCGGGCTTTTGGAAATTAGGAAGTCAAATTCAAAAGCAGCTTATGGTGTAAGTATCCGAAATTTAGAGCTAACTTCCGCTATTAGATTTTTTTCTACGCAGTATAAATTGTGTTTTATCCCAAAAACGCAATATCAAATTATGATTTGATAAAAGGTATTAGTCTTTCCATTATGAGGGCGTTTTTGTTATGCCCTAAATTCTAATAATTTTTAAAAAATCTTAAAATGAATACGAAGTATGTTGATTTAATCAATCAAACATTTGATTTTCCTCAGCCTGAATTTAATTTAGAGGAAGATCAACTATTTTTCCACGATATAGACTTAAACAAACTAGTAGAAGTTTATGGAGCACCGTTAAAATTCACCTATTTGCCACAAATATCAAATAATATTAATAGAGCAAAAAAGTGGTTTGAAATGGCGTTTAAAAAACATAATTACCAAGGCAGTTACAATTATTGTTACTGTACCAAAAGTTCTCATTTCAAACATATTTTAGATGAAGCGTTAAAAAATAACATTCATATAGAAACATCATCGGCTTTTGATATTGATATTGTTGAGAATTTAAGGCGAACAGGTAAAATAAATAAAGACACCTATGTTATATGTAATGGCTTTAAAAGGGAACAATACATCACCAATATTGCGCGATTAGTAAACAATGGTCATCAAAACTGCATTCCCATAATAGATAATTATGAAGAAATAAATCTTTTATCTAATGAGATCGAAGGCAATTTTAATATTGGTATTAGAATAGCATCAGAAGAAGAGCCAAAATTTGAGTTTTACACCTCACGTTTAGGTATAGGATATAAAAACATTGTACCATTCTACAATAAGCAGATAAAAGATAATTCTAAAGTACAGCTAAAAATGCTTCATTTCTTTATCAATACAGGTATAAGAGATAATGCATACTATTGGAATGAGCTTTTAAAATGTTTAAAAGTATATACTAGTTTAAAAAAGATTTGTCCCACATTAGACAGTTTGAATATAGGAGGCGGATTCCCAATAAAAAACTCATTAGCTTTTGATTTTGATTATGAGTATATGGTAGATGAAATCATAAATCAAATCAAACTTACTTGTGAAGAAGAAGGTGTAGATGTTCCAAACATATTTACCGAATTTGGAAGCTTTACCGTTGGCGAAAGCGGTGGAGCTATTTATGAGATACTTTACCAAAAACAACAAAATGATAGAGAAAAATGGAACATGATCAACTCGTCATTTATTACCACACTTCCAGATACATGGGCTATAAATAAACGTTTTGTAATGCTGCCAATCAATAGGTGGAGTAGTGCTTATGAGCGCGTGCTATTGGGAGGGTTAACTTGTGATAGTGACGATTACTACAATAGTGAACAGCACATCAATGCTATTTATTTGCCAAAATTCGACAAGAATGAATCCTTATATGTTGGCTTTTTTAATACAGGTGCTTACCAAGAAACTATTGGAGGTTTTGGAGGATTACAACATTGCTTAATACCTAGCCCGAAGCATATTTTAATTGATAAAGATGAGCAAGGAAACATTATTACTACACTTTTTAAAGAACAGCAGAAAAGCGAAGATTTGCTAGAAATATTAGGTTACAAAAATGAGTCTTTGATAGAAGAAAATAATAAAATAGCAACAGTAAACAATTTACAATTATCAGGTAAATAAAATGAAAACTAAAACTAAAACTTACGCTGGTATACCAGAAGAATATGCAAAATTAGAAAAAGCAAAAATTGTTTTGATTCCTGTTCCCTATGATGGCACAAGTACATGGCAAAAAGGAGCAGATAAAGGTCCAGAAGCTTTTTTGGAAGCTTCAGAGAACATGGAGCTTTATGATATAGAAACAGATACAGAAGTGTATAAGGAAGGTATTTACTTAACAGATGCCGTGACAGAGCATGATTCTCCTGAAAACATGGTAGAAGCAGTTCGTCAAGTGGTTAAAAGTTATATAAAGAAAAATAAGTTTGTTACTATTTTTGGAGGTGAGCATTCAATATCCATAGGCACTATTAGAGCTTTTAATGAGGCGTTTAATAATTTAACAGTGTTGCATATAGATGCCCATGCCGATTTACGACAATCCTACGAAGGAAGTTCATGCAATCATGCTTGTGCCGTTTATGAAGCGAGTCAAGAGACCAATTTAATTCAGGTCGGGATTCGTTCTATGGATATTAAAGAAAAATCTGTAATGGATTTAGATAAAACCTATTTTGCGCATGACATGGTAATAGACGATTCATGGATGGAATCGGCAATAGACCAAATGACCGAGAATGTTTTTATAACCTTCGATTTAGATGCTTTTGACCCATCCATATTGCCAAGTACAGGAACACCAGAACCTGGAGGTCTATTTTGGTATGAAACGCTAGGTTTTTTAAAACAAGTCTTTGAAGAAAAAAATGTGGTAGGTTTTGATATTGTAGAACTGTGCCCTAACGAAAACGAGAAATCATCAGATTTTCTAGCAGCAAAATTATACTATAAGATGCTTGGCTATAAGTTTCAAGTCACAGAAAGTGATGACGATTACGAATTGACCTATAAAAATAAAGAAGCAAGCAAGTTAAATAATACGATGAAAAATTATGACGATGAATATGAATACTAGAGGAGCAATAACTAACTTTATAGAAGCGTATTTCTTGCATTTTAATGCAGCAACTTTGGTAGATGCAGCTAAAGCTTACGAAAAACAGTTAAAAAAAGGTTCTAAAATGTTGGTGTCTCTGGCAGGAGCAATGAGTACTGCAGAGCTGGGGAAGATTTTTGCAGAAATGATACGTCAGGATAAAGTCCATATTATATCATGTACTGGAGCAAACCTAGAAGAAGACATTATGAATTTGGTAGCACATTCACATTACAAACGTGTGCCCAATTATAGAGATTTAACACCGCAGCAAGAGCGGTATTTATTAGATCAAGGACTAAATAGAGTAACAGATACGTGTATTCCTGAAGAAGAAGCCTTTAGGAGGTTGCAAAAACATATTTATGCTATATGGAAAGAAGCTAATGATAAAGGAGAACGCTACCTCCCTCATGAATATATGTATAAGTTGTTGTTGTCTGGTGTTTTAGAAGCATACTACGAAATAGATTTAAAAGATTCCTGGATGTATGCAGCGGCAGAAAAAAACTTACCTATGGTATGTCCTGGTTGGGAAGATAGTACTATGGGAAACATTTTTGCAAGTTATGTACTTAAAGGAGATTTAAAAGCAAGCACTATGAAATCAGGAATAGAGTATATGACATTTTTAGCAGATTGGTACACAGAAAACTCATCCAATGGTATAGGCTTTTTTCAAATAGGCGGAGGTATTGCTGGAGACTTTCCAATTTGTGTAGTGCCCATGTTATATCAAGATATGGAACGAACAGATACACCGTTTTGGAGTTACTTCTGCCAAATAAGTGACTCAACAACCAGTTATGGATCGTATTCTGGGGCAGTGCCAAATGAAAAGATTACTTGGGGTAAATTAGATGTAAATACACCAAAGTTTATTATTGAGAGTGATGCTACTATAGTTGCGCCACTAATCTTTGCTTATTTATTAGATATGTAATTATGAAATGAGCCATAATAGCTAAGTGGTAATGCCCACCGAAATGTTTAACCCGCTTTATGCAATAAAAAATTTATTACATCTTGTAGCTACTGTAAATACTACCGCTTCGCTGCGTTTTTTAATTTCACTCCCGCATATGCGGGACTATGCAGAAATTAAGAAAACTCTAGTATTTCTTGCATCTACAAGCTTCATGACAAACTTCTATTGCATAAAGTGGGTTTAATGGCGAAATCAAAAATTCACGAATTCCTTAATTGGAATTGTAAAATAGATGAGTAACTACATCTGACAACTGAAAAACAATAAAAATTTAAACTGATGAAAAATGCTAGTAACAAAAACCTAAAAAGAGTTATTGTGGATTTTAAAAAACTCGATAACAAAATATTAGAACTTTTAGTATCCAAATACCCAGATGGATATAACGATGGGGATATCATTTCATTTAAAAATGCGAACAACGAATTGGTAGAATGTGTAGAGGTTAAGACCCAAGACACCTTATACCTTGTAAAAGTGAGTAAACGTGTTATTACAGCAATGGAAGATTTTGAACATGCAGATGATAAAGATAATGGAGATGTAGAATCTTCTATAATTGAAGATTAATAAATAAGTGTGATGAAATATGGTATTAAAGTAATTCACAAAACACGCTTGCTGGCAATAGATGAAGACCAAATATTGGTTATCGAGAAGGTTGGGGATAAAAAAAAGATGACCTTAGCAGGTGGTATAAAAAAGAAAAAGGAGTCTTTTGAAGAAAGCCTTGCTCGTGAGACTAAAGAAGAAATAGATTTAAAGATTAATCCTAACAACCTTATCTACCTATCATCAAATGCAAAAATAAAAGGAGATACAACAATTATAAAAAGTCATTTTATAATGCATACCAAAACACAAGCCTTTTCTGTAGTTGAAACAAAAAAGTTTAAAGATGTTTATTGGATACATTGGCGTGAAGCTTTATCATTTTTAGATAAAGAAGATAAAAAAGCTGTAAAAATATATTTTAAAAAAAAATTATAAGGTTTAATAATAGTACCGAGTTCATGAAAGCGCAATTTCACTTAGCGTTACCTTGTTTAAATCTGGTTGAGACTAAAATGTTTTATGTCGACAATATTGGAGCATCATTAGGAAGGTATACGCAAAATTGGTTAGATGTAGATTTATTTGGGAATCAAATTACGTTTACAAACGTAGGGGCATTTTATTTTTCTACGCCAAATTATAAATTTGAAGGCAATATTCTGCCCTCATTTCATTTTGGACCACTATTAGATATTGATTCCTTTACCAAAATCTATAATAGATTAAGTGAAAAAAACTTAAAAGTATCAGTAAAAACTACTTTTTTAAAGACAAAGCCAGGAAAACATTTATCTTTTTTTGTTACAGATCCAAATGACTATAAAGTTGAATTTAAATGCTTTAATAATTCCAGTCACGTTTTTAAGACGTAAATTAAAAATCAAAGAATTAACCTCTTATTAAATAGTATGTTTTATCCCTTTGATGCTATTTGAAAACGAACGAAATTTTAACATTGGAATTGGTGTTAAATGCAAAACTTATAGGAATAAGTAAATACAAAACTAAAATTAATCCTAAAAAATTTGGATATTAAGTTTTTATAATTGAATATTTGCAGAAATAAAGTTCAATAAACATATTGAAATGTTATCAAGAAAGGTGGAGGGAATAGACCCTATGAAGCCTTAGCAACCTCCCGACCTGTTCGGGGAAGGTGCTAAATTCTAGCCGTAATGGATAGATAACAAAACAAAATTGCATTCTGTAATTTTAAATTTCTTCATAACATTTTTCTATAGAGTACGCTATCTTTATGCTAGCATATTTAGCTTTTGGTTTAATTAATTCAAAAAAAACAGAAAAATGAGCGATCAAAAATTAGCAACAAACGCATTGCATGCAGGTCATGATGTAAAAGCAAACGGAGGAACAAGAGCAGTGCCTATTTATCAAACAACATCGTATGTGTTTAATAACTCAGAGCATGCAGCAAACCTGTTTTCATTGCAAGAATTAGGGTTTATTTACACACGTTTAAATAACCCAACCAATCAAATATTACAAGATCGCTTAGCAGCTGTAGAAGGCGGTATTGGCGCTGTGGTATTTGCATCTGGAACAGCAGCAATTTCTACGGGCTTGCTAACGCTTTTAAAAGCAGGAGACCATATTGTAGCATCTAGCAGTTTGTATGGCGGAACATATAATTTACTAAGTGTTACACTACCAAGATTAGGCATTACAACGACGTTTGTAGATGCATCTAATCCAGATAATTTTGCCAATGCTGTACAAGATAATACCAGAGCATTTTTTGTAGAATCTTTAGGAAATCCAAAACTAGATGTGTTAGACTTAGAAGCTATTGCAGAACACTCAAAAACTGCAGGCGTGCCTTTTATTGTAGATAATACAGTGGCTACTCCGGCATTATTAAACCCTATTAAACATGGAGCTAATATTGTAATTCACTCCTTAACAAAATATATTGGCGGACAAGGAACATCTCTTGGAGGTGCTATTATTGATGCAGGAACTTTTAATTGGGCTAATGGTAAATTCCCAGAGTTTACAGAACCTTCAGCTGGGTATCACGGATTAAAATACCATGAAACATTAGGTGCTGCATCCTATACTTTTAAATTAATACTGGAAGGCTTAAGAGATTTTGGAGGCGCTATGAGCCCAACAAATGCCTTCAATATTATACAAGGCTTAGAAACTTTACCTATTAGAATTAAGCAACACAGTGAAAACGCTTTAGAATTAGCAAAATGGTTAGAAGCACAGCCAGAAGTAGCTTGGGTAAATTATCCTGGTTTAGAAAGTAGCAAATACAAAGCTTTAGCTGATAAATATTTACCAAAAGGACAGAGTGGTATTGTAACGTTTGGCGCTAAAGCAGGATTTGAAGCAGCTAAAACCATTGCAGATGAAACTCAAATCTTCTCATTATTAGCTAATATTGGTGATACAAAGTCTTTAATTATACATCCGTCTAGTACAACGCATCAACAGCTTGATGAAGCGCAGCAAGCATCGGCAGGTGTGACATCAGATTTAATTAGATTGTCTGTGGGTATTGAGGATGTAGAAGATTTAAAAGCAGATTTAAAACAGGCTTTTGCTAACATATAGTTCTGTGAAAACTTTGAATTGAAAGTTTAATATTATTATTATAAGAATGCATTTCTGGAAAAAAATATTCAAGCCCAAAGAAATTAAGTTAGAAGAAAATTTTTTACTTAAACAGAAAGAAGAATATATAGATTATTACGAGAATTCTTGGGTAGACAATGACATCCCTAAAGTAGAAAAGGTGATTTCTGATTTGATTTACGACAGAGAGTTAAGTAAAAGTAAGATTGATTTGTTTCTAGATTTTGATAATAATTCTGATTTTGGAGGTTCCGAATGGTCAAATAGAGGCGAGTTGAATTTTCCAGGGCCTTTCTATACTGGTGAGACGGATACTTGTGGTACAGGAATAATAGAGGCTCCGAACAATGTTGTTTTTAATGAATATTGTATGGAATTCGTAATGATTCAACCAAGAAATAAAACAGAATTATTACAGGTGTGGAATGCAGGAGCAGTAGAAGTATTTGGTTCCTATTATTGTGATGGAAATAAGTATTGGACTATTGACAAGGTTAAAAATTGGTGGGCTAGAAAAGATTATTTGCTCGAGTGTTTAGAAAATGAAGAGTTAATAGAGATGAATTGTAATCAAGAAAAAAGATATCGTTATTATCTAGAAAATTTTGCTGAAATAGATTTAAGAAAATATTGCTTTTTTTTGGATAATGGTTCCTATCCAAATGAAGAAGTATTGTTACCAGAAATATAAAATTTGTAGTAAAAATAGTTTCATGAATTTTCAAGAAAATAAACATGTAAACAGATTTAGATATTGAAACTGAATGAGAAAGATTAGAAAAAACACAAGAGTGAGTAATCCCCCTCCTTTGGAGGGGCTAGGGGAGGCATTATGAAAAACGAAATACAACATATAACAATTAATAA
This sequence comes from uncultured Flavobacteriaceae bacterium, assembly GCA_947498845.1. Classification (GTDB taxonomy): domain Bacteria; phylum Bacteroidota; class Bacteroidia; order Flavobacteriales; family Flavobacteriaceae; genus Jejuia. The sequence continues at coordinate 188,920 of CANMLX010000003.1, read as the reverse complement.
TTATACGACCATAAGTGGTGTTTTAAACCCTGAAATACAACTAAGTTATCAGGTGTTTGGACAAGCTTTAGGCACAGCGCCTATTGTACTAGTTAATCATGCATTAACTGGTAATAGTAATGTGGCTGGTGATGATGGCTGGTGGAAAGATTTAATAGGTGATAATAAAGTTATTGATACAAAACTGTATGCTGTTTTAGCGTTTAATATTCCTGGTAATGGGTTTGATGGCTTTGTAATAGATAACTATAAAGATTTTGTAGCACGAGATGTAGCAAAATTGTTTTTAGAAGGTTTAAAACGTTTAGAAACAGGAAAAGTGTATGCTGCCATTGGAGGTTCTTTAGGAGGTGGAATTGCTTGGGAGATGGCAGTATTGCAACCAGATTTTACAGAGCATTTAGTGGTGGTTGCAACAGATTGGAAATCGACCGATTGGTTAATCGCTAACTGCCAAATACAAGAGCAGTTTTTAATCAACTCTAAAAATCCGGTGCATGATGCCAGAATGCATGCTATGTTATGTTATAGAACACCTGAGTCTTTTAAAGAACGTTTTAAGCGTACAAAAAATGAAGATTTAGAGATTTTTAATGTAGAAAGTTGGTTGCTGCATCATGGTAAAAAATTACAAGAACGTTTTCAACTATCGGCGTATAAGTTGATGAACCAGTTGCTAAAAACGATTGATGTTACCAAAGGAAGAGAAGAGCATTTTAATGTGCTAGATAACATTAAATCTAATATTCATATCGTTGGGGTAGATTCAGATTTGTTTTTTACTGCTGAAGAAAACAGAGAAACGCACAAGCAACTAGCGCTTACAAATCCTAATGTTACCTACAGTGAAATCCATTCGGTACATGGGCATGATGCATTTTTAATGGAATATGATCAACTAGAAAAAATTATTGAAGGCATTTTTGTGCCTAATTCTAAAAGAAGAAGAATGAAAATATTGAAGTTTGGAGGGAAATCTCTAGCAAATGGAAAAGGGTTAGATACCGTGCTTTCAATTATTGAGAATAAGGTGAAAGATGGAGAGCGTATCTCTGTAGTCGTGTCTGCAAGAGGGGCTGCAACCGATGAGTTGGAAGCGCTTTTAGATAAAGCTATTAAAGGCGAATCCTATCAAGAGGATTTAGAAACGTTTAAAAACTATCAGTCCGAACCCTCAAAAACCATTGATTTTTCAGAAGAATTTTCAACCTTAGATAAACTATTTGAAGGGGTGAGTTTGTTACGCGATTTTAGTAAAAAGACAAAGGATACTATTTTGGCGCAAGGCGAATTGTTATCGGTAAAGCTGATCTCAAATTTGTTAAATGAAAGAGGTATTGAAGCTAAAGCGACAGATTCTCGTGAGTTGATAAAAACCGATGAGACCTTTGGTAATGCACAACCACTATCTAAATTGTCTAAAGAAAATACAAAAGCCTATTTCAAATCGCATAACAATGTGGTGAATGTTGTTACAGGTTTTATTGCTTCTAATCTAAAGAACGAAACGACTACTTTGGGTAGAAATGGGAGTAATTACACCGCAGCGTTATTAGCTAATTTTTTAGATGCTGAAGAATTACAAAACTACACACATGTAAGTGGTATTTATACTGCCGATCCTAATCTAGTGCCAGATGCAAAACAAATTAGAGAACTGTCGTTTAGTGAGGCTAATGAGTTGGCAAATTTTGGAACATCGGTTTTACATGCTAAAACTATTATTCCATTAGTAGAGAAAAACATCAACCTTAGAATACTCAATACCTTTAATCCTGATGATGAAGGGACGTTAATTACCGCCAAACCAAGCGCCAAAGAAGTAACATCTTTATCGGTATTAGATAATGTGGCGTTGCTTAATTTAGAAGGACGTGGTTTATTAGGTAAAATAGGTGTTGATGCCAGAATTTTTGGAGCATTAAGTAGCTACGGAATCAGTGTGAGTATTGTATCTCAAGGCTCATCAGAAAGAGGAATTGGTCTTATTATTGATGCAGATCAAGCTACTCAAGCGGTGATTGCTTTAGAACGTGAGTTTGAAACCGATTTTTATTCGCAAGACGTTAATAAAATTGATGTAGAAGATGATGTAGCGGTTATTTCAATTGTAGGTATTGAGTTAAGCTCGTTTCATAAGCCATTTAATGCCTTGATTAAAAACCAGATTACACCATTATTGTTCAATAATACGGTAACAGGAAAGAATGTGAGTTTGGTGGTTAAAAAATCACAATTGCATAAAGCATTGAATGTTATTCATGGTGAAGTCTTTGGAATTTCTAAAAAGATAAACATAGCCATTTTTGGCCACGGAGGCGTTGGTGGTGCCTTAATCAATCAGATTTTAAAGTCTAAAGACGAGATAGAAAAACGAAAAGGGATTAACTTAAATGTGTTTGCCATAGCGAATTCAACTAAATTGCTTTTAGATAAAAACGGCGCAGATACCAATTGGAAACAAGCTGTGGCGTCAAGTAATTTTGAAAGTTCTATTGAGGATATCATCACTTATGCAAATAATCACCATTTAGAAAATTTAATTGCAGTAGATAATACAGCAAGTACCACGTTTTATAAAAATTACATCCCTTTAGTGGAGGCAGGTTTTGATTTGGTATCGTCTAACAAAATAGCCAATACTATTTCGCATTCGTTTTATAAAGAACTGAGAGAACAACTAGAGTTAAATAATAAAGACTATTTATACGAAACAACGGTTGGTGCAGGTTTACCTTTAATAGATACTATTAAACTATTGCATGAATCTGGTGAAAATATCACCAGAATTAGAGGGGTGTTTTCAGGTACGTTAAGTTATTTGTTCAATAATTTTTCAGTGGAAGATAAACCGTTTAGTGAAATCATTCAAGAAACAATTGATAAAGGCTTTACAGAACCAGATCCGCGTGAAGATTTTTCTGGGAATGATGTGGCAAGAAAATTATTGATTTTAGCAAGAGAACTAGATTTACAAAACGAGTTTGAAGATGTTGAAGTATTGAATTTAATTCCTGAAGCTTATAGAGATATTTCGGTAGAGGAATTCTTGAGTAAGTTAGAAGTTTTGGATGAGCAATACCAACACATAAAAGATGAACAACAAGAAGGTCATGTGCTTAGATATGTTGGTGATTTATCAGGAGACTTATCACAAGACAAAGGGCATTTAGAAGTGAAATTAGTGTCAATCCCTGAAGATAGTACGTTAGGGCATGTAAAAGGAAGTGACGCTATTTTTGAAATATTTACAGAGAGTTATGGTGAGCAACCTATAGTGATTCAAGGCGCAGGTGCAGGTGCAGAAGTCACAGCACGTGGTGTTTTTGGAGATATTTTAAGGTTGAGTAAGCATATAAATTAATAAAACATTTGTCATCCTGAACTTGTTTCAGGATCTCAAAATATATAAGGTCAAAATTATATTAGATTCAAGAAAAAGAAAGAATGAGTAAAGAGAAGAAGCATTTTGAAACAGAAGCCATAAGAACACAATCTGAAACCACACAGTTTTCAGAACATTCGGTACCATTATACTTAACCTCGGGTTTTGTGTTTGATGATGCCGAGGAAATGCGTGCGTCTTTTGCAGAGGAAAAGCAACGAGATTTATACAGTAGGTACAGTAATCCAAATACCAACGAGTTTATAGAAAAAGTATGCAAAATGGAAGGTGCAGAAGCGGGTTTTGCGTTTGCAAGTGGTATGGCAGCCGTGTTTTCAACATTTGCTACATTGCTAGATGCAGGAGATCATGTGGTATCTTGTAGTTCAGTGTTTGGGGCTACGCATGGGCTGTTTACCAAGTATTTACCTAAATGGAATATTGAAAGTTCTTATTTTAATATAAATGATGTTGAAACGGTTGAAAGCTTAATCAAGCCAAATACTAAGTTTATTTATGCAGAAACACCAACAAATCCTGGGGTTGACGTATTAGATTTAGAATACTTAAGTGCTATTTGTAAAAAGCATAATTTACTGTTAGTCATAGATAATTGTTTTGCAACACCGTATTTACAGAATCCAATAAAGTATGGCGCGGATTTAGTAATTCATTCAGCTACTAAATTAATGGACGGACAAGGGCGCGTGCTTGGAGGTATAACGGTAGGAAGTAAAGAATTGATTAGAGAAATTTACCTGTTTTCAAGATTAACCGGACCATCAATGAGTCCATTTAATGCATGGATATTGTCTAAATCTTTAGAAACCTTAGCTGTTAGAGTTGATAAGCATTGTGAAAATGCTTTAAAATTAGCAACCTATTTAGAAGCGCATCCTAAAGTAACCTGGGTAAAATATCCGTTTTTAAAGTCGCATCCTAAATACGATGTAGCTAAAAAACAGATGAGACTTGGAGGTAATATTGTGGCTTTTGAAGTTGAAGGCGGTATTGAAGGCGGACGTTCTTTCTTTGATTCTATAAAGATGTGCTCTTTATCAGCCAATTTAGGAGATACAAGAACAATTGTGACACACCCAGCAAGTACAACACATGCCAAAGTTGAACCAGAAGTAAAAGCAGCTGTAGGCATTACCGATGGTATGGTACGTTGTTCTTTAGGATTAGAACATATAGATGATATAATTGCTGATTTTGAACAGGCTTTAAGTTGATGAAAAATGGGTGAAATACAAGATAAAATGTTTCAAGAAATTAGAAACAAAGACATATTTAATCAAGCACAACACTATGCGTTTGATTATTTAGAATCTATTTTTGATAGACATGTTTTTCCAACACAAAAGGCTATCAATGATTTGTCTGTATTTGATGAAGCATTACCCGTTAAATCTACAAATGCTAAACATGTTATTGAGCAATTAAATACCTATGGAAGCCCAGCTACAACGGCAACTTTAGGAGGTAGGTATTTTGGGTTTGTTTGCGGAAGTACAATTCCAGTAGGTTTAGCTGCTAAAAATATAGGGACGTATTGGGACCAAGCCCCAGCAATGCATGTGCTTTCTCCTGTAGGAAGTAAGCTAGAGGCTGTAGTAGAGAAGTGGTTAGTAGGCTTATTTAATTTACCTGAAACAGCATCTGCAGGATTTGTAAGTGGGACATCAACAGCGAATTTGTGTGGATTAGCAGCAGCTAGATATCGTATTCTTCAAAGAAACAATTGGGACATAAATAAAAAAGGACTTAGAAATGCTCCAGAAATAAGAGTGATAGCAGGTAAACAAGCACATTCTACAGTTTTAAAAGCAATTAGTATATTAGGATTAGGTAATGAGAATATTGAGTGGGTAGATGTAGATGATCAAGGACGAATAAAGCCTGATTTAATACCTAAATTAGATGAAAATACTATTTTAATTCTACAAGCAGGCAATGTAAATAGTGGCGCATTTGATAATTTTGAAATTATTTGTGAAAAAGCAAAACAAACAAATACTTGGGTGCATATAGATGGTGCATTTGGCTTATGGGCTCATGCAGTAGATAAATTAAAATATTTAACTAAAGGTATAGAAAAAGCGACATCATTTGCAGTAGATGGTCACAAAACATTAAATACACCTTATGATTGTGGTATCGTACTGTGCTCAGACCAAGACGCATTGACTTCTGCTCTACATATGTCTGGCAGTTATATTATAGAAAGCTCTGAAAGAGATGGCATGTTTTTTACACCTGAAATGTCCAGAAGAGCAAGAATAATAGAATTATGGGCAATATTAAAATACTTAGGTAAAGAGGGTATTGATAATCTGGTTTTAGGTTTGCACGAAAGAGCAGTTCAATTTGCAGCTGAATTAACTAAGAATGGTTTTGAAGTTTTAAATGATGTAGTATTTAATCAAGTAATCATTGCTTGTGATACAGATCAAGAAACAGAAGCATTATTAAAGAAAGTCCAGGAGTTAAGGGCGTGTTGGTGTGGTGGTTCTAGTTGGTTTGGTAGAAAAGTAATTCGCATTAGTGTTTGCTCATGGGCTACTACAGAAAAGGATGTAGCGCATTCTGTACAATCATTTGTAGAGGCAAAAAAATATATATCTGAGACATGAAAATATTGGCTATTGAAAAAGAACTGAAAATTGTTGATTGGGAAAAAGAATCACAAATTTTAATTGATGAAGCTAAAGCAGCTTATAATCTATTACTTGAAGGTTATTTGCGAGAGATATACTTCACAGAAAACAAAAACGCAGTGCTTATTCTAGAATGTGAAAACAAAACAAAAGCTAAAGATTTATTAAGCGCATTACCATTAGTTAAAAAAGAAATAATAGATTTTGAATTGATGGAATTACAACCTTATACTGGGTTTTTACGTTTAATGGATAATTTGGTACAAGATTAAAATAAATTATATTAGACTTCGAGTAATACAATAGTCTAAAGCCTTATGTTATTTTTACAATTTGGCAAAAAAAACAGATTTTACTTACTTAAAATGAGTTTTAAGTAATTTCAAGTAGTGTTTTTTATGTAATTATTAAATATTATGATTATATTTACCAAGTTGATTTGTAAAAACTATAGTGTTTTATAAACTAACAATAAGCTATTAAATCCATATTTTCTCTCATTTGTTTAAAAACTGTTCAAGTTTTTAAGATTTAAAATTACTCCATTCAAAAAATCCCTTTAATTAACACTATGTTATAAAATTATAACATGGATTGACGCTATTATTATTAAACTAAAACTTAAAACCATGATGTTAAATTTTTACCCCAAAAAACTACTACAAACAATTTCCTACTTTTTTATTTTTTTCATGTTTAGTCTTACCTTGCAGGCTAAGACATGGTATATTAATAAAAATCAGGACGGAACAGTATTGCAGTCTCTAATAAATGCTGCTAGCAATGGAGATTTGATATACTTTATTGACAGAGCTGATTATGATATGAAAAACGCAGTAATTGTAGTAAACAAAGCAATTACTTTTCAAGGCGCAACACCAATAGGAGTGAATTTAAATACTAGAGGCTCCTCAGGAACTTTGACAAATCTAAAAAATCTTACCTCAATACAAATACGATCTAATAATGTAAATTTCAACAATATTAAATTAACTACAACAAGAAATGATGTAGTTTTAGTTGATGCCAGGTCTCAAAGATATGCAGATAACTTTTTAACCCCAGGTTATACAGTTAACGATCAATGGACAGGTATAAACTTTAATAATGTAGAAGTCAATGGCGGTTTTTATAGCTGCTTTGCAGGAAATGGTATGCAGGCTAATTTTACTAATGTATCATTTATAAATTTTGACAGGATTGGTTATATCAATGATCGAAGAACACGTGTAAATGGAATGAAAAAGGTGGCTTTTACAAAATGTAAATTTCAACCATCTGCAAGCTCTGCTGTAATTTTCGATACCAGAGGTGTTTCATTAGATGCAGGAAATACAGAGTATCCCATTGTATGGGATGGTAATGGTACCAAAATTGTAAACTGTCATTTTATAAGTACTGGAGTTGCCTTTTCTAAAATTCAAAATATAGATATTATTGATAATCTTTTTGAAGACAAAACAGCATTGATAGATTTGATACATATAGAGGAGTTTTCGAACGATTTCTTAATCGAAGGCAACACATTTCAAGGCGATGCTAGACCAGCTGCTCCCAGACAGTACGAAAGAAGTAGGATAGTAAATATGGATTTCGATCTCCAACCCGTAGACAATATAATAATTAGAAATAATACAGTTACAGGAGAATATAATTACTTTGCAAATGGCTATGGCTTAACCAACATTACTATAACAGGTAATAATTTAACCGCAGCAACTCCATTTGGCACTAATGTAATTGATTTTGATTATTATGAACACAGAAATAGTCCAGGAGAACAACTTGATGCTAATCAGGAATTTGTTTCTAGAAATATTACCATAACAGGTAACACAGGTTTTACTAATGGAAATAAAGGTTGTGTAGTAAGAGTTCCAGCAAATGGAGGAGGGAATATTAATATTACAGCGTCTCAATTTGGACCTAATAAAGTAAATAGGATATATACTAACGATCCAGCTCCTCTTACAGGAAGTGGTATTTACGAATTAAGAAATGCTGGAAATGCCAATAGAGAATTAGCATCAAGCGGTAATAATTTAGTAACAAAAGCATCAAGTACTACCAATAATACTACCAGATGGCGAGTAACTTGGGTGCCGCCACATTATTATTACATTCAAAACGTAGCTAATAATAGGTACCTTGAAACGCACAAGGGGTATACAGAAACAGAGATAAAACAAAACATGGCACAAAACACATGGCCTTTTCTGGGAAGTCAATTGAGTTCAGCACCAAAGTGGATTCTTAGAAAAACTGATTTTGCTGCTTTATTTAAGATACTACCTGGAGGTAATGAAATGCAATCTGTACTTAATATCAAGGGAACAAGTCCTGGTCTTATTTTCCACAAGAGATTTGTTACCAGTGGTCCAAAAACAGGGCAAAGAGAAGTGGTAGAGCCTGATAATTTTGGTAAATGGTGGTTTATGTGGCAATCGAGCTCAAAAACATCTAATGGCAAATTGGTTGATGATACATTTAGTAAGGAGTTGACTGTTTTTCCAAACCCAGCAAGTGGTATCATATCACTATATTATGAAGATGATGCTAGTCCGATCATAGAAGTTAACTTTTATTCGGTTACAGGAGTTAAAGTTAAGACTAAAAACGTAAGTTCTCATGTAAACACACATGTAGACATATCTAACCTATCCTCTGGGGTTTATTTGGCAAAAGCCTCAAATGGTACCACAAAAAAGATTTTTATTAAATAAAAAAAAGATTTTTTCAAAAAATAAAGTTCAAGAGTGAAGCTTTCATTTTTTAGAAATGAGTTTCTCTTATCAATGAATAAAACATATAAAAATAGCATTGGGTCTGCTCAATGCTATTTTTTAGTGCTAAAAAAACACTTGAAATTGGTCAATAAAACGTTTGTTATTTAACTAATTAGGAGTATATTTGCACCCGCCTAAAGAGAAATTAGGAGATTTAATATTATAAATTTAATAAAAACGTTACGCTATGTACGCAATTGTAGAGATAGCAGGGCATCAATTTAAAGTTGAAAAAGACCAGAAAGTTTTTGTTAATCGTTTACAAACAGAAGAAGGAAAGAAAGTAGCTTTCGATAATGTTCTTTTGATTGGAGACGGTGACAATGTAACTGTAGGCGCCCCAGCTATAGACGGCGCTCAAGTAGGAGCAAAAGTCGTAAAGCACCTTAAAGGTGATAAAGTTATAGTTTTCAAAAAGAAAAGACGTAAAGGTTACCGCGTAAAGAATGGTCACCGTCAATCTTTAACAGAAATTGTAATAGAAAGTATTGTTGCTTCGGGAGCTAAAAAAGCTAAAAAGGAAGCACCTAAAAAAGAAGCTCCTGCTAAGAAAGCTGCTCCAGTAAAAAAGGAAGCGCCAAAAACAGAAGCTAAAGCTAAACCAGCTGCTAAAAAATCTTCTGGGAAACCAGACGATTTAAAGAAAATTGAGGGTATTGGACCAAAAATAGCCTCTACATTAGTAGAAGCAGGTATTGCTACTTTTGCTCAGTTGGCTAAGGCAGAACCAGCAAAGATTTCTGAAATCATAGCGGAAGTTAGAGGTAATCACGTTCCAGACACATGGCCAGCACAAGCACAATTAGCTGCAGATGGTAAGTGGGATGAACTTAAAAAATGGCAAGACGAATTAGATGGTGGTAAAGCTTAATTAGCAATAATATCACTCAAGTTTAACAATATAAAAACTTAAAACAATGGCTCATAAAAAAGGAGTAGGTAGTTCTAAGAATGGTAGAGAATCAGAATCGAAACGCTTAGGTGTTAAGATTTTTGGTGGACAAGCTGCTATAGCAGGAAACATTATCATAAGACAACGTGGTAATACACATCACCCTGGTGAAAATGTATATCAAGGAAAAGACCATACTTTACATGCTAAAGTTGATGGTGTTGTAAAATTCACAAAGAAAAAAGATAATAAATCGTATGTGTCTATAGAGCCTTTTCAAGCTTAATAAATACTATTTTTCTCAAAATTTAAACCCTTTCTAAAAATAGAAAGGGTTTTTTTATATTTAATTTTAAATAATACAATTTATTGATAAACAGTATAATCTCAACTAATACGATTTACGATTAAAATTTTCGCATATGCCAGTTCGAGTGTTTTTTATGAAGAGATAACGAAATAAAAAATGTATCGAGAACTAGGTTTGCGGCTTCTCGATACAATATTATTCTTCATTTTATTACGAATAATTTCACTCGAAGTTGACAAAAACATTAATACGAAATTAAATTACGTAAATGGTATAATACCATTTTCAACTTGAATTTATTCAATAAAAACGTCATCTTTTTGCCTAATATTTCAAAATAAAATACAACTATAGCCTAAGCTCTGGTTTCATTTTATGATGAAGTGTAGTGCAAAAAGAACTGTTTTATTTGAGTAATTTTACGTGAGTAATGGTATAAGGTCGACCTTTTTGATTTACAATTCAAATAAGCTTGGTAACCACAAACTTAATTCAGGAAAATAGGTTACTAAAACTAAGGATATAATCATAGCAAAAAATAAAGGTAATAATGGCTTAACTACTTTTTCTATAGTTGTATTTGCAATACCAACGCCAACAAAAAGTACAGAACCTACAGGAGGTGTACAAAGTCCAACACATAAGTTAAGTACCATTACAATACCAAATTGTACAGGATCCATACCTAATTTGGTAATAATAGGTAGGAATATAGGTGTGAAAATTAAAACAGCTGGAGTCATATCCATAAAGATGCCAACAAAGAGTAAAATTAAATTAATTAGCAATAGTATTATAATGGGGTTGTCGCTAACACCCAACAGTAAACTAGAAATATTCTGAGGGATATTTTCATAACTCATCACCCAAGACATACTCATTGATGCACCAATTAATAACATAACGATAGCAGTGGTGCCACAGGCTTCTAACGAAATTTGAGGTAAATCTTTAATTGAAATTTCTTTATACCAGAAGCCAAGAATAAGAGTGTATACTACAGCGATGGCAGATGCTTCGGTGGCAGTAAAAACACCAGCTACAATCCCCCCAATCACGATAACAAGTAACATCAAGCTAGGGAAAGCAGAGATAAATGTTTTTACAATTTCTTTTAAAGAACTACGTTTACCTACTTTATACTTTTTCTTTTTTGCCCAAAGCATAGCAATTAGCATTAAAAATAATCCAGTTATAATTCCTGGAATGTAACCTGCTAAAAACAATGCGGCAATAGAAACACCACCACTGGCTAATGAGTAAACAATGAGCACATTACTTGGTGGGATTATTAGTCCAGTAGTAGAAGATGTGATATTAACAGCTGCACCAAATTCTTTAGAATACCCTTCTTTTTCCATTTCAGGACCTAAAATACTCCCCATAGCCGATGCCGATGCCATAGCAGAACCTGCAATGGCTCCCATTAGCATTGCCGAAATAATGTTAATCAAAGCTAATCCTCCAGGAAGTGATCCAACTAAAGTTTTTGCAAAGGCTATGAGGCGATTAGCTATCCCCCCCTTATTCATGAGTTGTCCAGAGAGAACAAAGAAAGGTATGGCGAGAAGAGCAAAACTATCTAACCCAGTGCCTATACGTTGCGATACAGTTGTAAGAGCGGGCAGCATTGGAATACTTACCAGCATAGTTAATAATGAAGAGATAGCGATACTCCAAGCTACAGGAACACCAATTAATAGTAAACCAACAAAGCTTAATATTAGTACAATTACAGGTAAATATTCCATATTATAAAAGGTGTTTGTTAATAATGTCCGAAATTTTGTAGTAGATGATTAATATACCACTAATGGGTATCACAAAGTAAACTAATGCAAGTGGAATTTGTAGAGCTGGCGAATATTGTTTTAAAGTATAGGTGATGTATACCAATCTAAGTCCTCCAATAACCAAAGCGGCTAAACAAAACAGTATGATGAGTATGTTTACAAAAACTTTTAGTTTTACTTGACCGTCTTTGTTGAGCTTAGTTGGTAGTAAATCTATAGCTACATGCATACGTCTTCCAGAAATATAGGCAGCGCCTAAAACGCCTACCCATATCATGAGATAACGCGCTAATTCGTCTGTGAAAGAACTTGGAGACCCTAAAACAAATCGTGTAAATACTTGCCATAATACATTTAAAACCATTAACCCCATGATAAGCGCCAATGTATAGCCCAAAATGTTATCTATTTTTTGTCTTGTTTGCATAAGAAAATTTACTTTACGTTTTGAATGCGTTCAATTAAACTATACACCTCTGTATTATCTTTATAGTCATCATACATCTGTAATACTTTATTTTGAAACTTAGATTTATCTGGTTTAATTACAGTAACACCAGCTTTTTTTACTTCGTTTAGGGCTTCTTTTTCTGCTTCAGCCCAAAGTTTACGTTGGTAAACTACTGAAGCATTTACCGATTCCTGTACCCACTTTCGTTGTTGATCATTTAAACTTTTCCATAAATGTGTTCCCATTACAATCACATCGGGGACAGAGGTATGCTCATCTAAAGAATAATACTTACACACTTCATAGTGTCTTGAAGAATAAAAACTTGGAGGGTTGTTTTCTGCCCCATCAACAACACCTTGTTGCAGTGATGTATACAATTCGCCAAATGAAATTGGTGTAGGAGAACCGCCTAAGTTGTTTACCATTTTCATAGCGGTTACACTTTCCATAACTCTAATTTTTAACCCATCTAAATCAGCTGGAGTTTCAACTGGTTTTTCTTTGGTGTAAAAGCTTCTACTGCCAGAGTCGTAGTAACCTAAGCCTTTCAACCAAAATTTTTGACCTCCATCTAGTAATTCTTTACCTATTTCCCCATCTAAAACCTTAAATGTATGTGCTCTGTCTTTAAATAAGAATGGTAACCCAAATACTTTCATATTTGGTGAAAAATTTTCCATAACTGCAGCTGAGACTTTAGTCATACCTAAACTCCCTATTTGTAACAATTCAAGAGCTTGTCTTTCTGTTCCCAACTGTTGGTTCGGATAAATTTTAATTCCCATTGTATTGTTAGAGCGTTTTTCTAAATCGTTTGCCATAAATACCAAAGCTTTATGCACGGGGTGGCTTGTATCTAAACCATGTGAAAGCTTTATCGTTTGTGTACTTTGAAGATTGTCACAAGACGTTATATGGGTACTTAAAAATAGAAGCAAAACTATTTTACTTAATATAAAAGCTGAGTGTCTATGGTTGCAATACATATCTAGTTAGTTTTAAAATTGAAATAGTTAACAGCATTATAATAACAAATATCCTGAACCATTTTTCCAAGGAATTTAATGTCATTTGGAATCAATCCTTTGTTTACATCTTTAGCTATTATGTTACATAAAATACGTCTAAAATATTCGTGTCTGGTAAATGATAAAAAGCTTCTACTATCTGTTAACATACCAATAAACCTACTAAGCAATCCAAGATTTGATAGGGTGTTTATTTGTCTTTCTATACCATCTTTTTGGTCTAAAAACCACCATGCAGAACCCCATTGCATTTTTCCAGCGATATCACTGTTGTTAAAGTTACCTAACATGGTAACGAATACCTCGTTTTGTGATGGATTTAAATTATAAGCTATGGTTTTAGCGAGTTGATGGGTTTCATCTAATTCATTAAAAAGTTTAGACATAGATTCTGCCATAGCATAATCTCCAATAGAATCACAACCTGCATCCGAACCAAATTGTTTTTGTAAGCGTTTATTGTTATTTCTTAATGGACCTAAGTGGTATTGTTGTACCCAGTTTTTTTCATGATATCTTTTGCCTAGATGCAGATAAATACTGGACTTATACTTGTTAATTTCTTGAGAAGACAAGGTTTCCTTTTTTAATTTTTTTTGAAAAATAGTAGTTACGTCATCTATAGTAAAATCAACAATTGTAAATGCCCCACTAACACCATAATCTGAGAGTCTACAACCATTATCATGGAAAAAATCAATACGAGAATCGATAGCACTTATGAAATCAGAATAACTATTAATTGAAAAGCTAACAGCCAGTGCCAGTTTATTGAGGTATTTGGTAAAGTCATCTTGATTAATAGAGAATAAATTATCTGATCTAAAGGTAGGGAATACCTTGGTGAAAAAGTTTTGTTTAGCAATTTTCTGATGGTACTCTAGACTATCACAAGGGTCATCGGTAGTACAAACTACCTCTACTTTTAATTGTTCCAGTAATTGGGCAGGTGTTTTATTTGCTAAAATGGTATTTGTTTGGTTATAAATAGATTTTGCTGTTGAAGGTTGCAAAATGGTATTTATATTAAAGTAACGTTTTAACTCTAATTGGGTCCAATGAAATAAAGGGTTTCTTAAAGTGTAAGGAACAGTTTCTGCCCATTTTAAAAATTTTTCTTCCTCTGATGCGTTACCAGTAATAAATTTTTCTTCAATACCATTTGCTCGCATACCTCGCCATTTGTAATGGTCTTCTTTTAGCCAAGCTTCTGTAATATTAGCTAAGGGTTTATTTTCAGCAATTAACTTGGGCGAAAGATGATTATGATAATCAATGATAGGCATATCTTTAGCATAATCATGATATAATGCTTGCGCTGTTTCATTTTCCAATAAAAAGTTATCGGTAATGAAATTTGTTGATTTTATTTCTGGCTGTTTCACAGTGTGTTACTTTTTAAAATGCCAAGCTCTAAGCCCCTTAATTCGGCAAGTCCTTTTAATCTGCCAATAGAAGAATAGCCTGCATAGGCATTATTGTTTTTCAGATCGTGTAGCATTTGATGACCGTGGTCTGGGCGCATTGGTAGTACTATATTTCGCGCTTTTTCAATTTTTAAAACGGCTTTTACAATCTCGTACATATCAGACGATCCAGCTAAGTGGTTGTCTTCATAAAAACTCCCATCAGCTTCACGCTTAACATTTCTAAGGTGTAAAAAATGAATACGATCTTTAAATTTTTCAATCATTTTAGGCAGGTCGTTGTTTGGATTAGCACCTAGTGATCCTGTACAAAATGTAATGCCGTTTGAAGGGCTATCAATAAAACCCACTAAATCTTCTAAATCATTTTCAGAAGTTATAATTCTAGGCAGTCCCATGATATCAAAAGGCGGATCATCGGGATGAATAGCCATCTTAATGCCTAGTTGTTCGGCTAATGGAATAATTTCATTTAAGAAATAAGAAAGGTTAGCCTTTAAATCGGCATGTGATATATCTTTATATTGGGCTATCATTTCTTTAAACTTAGGAATAGTAAGGTCATCTACAGTTCCAGGTAATCCTTTTAATATACCGTCTTGTAAACGTTGTTTTTCCTCAGAAGTCATTTCGTTAAAACGCATTTCTGCTTTTTTCAAAATGGTTTTATTGTAGTCGTTTTCTACATCTTTCCTTTTCATAATGAAGGCCTCAAAAACGGCCATTTCAACTTTATCAAAGCGTAAGGCGGTACTACCGTCTTCTAACTTCCAGAATAAATGTGTACGTGTCCAATCTAGCACAGGCATAAAATTGTAGCATACATTTTTAATGCCGCATTTGGCAATATTTTTTAAGCTTTGCTTATAGTTTTCTATACGTTGTTTGTAATCGTTTTGTCGTAGTTTGATATTTTCATGAATAGGAATACTTTCAATAAAACTCCATTCTAAATTTACATGTTCTATAGCTTTTTTTGTTTTTAGAATTTCCTCTATCTCCCATACTTCACCATTAGGAATATGGTGTAATGCTGTTACCACACCTGTAGCCCCTGATTGTTTTATATCTGATAGTGTAACCACATCAGAAGCTCCAAACCATCTAAATGTTTGTTTCATTAGTTATTTTAAAAAATTATACGTCGCTAAAAGCGCTAAATTCACCCATCAATACTTACTACTGAGCCAGTAATAAATATTGAAGTCTCACGTGTTAATACAGGTGCAATACCATTTAACTTTTCGACATTTCCAAAGTGTTTAATTGGCGTGGCTTCCCGAAAATTAGTGAAGGTATTATAGCTCTCATTAAGTTAAGATCGGTTACTTTTTTGAAATCGCTCATGGCGATATCAAAAAGCGAATCATTGGGTGCGATAGTTGCTCTAGACATGTTACCTCCAGCAGCATTTATCAAAACGTTAATTTGTCCCAACTTATCAAGAATTTGTGCTTTAACTTGTTCTAGGTTATCTTCTATTTAATACATCGGCTCTTAAACCGATAGTGTGAGTGTTAGATCGTTTTTTAGCAAAAGTTTTTACTTTTATCTCTATCTAAAATTACAACCTTAACTCCAGAATTAACCAAATGTTCTGTAATACTGGAGCCTAATACGCCATACCCTCCAGTTATAGCTTTAACTTTTTCATTTATATCAAAAATATTCAATTGTTTTAATGTTTTACTAGTTCTACTTTTAGTGGGTTATTTAATTTTTTAGCAAATAAGCTTAAATAGAGTTCCCATTCCTTTTTACTACTAAATTGATTACTTTTTTGCCATGCGAAACCAGCATAATACGCCACTTTACCATTTAAAACTTTTAAATGCGCAAAAGCATTACTTAAATCTGTTACGTCTGTGTTATATTTCTCATAGTTGATGAAATATTTAGTTGATGTGACTATTGCAGTACCTAACTCGGAATCTCCATGAGGTTGCCAATAATTTAAATACGATTCTCCTTTAGTGAAGGTAACTACACCATCTTTTTCGTGTAGTGTTAATCCAGCCGAAATAGTGTCTACTCCCTCTATAGAGATTTCAAATTTTGATAGGTTATTACCATAATCTAAGCTTATTTTTTTTGACTCCCTAATGTAAGTACTATCGGCATTCCATGTGCCATAGTCTAAGATAAAACTTGTTCTAATAGGACCGTTAGTTAATGTTTTATGATCAATAAAATTTTTGGAAATATAGTAAATACTATCTTTTTTATAAGCGATACCACCTACACCACGGCTGGAACCTACATGAAAATTATCTAACCCTTCTCCAGTATCTTCATGGTAGGAGCCTGTTTTTTCTGTATATTTTTTATACCACTTATCGATAATAGAATAATCTACACGTTTTAACCATGCATCAATACCACTGGATAGCGTTCCTTCTTCTAATTTATTTTCATATCTATATTGTGCATTTGGACCAAAGGTTCTAAATGCTACTTTATTATTTTCCCAAGCATAGTCATCGGTACGTTCTGGAACAAATCGAGAATAACAAATTTTGGTATTAGTAGTATCCTTAGGAACTTCAACAACGTGATAAATACCCTTTGATTTAGCTTTAATTTTAGGTTGAAATATTAGCACATCTAATGTGCCGTCGCCATCACTATCAATTAATTGCGAGGTTAGTATTGTGTTATTGGCCACATTTTTAATCCCAAAATGATTGAGATGCTCTACATTTAGAAGTGATTTTGAAATTTCTACGGTTTCAAATTGTCGATCCACATCTAGTTCGTTTGTTATTTCAACAAGCAGCTTTTTTTCTTTTTTGGAACAAGAAAAAATGGTACACAGAGTAAAATAAAATAGGAGTTTAGTTAGTCTCATGAGATTATCTTAAGTCGGTTATTTTTGCGACATCCATATCCGAGTAGTCTAAGTTCTCTCCAGCCATACCCCAAATAAAGCTATAGTTGCTCGTTCCTGATCCTGAATGAATAGACCATGGAGGTGAAATTACTGCTTCTTCATTTTGCATCCAGATATGGCGTGTTTCTTTAGTTTGCCCCATAAAGTGACAAACCGATTGTCCTTCGGGTACTTCTATGTAAAAATAAACCTCCATTCGTCTGTCGTGTACATGTGCTGGCATAGTATTCCAACAACTACCCGACTTTAAAGAAGTCATTCCCATTTGTAGCTGGCAAACATCTACAACACTATTTACTATATATTTTCTTAAAGTACGCGCGTTTGCAGTTTCAGGAGCACCAAGTTCTACAACTTCAACATCATTAACACCAATTTTTTTAGTAGGATATGATTTGTTAGCAGGCGTAGAATTTAAGTAGAATTTTGCAGGATTGCCTGAGGTTTTACTGGAGAATATAACGTCTTTGTTACCTTGACCTATATATAGAGCTTCCTTATGATCTAAGTCATAATGCGTACCGTTAACAGATACAGAACCACTACCACCTATATTAATTATACCTAATTCTCTGCGTTGTAAAAAGTACTCAGATTTTAGTGGATCGATGGTCTCAAGAACAACACTTTTTTTTACAGGAACAACTCCTGCTACGATATACCTATCATAATGAGAGTATACAAAATTTAATAGATCTTCTTTAAATATATCTTTTACTAAGAACTCATCTCTAAGCTCTTGAGTATCCATTTTTTTTACCTCTCTTGGTGATGCAGCGTATCTTACTTCAAAGTGTGATTCCATTGTTATTATTTATTATTGAAATTTTTTTTTGGTAAATGTAATCATTTTATTCAAAAATACAATCGATTGTATTCTGGATATTTTATATTTTTGGTAAAATAATTTCATTGCATGCAAAAAAGTGAAGTAACCATACATGACATTTCTAAGGCCTTAGGAATTGATAGTTCTACTGTATCTAGAGCATTAAACGATAGTCCCAGAGTTTCAAGTAAAACCAAGGCTAAAATCTTAGCGAAAGCTACAGAATTAGGGTATCGCCGTAATAGTTTAGCTTCGAACTTAAGAACAAATAAGACCTATACAATAGGTGTTGTTGTTCCACGAATTTCTCGCAATTTTTTCTCAAATGTTATTTCTGGAATAGAGGAAACTGCTTATGAAAATGGTTATAATGTAATTATTTGCCAGTCACTTGAGAGTTTAGATAGAGAGCAAAAAATAATGAATACTTTATTGTCTAATCGTGTAGATGGTGTTTTAATTTCTATTTCAATGGAAACGACATCTTTTAAGCATTTAGAACCGTTTAAGAATTATGGTACACCGATTGTGTTTTATGATAGGCCATGTAATTATGGCGGATGTACAAGTGTAAGTATTAATGATTTTGAAGCCAGTTTTATGGCAACAGAGCATCTAATTTTTAATGGATGTAAGCGTATAGTCCATTTTGGAGGGCCTCAACATATCGAATTATATCAAAATAGAAAAAAAGGGTATATCTCGGCTTTAGAAAAGCATGGATTAGAGTTTGATAAAACCCTTTTTTTAGAAACTAAATTAACCGAAGAAGATGGTGTGAAACTAGCTAAAAAAGTAATTAATATAAAGGGAGGTGTTGATGGTATTTATGCAGCTAATGATACCTCTGCCATAAGTGCTATGCGATATTTTAAATTAAATGGTGTGATAATTCCAGATGAGATATCTATAGTAGGCTTTAATAATGATCCCATTTCGGTAGTAATAGAGCCTTCATTAACAACCGTTAATCAACCAGATTTTGAGATGGGGCAAATAGCAGCTAAGGCACTTATTGATCAGATAAAAGAAAAAAAATGTAAAACAAAGGCATTGGTTTTAGGCTCTGATTTGATTGTTAGGGGGTCGTCGTCAAAAATTAGATTATCCTAAATTATACCAGTTTAATAAACCTAATGGTGCTCATATAGCCTTTGTTTTGTAGTATTTTAGAAACATTTTAAGTTAAATTAGCGCTAAAAGAATTATTTCACCCCTATCATAAACGTTATTTACCCCCCTCTTTTTTGTGATTCTTCAATTTCTTTGACTTTAGGAAAACTAAACTAAAATTATATGAAGATAATTAAATCGAGAATTTTAAAGAATAGTAAAATATTACTATATTTTATTGTGTTTTTTGCTAGTTTGACAGGGTTTTGTCAACAAACAATTAGAGGTGTAGTGTCCGATGTGGGAGGGCCACTACCTGGTGTAAATATTACAATTAAAGGTACAAACAGAGGTGTGCTAACTGATTTTGAAGGAGGGTATAAACTTTCTAATGTTTTAGAGAAAGATATACTGGTGTTTAGTTACCTGGGGTACACTACGCAAGAGATTTCTGCTAGTGGGAAAACGACTTTAGATGTTATACTTTCTGAAGACATTCAATCCTTAGATCAAGTTGTTGTTATTGGTTATGGTACAAAAAAGAAGAGTGATTTAACAGGAGCCATTTCTACTGTTTCGGCTAAAGACTTTGAAAAGCAACCACTTTCTAGAATTGAGGATGCAATTCAATCAAGAGCAGCTGGTGTTTCTGTAGTCAAGACAACAGGAACTCCAGGAGGGCAAGTTAAAATTAGAATTAGAGGGTCTAACTCTATTTCGTTTAGCAATCAACCTTTAATCGTTATAGATGGTATATTAGGAGGGACTTTGGAGAGCCTAAATCCTAACGACATTGAGACGATGGATATTTTAAAAGATGCTTCTGCTTCTGCTATTTATGGTTCAAGAGGCGCAAACGGTGTAGTAGTTATTACTACAAAAAAAGGTAGAGGGACACCAAAAATTGGGGTAGAGTATTTTACAACATTATCTAATATATCTAAAACATTACCGCTTTTATCTCCTCAACAATACGCTGATCTTTCAGAAACAGAAGTTGTAAATGGAGGTACAGATTATCAAGAAGAGTATTTTAGAACAGCTGTTCTAAAAAATGTTCAGTTAACAGCGAGTGGACAAGAGGGCAAGCTTTCTTATTTTTTATCAGGGAATTATGTAGATCAAGAGGGTGTAGTTTTTAATAGTGATTATAATCGGTTTTCTTTAAGAGCAAACTTAAATGCAAAGTTTGGAGAAAAACTAAAAGTAGGACTTAATTTATTTGGGTCTAGAGAAACTAACCACAACTTATTTAATGGCGGAGCACGCTCTTCATCTGATGCTAGAGGAGGTCTTGCAGGGATTTTAACGTGGGATCCAACAATTCCTATTAGAAATCCAGATGGTACGTATTACCAGTTACAATCTTCTTTTGGAAATATATTAGTTAACCCTATAGCGGTACAAACCGAAAGAGATAATAATCGTATTCAAGATAGGTTTAATGCTAATTTGAATATATCATATGATATAAGTGATGCATTAAATTTTACTGTAGTAGGTGGTAGTTTATTTAGGCACAGAAATGATGAAAATTTTGCAGGTATACCTGCAGGTACAACGGTACTTGAAGCGCAAGCTGGTTTTAGTTCGAGTCGTTTAACGACTTATCAGTTAAGTAGTATACTAACTTGGAACAAAACTTTTGGCAAAACCAATGTGAAGTTAACAGGTGTGTACGAATTGCAGGGAAACCAAACTAAAACATCCAGTGGTAGTTCTGGAGAATTTGGGATAGGAGGTCTTAGAAATGCATTTTATTTACTTGAATTAGGTGTAGATCAAGGTATTAGTGCAAATCAAACAGAGGGGGCTATACAGTCTTATGTTGGACGAGCAGAACTTAATTTTGGAGAAAATCTGTACCTAACAGGAACTATGCGTATTGATCAATCGTCTAATTTTAGAAAGGATAATAGAACGGGTTATTTTCCCTCTGTTTCGGCCGCTTACAATATAAGTAAGTTGTTGCCAGAAGATGGATTTTTTAGTAGTATTAAATTAAGAGCTGGTTATGGTGAAGTAGGAAATCAGAATGTAGGCGCTTTAGCAACATTTCCTAATTTACCAACTGGAAGAGATTTTGCTTTTGATGGAAGTACACCAGAAATAGGAATAGGAAATCCAACATTAAGAGATGTAAACTTAAAATGGGAAACGACAAAACAAATTAACACGGGAGTAGATTTTTCATTCGCAGATAATCGTGTGCAATTTACAGTAGAGTGGTATAAAAAGAACACAGAAGATTTGTTATTA
Source organism: uncultured Flavobacteriaceae bacterium (assembly GCA_947498845.1). Taxonomy (GTDB): domain Bacteria; phylum Bacteroidota; class Bacteroidia; order Flavobacteriales; family Flavobacteriaceae; genus Jejuia. Next base: position 167,094 of record CANMLX010000003.1, on the reverse strand, counting down.
AGACAACCAGTTCCTGCATTTAATGGAGGGGGTACGGTTCTTAAAAATATTGGTGAGATTCAAAACACAGGCTTTGATTTTACAGTAAATGCTTATCCAGTTTCTACAGAAGATTTTTCTTGGAATACAAATTTTAATTTATCTACAGTTAGTAATGAGATTATTGATTTAGGTGGTCCAGAACAAATACTTACTGGAGCAGGTGGCGTTAATCCAGGAGGAAGTACTGCAAGTTTTTATTCTTTACGTGTAGGTGAACCTTTAGGTCAATTTCATGGAACAACATTTTTAGGAACATGGAAAACAGCAGATGCGGCAAGCAATAGCGATGTAGTTGCGGGTACGCCAAGATATTTACAAGATGAAAATGGTGAAATTGTTCTTTCTGATATTGGTAATGGAACACCATCATTAACATGGGGACTTAATAATACTTTTTCGTACAAGAATTTTGATTTGAACTTTGTGTTACGTGGAGTACATGATTTTCAAGTATACAACATTATTTATGCTCAGTTGATGGCGCCTTCAGGTGCTGGTTCTGGAAGACATCAAGATTACTTAAATAGATGGACACCAGAAAACGAAACAGATGTACCTACAGGAGGAGATTTACTTAACTCATCAAGGTTTGTTGAAGATGGTGACTTTATTAGATTAAGTAATTTATCATTAGGATATACATTTGATAATTTAAAACCATTTAAATCCTTAAAAGTTTATGTTAGTGGACAAAACTTATTCACAATAACAGACTATAGAGGATTTGATCCAGAAGTTTCATCTACTGGTGTCTCTAATAATGATGGTGCTCCTTCGTTTGATTTTGGTGCAATTCCAAACCCTAGGTCGTATACAATTGGAGCAAGAGTTCAATTTTAATAATAAAAAAATATAACATGAAAATAGGTAAAACAAAAAGAATAAAGTTAGGAAGTGTACTTTGCGTATTTCTAATGGTTTTTTCATTCTCTTGTGCAGATTTGGAAGAGGATCCTGGGAAAACTCAGTTGTCACCCGGGACATTAAACTCGGTAGAAACATTAGATGTTTTGGTTACAGGAATGTATAGAACAGTGCAGAATGATGCAAGATGGTCAGATTTTTACATCGCTGGTTATGGAGGAGATGATATTACTACTTTTAGTGCTGGAAATAAGCAAGGTTTTAGAGAAGCAGACTGGAGAACGCAAACTAATCTTTCAGAAAGAATTAATAGAGCATGGGATGCACCTTACAGTATGATTGCTATTGCAAATACAGCAATAAATGCAGCGCCCGATATTGTTGTAACCGAAGATGAACAGGAGATATTTGATAGGATAGTTGGAGAAGCTTATTTTATGAGGGCTTTTGCATATTTGCATTTAACCAGAACTTTTGGTAAAGTGGTTATTAATCTAGAAGTAAATAGTCTTGAGGAAAGAGAATTATCACCCATAGAAGATGTTTATCAACAAATAGAATCGGATTTGTTAGAGGCAGAAGGATTATTGCCAGATGTTTATCCAGGTGTTGTAGTAGTTGGCGCAAGACCTAGTAAGGGTGCAGCAAAAGGTTTCTTGGCCAGATTATACATGCATTGGGCTGGTTTCCCATTAAACGATAGTAGTAAATATGCTATGGCAGCAACAAAAGCAAAAGAGGTAATAGATGGTCCTTATGGTTATGCGTTGGCTCCACGAATGAGAGAAATGTGGACAGTAGCTAACAGATTTAATCATGATGAAGGTGTATTTACAATGGTGTTTTGTGATGAGCTTTGTAACTTAGGTAATAGAACCACAGGACGTTTAGGATTTCCCGTGGATGCAGGTGGCTGGAATGAAACCTTTGGTGAAATAGCTTTTTTTGAAGATATGGAAGCTTCAGCTCAGTCCGAAGGTACTATGGCGCGTTTTGAAGATACTTATATCCTTGAAGTAATTCCAAGAAGAGATAGACCTAATGGTGCAGATTGGAGAAATTTTAAAAATGAACCGCATCCAATATTACGTAAAGTAGGCGGAGGAGATATGTCGGAGGCAAGTTTAGTTGTAAATAGTACTAACACGCCATTAAATCGCTATTTTATGAGATATGCAGATGTGCTATTAACTTATGCTGAGGCTGCAGGACGCTCAGGAGGTGTTACTGCAGATGCATGGGAAGCACTAAATAAAGTAAGAAGAAGAGCTGCTGGTTTAGATCCTAACATTCCAGAAGGAAGTATAGATTTAACATCTGGCGATTTAGCTGAATTAGCTTATACAGAGCGTAAATGGGAGTTAGCTGGAGAATACGAAAGATGGCACGATTTAGTGAGAATGGATAGAATTGCAGAAGCATTTGCTAACAGATCCCCTGAAGAAAGAGTAGATGTTGTAAATAATACGCAACCTTCGGCTACAGGTGCAGCTGCGTATTTTACACCAATACCACAATCTGAGTTAGATCTTGCTCCACAATTGGCAGACTAAATTCTTTAATAAAGTTTTTTTTTGAATTAGTTTAGTTATAACTTATCCCTCATTCATTTTTATGATATGAGGGATTTTTATAAGAAAAGATAATCTCATTTAATTTGTGTTTTATACCAATTCTTAAATAGAATGTACTGTAAAGTAAAATGCTGGATTTTGGAATTATACAAGATAGAAAAAATAAGCATAGCCTTAGTTCAGTGTCATTAAGTTAAGCTCAATTTGTATAATTTGTCACATTGAGCCTTAGTTACAGTTCTTTTTTATGTTGAAGATGAGAATTTCAAAAGACACTTTTTAACTCAGTAAATTCATTTGGGAATTGGTATTAGAAGAGATTTTATGGATATATATTTATATAAATTGTATTGTTATAGGTTTAAAAGCATTTTATTTTTTACTATTTTCATCTTGTTTTTAAGTTGTGATAATTCTAGAGTAAGTAATAAAAAGAATACGCTTTTTTCAAAAATCCCTAGTGAAAAATCGGGAGTAGATTTTAAAAATATAGTAATAGAAAGCGAAAATTTTCACTATTACCAATACATATACTCATATAATGGCGGTGGTGTTGCTGTGGCAGATTTTAATAATGATGGATTGGAAGATTTGTTTTTTACTTCAAATACCACAGAAAACAAACTTTATCTAAACAAAGGGGGGTTCTCTTTTGAGGATATTACCAAAAAATCAGGAATTAAAAAAAGAGAAGGATTTGATACAGGAATATCTATTGTAGATATTAATAATGATGGTTTTTTGGATATCTACATTAATAGAGCGGGTTGGTTTAAGGAAGATGAGAAATATGCAAATATGCTTTATGTAAATAATGGAAACCTTACTTTTTCCGAAAAAGCAAAAGAATATGGATTAGATGATAAGGGTAGATCTATAACCTCTACTTTTTTTGATTGTGATAATGATGGAGATTTAGATGTTTACATAACAAATAGTCCTATGGTATCAAAAAAGGCTAAGAATATTCTAGACTTAAAAGCTATACAGAAAGATTCAAAAACGCTTAAATTAAAAGGGAGCGATAAATTATATAAGAACGATGGAGAAGGGCACTTTACAGATGCCTCTATTGAAGCAGGAATACTACCAGAACTTGCTTTTGGTCTTAACGCTCAAGTTGGCGATTTAAACAATGATGGTTGGTTAGACATTTATGTGAATAATGATTTTAAAATGCCAGATTTTGCTTATATCAATAACCAAGATGGTACTTTTACCGATAAAAAAGATACCATGTTTAAACATATGTCTTTTTATAGTATGGGAGGAGATATAGCCGATATCAATAACGATACACTGTATGATATAATATCTCTTGATATGAGTCCAGAGGATTATATTAGATCTAAAACAACTATGGCAATGACCTCTATTAGCAAGTTTCAAGAAATGGTGAAAAAAGGATATCAATACCAGTACATGCATAATGCATTGCAATTAAATAATGGTAATGAAACTTTTAGTGAAATAGCTAATATGGGAGGAGTCTCTAACACAGATTGGAGTTGGGCTCCCTTATTAGCAGATTTTGATTTGGATGGGTATAATGATATTTATATAACAAATGGTGTATACAGAGATGTAATGGATAAAGATGCTTTAAATAGTATTTTACAAATAATTAGAGAAAAAGGAAAAAGACCCACACCAGGAGAGTTTTTAAAATATACTAAAATGTTACCCCAACAAAAGATTAAGAATTATTTTTTTAAGAATAATAAGGATCTAACATTCTCTAACGTTTCAGAAGATTGGGCAACTATAACACCTACATTTTCTAATGGTGCTATTTATTCTGATTTAGATAACGATGGCGATTTAGATATAGTAGTTAACAATATTAACGAAGAAGCCACCATCTTAAAAAATAATTCATTAGAGCAGAAAAAAGGACAGTTTGTACAATTCCAGTTTTTAGGACCAACAAACAATCGTTTTGGTTTGGGCGTTAAGGTACATGTATATTTTAATGATGGTACAAAGCAAACACGACAGTTAATAAATTCAAGAGGCTACTTGTCATCAGTAACAAATAAAATACATTTTGGTTTCAAAAATGAAATCGGTATAAGAAACATTGACATAATTTGGTTAGATGGAAAGAAGCAAGAATTATACAATGTAGAACCCAATCAATTAATAAGTATAGCCTATAAAGATGCTACACCGAAAATAAAAAGCGATAAAGAAGTAGATACAGTAAAACTATTTAAAAAAACAGCGTTTACTTATGCGCATAAAGATAGTGTGTTCAATGATTATGGGATACAACTTCTTTTGCCTCATAAATTATCTCAATTAGGGCCAGCAGCTGCAAAATCAGATTTAAATGGAGATGGTATAAGTGATTTGTACCTAGGAGGAGGTTACTCACAATCAGGAACATTATTAATTGGTCAACCACTAGGTAAATACAAAGAGAAAGTAATTCCCGACTTTAAAAAAGATAATAAGTATGAAGATGTTGGAGCTGTTTTTTTTGATTTAGAAAACGATGGAGATCAAGATTTGTATGTTGTGAGCGGAAGTTATGAATTTGGTGAAAATTCAAGATTATTTCAAGATCGAATATATGTTAATACCGGACAAGGAGAATTTAAAAAATGTAAAGACTGTCTTCCAGAGTTTTATACTTCGGGCTCGGTAGTTATACCAGGAGATTATGATTTAGATGGAGATACCGATCTTTTTGTAGGAGGAAGAGTAATTCCTGGAAAATACCCCTATGCACCTAAAAGTTATTTACTAATAAACAAAAACGGAAAGTTTTATATTGAAACCAAAACGTATGCCCCAGATATAGAGTATCTTGGAATGGTTACAGATGCAAAATGGAACGATTTAGATGACGATGGAGATCTGGACCTTATTGTTGCAGGAGAATGGATGGGTATAGAAGTATTTTTAAATAACAATGGCAAATTATCAAAAACAGAAAAATTTACTACATTAAAAGATGCAAAAGGGTGGTGGAATAAGATTTTAATAGCAGATATAGATGCAGATGGAGATAAAGATATAATTGCAGGAAATCTTGGATTAAATTATAAACACAAAGCATCTTATAAAAAACCATTTCAGATCTATACCAAAGATTTTGATTATGATGGGACACAAGATATATTTCTCGCAACATATTATAAAGATAAAGAAGTGCCTGTAAGAGGTAAGAGTTGCGCAACAGAGCAGCTACCGTTACTACATGGTAAGATAAAATCCTATCAAGACTTTGCGAATCAAGATTTAAAAGCAATATTGGGAGAGGGGATAGAAACAGCACTAAATCTTAAGGCTAGTGAATTTAGGTCTGGGATATTTTTGAACAACAAACGTAAAGGGTTTTCATTTTTACCTTTTCCAAATGAAGTTCAAAAGTCGGTAATTAATAGCATACTTTTTAGTGATTTTGATGGAGATGGTTTAAAAGACCTTTTAATGGCAGGAAATAATTATCAATCAGAAATAGAAACAACACGTTCCGATGCTGGAATAGGATGTTTCTTAAAAGGTAAAGGAAATGGAAGTTTTAATCTTATACCAAATGAGTATACAGGATTTTATGCAGTTAAAGATGTTCGTAATATGATGCGTTTAAATACAGCTTCAGGAGATAATATTATTGTGATTAATAATAACGATGTACACGCGATCTACGAAATAAAAAACAGACGTTAAAAAGCATAGATTAATCGGCTAAGTTAAATGAGAATAAATAAAGTATTATGGTGTTTAATTGTTTTAACATATACTGTATTTGGCATAGCACAAGAAGAACGTAGTGCATATAAAGACATTAAGTTTAAACAGTATTCTACTAGTGATGGGTTATCGCAAAGTTCGGTTATATCCATATTGCAAGATGATGATGGCTTTTTATGGTTTGGTACCCGTTACGGTTTAAATAAATATGATGGAAGCACATTTAAAAGTTATACGTATAACTCAAGTAATTCTAATAGTTTAAGCCATAATAGAGTTGTTGTTCTTGCAAAAGACTATTTTGGCAATGTATGGGTTGGTACAGGTAGTGGACTCAATAAGTATAATCCAAATGAAGACAATTTTGTAAGATTAAGAGCTGGAGCTAATAGTAGTTTGTTTTATGATAAAAGTGTAAGAGACATAAAAGTTCAAGACTCTAGTTATATCTGGTTAGCAACAGATAGAGGCTTAGATAGATTGAATATTAAAACCAATGAAATAGTTACTTATACAGATAATTTTAGTAATACTAACTCAATAAGTTCTAATAAGATTTTTTCTCTTTTAATAGATAAAAAAGGCAATTTATGGATATGTGGTTCAGAAAAGATAGATGTATATAACCTAAAAACGAATACTTTTTTACATTACGCTTACCCCCACAACTTATCACCAAATAGAGTTAAAAATAATACCATAAAACTATTACAGGACAAAAAAAGTAATATTTGGTTGGGGTATAAAAATGGCCTGGCAGTCTTTAATGATAAGTTAAATTCTTTCGAAGATTTTGTTTTCAATGCCTCATCATCAGAGCCTGTTATTAAACATGAAGTACGAGATATTTTAGAAGATAAGAAGGGGAACTTATGGGTTGGATCGTACACTGGTTTGTATTATGTGGATATTGAGAGTAGTGTAGTTCAAAAATACCAGCATGAAGAAACAGATGTTAATAGTTTAAGTCAAAATTCAATATATAAAATTATTGAAGATACTAGAGGTGATTTATGGATAGGTACTTGGGCGGGAGGTATAAATTATTTAGATAAAACTGCAAATAAATTTACAAATTTAAAGGTTGGTACAAACAAGAAAAACCTAAATTACAAAGTTGTAAGTTCTATTGTAGAAACAAAAGATGGTAATCTTTGGATTGGGACAGAGGGAGGCGGTGTAAATTTCTATCATAGAGATAAAAGACAGTTTAATTATTTAATGAGTAATTCAAAGACTCCAAGTAGTTTAACTGCAAATAATGTTAAGACAATGTTGAATGATGATGGTAACCTATGGATAGGAACACATGATGGAGGTCTTAATCTTATAAACTTGTATGGAAATAAGCAAGAAAGTCAAAAATTAGAAAAAATTTTAAAAAATAGTTCGCTTACTAATAATAGAATAACAGCCTTAGCTAAAGACAGACAAAATAAAATATGGGTTGGAACTAACAATGGCGGGTTAAATTATTTAGATAAAACATTAGGTGTATTTAGAAAAGTAGAAGATTATGAAGGCATATTAGGAGATTTTATTTACACAATATTAAAGTCGAATTATAATAACGTTTTATATATAGGAAGTAATAAAGGGTTTTCTGTAATAGATCTAGTCACTCAAGAAATTACCAATATAGATTTGGGAGAAAGCATAAAAAATTCTTTTGCACAAAATGAAGTGATAAGTATTTATGAAGAGTCACCAGTTAGTCTATGGTTAGGGACAGAAGGTAGAGGGCTTTATAATTACAATTTAGATACAAATAAAAGTCTTAGATATGGTGTTAAACAAGGCTTGTTTAATGAGGTTGTATATGGTATTTTACCAGATGACAGGAGTAATCTTTGGTTAAGCACTAATAGCGGGTTATTTAGATATAACCTACACACTAAGATGTTTAAAAATTTTGATAAATCTGATGGGATACAAGGTAATGAATTTAACTATGGTGCGTATTTAAAAACTAAAAAAGGAGAACTTGTTTTTGGAGGCACCGATGGATTAACAATATTAAATCCTAACGAAATCTCTACAGATAAATTTGTATCTCCTATAAAAATTACATCACTTAATTTTTGGAATCATCCTAAAATCAATATAACCGATAAGACAGGAGAGATAACATTACAATACAAACAAAATGATTTTAGTTTAACCTATGTAGCTTTAAATTATTCACAACCTGAGAAAAATAAATACGCTTATAAATTAGAAGGATTTGATGATGATTGGAAGTATGTAGAAAATGATAAAACGGCAGCTTATACAAATTTAAACTCAGGTAATTATGAGTTTAAGGTAAAAGGATCAAACAGTGATGGTATTTGGAATGAAAATCCAGCTACAGTTAAACTAAAAATTTTACCGCCATTATGGAGAACATGGTGGGCTTATTTATTGTATTTTATGTTCTCTGTTGTGATTTTGTTAACAATAAGAAGGTATAGTTTAATACGAATAAATGATAAAAACCAATTAAGACAAGAGCGATTAGCAAAAGAAAAAATAGAGCAAGAAAATAGGTTTAAGTTACAGTTATTTACCAATATTTCTCATGACTTTAGAACACCATTAACGTTAATTATAGGACCTTTAAAACGTATTTTAAATACACAAAAAATAGAAAGTTCTTTGCATGATCAATTAACAGGAATGTATAGGAATGCCAGTATTTTACTTCAATTAATAAATCAATTATTAGATTTTAGAAAGAGCGAGGCTGGCAAGTTAAAATTACATGCATCCAAATCTAATATAGTCCCGTTTTTAGAAAATTTAAAGTTAGCGTTCGAGGAGTTGGCCATAGAACGTAGAATAACATACAATTTTGAGTCTCAACAGGAGGTGATTGATTTATGGTTTTCCAAAATAGAGATGAAAAAAGTAGTACTAAATGTATTATCAAATGCATTTAAGTTTACACCTCCCGATGGTGAAATAACTATGGCAGTATCAACTTTTAAAGATGAAAAAGAAATTAAAAACTTAAAACTCCTAATTAAAGATAGTGGTAGAGGAATCCCAGAAGAAAATATAGAATTTGTTTTTGATCGTTATTTTCAATTAGGCCAGAAAAACGAACTTAGATCTGGTACAGGAGTAGGATTAGCCCTGGCAAAAGATATAGTAGACTTACATTACGGTACTATAAGTGTAGAAAGTACAGAAGGAAAAGGAACTATTTTTACTATTATACTTCCAATGGGTAAAGATCATTTAAAATTAGAAGAAATAATAAACGAGCCCATTTATAACGAAGATGAACTATTGGGTAATTATGAACCAACGCATGTGAAAATAGGTTGGGTAAAAGAAGAAGAGCAAATAAAGGAAGTAAATATAGATAAGACATTACCTTCTATTTTGATTGTAGAAGATAATCAAGAAGTACGTAATTTTATAAAAAGTATCTTTTCTAAAGAGTTTAATGTTTTTGAAGCAAAGAATGGGAGAATAGGGCTTGATGTAGCAAGTGCCAACCCAATAGATTTGATTATAAGTGATATTATGATGCCTAAAATGGATGGGGTAGAAATGAGTAAAATTTTAAAATCAGATGTTAGAACAAGCCATATACCAGTGGTGTTATTAACAGCTAGAACCTCTTCTAAAATCCAAAAAATTGGTTATGAGACAGGAGCAGATGCATACATAACTAAACCTTTCGATGCAGGTTTATTAAAATTACAAGTAAAGAATTTATTAAAATCAAGAGAAAATTTAGTTGCAAAATTTAAAAAAGATGTTATTCTAGAACCCAAAGAACAGATTTCTTCAGAATCTATAGATGAGGTTTTTCTAAAAAATGCAATGGAAATTATAGAAAATAATATGTCTAATCCAGAATTCAATGTTAATTTTTTTACTAATAAAATACACATGAGTCAGTCTGTACTTTATAGAAAAATTAAAGTTTTAACAGGACAATCTATATCCGAATTTATAAGAACAGTTAGACTAAAAAGAGCAAGTCAATTACTCATTCAAACAGAGATGAATATATCGGATATTGCATATGATATAGGATTTAACGATTTAAAATATTTTAGAAAATGTTTTAAACAAATTTTTGAAATGTCTCCTTCGGAATATAGAAAATCTCTCAAGCTTTAATAAATACGCATTCTGGTATTTTTTGGATGAAAATCTAATAAGTAACACAAGTATAGCCTACAGAATCAAGTTTTTGAATAAAATAGAACAATATACACCCCAAAAGCGAACTTATCCCCCCTTTCTTATATAGATAAATACCATCATATTTACAGCAACAAATAGCACTAGCTAAGTGCTAATGTATTTTACCTTAAAAATCTAAAAAATAAATTGATGAGTGTTTTAAAAGTTTTGTCCTATGTAGTAGTGGTGAGTTTATTTTATTCATGTAATGGAGTCGTTTCACAAAAGTCAAATGAAATTGCAATTGAAACAAAAACAGAAGTAAGAGAAGAGCAGCAATTTGAGCATGCACTAAAAATTGCTGAGAGACAGTTGAAACTTCAACTTAAAGAAGCAGAAAAAGCGAATAAAATACCAAGGACAATTAGTAAAGATGGGACTATACATTGGACTAACCCAAAATTTGATTGGACAGAAGGGTTTTATCCTGGAAGTCTTTGGTACATGTATGAATATACTAATGATGAAACATGGAAGAATGCTGCAGAAAAGTTTCAATCTTTATTTGAAAATCATAAGTATAAAACAAATAGCCATGATTTAGGTTTTATATTCAATTGTTCTTATGGCAATGGATATAGACTAACCAAAAATGAGTCTTTTAAAGACATTATGGTTACTTCTGCAGACTCTTTGTTAACACGTTTTAATCCCAATGTTGGTTGTATAAAAAGTTGGGATGTAGATTACGGATGGCAAAAGAAACGTGGTTGGATGTACCCCGTAATTATAGACAATATGATGAATTTAGAATTGCTTTTTAAGGTGAGTGAGTTTACAGGTGATTCTAAGTATAAAGAAGCTGCAATTATACATGCTAATACTACTTTAAAAAATCATTTTAGAGAAGATGATAGCTCTTTCCATGTTATAGATTATAATCCAGAAACTGGTGAAGTAAGAAGTGGGCAAACGGCTCAAGGTTTTTCACATGGTAGTTCGTGGGCAAGAGGACAAGCGTGGGGGTTATATGGCTATACTGTTTGTTATAGATATACAAAGAACGACATATATTTAAAACAAGCCGAAAAAATAGCCAATTATATTGTTAATTATAAAAGCACTCCCGAAGATGGTATTCCATATTGGGATTATAATGCGCCTAATATCCCTAATGAGCCAAGAGATGTTTCTGCAGCAGCTATTACTGCATCGGCATTGTTAGAATTAGATGGGTATTCCAGTTTGTCTTATAAATCTAATATTGATAAAATAATAAATACATTGTCCTCTGGAAAATATACAGCTAAAATAGGAGACAATAAAAATTTTATATTAAAGCATAGTGTTGGTAGTATTCCACATGGAGCAGAAATTGATGTTCCTCTAAATTATGCAGATTATTATTATGTTGAGGCTTTGCTTAGATATCAAGCACTAAAGCACTAAAAATATGTTTTTTAAATATATAGGATTGATTATTGTTTTATTTATTGACATTAGTTGTAAATCACAACAAAGCACTATATGGGAAAATTTTAAAGAAGCTAAAGCGAACAATATTAAATCTATATTGCCAGATTTTTCATATGCGGGTTACAAAAATAGTGAAGAAGGGATACCTAATGTAAATTATAAGGTATTTAATGTTAATGATTTTGGAGCAATCCCTAACGATAAATTTTCAGATAAAAACGCTATAAAAAAAGCAATTAAAGCTGCAGAAGAAAATGGCGAAGGCGTCATTTTTTTTCCAAAAGGGAAATATTGTATTAATACCTCAAAGGATGACCAAAGTTTGATTATCGTAAAATCATCAAAAATTGTATTTAGAGGAGAGGAAGAAAAAAACACTGTTTTATTTTTTGATAAAGATTTGCCACCAGCGGACCCAGAAAAATTTTGGACATGTCCTTCGGCGATTAAGGTTCAAAGCTTAGATGAGAATGAATATATTACCAAAGTAATCGCTAATGCTAATAGGGAAACGCATAGTGTTAAAGTAGAAGATGCTTCAAAAATAAAAAAAGGAGATTGGCTAGTAATTCAGGTTCTTAATAATGATAAAGATTTGGTAAAGGAAGATTTAGGTACTTTAAAACCAGATAAAGAATGGACTTCTATTTTAGAAAAAGGTGTAAAAGTTAATGAGGTTCATCAAGTAGGATCTGTAAATGGTAATGAAATTGGATTTACTTCATCTATACATTATAAAATAAGAGCAAAACACAATTGGAAGGTTTATCGCTTTGCCCATGTAGAAAGTGTTGGTTTTGAAAACATAACCTTTGAAGGGAATTGGACTAAGAAATTTGTACACCATAGATCGGCCCAAGATGATGGTGGTTGGAGTATTTTAACAATTTCTAATGCTGTTAATTCGTGGATTAAAGATTGTACTTTTAGAAATGTAAACAATGCAGCAAGTTTTTCTCATTCTGCAGCGTCAACAGCTTATAATGTTACTATAGATGGTAATTTAGGGCATAGTGCAATCCATTCTTCACGTTCTACAAATATTTTAATTGCTAGATGTAATGATATTGCAGGTATGCATCATTCGTTAGGTGTTGATGGAAATTCTTCAGGCACTGTAATTTGGAGGTCTAAATACGCTTCTCATACATGTTTTGAATCTCATGCCTCTCAACCAAGGAGCACGCTTTTAGATAAAGTAGAAGGAGGCTTTTTTCAAGGTAGAGCGGGAGGAGCAAGATTTAATTTGCCAAACCATGGAAAACATCTTGTTTTATGGAATTTTAAGGAAACAGATGGGCCTGAAGAGAATTTTAGATTTGTAGCAAATGATACTTGGTACTGGCGAATTGTACCTCCAATAATTGTTGGATTCCATGGTGCTGGAACAACGTTCAAAAAAGATGAAGTAGAAGTTTTGGAGAGTTTAGGTAAGCCTGTAACTCCAGAATCATTATTTGAAAAACAATTAGAGCTTAGGTTGGGGAAGTTACCGCAATGGATAGTAAATATTAAAAATAAACCAAAGCTATAAGATTGCGCTTTGTTACTTAGTTTAGGTAATAAGGATAGAATGCTTTCTGCTTTAGAGACAAAACTATTTTTAAATTTAGAAAAGACTTATTTAATAGCATTTGATTTGGTCACTTTCATTATGATAATATAATTCCAGATTCTACAGAACCTAACCACCCTAAAAAATACCCCTAAAACGATTAAAATACAGCGAACTTGTATAATCGTTTAAATAGAAAAAAAATTTAAATATTAAAAGGAATAAAGAGCGCTAAAGACGTATAAATAATTTTAGTAAAAACATCGATAGCTCTAGCGTAAAAAAGAAAAAATCAATGACAATACAATTAAAAAAACTAATTTTCGTAACACTCGTATTTTTTCAATTAGGTGTAATTGTAGCTCAGAAGAAACCTTATGAGAATCCAGAAATTTTTCGTGTTGGATTAGAACCAAATCATACAACTATAGTTCCGCATTGGAATGCATATGATGCTTTAACTGCTAAGTATTTGGAGTCTGACCAGATAAAATCTCTCAATGGTGTCTGGAAATTTAAGTTTGTAGAAGGCAAAGAAAATATTCCACAAGGATTTGAAAAACCAACCTATAACGTAAGCAGTTGGGACGATATAAAAGTGCCTTCCAATTGGGAAAGACAAGGGTTTGGCGTTCCAATTTACGCCAATACCAGTATGGGTATAGAACCTGACGATGTAGGTTGCTACAGAATCAATGTTAACATTCCAAGAACCGATTTAATCAATAAACGCGTCTTCTTGTATTTTACAGGAGTGCGTACGGGAATGCATGCCTATGTGAATGGTGAAGAAATGGGATATTCCGAAGGTGTAGCGCTTCCTGTAGAATTTGATATCACCAAACAATTGCAATCTGGAGAGAATACTATTGCTGTAAAAGTGTATCGTAAAGCGACTAGCGTTATCTTAGAAAATGAAGATTACTGGCGTTTAAGTGGTATTTTTAGAGATGTATATCTCGTATTCCGCTCTCCAACCTATGTAGAAGATTTTGAGGTAAATGGCGATATGAATGGCAACTGGAAGGTGAAAGCGCGTATCATCAATAAACAAGACAATCCGTATCGAGGATTACAACTCACCGCACGCCTATATGATGCCGAAGAAAATGAAATAGCTACACAATCTGTCCCAGTTTCCGACCTTTTGAAAAATGCCTCAGATGAAGTGGAAATGACTACCAAAGTAGCAGATGTAAAACTCTGGAGTGCAGAAAAACCAAACTTATATCGCACAGTTTTAGAGCTTACCCAAAACGGAAATATTCTTGAAGCTATGGCATGTAATACTGGTTTTAGAACGGTCGCTCTTGAAAACGAACTACTATTGGTAAACGGACAATCGGTAAGAGTTAAAGGCGTTAACGCTTACGGGTGGGACGGTAAAAATGCACAAGCTTCTAGTTATGAGACTTTAGAAAAAGAGGTGATTTTAATGAAGCAAAACAATATTAATGCAGTGCGCGCCTGTTTTTACCCAGCACATCCCTATTTTTTAGAATTATGTGATACGTATGGTATTTACGTGATGGACGAAGCAGGAATAGAGACCCATTATCAAGGTGATTATCACAACTTGCCTGAATGGAAAGGAACACATTTAGATAGAGTACAGCGCATGTTAGAGCGCGATAAAAACCATCCTTCAGTCATTATTTGGTCCTGTGGGAATGAGACTTTGGTGGGTGACAATACCGAAGCGACATATCACTGGTTAAAACAACGTGACCCTTCGCGATTGGTTTACAATGATGCAGAGGACAAGACACATCAATTAGAAGTTTCCTCAGATATTTTAGGACATGGCTATGTGAACTACGAAAAGTTAATGCGTCATTTTGGTGCCAAAGGGAAGTCGGTTATTGTTAAAGAGTATGCCCATTCTATGGGGAACGCAATAGGGCAACTAGACCAGTTATGGGACATTATGCGTGACCCAAAGTATAAGAAATTACAAGGTGGTTTTATATGGGATTTTGTTGACCAAGGGTGGGAAATGGAAAAAGATGGTAAAACGTTTTATGATTACGGAAAGCTATCAGGAAAAACCATGCAGGAGCATTTTTGCATCAATGGAATTGTTCAACCCGATAGAAAACCAACACCAAAACTAATTCAGGTTAAAAAAGTATATGCCGATATAAAATTTGAAGCTTTAAATACAGAAAACCTCAAATTCAAGGTGACCAACTATTCGTATTTCACGAATCTTGATGCCTATAATTTTAAGTGGGAATTGTTAATAGATGGTAAAAAAACATCAGAAGGCAATTTTGATGTTTCGCTGGTGCCACAAAGTGACAAAGAAATTACCCTAAACATTGCCGCAAGTGCATTACAAGCCAAAGGTGAGAAATTAATCAATTTTAGAGCCTTCACAAAAGAAGCGCAATTGGGCATTCCAGTGAACCATGAAATAGCTTGGGAGCAAATTCCGTTATCTGCATTCAAGTCTGAAAAAGCAACACTAACAAATAAAATCAAGGTTTCAGAAAAAGGAGAAATAGTGGTAGTCAAAAACAAAAAATCTACTTTCACCTTTAACAAAAAAACAGGAGGACTTACCTCTTGGATAGTAAATGGCACTGAAGTATTGGCAGAAGCACCAATAATCAATACATGGCGTTCTGTGACCGATAACGATATTTCTGGATGGGGTGGTAGTTATGTAGAATATTTTGATAAATGGAACAAAGCAGGTTTAAATGCCACCACCAATACACTCAAAGAAATCAACGTTGATAAAAATACTATTGTTGTAAAAAGTGAACTGACTGCAAAATCAAAAGCACTTTTTGAGTTGGAAATCACCTATGAATTCACAGCCAATTCTGGTTTGAAAATTTCAACTAAAGCAATTCCAACAAAACGATTATTATCATTTAACATGACAGATATTCCTCGTTTTGGATGGGATGTAACACTTACCAATCCTTATAATAATGTAACATGGTATGGCCGTGGACCACATGAAAATTACATTGATAGAAATTCTTCAACTTTGGTTGCAGAATACAATGCAACTATAGATGAGTTGCATACCCCATACATTTTTCCGCAGGCTAATGGTAACCATACCGATACGCGTTGGATGGAAACAAGAACCAATAAAGGGAATGGCTTACGCTTTACTTTGGAAAAAGAGAAGAATGAGTTATACAATTTTACAGCAAGTCCATATTCAGAAACCGATTTAGACAATGCCGAACATACTATTGACCTTAAAAAGGACGGAAACGTTCATTTACATATAGATTATAAACACAGTGGAGTAGGAAACATGCCAAGACATAAAAGACCAGAGCATGTAGTGCCTGTTGAAGAAATGGAATTTTCACTAATAATAGACCCAGTAAAATAGTCACTAAAGAAATGCAAAAACAAAAACTTAAATTTACCATAGTTGCCTTTATGTTTGTTATGGTAACTCACTCTCAAATCCAATCTAAAATTTTCAAATCTTATATTGAAGAACCTAAGAAATCATCACTTATTGACTTTTCAAAAGCTGGGTATGCATTTGGCGAACAAGATTTTCAATATCCAGAAAATATCATAGATGTAACCAGTAAAGGTATTGCTCCCAATACGGGAAAAGACCTTACCCAAAAAGTGCAAACCTTATTAGATGAAACAGGAAAGAATGGTGGAGGTATATTGTATTTTCCGAAGGGAAAATATATATTCAATACTAATCCTGACAAAGTAGATTTCCTAAAAATAGATTACGATAATATTGTTATAAGAGGAGAGGGACAAGATGAAGATGGTACCATTTTTTTCAATAGTACGAGTTTGTTACAAGAAGTTCCAAACCCATGGTTATCTCCTACATTAATACGTTACGGATACAACATACAAGGTGTAGATTATTTTTGGGGAGCTGCGCCTTTAAAGTATAATGGCGCAAAGCTTAGTAAAAAAAGCGAAGCGAAAATTTATGAAGCACCAATTATTACCCAAATAACTCATAAAGCGGTAAAAGGAAGTAAGAATTTAAGAGTTAAAAACGCTACAGCTTTAAAAGCTGGAGATGTAATATTGTTAGTCATGTATAATACTAATGGTAGCAACAAGCTTATCAAAAAAATACTCAATTATACAGATGAGGAAATTACATCAGATTTAGAATCGGTTAACAAAGCGGGAAAAGAAGGCGTAGCCTCTTTTCAGGCATTGGTAGAAATAGAACGTATTATTTCTAATGACCAAATTTTATTGCGTCAACCATTACTTATGGACATAGATATGGAATTTCAGCCTACAGTATTAGAAGCTCCAATGGTGCGTAATGTAGGGATAGAAAATCTTCGTTTTGAATCTGCTTGGGATGCAAACTATAAACACCACGCAAACCGAGAAGTAGATTATGGTTGGAATGCAGTTAACTTTTGTAGAGTAGCACATGGTTGGATGAAGCATGTAACTATAGACAATTACACAAATCCAATTTATCTTCAAGATAGTAGAAATGTAACCCTAGATTCTATAAATATAACAGGTAAGCACGGACATTCTGGTATTAAAGTTTACGCCCATGCCACAGATAACCTTATTCAAAATGTGAACATTCAGATGAATTTTTCACATGTATTGAGTGGTGAAGGAAATGCCACTGCAAATGTTTTTCGAAAAATAAAAATGGAAAAACAAACAGAAGGTGAAGGCGATTTTGATTTTCATGGATTTGCGCATTATACCTACGGACCAGCATCGTACAATTTATTTGAAGAAATAACAGGTTTAAGATTTATCTATGGTGGTGGAGCCCCATTTAATTTTCCTCATACCAGTACAGGCAATGTATGGTGGAACGTGGAATCTACAGATATAGGTGGGACAAAAGAACTTTTTAAACATTGGCCTTGGAGTAAAACAGATAGGATAGACCATCATATATCCTATCCATCAAGTATTATAGTTGGTATGCGTGCCAACGATGGGAAGTTTGTAATTAATGGCACAGATAATAATCGTTCAGAACGATTAATTACTGTAGAATCTCTAAACGGAAAGGTGTTTCCTAAATCGCTTTACGAAGCGCAGAGGGAAGCCAATTCAGGATTTAAAAATCCAATAATCCCTGGCTTTTATCCAGACCCGAGTGCATGCAGAGTAGGAGAAGATTATTATTTGGCAACAAGCTCTTTTGAATATTTTCCAGCAGTGCCTATTTTTCATAGTCGGGATTTAATCAACTGGAAAAAAATAGGACACGCCTTGACTAGAAAATCCCAAGTAGATTTAGAAGGCTGTAAAGCTTCAGGAGGTATTTACGCGCCAACATTGCGTTATCATAACGGCTTATTTTACATGGTGACGACTAATGTTACAGGAAAAGGTAATTTTCTGGTATATACCAATGACCCAGCAGGCGAATGGTCAGAACCCGTATGGCTCGAAATAAAAGGATACGACCCTTCATTATTTTGGGAAGATGGTAAATGTCATGTAACTACTACAGACGGTAGTGCCTTAATTATGGCTGAGGTAGATTTAAAAACAGGAAAAAACCTTTCAGAAGTTATAAATGTTTGGGAAGGTACAGGAGGACGTTTCCCTGAAGCACCACATATTTATAAAAAAGATGGATTTTATTATATGGTAGCAGCAGAAGGAGGAACACAATACGGGCATAAGGTAACCATTGCCAGAAGCAAAAATCTTTATGGACCCTACACTTCAAATCCAGCAAACCCTATTCTAACACATGCCAATGAAACCACTAAAAGAAACCCAATACAGGGTACAGGACACGCAGACTTTGTACAGGCTCATGATGGTTCTTGGTGGGCTGTAATTCTAGGTTTTAGACCCGTAGTATATCGTCACCATGTTACAGGGCGGGAAACGTATTTAACACCAGTGAGTTGGGAGAAAAACACATGGCCTGTTATTAATGGTACAGGTAGTATAGACATAGAAATGAAAACGCCAACACTACCTTTAAAACCATTTCCAAAAGAAGCAACTAAAGACAATCTTGATGGTCCGTTAGATTTAGATTGGAATTTTATTCGTAATCCAGAAGAAGCTAATTATTCGCTTTCAGCACGAAAAGGGTATTTAAGATTAAAAGGTTCTAAAGTAAAACTAGATGATATTGGTTCGCCAACATTTATAGGGCAACGACAAACTAATTCAGAATCATCATTTACTACCTCACTGGAATTAGACGGTTCTAAAAAAGACATCAATACAGGGTTAAGCATTTTTATGAATAACTTGCATCATTATGATTTAATGATAAAACGTTCAAAAGGACAACAAAAACTTGTGCTTCGTTCTAAATTAGGTCATCTGGATTTTAATGCATCGGAAATGGAATTTACACAAAATAAAATATACCTAAAAGTTGAAACAACAGCGCGATACTATAATTTCTGGTATTCAACAAATGGGATTGATTTTAAAGCCTTTGGAAAATTAGATACCAGATATTTAAGTTCTGAAACAGCAGGTGGATTTACAGGTGTATATATTGGATTGTTTGCTGAATCTGATAAAGGCGCTTATACAGATTTTGACTGGGTAGAAAAAAAACGGTAACCTAAATGACTTTTAATTTTAAAAACACTTTTTTCTCTGTAATAGCTCTTTTGTTACTAATAGCCTGTAACAACCGTAAAACGGAAACTATAGAGCAGCAAAAAACGAATGTTAGTGAAGCGCCAGCTTCCCGTTGGCAAGATGCGTTAATAAGTGGAAACGGAGAAATGGGTATTATGGTTTATGGAAATCCGCGTGATGAGAAAATCATTTTCAACCATGAGTTTTTATACGAATACATAGGGACGGAAGGCGTAAAACCTCCTGATGTAGGTGATATAATGTCAAAGGCAAAACAGTTAATTAAAGCTGAAAAATACGCTGAAGCGAAAAGCGAAATATTAAAGCATGCTAAAACCAGAGGATATCAAGATATTTTATGGACCGACCCTTATCACCCTGCCTGTGTATTAAATTTAAATCAAGAATTTCAAGGAGATGTTTCGGGTTACGAACGAAGCTTAAATTATGAAAGTGGAGAGATTACCATAACATGGAATGCAGATGAAACGCAATTTCAACGAACATCTTTTGTATCTCGACCCGATAATGTAATTGCTACAAAGATTAAAAGTAGCAAAGAAAAAAACATCAACATTGCATTTTCTTTAGCCCATCAAATTGATGAAAACCAATCTGAAGAAGATAAAGAATCGGGTATTCAGCAAAATATAATAATGCTATTTCCTGATAAATGGGAACAACTAAATACACCTTTGATTGAAAAGCCTGAAACTATTACAAATAACCACTGGATAACGTTTAGGAGTAAATATCAATTAGTCGATAGAGGTTATGAGGTAGTTGTGAATATTAAAAATGAAGGTGGTGTTCTAACGACTAAAAACAATAAAATAGTTGTTGAAGAAGCTGATAACGTTGAGGTTTACGCAAAGGTGATTCCTATTGAACCGTTTTCAGAGTCTGTTATTTCAGAAGTAAAAACAACTATTAACAGTTTAGCATCTTATGATGAGGTTTTAAAAAAACATGAAGCAATACATGGTGAAATGTTTAACCGCGTTACCTTAAATCTTGATAAAACAGGGTTTACAGATGGTTCTAACGAAACACTCATAGCTAACCAAAAAGGAGCAGAAGTTATCAATCCGTATTTACTTGAAAAAGTATTCAATATGGGGGTGTACGGTTTAATTTCTAGTAGTGGAAAAAATCCACCTAACTTAATGGGGATATGGAACGGAAGCTGGAGACCACGTTGGTCTGGTGATTTTACATTAGATGCCAACGTAAATTTACAAGTAGCAGCCGCTAATCTAGCCAATCAAAAAGAAGCTATAAATAGTTATATTACATTGTTAGAACGTATTGCACCAGATTGGGAAGTGAATGCTAAAAATTTGTTTGGATGCAGAGGTTACGTATCAGGAACACGAACTTCGGGGAGGCATAATTATCATACACATTTTGGCAAATGGCCTGGGAATTATTGGACTGCAGGCGTTGAATGGTTATTACTGCCCTGTTATGAATACTATCAGTGCACGGGAGATAAAGAGTTTATGCAAAATAGACTATATCCTATGATGAAGAAAACCGCGTTGTTCTACGAAGATTTTTTGGACATGTATGATGATAACGGGAAGTATTTAATAGGACCTTCTTATTCACCTGAAAATAAAGCCATATTACCAAATGGAGAACGAATGGGAGCTGTTGCAAATGCTACTATGGATGTTGCAGTCATTAGAGAATTACTCACCAATTTAGTTACCATAAATAAGGAGTTGAATCTAAAAGAAGAGAAGGTAGAACTTTGGCAAGACATGTTGCAAAAGTTACCCCCTTATTTAATTAATGAGGATGGTGCTTTAAAAGAATGGGCACATCCTAATTTAAAGGATAATTATAACCACAGACATATCTCTCATCTTTATCCTGTGTGGCCTGGGTTAGAAATTTCGCCAGAAGAAAAAACATTGTTTGAAGCGTCAAATATTGCCATTGAAAAACGTGGACGAGGAAACGGTAGTGCCCATGGTTTGGCACATACAGCACTTATAGCGGCTCGCTTAAAAAAGAGTGATTTGGTATATGGTAATTTGTTGTTTCTCATGAAAAATAACTATCTGTATAATAGTTTGGTAACATCGCACAACCCAGGCGTAATTTATAATACCGATGCGCTACACTCAATACCAGCTGTAATATTGGAGATGTTAGTATTTTCAAAACCTGGAGTTATTGAATTTTTACCAGCATTATCTGAAAAACTTCCAAAAGGAAGCGTCTCTGGTGTTTTATGCAGAACACAAGCTAAAGTGGAAAACTTGAAGTGGGATATGGTAGGTAAAACTATGAAAGCAAAGGTGTCAAGTAGAAAAAAGCAAAACATAACTTTTCAATTACGAAAAGCAATTACAGAAGCAAAAGTGAATGGAGAAACAGTGAGTTTGGAAGGAGATACTTTTTCTACAAATTTTGAAGCTGGAGAAACAAAAACAATAGAGTTATCATGGTAAAATTAAAGTTAGGGTTATTATCTCTTATGTTATTAGTAATTGCGAATAGTATACAAGCTCAGACTATTTCCTTTGAAGAAGGACTACCAAAAAATATACAATTCAAAAAAGGAGAAATTAATCTATCGGGTTTACATAGAGTTTCAGGAAACTATGGGTTGCATTGGAAATTTACACCTGATGATGAATTACGAATAAATGCTAAAATTGGTTACGCACCACAAAGTGTAGATACCATAGTAACTGTGAATCATGTAGATTATCCCATTACCAATGAACCAGCAGTATTTACACTTCCTATCTATTCAGAAAAAAAACAAGATGCCATTGTTAGGGTAAGTTTTGGTAAAGGGGAAAAAACAGACTGTTTTATAGATATTCATTTAGTCTACAAAGGTTGGAGGAAGTTTACCATTCCTTATGCTCGTGGACATATGAGAGGGAACCCTCATGAGAATATGGACTTTATGAAGCTTTCTATTTTAGGAAACCAAGAAGGTGAAATTTTTCTAGATGATATTGTATTGCTGAAACGAGAAAGTCCAAAAGGAATTAAACCTACCCATTTAGTGCCAGGATTGAAGTTACATCCGCAACGGCGTGCTTTGGGAGACGAGATTGAACAAGAATGGCATTTGTACCAACCTTGGTTTGCACTTCAGGATAGAGTAACACCAGAGCAACAACAATCTTTTAAAACCATTGAAGAACGCCTTTGGCAATTAGAATGGGGAGGTGAAAAAACAAAAGAATCATTACCGACTAAAGATTTTGAAGATTTAAAAAAGCGATATGCCGATTATAATATTACCCGAAACGGAGAAGCTATAAACGGGTTACATCTTGAAGCAGGTGGAAAAAGGTCAAAATTTAACCAATTAGGAAAAGCCATTGCCATTGCTTATCGAACGACATCAAATACCTCTCAGAAAGAAGTGTTAAAAGACATGGTACTTAACATGATAGCACACGGAATAGATTGTGATGTCAATTTAGATTGGTACCACGGACGTGGGTTTGCCGATATGTGTTTTTTAATGAAAGATGAGTTAAAAGCAATCGGAAAATTAGAAGAAGCCAATGCATTTATAAGAAGAAAATACGAGTTTAATAGATTTTATAATGAAGATGTAAATAAAGGTAGGCATAATGTAATTGGTATGTCGTCTGATGCTTTATACACCAATAGCATTGGCTACTTAATGTGTGTAATGTTGTTAGATGGTCCTGAAAAAGTACGCGATATGCAACACTTAGTATCCTATTACAGTAATTTAGGATTAGGCTACGCTAATGGTCTTACAGATTCGTTTAAACCAGATGGTTCTCACTACCATCACGCAAACGCCGCATTAACGCGTTACGGTAGTTATACCATGCCAAAAATAGCTGAGGTGATTTATATACTTTCAGGAACCGAATTTCGTATTTATGAAGATGCACATGAACGCATGAAACACAATTTGTACATGCGTAATTTTTACAGTTCTCGTAATTACTTTCCGTGGAGCTATTCACATAACCGAATTAAATCATTAACTCCAGGAGATAATTATGAATTTTTATACATGGCATTGGCGGGTACACCAGATGGAAAACAAGACATTGATAAAGAAATAGCAGAAATGTATTTCTATCAAATGGAAGGTCGTGAAATGCCTGAATTAGCAGCATCACTTTTGGATAAAAACATTGAAACGGCTACTTTTCCACAAGGACACCATACATTATCCTATCATGCAAAGGGCATTCATAGAAAAGACGATTGGATGACCGTAATAGGTGCTCACAGTCGTTATATTTTTCAAAAGGAAATTTGGGGATGGCATTCCTCAAGAGGCAATATGAAATATGGTATGTTCGAAAATTGGGGAAGTCTGGAAATTATTTATCCAGATAAGCCAGGACTTAAGCAAATTGATAATGGTAGAGGCTTAAACGGATGGGACTGGACAATGATACCTGGTGTTACCAGTGTAAAAGCGCCTTTAAAAGATATTGAGAATAAACCACTTAAATTGGGTGATGATGCTTATCAAGAACATTTAAGAAGCGACCAAACTTTTGTTGGAGGCTTAGATTTTTCAGATGGTAACGGTGTTTTTGTTGCTAAAATACGTGGGCATGACAAGTATAAATTAGAATCGTTTTATGCGACCAAAAGCTGGTTTAGTTTTGGCGATTTAATTGTTTGCTTAGGGTCTGATATTCAAAACGATTTACCAGAATATACTACGCACACCTCTATTTTTCAGAATGATTTATCGCAAACAGATTTTAATCTGAATGTAGATAAAGCCAAGTCTTTAAAACCAGTGGGGGAAGTAATCAAAGGTAATGGTAAAGTGATACAGCAAGCTAATAACATTACGGTTTTAGAATTTATCTGTAAAGATGGATTGACCAATGAGGTCGCGTTAGAACAGCAGAAATAGAAAAAATGTGAACACTAAAATTTTATTAAAAATGGAATAGTAACACATCTGCTCCTCGTGCAGAAGATGTAGTATTGAAATAAACTAAATTATGAAAGCAATTAAAAAAGTAATTTTTATTCTTGGCGTATTTACCGTGTTTTCTTGTTCAAATGAACAAGAATATACAGTGGTTGAAATAAAAGGAAATCAGTTTTACATTAATGGAGAACTTACCTATAAAGACCGTTATTGGGAAGGAAACAAAATTGAAGGTTTGCTAATGAATTCAAGAATGGTTCAGGGAATTTTTGATGATTTAAATCCTGAGTCAGTAAGCAGATTTAACTACCCAGATACAAACGAATGGAGTGCAGATAGAAATACCAATGAGTTTATAGCTGCCATGCCAGATTGGAAAAATCATGGCATGCTTGCATTTACACTTAATTTGCAAGGGGGCAGTCCTATGGGGTATGGAAATAAGAATGCAATAAATTCAACATTTAAACCCGATGGCAATTTAAGACCTGCATATATGGAAAGACTTGAGAGAATTTTGAATAAAGCCAATGCATTGGAAATGGTCGTTATTTTAGGATATTTTTATTTCGGACAAGATCATGTTTTAAAAGATGAAGCTGCAGTAATTAAAGGCGTTGATAACATAACAAACTGGATTTTAGATAAAGGCTATAAAAATATTCTTGTAGAGATTGCAAACGAAGTTGATTATCCTCGATATGACCACCCTATACTCGATGTTGCGCGTGTTCATGAGTTGGTGGTACGTGTAAAAAATACCGAAAAGAATGGGAATAGACTTTTAGTAAGTACAAGTTTTAGAGGAGGAAGGCTTCCATCTGCAAAAGTTGTAGATGTAGCCGATTTTATTTTGATTCATGGAAACAAAGTCGAAAACCCTGACGATATAACTATTTTGGTTGAAAAAGTTAGAAGCATGAAAGGGTATTCAAATCAACCAATACTCTTTAACGAAGACGACCACTTTAATTTTGATGCCAAAAGTAATAATATGGTCAATGCAGTTAAAGCTTATGCATCTTGGGGGTATTTTGATTTTAGAAAAGAAGACGAAGCATTCGAGAATGGATTTCAAACCGTACCCGTTAGTTGGGGAATCAATTCGGAACGAAAAAAGAATTTTTTTAATAAGTTGAAAGAAATAACAAGGTATTAGAATTAAAAGTTAGGATATAAAAAGTCGTCTAAAAATTTACTTTCTAGACGACTTTTTCTTTTAATTTAGGGTTACATACTGCCTCCTAATACCAATTCTTCCATAAAATGCAACATATAATTGGTTTCTTTTATACGATTTCTGCGTTACAAAAATAAACCATAAGCTAAGGTTATGCTTGATTTTTTAGCCTTGAACTCCTGTGAAATAATTCAAATTATTTATATCGCATTTTATGGAAAAATTGGTATAACTACTAAAAAGGGTGTCTGTAATAAATTAACCTGAGTTCGACCTAAGAATACTATTTTTTTAAAGTATAAAAAACTGTTTATCAATCACTTATTTTAAACAAGTGTGTTGTGTCGCTCTTTAGACTATGAAAATGTATTAAATTCTAGCTAAAAACCACTAAACACGCCATCTTCTTCCTTAAATTACGATAAACTAGCCAGCTAGTCTATCGTAATTATAAGTTGAATCTAGCATGTTTATTGACTTTTATCTATGATTCTTAAATCGAACTCAGGTTAAATTAGTTTTTAACTAATTTAAAAACCTTACTTGCTTTTTGTGATCCAGTAAGTTTGAGCAAATAAAGCCCAGGAGCTAAGTTTAAGCCATCAAAAGACATGGTGTAATTCGTTTTATTATTATCCAAGACCTTTGAAGATATAAGTTTTCGCCCTGTAATGCTATACAAGTTAGCAGATTTATAACCGTGGTTGCTTTCTAATGTTATATTTAAATTAGAAGTAAAGGGGTTTGGAGAGACAACTACATGATCTGTTCCAGATTCATCTACTAGTTTTTTATCTGTTGCTAATTTAGATGTAGATACAGTAGTGAACTTCCATTGTTGGTTCTGGTTAGATGAATTAGATGTCCATATTTTAGCATTTTGGTTATTTCTACCGCCATTACCACCATCAATAGAATAGTTAGATGCGTTTCGTTTTTGCAATCTATAATAGCCATTCCCTGCACTTATTTTTTTCCAGTGTTGATTTTGGTTACCATTACTACACGACCATAATTTAAGATTTTGGTTATTAGCACCACCATTACCTCCATCTAAGCAAAAATTAGTATTTCTTTTCTTATAAGAATAAAACCCGTTTCCACGACTTATTTCTTCCCATTGTTGATTTTGGTTATTAGTATTGGTTGCCCAAAGTTTTACATTTTGGTTATTTGCTCCACCATTACCACCATCGAGTGCGTATCCAGAGGCATTTCGTTTTTTCATATGCACAAAAGTTTGGGTGTTATTTCCTCCGCCACCAGAACCACCAGAACCACCGCCATTATTACCTGGGGTATATATTTTAAAATCATCAATTCTAACATAAGCATCGCCATCTGCTACATCTCGCCCTCCATTGTAATAATTAAACCAATAAGCATATACTTTTAATTTATTATCTCTTCTAAAATTAATATTAGTAAAATTACATACTTGTACGCCATCTACCCAAGCACGGAGTATTCCATTGTTTCGACCTACATCATTTAGTTTAACATATTGTTTAACATGATACCATCTGTTAAAATCCATATCGCCTGCATCTCTTCGACTCCAATTTCCCCAATTTAATCCAGATCCAAAAGTTTTGGTACTAGCGTGTGGTTGTCCCCCTGGGTTACTTACACTATGAGCTTTAGGATTAAAATTTCTGTAGTCTGTAGTTCCATTTCTTACGGGGGCATCATAATTGGTGTAAGTATGGTATACATAATACCTGTTTTGAACATAGTTTTGATTGTCACAGTTAATAGTTCCGCGAGCAGACCATCCTTCAACCCCATAACCAGGTCTATTGCCCCAGCCAGCTTCATCATAAGTACCAGAAAACCCAGGAGCCTTACCTCCATATCCCGCACTTTGATTTCCCATAGATGCATCATAACGAACACGGTATTCTGCATATACTTCTTCTGGTTCAAATCCCCATTTTTGTTTGAGCATGTAACGCATAGAACCTCCATGGTGCGATCCTTTATTAATCTTAATTTCTACACATGCACTGTTGTTATAGCCACCAGATGTTAAGTGTCTAAAGTTTTGCCCTTGATTCATGTCGTAATTGTTCTTAAAATTGGGTGAATTGAAATTGTCCTCCCAATTTTGTCCATGCGAAAAACTGGACACAATTGCTATTAAAAAACAGCGTAATAAAAATGATAGTTTAGTTTTCATAATTTTTAAAATTTATGATTAGTTATATAGTCTTGTAATATTAATACTATTTAAATTATAATAGGGGTTATAAATTAGTTAAAAAAGAGGGGTAAATAAATTTCTGGTTAGAACTAAAAGGTTGACGGATGTTAAGCGCTGTAAGTTGTTGATATAGTGGGTGTAATGACGAGCATGTGAGCTTGTCTAGTTTTAGTAAAGAAGAAGAATACTAAAAATAATTAATATATTCGATTAGGACGCGATAAATTAAAAAAATGATAATGTAATTTACAAGGTTTAAAGTTAATGACATCTTTATACTGTAAATTGTTGTTTTTTTTTAGTTAAAGGAGCGTAGGTTATCTAGTTAAAATTTATAAATTTCAGCTTCGATGTATTATAAATAAAGTATGGGAAAAGAATGAATTTATAAGACTTTTTTTAGTTAATAATTTGATTTAGCTTATCTAATAGTGCTTGTTTATGAGTGTTGAGTGTTATAAATAATTGATAGTTAATGTTTTTAGCGCATTATCTAAAGCCTCTAATTACAGTAGTGTATAATAAATTTAATCTTCCTTCGGGTAATTCTCATCCAATTAAATTGTGTTTAGGTAATCCCTCAAAACATGGTTCAGGTGTCTGTGCATCTATGAGTTTTTTTTAATCTCTATTAGCAATTGTTTCTGGTTTTTTAGGAATTGATACTAAGCAGGATGGGGTCTTATTTCGTCTAAATACGAAATTGTATTAGTAGTAGGGCTATTATTAATGGCACTATTTACTTGAGCAAATAGTAACAATACATCTGCATAACGTAATGCAGAAAAGTTAAAATTGCTAAAATTTTTGTTTGTAATATCTTGTTCTAAGATGGTAAAGATGTCTAAGTTTTTGCATAAGCTGTACATGAAACATTACCTAGCATATATTTAATTATAATTAAATTTTTGTTAAAAAAACTAATGCGTTTCATCGATAATAGAGTGTTTGTGGAAGAGGCAAAGCATAAAAAAAATACTAAAACATCGTTGAAATACTAAAAAATCAGTTAAATTGCGAAAAATTGTAAATAAACTGTTAATAACATTTGTATAACATGTTGATAACTCAAACCTGGAAACAGAAGTGATTATTAACTTTAATTTACAGCTAAATTAACAATGATTTTAATTTTTCGATTATGAAAACAAAACTACTACTAAGAAGTGTACGGTTTAATGTGCTCTTTTTATTCTGGTTGATGCTGGTGTCTCTCTCAACTTACGCACAGTGTCCCACAATACCAGATCCAAGTCCACCACCCATTTGTGATGCTTCAGGATTAACAATAAACGATTTAGATATTTATGCCACAGATACTGGAGATGGTATTGTGTGGTATAATGTAGCAACTGGAGGTACGGCGCTTAATACGAATCAATTTTTGTTGGAAGGAGTATACTATGCCGACAATAACTCTGGCAATTGTGGTACAAGACCATCTGTAACTATAGATTTTGAAGTTAATGCTACAGGTTTTACACTTGATGGTATTTATTGTAGTAATGATAATGCAACTGTACAAACATATATAAATGATGTATTAATTCCTAATATACCTTCAGGAGGTTCGGTTCAAGTGTTTGATGATGCAAATTTAACTACACCATCTGTTGGAACAAATACGTTGCCAATAGGGCCAACAGCTTTTTTTGTTGTCTTTTTAGATAGTTCTAATTGCGAAAGTCAAATAGAAATTGGGAGTGCGGCGGTTTTTCAATCAGTTGATGATCCTACACCTACGCCTAATCAGATGTTTTGTTCCGATACTAATCCAACAATAGGAAATTTAGAAATAGGTACAACAAGTACAACATTTAGTTGGTATTCAGCAATAGATGGCTTTGGAAACCCAATACCTCCTGCTTTATCATCATCAGACCCCTTGATAGATGGAAATACCTATTATATACAAGTAGACGATTTCTTTTGTGATAGTAATCCAGTTGCTGTAACAGTAACTATAGATACCCCTGTGGACTCAGGAATATCTGGGACATTACAATATTGTAACGATAATTTGCCAGCAGCAGATTTTAATTTATTTGATCAATTAACAGGAACACCAGATACAACTGGAACCTGGTCAGGACCTATAGCGACAAGTAACGGTCATCTAGGGACAGTAAATATTTCAGGATTAACAACAGCTAATAGTTATGTGTTTTCTTATACTGTAGCTGCCAATGGGGCCTGTGCAGGATCTTCTTCATTAGTAACAATAACAGTTAATGAAACGTTGTCTTCAGGAACCCCATCAGCGGCAAATTCAATGTTTTGTGAATTTGAACGCGCAGCGAATTCGCCTTTCGATTTATTCACTTTACTACAAGGTGCAGATCCTGGAGGACAATGGACACAAGGCACTCTAAGTACAGATCCTGTGGTAACTTCTCCAATAGATATTTCGGCATTCGCTGTGGGGACATACGATTTTACATATACACAAAATGTAACAACACCATGTTCTGAAGTGTCAACTACAGTTCAGTTGGAGATTCTGGCAGACCCAAATGCAGGAAACTCAAATGCAATAATACCCACATTTTGTGAAAATGAAGTAACTTTAAATTCGCCTTTTGATCTGTTTACTGCCTTAGATGGTTCTCAAGATAATAACTCGGGAACTTGGACAGATGCTAGTAATACAACAGTAACAAATCCAATAGATATAACTGCTTTTACATTAGCAGGAAGTCCTTATTCTTTTAATTACGCCATAGATAACGGGAGGTGTGTCGATATTACAACAATTCAGATAATTATTGAAGATACGCCAGAATCAGGAACACCAATAGTAACATTTCCGGAGTTTTGTCAAGGTACATCTCCTGCAAATTATAATTTGTTTGACTTACTAGATGGTGAAGACCAAACGGGACAATGGTATATTGGCACCGATACCACAGGAGCTACAACAAGTAATGCAATAGATACATCCACATTTCCTGCGGGAACATATAATTATACTTACGATGTGGCTGCTATCGGAGTTTGTGATGATCCATTAGTAACGGTACAAATTATTATAAATCCACTACCAAATACTGGAGTAGCAACCCCAGCCATATTCTGTGAGAACGCTACAGCGGGAAGTTCCCCATTAGATTTATTTAGTCAACTGGCTGGAGAAGATGCAGGCGGTACATGGGTAGATACCAATAGTTCAGGAGCATTAACAGGAAGTAATGTCGATTTAACAGCATTAACAATAGGCTCATATAATTTTACTTATAGTATTACAGATGTCAATGGATGTACCAATAGTTCGGTAGTTACAGTAACAATAAACAGTGCTCCAGAATCTGGAACAGTAAATCCACCTGTAGAATTTTGTGAAGGCACTTCACCAGTAAGTTATGATTTATTTGATTTGTTAGACGGTGAAGACCAAACAGGACAATGGTACATTGGCACCGATACCACAGGAGTTACAACAAGTAACGCTATAGACACATCCACATTTCCAGCGGGAACATATAATTATACTTACGATGTGGCTGCTATAGGAGTTTGTGACGATCCATTAGTAACGGTACAAATTATTATAAATCCACTACCAAATACCGGAGTAGCAACCCCAGCCATATTTTGTGAGAACGCTACAGCAGGAAGTTCCCCATTAGATTTATTTGGTCAACTGGCTGGAGAAGATACAGGCGGGATATGGGCAGATACTAATAGCTCAGGAGCATTAATGGGAAGTAATGTCGATTTAACGGGATTAACAATAGGCTCATATAATTTTACTTATAGTATTACAGATGCCAATGGATGTACTAATAGTACGGTAGTTACAGTAACAATAGACAGTGCTCCAGAATCTGGAACAGTAAATCCACCTGTAGAATTTTGTGAAGGCACTTCACCAGTA
Organism: uncultured Flavobacteriaceae bacterium; assembly: GCA_947498845.1. Lineage (GTDB taxonomy): Bacteria > Bacteroidota > Bacteroidia > Flavobacteriales > Flavobacteriaceae > Jejuia. Next base: position 135,011 of record CANMLX010000003.1, on the reverse strand, counting down.
AGTTATGATTTATTTGATTTGTTAGACGGTGAAGACCAAACAGGACAATGGTACATTGGCACCGATACCACAGGAGCTACTACAAGTAACGCTATAGACACATCCACATTTCCAGCGGGAACATATAATTATACTTACGATGTGGCTGCTATAGGAGTTTGTGACGATCCATTAGTAACGGTACAAATTATTATAAATCCACTACCAAATACCGGAGTAGCAACCCCAGCCATATTTTGTGAGAACGTTACAGCAGGAAGTTCCCCATTAGATTTATTTGGTCAATTGGCTGGAGAAGATGCAGGAGGAACATGGGCAGATACTAATAGCTCAGGAGCATTAACGGGAAGTAATGTCGATTTAACGGCATTAGCAATAGGATCATATAATTTCACTTATAGTATTACAGATGCCAATGGATGTACTAATAGTTCGATAGTTGCAGTAACAATAGACGACGCTCCAGAATCTGGAACAGCAAATCCGCCAGTTGAGTTTTGTATTGTTAATGTTGCCTCAGCAGAAACATACGATTTGTTTAATTTGCTTGAAAATGAAGATCAAACAGGTGTTTGGAATGATGATGACACTTCAGGTGCACTATCAGGAAATTTAGTTACCATAGATGGATTAGCTGCTGGCACATATAATTTCACCTATAATGTAGATGCTATTGGTACTTGTGATGATGTAGATGTTACAGTAAGTGTTATTATAAATGATATTGCGGCACCTTCAGCAACTGCTATACAAGAGTTTTGCGATGCAGCTACAATAGCAGATTTAACAGCTACAGGAACTGTAATACAATGGTATGATGTGGCTAATGGAGGTTTACCGCTTTCAGGAACTACAGATTTAGTCAATGGACAGAGTTATTATGCTACGCAAACAGATGCAAATACAAGTTGTGAGTCATCACTAAGAACATCAGTTATAGCTACTATATACAATTCTCCAAATGCTGGAGCGCCAAATGCTACACCAATAACATCTTGTAATACCGAAACCAATATAGATTTATTCACAGGTCTAGATGGTACTCAAGATATGGGGGGAGTATGGCAAAACACAGATGGGGTTGGTGTTTTAACTGGCAATAGTTTTGATGCTACAGGAGTTTCAGCAGGAGCGTATCAATTTACCTATCTAGTTACAGGAACATCTCCATGTGTCGATGATAGCGCTGTAATTACTGTAACACTGGAAGCACCTTTTAACCCAGGAACGTCTAATGGCGATGTTGCTTTATGTAATACAGATGCAGATTTTGATTTATTCTCAAATTTATCTGGTGCCGATGCAGGAGGAGAATGGATGTTTAATGGGAATACAATAACTAATATTATTGAGCCATCTACAGCAGATTCAGGGTTATATACATATACGTTTACAAACATATGTGGCACAGCTAGTGTGAGTTTTAATTTAGATATAACGCCAGCACCAAATGCAGGAGAAAATGGAGATTTTGTAATATGTTTAGCTGAAGTAAATGCGAGTAATACTATATTAGATTTATTTACTGTATTAGGAGGGACTCCAGATACTGTTGGTGTGTTTACAACATCCGATATCTCAGGATTCACGGGTAATACAGTGGATTTACTAACATTAACTATAGGGACTACTTATAATTTCACATATACAGTTCTGGCTACAGTACCATGTGCTATAGATACTAGCTCTGAAGTAACAGTAACTATAAACGATAGTCCAGCAGCAACAGTGATTAATCTCAATCCAGAGTTTTGTTTAGTTGATAACCCAACAGTGGCAGATTTATCAAATAGCCTCACAATAGCAGGGACAGTAAATTGGTATGCAGATGCAGCCTTAACGTTACCACTTAATACATCGGATGTATTAGAGGATGGTGAAGATTATTTTGCAACTCAAACAAGTAATGCCGGATGTGAATCTTCAGTAAGCATTACTTTAAACGTTACAGTAAACGATACCGATACACCAACCTTAGAAGATGCTAGTATTAATTATTGTATAAGTGATGCTCCAACAATAGCAGATTTAACATCTAATATTCTAGAATACGATACAGATTTAGATAATGTTAGATGGTACGATTCTGAAACAGCAGGAAATCTTATTTCTAGTGATACAAATTTAACGCTCGATACCAGCTATTATGCAGCATTGTTTGATGCGGTGATAGGTTGCGAAAGTAGTGTGAGGCTAGAAGTGATTCCCGATTTGCGCGGAGGTTGTGGTCTCGTGGAACTTCCAGATGGGTTCTCCCCCAATGGAGATGGTGTAAACGATACCTATGATGTAGACTTTTTAGCAGACATTTATCCAGATTTTGAAATAGAAATATTCAACAGAAATGGAAACATAGTCTATAAGGGTAAAGCAAGCACGCCTAGGTTTGATGGGACTTCTAACCAATCAAGAGTTATTGTAAAAGGAGATTTGCCGGTGGGTGTATACTTCTACATATTCTACTTTAATAACGGAACAGATAAACCAGAACAAGGACGCTTATACCTAAGCAGATAGTTTATAGATAAATAAAAATTTAAAACGATGAAACATTTAAATATATATCATAAAATAGCTGCTTTGTTGAGTTTAATGCTTGTGTCATTACAAAGTTTAGCACAGCAAGACCCTCAGTTTACGCAGTACATGTATAACATGAGTGTTATTAACCCTGCTTATGCTACAGCAGATGAAGGCATATTAAATTTAGGAGGCTTGTATAGATCACAATGGGTAGGTTTAGAAGGCGCACCAAGAACAGCGACATTTTTTGCACATACTCCAATTGGTGAGCGTGTTGAAATAGGGCTATCTTTTACTAACGAAGATATAGGAGATATTGTAAAGGAAAATAACATTTTTGCAGATTTTGCTTATGTATTACCTGTAGGTATTGAGACTAAAATTTCATTTGGTATAAAAGCAGGTGTTACGCTTTTTGATACCAATTTTAACGGTTTAAATCTACAATCGGGAAATGTTAGTAATGGTCTTGATTTTGCGTTTAATGAAAACATTAGTAGAGCCTTCCCAAATTTAGGTATAGGCGCTTTCTTTTTTACAGATAAATATTATTTGGGGTTATCTGCACCAAACATGTTGTCTACTAAGCACCTAGAAACACAAAACGGAATTAAGGCCACGGGCATCCAAAATGTGCATTATTTTTTTACTGGAGGCTATGTGTTTGAGCTTAATAGAGATTTAAAATTAAAACCTGCGTTTATGGCTCGCTCTGTAAAAGGGGCGCCTTTGGCACTAGATGTAACAGCAAATGTTTTAATTAATGAAAAATTAGAAGCTGGTCTGGGATATCGATTAGGAGATGCTATGAGTGCCCTAGTGAATTTTAGAGTTACTCCCGATTTAAAAATAGGCTATGCTTATGATTATACAACAACCAACCTAGGCGATTTTAACTCTGGGTCTCACGAAATATTTATTTTATTTGATATTGATTTATTCGGATTCAAGGGTGGATATGATCGTTCGCCAAGATTCTTCTAAATTTTAATAATAGGAAAACATGAAACAATATACACATACAATACTTGCTGGCCTTTTATTAATTAGTGGAATGGCATTAGCGCAAAAAAGTAATACAAAACGTGCCAATAGGCTTTTTAAAATGAGGGCTTATACAGAAGCGGCCGAAGCATATGAAACTAAAGAACGGAACCAAGAAGTGCTTCAAAATTTAGCAGACAGCTATTACTACAACTCCAGTCTCCAAAAAGCTGTAAAAACCTATAGAGAGTTGTTTATTGAATATGGAGATTCTATAGATATTGACTATCATTTTAGATATGCTCAGGCTTTAAAAGGTGTTGAAGACTATAGGTTGGCAGACGAACACTTAAGTAGGTATTATAACAAACGCATTAATACCTCTAAATTTATAGAGCAGCTTGAAAAAACAACACCACATACATTTAAGTTAAAACAACTTGAAAACATAAATTCCAGTAGCGATTTTGGGATGTCTTTTTATGGTGATAATAAAGTAACATTTGCATCGGCTAGAAACGTTAAAAACCCATCTTATGCTTGGAATGAATTGCCCTATTTAGATTTGTATAGCGCTACTTTAACACAAGAAAATGTATTAAAGGATGTTACACCGTTTTCAGATAATATCAATACCAATTCTCATGAGAGTAATGCTGTATTTGCCAAAGATGGTAAAACCATGTACTTTAATAGAACCAATCAAACAAGAACAAAAGCAGGTGAATTACGAATAGCACATATTAAAATTTACAAAGCCGAATTAGTTGATGGCAATTGGACCAATGTAAAACCTTTACCATTTACTTCAGATAATTATAGTACAGAGCACCCTGCTTTAAGCAAAGATGAAAAAACGCTTTATTTTGCCAGTGATATGCCCGGAACTTTGGGGAGTTTTGATATTTTTAAAGTGGCTATTAATGATGATGGAAGTTATGGGGAGCCAGTAAATCTAGGGCAAACAATTAATACAAAACACCGAGAACAGTTTCCGTTTGTGAGTCAATTTAATGTCTTGTATTTTTCGTCTATAGGGCATCAAGGCTATGGTGGATTAGATGTGTTTAGAAGTAATATAGTTAACGAAGCATACGATAAACCTGTTAATTTAGGACGTTCTATTAATAGTCATTTAGATGATTTCGCTTATGTCGTTAGAGAAAAAGATAATAAAGGTTTTGTGTCTTCTAACAGAACAGGTTATGATAGGTTGTTTGGTTTTGATAGAGAACAAAATGCTTTAACAATATACCAAGTAGAAGGTATTGTTCAAGATAAGAATAGCAAAGCATTACTGCCAGGCTCATTAGTAACATTGTTTGATGCATCAGAAACAGCAATACAGGATACCATAGTAGGTGAAGATGCAAAGTACTATTTTAAAATAGAAGGGAATAAAAAGTATAAAGTAAGAGGGACACGAAAATCTTATGTGCCTTATGATGTGGAGTTTTCTACCGATAGTAAGGGTAAAGTACAACACAATATATATTTAGAATTAGAATCTTTTGCAGATGTCGAAGAACGTATTAAGAAAGATAAAGGAGGAAACTTGCAAGTTAAGTTAGAAAAAATCTATTATAACTTTGATAAAGCAAACATTCGTGGCGATGCAGAACGTATATTAAACGTTTTAGTAGATATAATGAACAAATACCCTTCTATGGAAATAGAAGTGTCTGCACACACAGATGTTCGAGGATCTGCACAATACAATTTAGAATTATCTAAGAAAAGAGCAGCTGCAGCTATGGAATATCTTATTACTAAAGGTATTGATAGGAGCAGGTTAAGAAGTGTAGGTTATGGAGAAATGCAGCCACTTAATGGGTGTGTTAGAGAGGGGATGTGTAGTGATGAAGAGTATAATATTAACAGACGTTGTGAGTTTAAAATTTTAAACTAAAAACCATCAAATTTTAAACTTAATATTTGCTAATAAATAAGGCGCTTTAGCAATAAAGTGTCTTATTTTTTGTTTTAAAAAACAATAGTGTTTAATTAAATTAGCGCGACATTTCTTAGAGTGTTTTATAAGTGTATTAATAATGAATAGAGTAATAATAATAGCTTTAATTTTAGTTTTATGTTGGTCATGTAAAGAGCAGCAACAAAAAAACACAAAGCTATCAGGTAAAGTTTTTGGAACTAGTTTTTCTGTAGCTTATAATGATGAGGTTGATTATCAAAAACAATTTGATAGTTTATTTCATGTAATTAATAAATCGTTATCTACATATCAAACAGATTCAGATATTTCTAAACTTAATAGGAATGAAAACAATACAATAGATGATCATTTTGCTAGAGTTTTTGATGCGTCTAAAGAAATATTTAAATTAACAAATGGGGCTTTCGATCCAACTATAGGCAATATTGTTAACGCCTGGAGTTTTGGAGCAGATAAAGCCATTAAAAATTTGGATAGTTTAAAAATAGACAGTCTTATGCAATATGTAGGTTTTAATAAAGTGGAACGTATTGGGCATGTTATAAAAAAAGAACCCACAAACATATATCTTGAGTTTAATGCTATAGCAAAAGGGTACGCTGTAGACGTTATTGGTGAGTTTCTTGAAAGTAAAAAAATTAAAAATTATTTGGTTGAAATAGGAGGGGAAATACGTGTGCGAGGTATAAATAAAGAAAAAAATACACAATGGAAAGTTGGGGTAGAAACCCCTCATTTTGATGGAAAACAATCTATATTAAAATCAATAAACCTTAAAGATGCGGCTATGGCAACATCTGGAACTTATAGAAAATTTAAAGTTGATAAAGATGGGAATCGCTATTCTCATATTTTTGATGCAAAAACAGGCTATTCTAGTAAAACTAACTTATTGAGTATCTCTGTAATTGCAGACGATTGCATGACAGCCGATGCCTACGCTACAGCATTTAAAGCCATGGGGATAGACAAGATTAAAGTGTTTCTTAGAGAACATCCAGAACTTAAAGTGTTTTTGATTTTTGAAAATGATAAAAAAGAGTTTGAGACTTTAGCTTTAAATAACTTTCCTGAGTAAAGAGTTTCGTTTTTTATATAGTAAATATCTTAGCTCAATAAATAAAATCTAACAAAGGAAAAGAGTAAATGCTTAAAAATGTGTGACTTTTATTGTTTTTTTGAGTCTAAATAAATAGAACATGAAAATAATTTAAAAAATTTTGTAACATTTTTTATTATTATTACGTATAACCATTGAATGCCCTAATTATTCACTTAATAAAATTACAGGAGACAAGATAGATGAGACAACTTAAAATTACGAAGCAAGTTACCAATAGAGAAACTGCTTCGCTAGATAAATATTTGCAAGAAATTGGTAAGGTGGATTTAATTACTGCCGATGAAGAGGTAGAGTTAGCACAACGTATTAAGGCAGGAGATCAAGTTGCTTTAGAGAAATTAACAAAAGCTAATTTACGTTTTGTGGTATCGGTAGCTAAGCAATATCAAAACCAAGGATTAACGTTGCCAGATTTAATTAACGAAGGAAACTTAGGATTAATTAAAGCAGCACAGCGTTTTGATGAGACACGTGGATTTAAATTTATATCGTATGCAGTTTGGTGGATTCGTCAATCGATTCTTCAAGCTTTGGCAGAGCAATCGCGTATTGTACGTTTACCATTAAATAAGATTGGTTCTATAAATAAAATTAACAAAACATTTGCTTTCCTTGAGCAAAGTCATGAGCGTCCACCTTCGGCAGAAGAGATCGCAAAAGAATTAGATATGACCATTAACGATGTTAAGGAGTCTATGAAAAATTCTGGTCGCCATGTAAGTATGGATGCGCCTTTAGTAGAAGGAGAAGATTCTAATTTATACGATGTATTAAATAGTGGAGAATCACCTAATCCAGATAAAGAGTTATTACACGAATCGTTACGTACAGAAATTGAAAGAGCACTAGAAACGTTAACACCACGTGAAGCAGATGTAATACGTTTATATTTTGGTTTAGGAAACCAACATCCTATGACTCTAGAAGAAATAGGAGAAACTTTCGATTTAACACGTGAGCGTGTAAGACAAATAAAAGAAAAAGCTATTCGTAGATTAAAGCATACGTCTAGAAGCAAGATATTAAAAACATATTTAGGATAGTGTTTTAACAATCGCTTAAGTCCTATAATTGTTAGGTTTGAGTTTGTTTTACGACTAAATTACAGTAACAACAGTTACAACATAACTGTTCGTTTTTTGATTGATGAAAGAACCCTCGGCTGATTACCGGGGGTTCATTTTTTTTAGGATTTTTAAAAACAAAATATTAAATTAGTAAGATATTAACTACAATATTTTAGTAATGCTAAGTACAATTTGTTATGTTAGTAGTGCCAAAGCGGGCTTTACGTTTTTTGATCAAGAACATCTTTTTGACCAAACATTAAGAAATAATAAGACTCTGGAAATAAGTGGCGCCTTAATTTATTTTGATGGTAATTTTCTTCAAATAATGGAAGGTGATAACACGAAGCTATTGCCTTTATATAATTCTATAAAGAGAGATCATAGGCATCACAATATTATCGAGATTATTAATAAGCCTATTAAAGAAAAGATATTTAATGGTTTTGAAACAGGATATACCGTTATTAATAATTTAGATAGACTTTATAGCCTGCAAGAATACTTAAGTTTAATGAAATTGGCAGATATAAAGCAAACACGCTTGAGATTAGTTTCTAACATTATTAAAAAGTTTTTGTCAATCGAGATTTAATGGTAGTTTTGCAAAAAACTATGTATTATGAGTTCTAACTTGGTTGCGCCTTCAATTTTAGCGGCAGATTTTGGTAATTTACAGAGAGATGTAGAAATGGTTAACAATAGTGAAGCCGATTGGTTTCATATAGATGTGATGGATGGGCATTTTGTGCCTAACATCTCTTACGGTATGCCTGTGATACAAGCTATAAAAAAACATGCTACCAAACCTTTAGATGTACATTTAATGATTGAAAAACCAGAGCGTTACATTGAGGAATTTGCCAAAGTTGGAGCAGATATCATCACAGTACATTACGAATCTACAGTGCATTTACATAGAACACTTACACAGATAGAAAACGCAGGTTGTAAAGCAGGCGTGGTTTTAAATTTAACAACCCCAGTATCTGTTTTGGAAGATATTTTACCTAAATGTTATATGGTGTTACTTATGTCTATAAATCCTGGTTTTGGCGGACAAAAGTTTGAAGACATCACATATAACAGGGTTAAAAAACTTCGCAAGATGATCGATGATCAAAAATTGGATACACTTATAGAGATTGATGGTGGTGTGAGTAACAAAAATGCTAAGGCACTTGTCGATGCTGGTGCTAATGTATTTGTTGCTGGGAGCTATATTTTTAAGAGTGATAACCAAACGAAAACTATTAGTGACTTAAAAGCTTTGGTAAACGCTTAATACCATTTCAAATTTAAATTTACTCAATAAAACCTTATCTTTTTGCCTAATATTTCAAAATAAAATACAACCGTAGCGCTGCTATGATTGGATTTTCTTTATCATCTAAGGCAAAAATCTATTATTTTTCTTATGAATAAATTTAAATCGGAACTGGTATAATACACCAAAAATCAATTATAAAATACAGCGAATAAGGGTTAGAATTAATTTTCTCTTTTTCAAGGCATAAAGTTAATACATAGCCATAGCCAATGTCATTAAGTTAAGAAGTTTTCATCATTAAACTAAATGCGTTTATTTCTATAAAAACGTGTAATTCAATTACATTTCGACTGCGCTCAATGTGACAAATTATACAAATTGAGCTTAACTTAATGACATTGAGCCATAGCTATGAATACGTTTTATAACGAAAATAAGTAGTTTAGTTAGTTCTATGATAGGTTACCTAGTATTCTGCATAATTAAAGTTAAGCATTTGCTTGGTTTTATGGTATACTTCTGGGAATTCAGATTTTAATTCCTGAGGCATTTCTATAAATTTTTCTATTAAGACAGCTAAGAACTCAATTGGGTTATTGTAGATGTGTTCTTTAAAATATTTTGAAGTTTTTAGTTTTTCTTTTAACGACGGTTTTTTTTGCAGTAAAAGTATTAACTCATTAAAAGAATCTGTAAACAATGTAGAACTAACATCACGATCCTTCATGCTACTTAAATGAATAGCACGAGCAAATTCATAGACGTAGTGATTGGTAGTTTCCCTTTTAAGGTCAGATTTAAAATCTTTCCATGATAGTACTATGGCTTTTAGCTTTGGGTTAAATTCACTTTTCTTATACGATTGACTAGTATTAGAATAAAATGCTTCAGGATAAATAACTATTTTAGAGAGTAAACCAATATAAAAACCTCTAAAACCAAAAGTTAGCATCACTGCTGTAGCAGAAATTAAAACTTTCATTTCTTCGGTAACTGAAACAATTTTTCTACCAATAAAATCTTTGTCTTTAATAAACGCAGCTAACCGATGCTCAAAATACAATTTGTGTTTAGGACTTAGTTTATTATAAAAAGGGACATCTCTTTTAAGTATGATTTTAGCTTCTTCACTTAATGTCTTTCTAAAAGGATAAAAATGAACATAAAAAGGTTTTCTGTTTTTTATAACAAAAGCCATTTCCAGCATTTTTAGTGCAAAATAGACGATTATAAAAAACATGATAACAAAAAATACCATTAAGATAGTTTTACTACCAGTATCGTGTCTCATTCTTAATAAATAGAAACTTAAAACCATTATTTGGTAAACGTACTTTTTTTGTTAAAATTACCTAATTAAAATGTTTTGTAGATAAGTTCAAGATGTTCTATTTGTGTAATTGCTGATTTAAAATAAATTTATAATTAAGCATTTTTTCTATGTGTTTAAACAACTCTGGAAAATGTTGTTGGAGTTCCTTTGGGGACTCAAAAAAATGCTCCATAATTACCGCAACAAATTCTAAGTTGTTTGTTTTTGCATAGTCTCTAAAGTAGTTAGAAGCAAAAATGGATTCCCTATGTTCATTCAAATAAGCAATCATTTGCTTAAACATATCATAAAAAACTCTGGCGCTAGCATCGTTAGCTTTATTGCCATGGAAAGTGAGCGCGTGTGTAAATTCGTGTATGCCTAAGTTAATATTATCATTAGTAATAAGATCACCAATTAAATAGTCTTCCCATGAGAAAATAATAGTTTTTAAACCAGGGTTAAACTCTCCTTTGTGGTATTGTTCTGTAATTGCTGAATAGTAAGCATTAGGATAGATAATAATTTTATTAAAAATTTCGGTTAAATAGCGCCGCATTCCAAAGGTGAGTTTTACATAAGAAGAAGCAATTAAAACTTTAATTTCCGAAGTTATTTTAAAACCATCTCTTTCAATAAATTCGTAGTTTCTAATAAAATTTGCAATTCTGTGTTCAAAAAATGCTTTGTGTTTATTGTCTAACCTACTGTAGAATTTAATGTTTTTTTCAAGAAACTCTTTTTTTTGTTTGGGGAGCTTTTTCTTTATAAAATATAAATGAACAAAAATGGGACGGCTAAAAAAATAAATGTAAGCTGCTTCTACAATGTTAACCGCTGTAGTTAAAAAGCCTATGCCAAATATTAAAAGTTTTAAAATGTAAATAGGCTTCATAAATAATTTTTAATGAGAGTTCTTATAAGCACATAAAGTGAAGGTGCAAATATAATACGAATCCTATTTTAATATTTATAATGTAACTCTTAATAAATAATTATCGCAAGTAATAAACAATGTTTTTTTGTCTGGAGTGAATTCACAATTACCAGTATTTTTATCAAGTTTTATGGTGCCAAGATGTTTTCCTTGAGGTGAAATTATAAGTATACCACCAGGGCCAGCTAGAAATATATTGCCTGAATTGTCTATTTTCATGCCATCCGACTTTTGTTTGTCTACACTTCTATGCATCGCTTGTGTAGCATCAAAGAAAAGTCTTTTGTTTTTAATTACTCCTTCAGAAATAATATCAAAAGCCCATATTGAAGGTTGAGTAGCTTTTGAGTCTGCGACATAAAGTATTTTTCCATCATTAGATATAGCAATACCATTAGGTGCTGTAATTGTATGATCTAAAAGTATAAGTTTTCCATTTTCACTAAAAAAATAAACACCATTAAACCCAATGTCACTCTTCTCTTTTCCAAGTCCAAAAGAAGGATCTGTAAAATACAAGTTACCTTTTTTGTCGTAAACCAGATCGTTGGGGGAGTTAAATTTCTTTCCATTATAATTATCTACAATAGATTCAAATTTTGGGTTTAAAGCATCTTTTAAACTTACAAGTTTACTAATCCTTCTATCTCCTACTTGACATAAAATTAGGTTGCCTTCAAGGTCTAGAGTTAAGCCATTAGAGCCTTTGGTAATATTTTTGTCAGGACCAGTATATCCAGAAGGCGTCATATAAACACTTAACCCGTTTTTTTCACTCCATTCGTAAATTTTATTTTCAGGAACATCAGAAAAAATAAGCTTTTGCTCTTTTTGAAGCCAAAGAGGACCTTCAGACCAATTAAAACCTTCGGCAACGAGCTCTATTTTTACACCTTTAGAGATAATAGCATCTATAGCAGCGTCTAAACGCTCTATACTCCCATAAGTTGGGTGTTTACTAGTTGAATCTAATTTTTCGCTATCGGCAGATTCGATCTTTTGAGTCTCATCAATTTGTAGTATATCGCTATTGTTAGATTTCGCTTTACAGCTAATATTTATAGCCGAAGAGAGTAATGTAAAACAAAATAGAGCGATTAAATTTTTAAGGTAAATCGAATAATTTTTAGTCATAAGTATTTGTTTTATAAGTAACATTAGCATTAGAACTAAGGTACAAGTTTATTTAATTCTAATGATTCCAATTCCCAAATGAATTTACTGAGTTAAAAAGTGTCTTTTGAAATTCTATCTTCAACATAAAAAAGAACCATAACTACAGCTATGCTTATTTTTTCTGTCTCGTATAATTCCAAAATCCATCATTTTACTTTACAGTATATTCATTTAAGAATTGGTATGATTTTTAACTTATAAAAATGGTTTAATTTTTCAAAAACTTTAATGAAGAAACACCATGTTCACTATTATAAACTTTTAATAAATAAAGGCCAGATTGTAAATGAGATACAGGTATTTTGGCAGTTGTTTTACTAACACTATTTTGTAAACTAAGTTTGCCATCTATGGTATACACTTCAATACGATCTCCTATTTGTAACCCTGAAACAGTAAGATGTTCAATAGCAGGGTTTTGATCTATTTTTATACTTTTGTTTTCTACTACACGTTTACCAGAAGCACTTCTGGCGGTGCCTAAATTACTAAATTGCCATTGCTGATTCACATTGTTGTTGTTAGAAGCCCATAAATAAAGATTCTGGCCATTGGCACCACCATTTCCTCCATCAATAGAGAAGCCTGAAGCATTTCTCTTCTCTAGCCTAAATTTGTTGTTACCAAGGTTAACTTTTCTCCAATGTTGATTTTGATTATTGTTGCCACATTCCCATAAATATACATTTTGTCCGTTAGCACCACCGTTACCACCATCAAGACAATAGTTAGTATTTCTTTTCTTATAAGAATAAAAACCTCCGCCACGATTAATTTCTTCCCATTGTTGGTTTATATTATTATTGTTAGATGCCCATAAGTAAACGTTTTGCCCGTTGGCGCCGTTAAAATTACCATCAATATTGTAATTTATATTTCCTTTTTTCATACTTACAATTGGGTTTCCAGTATTTCCGCTTCCATTAGGATTACCCCCTTGCCATACTTTAACGTGTTCTACAATAAAGGAAGGTAAGGTTACATTTAAAGGAGGTTGCATTTCACGATTAGGGCTACTACTCAAGATTAAGGGTTGATTTACAGCTTTGCGAGCAAAGTTTACAGCTTTGGTATAAGATTCAGAATTTGGTCTGGAGACTGTAGTTTGTCTAACACCATCTATATAAAAAATAATGTCGTTAGCAGTCCATAGCAGACCGTAGGTATGCCATTGGTGAGCATTTACATTAGAGTGATTAGTAAGGCGATAATCATTTTCGTAATGTAGTGTTTGCTCGGGTTTTGTGTTCCATCGGTGTAATTCAAAAACATCAAATTCTACAGAGTCTGCCTGTCCCTTGCCATCCCATAACCAAAATGTAGGCCAGGTATGATTATCCCAAGTATCAGAAGCAGTTCTACATCGCACTTCAAAGTAACCATATTTAAATTTGGTTTTAGAGGTCATCCAAGCTCCTGTATATTCGGCACCGTTTGAGAGTGAGGGCTGGTGTATTTGGTTGTCAATATATAATTTCCCGTTAGTAACTCGGGCATTTTGATTTCTAAAATAACTTTGGCGTCCGTTTTTATTCCAATCAAGAGAGTTATTACGAATATTCCACCTAGATGTATTTACAGAAGAACCATTAAAAGGTTCGTTAAAAACAAGATTCCATCCAGTACCTGGAGGTTGAGCATAAATAGTACATAAACAAAAAAAGAATGTGAGCATTAAAAGTCTAGTGACTTTTAATGCGATAGTTGCGCGTTTCATAATCCTTGTAATTAGTTAGTTTAGTTTAAAAATTAGTTTAGTAGGTTGAATATAGTTAAATTATTGTAAATCAAGAACAAAAAGGTGTTGTTTTACCAACGCAATTTCATATTGAAATAATATCTACAAGAAAATTTATCTTGATTTAAGATTTTAAAATAGGAAAGAGATGTTATACCATTTACACTTTGAATTTACTGCAATAAAACACCCTTTTTTCCTTTCTATTTCATTATTAAATGAAACCGTAAACTTAGGCTATGCTTTAATTTTCTAATTCATACAAAGAAAAAAATCATTATTTTCTTTTACAGTAAATTCAAAATATAACTGGTATTAATTAATATTCCCACCAACATGTAATCCGCTAGGTACTTTTTTAGGAACAGTTTTATCAAAACTATCGTCATTAAGTGTGTTTAAAAAAGAGATAATAAGTGCCATATCTTTAACTCTTAGAGTTAACTTTTGCGCCAATGTATCTATAAGGGTAACTTTAATATTAGGGTTTCTGCTTTTTTTAAAAGTTAAATCTTCATAAAACTCCAATACTTTTTCTAGTGTTGTTAATGTGCCATTATGCATATAAGGCGCAGTAAACCTTAAGTTTCTTAAAGTAGGTGTTCTAAAACTGAACTGTTGTTGGAATCCGCTATCAATTTTAATTAATTTTTCATTTTCAGGAACACTTAAAACATGCATTTTATAATCAGAAAACATGGAGCCACTATGGCAATTAATACAACCCACTTTTTTAAATAGTTCAAATCCTTCTTTTTCAGATAAAGAAATTGCATTTTTATGGCCTCGCATATATTTGTCAAATCTGGAGTTATTTGCTACTAATGTTCTTTCAAAAGCAGCAATAGCTTTTCCTATATTTTCTACAGTAATTGTATTTTCCCCTTTAAAGGCTTCTTTAAATAGTGATTTGTATGCTTCTATAGTATTTAATCTGGAAACTATTTCGGTTAGTATTTCAGTATCCGAAAAATGCAGTCCACGCATTTCTTCCAGAGATTTTATAGGCTCAATAGCTTGATTTTCCAGACTGTTAACTCTGGAGTCCCAAAACATAGGCGCATTTTCTGGGGTATATTGATTAAGCGTATCTATACCATTAAAAGCAGTGTTTAATATAGTATGCGCATTTCGTTTTACAAATGGAATGGTGTTTGGAGAATTAAAAACACGTTTGCTTGCAAAACCAATACCATTTACACCAATTGATATGTCTCTAAATTCTGCATAACCATTTTTTGGATGATGGCATGTAGCACAGGCAACATCTTTATCGCCCGATAAAATAGGGTCGTAAAATAATAGTTTACCTAGGGTTATTCTATTTTCATCATAACTATTATTTTTAGGATACTTAATTTTAGTAGGTAAGGCATTAATATTTTCAATAGAGTGTTTTGCTTTATTTACATATTTGGGCGTTTCTTTTTTGTTAGAACAAGAACTACAGATAATAAAACAAGCTGTTAAAGATAAAATTGAAGTTAATTTCATTCTTAAGTTTTAAGAAAAAACCGTTTACTTAAAAAAATAAAGGTATACTTTTTTGAAAATTAGAATATTATAACCGCTTTAATTAAAAATATATTAAACCGTAATACAAATGTAGGTGATTTATTGGTTTGTGATACGGTGTTCAGTACTTTTGTATACAATAAAAATATAATTATGGCCGATAATAAAAAAGAAATAAATGCAGATGTAACGTTTGATGTATTAATTGAAATACCTAAGGGAAGTAGAAATAAATACGAATACGATTTTGCATTACATAAAATTCGTTTCGATCGTATGTTATTTTCTTCAATGATGTACCCGGGAGATTATGGCTTTGTTCCAGAAACTTTGGCATTAGATCAAGATCCATTAGATGTATTGGTTTTAGGACATCAACCTACTTACCCAATGGTGGTTATGGAAGTGAGACCGATAGGTGTTTTTTATATGACAGATGAGAAAGGACCGGACGAAAAAATAATATGTGTACCAGTATCCGATCCAATTTGGAGCAATAAAATGGATATTAAAGATTTAAATCCCCATAGATTAAAGGAGATAGAACATTTCTTTAAAGTTTATAAAGACTTGGAGAAGAAAAAAGTTGATACAGGAGGATGGGGAAATGCAGCTGCAGCCGTGAAAATTTACAGAGAATGTGTTGAAAGATATAATAACAGTGAGCATAAGAAAAAAAGGACGTTTACGATATAGGATTATTATATTCTCAAAATATTTTAATATTACTAAGCCATCTTAAATTTAAGGTGGCTTTTTTTATAAACTATATTTTCCTACTTTTAGCTGAACTAATATAATATTAACCTAAACTAACAGATTAAAACATGGAATATTTGATTAAAGGATTGCCAGCTTTTGGTGTCTTAGCTTTGCTATTTGTATTTATAAAAAGCGCATGGGTAAATAAGCAAGACCAAGGTGATGATAAAATGAAAAAAATAGCAAAAAATATTGCCGATGGCGCAATGTCTTTCTTAAAAGCAGAATATAAAATTTTATCTGTTTTTGTTATTGCTGTAGCAATTCTATTGTTTTTTAAAGGAAATGCAGAAGAAGGCTCTAATGGTGTCGTGGCAGTTTCATTTATTGTAGGGGCAATATGCTCTGCATTGGCTGGTTTTATAGGTATGAAAGTAGCCACCAAAGCTAATGTAAGAACCACAAGTGCAGCAAGAACTTCATTAGGAAAAGCCTTGGAAGTAGCTTTTGCGGGAGGTGCAGTAATGGGATTAGGTGTAGTAGGACTTGGTGTTTTAGGGCTTAGTGGTCTTTTTATGATATATAGTGCTCAAGGTTGGGGGATTAGTGAGGTTTTAAACGTATTGTCTGGTTTTTCTCTTGGTGCATCTTCTATAGCTTTGTTTGCACGCGTTGGAGGTGGAATTTATACTAAGGCAGCCGATGTAGGAGCCGATTTAGTAGGAAAAGTAGAAGCTGGAATTCCCGAAGATCATCCTTTGAACCCAGCAACAATAGCAGATAATGTAGGTGATAATGTAGGTGATGTTGCAGGTATGGGAGCCGATTTATTCGAATCTTATGTTGGTTCTATTATAGGAACCATGGTATTGGGAGCTTTTATAATAACGCCAGATTTTAATGGTTTAGGCGCAGTTTACTTGCCTTTGGTATTAGCAGCTGTTGGAATTGTAATGTCCATTATAGGAACCTTTTTTGTAAAGGTGAAAGATGGAGGGAATCCTCAAACTGCATTAAATATTGGAGAATTTGGTTCGGCAGGATTAATGGTAGTTGCATCTTATTTTATTATTAACGCTTTGTTACCCGAAACAGTAACAGGGTTAGAACATGGTGCTATGGGCGTATTTTGGGCAACAATAGCAGGTTTAGTAGCAGGGCTTGCTGTTGGTAAAGTCACTGAGTATTATACAGGTACAGGGAAAAAGCCTGTAAATTCTATTGTAGCGCAGTCGGAAACTGGAGCAGCAACAAACATAATTGCAGGTCTTGGCATTGGTATGATGTCTACAGCAATCCCTATTATATTAATTGCAGCAGCTATTTTGGTGTCCCATCATTTTGCAGGATTGTATGGTATTGCAATAGCGGCAGTAGGGATGTTAGCTAATACAGGCATTCAATTAGCAGTAGATGCTTATGGGCCAATATCAGACAATGCAGGAGGTATTGCAGAAATGGCAGAGTTACCAAGTGAAGTAAGAGAGCGTACAGATAAATTAGACGCCGTAGGAAATACAACTGCAGCTATTGGAAAAGGCTTTGCAATAGCATCGGCAGCATTAACAGCATTAGCGTTATTTGCAGCCTTTATGAAAACAGCTAATGTAGATGCAATTGATGTTTCTAAGCCAACTATTATGGCAGGCTTACTTGTTGGAGGGATGCTACCATTTGTGTTTTCAGCATTGTCTATGAATGCTGTAGGTAGAGCAGCTATGGCAATGATAGAAGAGGTGCGTCGCCAGTTTAGAGATATTCCAAAGTTAAAAGCTGCTTTAGAAGTTATGCGCAAATATGATTCTGATATGACAAAAGCTTCGGAAGCCGATAGAAAAATATTCGATGCCGCCGATGGTGTTGCCGAATACGATAAATGTGTGGACATTTCAACAAAAGCGTCTATAAAAGAAATGGTATTACCTGGTTTATTAGCCATAGCTGTGCCCGTAGCTGTAGGGTTTGTTGGAGGCGCAGAAATGTTAGGAGGCTTATTAGCAGGAGTAACTACTTGTGGTGTGCTTATGGCAATTTTCCAGTCTAATGCTGGAGGCGCATGGGATAACGCTAAAAAAACTATAGAAGAGCAAGGTAAAAAAGGAACAGATGCACACAAGGCAGCTGTAGTAGGAGATACGGTTGGTGACCCTTTTAAAGATACCTCGGGCCCTTCATTAAATATCTTATTAAAATTAATGTCGGTAGTAGCATTGGTAATCGCACCTAGTATTGCTTTAACTACTGAAGGAGTTGCTAATTATGTTGAAGATAAAAACAGTGAACCTATGGAAATTGTGATGGATGACACTTACTCTCGTAGTGATTTCGAGTAAGATTACTTTGATATTGTATTATAAACCTCAAGGATTTTATTCTTGGGGTTTTTGTTTGTGTTTAGTATTAGTTTAGAAGAGCTTAACAATTTGTTTTGTAAAAAAAATCAACTACATTGGTCTTATAATTAATAAATTTTGTTTAAGCAGAGCTTTATTTTTTCTTTAGCATTAAGTTTAACAAAATACAACAGAAACAAGAAATGCTAGAAATCAAAACTGATTTAAGTTTGCTGAATGCTAAACAAAGACAAGCAGTAGTTTCTGAATGTAAAAGACTTCTTGTTCTTGCTGGAGCAGGTTCTGGAAAAACGAAAACGCTACTTCAAAAGCTAATTTATTTAATTGAAGAAAAAGGCATTAATCCAAGTAATATTTTGGCAATAACATTTACTAAAAATGCTGCCAATGAAATGCTTGATAGATTAATTATTTCATCAGACGACACCAAAGAATATGCAGGGATTTTAGCGGACAAAAACCGAACAGCAAAAGAAAAGAACGCTAAACGGTACTTTTTTACTAAAAAATATAAATGGATTGATAACCTAACCCTAAAAACCTTCCACAGTCTTTGTTACGGAATAATTCGAAACTTTGGAGTAAACGAGTTTGATAATAAATTCAAAATAATAGGAGATACCAAAGTAAAAGATAATGAATTCACCAAATATTCAGCAATAGAAACAGCCTTTGAAGTTATTCATAAAATCCTAATTGAAAACTGTGAATCCAACGAGTATCTGCTTAAATTAAAAAGATACATTTTGGATTATATGGTTGATAAGGTACATATTGAAAAGAAAATAGACTTAAAAACATATAATAATAAATATTTTACAACCCTAAATGGAACTAGGGTTCGTTCTAAATCTGAGCAATACATAGCAGATTGGCTTTACCTTCGTAATATTAAGTTTGAATATGAGTATGAAGTGGATTTTTCAGATTTTAAATTTAGGCCAGACTTTTATATTCCCGAAGCAAACCTATTTATAGAACACACAAGTAAATTAAGTTATCCTTCAAAAAATAAAGAAGAACAATTTTTTAAAGCAAATAAATTGTTTGTAAAAACATTTGAAGAACAAACTAAAGATACTGCTCTCTTCAATTTAGCATTAGAAAGAATTGTAAAAAACAGACTTCCTTCTAACTATCATTTTTCAACAGCTTTATCATTTGAGGAAGAATTTAAATCATATCATAAAGAAGTTAAAGATTTTCTACGTCAAACCCTCCGTATAATTGACATGGTTAAAGCTGAAAATATTCCTGTTAAAACAGTTTTAGAGCAATCACAAAAAGATCAACATGAAAGGGTTCGAAATTTTTATAAACTTGCTGTTCCAGTAATCGAGCAATATAAATTCTATTGTACCAACAAATCATATCTTGACTTTAATGATATAATAACAAAAACGATTTCACTATTTAAAAAACGCAATGAAATCGTAGATAAGTTTAGAGGGAAATTTGAGTATATTCTTGTAGATGAATTTCAAGATGTAAACAATTTACAAGTAGAATTAATAAAACTTTTACTAACAGAAAACAACCAACTTTTTTGCGTTGGAGATGACTGGCAAAGTATTTATGGTTTTAGAGGTTCTAATGTAGATTACATTATCAATTTTAAGCAACATTTTAAAGAATCGAAAACCATAAAGTTGAGTATGAATTACAGAAGCACAGAATATATAGTTGGTGCAAGTAATGAAGTAATCAAGCATAATAAATTCAAGATTGATAAGGATGTTCGTTCAAATAAAAAATCAAGTAGTAAAATCCATGTTTATGCAGGCAAAAATGAAGCTGAAAATGTTGAATATGTACTTGATCAAGTCAATAAGTTAAAAGATAAAGGCTACACAAAAGAAGACATACTATTCTTATATCGTAGAAGTAAAATGTTTAGTCCGTATTTCGAAAGGTTTAAACAAGAGCGAGTATTTGTTTCAGGTAAGACCATTCACGCTTCTAAAGGACTTGAAGCAAAGGCGGTCTTTATTATTGGATTGACAGAAGGAAATGGAGGGTTTCCAGATATATGGATGGAGGACAGAGTTTATCAAGTAATTAAAGAATCAAATCATGACCTATTACTCGAAGAGGAAAGGAGATTATTTTATGTAGCAATTACAAGGGCAAAAGACGACCTATTCCTAATTACAGAAAAAGGGAATGAGTCAAGTTTTTTAAAGGAAATTCCTGATGATTTCACATTCAAAACAAGTGTTCCTTTTAAATCAGTAATCGAAGAAATAATAATTTGTTCAAATTGTAGTAATCGATTGAGCAAAGGCTTTGTTTTTTGTCCATATTGTGGTGAAGAGCAAAAATTAAATGAATAAAACCAAAAAAACCCCAAACTCATAAAAGTAAGGGGTTTTTAATTATTTAATTTTTTTACCACTTTTATCGTAAAAATGATATTCTAAATATGTGTAAGCATCTCTAGGTAAAACTTTAACCCATTTTTTGTGTTCAAAAAACCATTTTGAACGTATCGATGGAAAGCCTTTAGTTAAAAAGGCTGCTATAAAAGGATGTGTGTTTAAAGTCAACTTTTTATAGTCTTTTTGTAATAGTCGTTCAAGATCTTGCGTAATCTTATTTACAATGCCTATAGGGGCTTCAACCTCAGAACCATTTGTGCCGTTAGGGTTTTCTTCACGGGTTTTAATGTTCATTTCCGGGCGTGTACGCTGTCTTGTAATTTGTATTAAACCAAACTTACTAGGAGGCAGTATTTTGTGTTTTGCTCTATCATCTCGCATTTCTTCACGAAGGTGATTAAACAATGTTTGCCTGTTTGCAGAGTTGGTCATATCAATAAAATCTACTACTATAATGCCGCCCATATCACGTAAACGTAATTGACGGGCAATTTCACTAGCAGCAATTAAATTAACTTGTAATGCGGTTTCTTCTTGGTTATTTGATTTGTTTGATCTGTTACCGCTATTTACATCTATAACATGTAGTGCCTCTGTGTGTTCTATCACAAGATAAGCACCTTTAGACATAGATACGGTTTTCCCAAAAGAAGTTTTTATTTGCCTTTCAATTCCAAATTTTTCGAAAATAGGAATCTTCGCCTGATACAATTTAACTATTGATTCTTTTTTTGGCGCAATTTCTTGCAAGTAATCTTTAATTTGATAAAATAGCGTTTCATCATCTACAGTAATTCCTGTAAAGGTGTCGTTAAAGATGTCTCGTAAAATAGACGAGGCTTTATTCATTTCACCTAATACTTTACTGGGATGGTGCGCTTTGTAAAGTTTTTTACTCATTGCCGTCCAGCGACTAAGCGCATTTTGTAAATCTTTATCTAGTTCGGCTACTTTTTTGCCTTGAGCTACAGTGCGTACAATTATACCAAAACCTTGTGGTGTAATACTTTTTACCAACCGTTTTAAGCGGTCTTTTTCTGCTCTATCCTCTATTTTTTGTGAAATAGAAATACGGTTAGAAAAAGGTACTAAAACAATGTATCTACCGGCTATAGAAAGCTCTGAGCTTATTCTTGGCCCTTTAGTAGATATAGGTTCTTTTACTACTTGTACTAGTAGCGATTGATTGGATTTTAAGACGTCGGCAATTTTGCCATCTTTCTCAATATCTTTTTCAAATGGGAAGTTTTTTAAAGAATATTCTTTTAATTTACCTGTGCTTACACGTTTTGTGAATTTTAAAAGGGAAGGTAGTTTTGGTCCTAAATCATGATAATGCAAAAAAGCATCTTTCTCATAACCTACATTAACAAATGCAGCATTTAGACCAGGAACAGTTTTTCTTATTTTGGCTATAAACACATCACCAACCGAAAATTTGTTACCATCTTCATCCTTTTGTAATTCAATAAGTTTTCCATCTTTTAATAAGGCAAAATCAACAGTTTCATGACTAGATCGAATAATCAATTCTTTATCCATTTTGTTAATTTTAATCCATCACGCCCTAGCGTGACAGATGGATTATACATTATTTTTTAATCTGGCAACTTTTACCAGACTAAAACATACCTATCAATTTTTTAATTGTATTAACTAAATTCAATCATTAAAAAAGAGAGGTACTCACAGGATTTTTAAATCCGTGGAACTTATTACTAAATAAGTTCATTTCAAAGAGCGTTTTTTTAAACAAAAAAAGTAGTTAAGAACTACTTTAATTGCATTATTTTTTCTTTTTGTGACGGTTGGCGCGTCTGCGTTTTTTACGCTTGTGTGTCGCTACCTTATGTCTTTTACGTTTTTTACCACTTGGCATAAATAGTGTGTTTTTTAATTAATAATTTATTTTTTTAGCGCTAAAAGAAATGATTTTAGCACCAGTGAATTTTACTTAACTTCTACATTTGTTTTAACGCCTTCAACAAAAACTTTTGCAGGTTTAAATGCAGGAATATTGTGAGCAGGAATTTTTATGGTAGTATTTTTTGAAATATTTCTACCTGTTTTTTCTGCTCTAGTTTTTATTATAAAGCTACCGAAACCTCTTAAATATACGTTATCTCCACTTTCTAAAGAAGTTTTTACTTCTTCCATAAATGTTTCTACTGTTGCTTGAACATCTCCTTTTTCAATTCCTAATTTCTCAGATATTTTTGCTACTAAATCAGCCTTCGTCATTTTATTTTTTAATTTTTGTTACTTGATATGATTTTAAAGGGATGCAAATATATGCATTTAATATTCAATATTTCAAACCTAATTCATTAAAATTTAAGATTATAAACGTTTATTTTAGCGCGGCATAGAATTATTGATTATGTCTTTTTCTGAGATTTTAATAGACTGGTATTTAGGTAATAAGAGAGATTTGCCATGGCGAAAAACACAAAACCCTTATTTTGTTTGGTTGTCAGAAATCATTTTACAACAAACGCAGGTAAAACAAGGGCTACCATATTATGAAGTTTTTATAGAACAATTTCCAACGATTTTTGATTTAGCAAAAGCCAAAGAAGTTAAGGTTTTAAAGTTATGGCAAGGGTTGGGTTATTATTCCAGAGCGCGAAACTTACACGCTTCTGCAAAGTATGTTGTTGAAAAATTAAATGGGAAATTTCCCCAAACGTACAAAAGCTTACTGCAATTAAAAGGTGTTGGAGATTATACCGCAAGTGCTATTGCATCTATTTGTTTTAATGAAGCTACTGCAGTAGTAGACGGTAACGTATACAGAGTATTATCACGCTATTTTGGAATAGATACACCAATAAATAGTACTCAGGGGATAAAAGCGTTTAAAATGCTAGCTCAAGATGTTATGGATAAAAATAAGCCAGCTACATTTAATCAAGCTATCATGGAATTTGGAGCAATTCAATGCACTCCTAAAAATCCAAAATGTGATAGATGTCCTTTTAGTAGTAATTGTGCAGCATTGGCAGATAATAGAGTACAAAAACTACCGGTCAAATTAAAAAAACAAAAAGTAAAGAAGCGATACTTTAATTTTTTAGTGATTAATTCCAAGGATAAAAAAACCATTTTAGAAAAAAGAGAAGGTAAAGGCATTTGGGAGAATTTGTATCAGTTTCCATTAATCGAAACTAATGCCGAAATTAACTATGCTAAATTCTTGCCATTGGTTAATAATAATGAAATAATAAAAGGGCAAGCTTTTGAGCTATTACGTTATAATGATATGCCAATAACGCACAAGTTATCTCACCAGCATTTGGTGACTACTTTTTGGGTTGTAAATATAAATAAGGTCGATAACGGTATACCTTATAATAAGGTTGCTAATTATCCAGTACCTATTTTAATAGATAACTTCTTAAAGGTCTTTAGTTTTTAGTAAATATAGCTCTTAGTTTTATTGAAAGTCTTCCATGATATGATTTATAATGTTAAATATTATAAGAAGCGTTTTTTTGGTTTTTCTTCGAATTTGTTATTGGTATTCTCGAATATAAAAGTATTTGCTTATTTTTACTTAAATAAGTAATTTGATATGTCTGGTACATTAAACAAAGTAATGCTAATAGGGCATTTAGGAGATGAGGTGAAAATGCATTATTTTGAAGGTGGAGGTTGTGTAGGTCGTTTTCCGTTAGCGACTAACGAAACGTATACAAACAAACAAACTAACGAACGTGTAACAAATACAGAATGGCACAATGTTGTAGTACGCAATAAAGGTGCAGAGATATGTGAAAAATACTTGAGCAAAGGCGATAAGGTATACATAGAAGGGCGTTTAAAAACCAGAAAGTGGCAAGATGATAAAGGGAATGATAGATATTCTACAGAAATACAATGTATAGATTTTACTTTTCTAAGCACAAAAAAGGAAAGTGAGAGTAATACAATGAATAGTACAACTAGAGAGACTTCGAATTCTACAGAAAGTCAATCTGGCGGTAATAAGTCAAATATAAGTGAAGCTAATGACGATCTTCCATTTTAAAAATTACTACAGCTTAAGTTTAACTAAAACAGAAATATTTGGATCCTGATCCTGACAGTTTATTGGTTTCAATTTTGACAGTTGATGCATCAATTGTTTTTGCTTTTGCGCTACTATTTTTATTATTGTGTTGTTCTGCACTAATTTCTGGAGTAGAAGTGGCACTATTCTCGCTTACAAAAACAGAAATAAACAATCATCCAGAATCTAATAGTAAGCCATTTAAAATTATTCTTCGTCTTCTAGAAAACCCTAAAAAACTACTGGCTACTATATTAGTAGCTAATAATTTTATAAATATAGCTATAGTAATATTATTTGCATATTTAGGAGACTATCTATTTGGAGGGGTAACCAATGCCACCTTAAAGTTTATTTTAGAGGTTGTAATAGTCACTTTTTTAATATTACTTTTTGGAGAGATTTTACCCAAAATTTATGCAAGCCGTAATAATATAAAGTTTGCGACTTTTATGGCATTGCCATTATCTGTTTTAGATGTTGTGTTGTCTCCCATAAGTATACCCATGAGGAGTGTTACTGCGGCAATTCATAAAAAATTAGGGAAGCAAAAGTCTAACTTAAGTGTGGATCAACTTTCACAAGCATTGGAGCTAACTAGCGATGAAGATACCTCTAAAGAAGAACAGAAAATTTTACAGGGTATTGTGTCTTTTGGAAACACAGATACAAAACAGGTGATGCGTCCTAGAATAGATATTTTTGCTCTTAATATAGAACAAGAGTATACCGAGATATTACCAGAGATTATTAAAAATGGCTATTCCAGAATACCTGTTTACGAAGAAAATATAGACCAAATAAAGGGGATTCTATATGTAAAAGATTTATTGCCTCATATAGACAAAAAGGAATTTGATTGGACAAGCTTAATAAAAGCGCCTTTTTTTGTTCCTGAAAATAAAAAGTTGGATGATTTAATGGCAGAGTTTCAGGAGAAAAAAGTACATTTAGCAGTAGTTGTAGATGAATATGGAGGAACATCTGGCTTAATTTCTCTAGAAGATATTATAGAAGAAATAGTTGGTGATATTAGTGATGAGTTTGATGATGAGGATATCAACTATTCTAAATTAGATGATTATAATTATGTGTTTGAAGGAAAAACAGCATTAAAAGATTTTTATAAAGTAATTAATTTAGAAGATGATGCTGTTTTTGAAGATAAGAAAGGAGAAGCCGAAACTATAGCTGGTTTTGTGTTGGAAATATCTAATAGTTTTCCCAAATTAAGATCAAAAATAAACTTTGAAAACTACGCTTTTACAATAGAAGCCTTGGATAAAAAACGTATAAAAAGAGTAAAGTTTACCATTAATAATTAATCTCATATTTAATACAATGATCAAAAAAAATCTATTGCTATTTCTTTTTGCTTTTATGATCTCATTTTTATCATGTAAAGAAGATTATGTGCCAAAACCCAAAGCATTTTTGAGATTAGAATATCCTAAGGCTAGCTATAAAGTGACTAAGATGAAGAATACGCCTATAGCTTTCGAGGTAAGTAGTTTAGTTAATAATATTACAACTAAAACTATTAAAAGTACCACATCTAGCTATGGAATAAGTTTAAACTATAAATCATTAAAGGGGACTATTTTTTTAACATACAAAGCTATAAATGGAGACCAAAAAAATCTTTTAGATTTTATTAAAGATGCAGAGAATTTAACTCAAAAGCATATGATAAAGGCAGATGAAATTCCTGTAAGTCCATTTGAAAATTTAGAGAAAAGAATATTTGGTAAATTTTCTGAAGTAAAAGGTAATGTAGCGTCTCCAGCCCAGTTTTATGTTACCGATAGTGTAAATCATTTTTTAACAGGGTCGCTATACTTCTATACGAAGCCAAATTACGATTCTATATTACCAGCGGCCACATATCTACAAAAAGATATGAAACGTTTAATGGAAACCTTAGAATGGAAATAAAAAGCTTCTCTGTCTTACCAGAGAAGCTCGTTACTATTAACACTTAATATTTGGATTTGGAACTTAAGCTTTATTGTAGCTTAGTTTTTCTTAATAGAAAACGCATTAACAGTTTTCATATTGCTTACTTTGTATATATTGGCTACTTTGGTTACTGTCTGTTCTAAAGCGTTAGGAGTTACTGTGGCTTCATCATATTCAACCAGAGCTAATTTATTATCAAAATCTACCTTGGCATATTTTACACCATCCATATTAGAGATTTTCTTTTGTATGGTAGCAGCACAACCAACAGCACATGTCATACCTTCAATAGTGAATTCTGCTTTTGCATAAGTAGCATTAGGGTCTAATTCTTTTTTTGTTTTACTCTCGGTATGTAAAGTTTTTATTTCGGGCTTGGCGTCATTTTTACAACTAACTACTACAAGTATTAAAAGCATAATACTTACAATGTGTTTTATTCTATTCATAACCTGTGTGTTTAAAACTTTATAGTACAAAATTACTAAAAAAATGGTGATATGTATTTAGTTTATGTCTTAAACAATCTTTTAAGTGAATAAAAGAAGGTATTTATGATTGCTGTTAATTAAAAACTAGAGTTTAACGTATCTCATGGTAGACTTTGAAGTGCCACATTTGCCAATTTCTCTTAGATGAAATAAATAAACCCCATTTTTAACGTTACTAAAAATGTTGGATTTTTGAAATTTAACACCATCTATTGAATATTCAAAATTTTCTTTTTTTGATAACGTTTTTACAATGAGTTGATCACGATTTCTTTCAATTCTATCTATGGGATAAGGTAAGGGATTAGTTATGGTGTATGTAATTGTTTTTGAGCAGATATCCTTTTTGCTATTGCTTAAAGTGAGGGTATAAACGCCTTTTTTATCAATAGTAATTTCTTTAGAAGTTTCCCCAGTGCTCCATTTGTAAAAAGAGCTATCAATGCCGCTATCTAAAGTTGTTTCATCGCCTTCGCAAATTTCTAGAGCGACATGATCTTCAACCAGTGTTATAATAGCAACTTTGTTTATTTTTAATTTAGTTCGCTTTTTGAGATTACAGTATTTGTTATAAACTTCTAAGAAAAAAATAGTAGTCCCTGTTTTTAAATTTTTAGGTTTAAAAGTGCTTGATGTATCTATCAATTTTCCTGAATTGTCAAACCATTTAAATTTTGTTTGATTATTGGTGACGTTAAACGAGACGTTTATTTCTTCATTTTCGCAAAACTCTTTTGTGATTGTATTTGGGAGTACAGGTGTACTACGGTTTTTAATAATATAGGGCTTAGAAGTAATATTGCATAGGGGATTATTTAGCGCTTGTAGATTTTCTGCAACTTTAACTCGGTAATAGTTATTTTGGTTAGGGGGGAGGCTATCTAACACGTATGTATTGGTTGTCTGATTTGGTATGTCGGTATAATTTATTCCATTTTTACTATACTGCCATTTGTAAAATGAGGTTTGGAATATATTAAAATCTGTAACGGCGTTCAATTGAATCTTGTCATTAAAATCATGACATATATTTACATGAGATTCATTACTAATATTAGATGTTATTGTTGTAAGATCTCCGCATGCTGCAAATTCTATATCATCAATAGCCAGGTCGTTACCACAGCCTCCTTTTCCGTTATTGAAAATTTTAAGGATTACATTTTCCTGTTCCTTAACTGTTTGAAAAACTAAACCGTATTTTTTCCATAAGGGTTTAGAATTTCCAAATATTTTACCAGTAGTCCCAGATTTTAATATTTTAGAATTAGTTTCATCCCATACCTCAAATCTTACATCAATAGGTATTCCTCCAAGAATTCCCGTAATATTGTGACATCTATTATTATGAATAGCAGAAGTTAAATTAAGTAACCAGGCAGAAAACTCATAAGTTGAACCAGGGCAAAGGCCGTTAATTTTTCTACTAAAAAATAGTCCAGCATTATTTCTATCGGCATTTATAATCAAGGCTTTGCCTTTTTCGTCATTAGGCGTATGGTCATTAGTGTCATGCCATGAACTATACCAATTGAAAATATTTGAAATAGCATAGTACCCATCTCCAGGAGTAATGTTTTTAACATATATATAGCTGGTTTCACCTATGTCTCTCTTATTTGCTTTTTCCTTTTTATTGCCAAAGTTTTCATTAAAAATAGGAGTTCCTTTGTTTCCTGTGCAAAATCCTAGTTGAGCATTTGCTGAAATAAAATAAAATGATAATACTATGACTGTGAAAACGTTAAGCCTCATGTGTTCCAAATTTAGCTTATTTTTTATAATGAGAAAACTGTATGTTAATTAATCTTAAAACCTGATTTCGATTTAAGAATCATAGATAAAAGTCAATAACCATGCTAGATTCAACTTATAATTACGATAGACTAGCCAGCTAGTTTATCGTAATTTAAGGAAGAAGATGTTGTGTTTAGTGGATTTTAGCTAGAAATTAATAAACCTTTATAGCTTCTATGAGTGACATAATATACTTATTTAAACTAAGTAGATAATATAGAGATATTTGTGTTTTAAAAATTAGTGTTCTTAGGTCGAGCTAAGGTTTGAAATATAAATTGCATATTTGCCTACTATAATTTTTTATTGTGAGAACAAATACTGTTAAATGGGTTTATCTAATAATATTGTCAATTATTTGGGGGAGTTCATTTATTCTCATTAAAAAGGGGCTTATTGGATTAACTCCTGTTCAGCTAGGGGGATTAAGAATAATTTTTGCAAGTTTAGTGTTGTTTGTATTTGGTTTTAAGCATATAAAAACTATTCCTAAGAAAAGTTGGAAATGGGTAATACTTACAGGTTTTTTAGGAACTTTCTTTCCTGTTTTTTTGTTTTCGTTTGCAGAAACCGAAATAGATAGCTCAGTAGCGTCTATTTTAAATTCTTTGGTACCTTTAAATACAATAGTATTGGGGTTTACAATTTTTAAGATAAAATCTACTAAAAGACAAGTCTTTGGTGTGTTTATTGGGTTGTTTGGATCTTTATTGTTGGTTTTAAATGGCGCGTCGGTTAATCCAAATCAAAATTATCTATATGTGCTATATATTATAGCAGCTACTGTTATGTATGCGGGAAGCGTTAATATTCTAAAACGTTATTTGCAAGATATGAATGCTTTAACCATTACAGTGGGTAATTTTGCTGCTATATTTATTCCAGCTTGTTTGCTTCTTATTGATTCTGGTTTTTTTAAGAAGGAAGTGTTAGCCTCTCCAGATTTTAAGCCTGCTTTAATATATGTTTTGCTATTGTCTTTATTTGGAACAGCTGTGGCTAAAGTGCTTTTTAATAAATTAGTACATATAGCAACTCCTGTATTTGCTTCTTCGGTGACTTATTTAATGCCTGTAATTGCTGTTTTTTGGGGTGTTTTAGATGGAGAAAGTTTTGGGTTAATTCAGCTAATGGCTACACTAATTATTTTATTAGGGGTGTATTTGGCTCATAAAAAAAAATGATACTATTGCTATTGAAAAAAAACACTCCCAATATTATTTTTTAATAAAATAGTGGGAGTGTTTTAAAAGTAAAGTTTTTTAGTGATTTATCGCATAAGAAGCAGCTTTAGGTAGTGCTTTAATAAATAAATTTAAGTCTTTGATTTTTGCCTTTGCTTTGTTTTTTAAATTTTTCATAGTATTCAAATTATAGTTTTATTATTAAACAGTTTGAGAGGTTAAATACCTACCTATAATTGTACCGTTTTTACTAAAAAAAATAAGAATTAGATAAGTGTTGTATTTTATCTATCAAAAGAAGTGCTAGTTAAGAATTAGCTTACATGTTATTTGTTGAAGTGCCGTCCTTTCCAATTGAATTTGGTGAATAATGAGAGCGCCGTGACATATAAAATAAAAATAGGGTAAAGTAATGAGCAGATAAAAAATGTTATAAAATTAATAACTTGATTAAAAAATAAAGCTGTTTTACGCAATAGAAGAAAGTCAATACTCAATTTGAATAAAAAAAGTAACAACCACATATAGATATTAAACCTAGTAAACGAAAATAAAAAAGAAATAAAAATAAAGGCATTGGTTGCTAAAACAGCAATACCAACTAATTTACTAAAAGGGTTATTATATGCGCTTGCTTTAGAAGCCCAACGAAGGCGTTGTGAAATAAGATCGCGCCATGTGGGTTGTGCATTTGTAATAACTATGGACCTGTTACATTTTAAGTAATGGACAGCGTTATGGTGTTTCTTTGCTATTTTCTGCAATAAAAAAACATCATCGCCACTAGCAATAGTCGTATTTTTATCAAATCCGTCTACTTCTGTAAAAACAGATTTTTGGTATGCAAAGTTGGCGCCATTGCACATAAAGGGGGCTTTAATACCAAATGTACCAATAGTCGAGCCTTGAAGACTAAGGAAATCTAATAGTTGAAATTGGTTTAAAAACGAATGCTCTTCTTTATAAGTAACAGGTGCTACAATACATTTAGTAGCTGTTTTTTTAATGAAGGCATTAAAACTATCGAGCCAATATTTAGGAAGCTCGCAATCTGCATCTGTAGTGATAATCCAGTTGTGTTTAGCAGTAGCTATGGCTGTAGTAATAGCATCTTTTTTAGGAGCGTTGGTCTTTCTTTTGTTTTCAATTACTTTAATGTTAATGGAGTTGCTTTTTTCTTTTTCAAAATATAAAGTTTTATTAATTATCTCAACTGAATTATCATCAGAGTCATCATTAACAAGAATAATTTCAAACAGATGTTTAGGGTAATTTAAAGCCGCAATACTTTCTAATAGTAAGGGAAGATTTTTTTCTTCATTTCTAAAGGGAATAATTATTGAAAATTCTGTTTCTGGATCTATATTTTCAAATTTAAAGTAGGGTACTTTATAAAAACCATATACAAAACTACCTATTAAAGAAAAGTAAAAAATTATAACGATTATGCCTAATACAGTCATGTGTCTAATTATGTTCTACGGGGAGTTTAAAATTAAGCACAAAAATACTCCCTATTAAGCTGGGTAAAACAAAATTAAGTAGCCACATAAGTGTAGTAATGCTTAAAATTGTTATACTATCAATGTTAGCAAAGGAAAATAGATAGATAGCAACCCCTCCTTTAACCACAATATCAAAAATAAAAATTGAAGGAATTATAGAGCTCAATAAATACATAGATGTTATAAAGATCATAGCATCAATATAATCCATGTTAACATTAAAAACGTACAAAAGGTAGAAAAACTGAAATGAAAAAATGCAATAACGTAAAAAGGATAAAAGCATAGTAGTCGTTAATGCCGTTCTAGAAAGTGATGTAGTGTATGTTTTAAGCTTACTAATAAAATAATGCGTTATGCTAAGTTTCTTTTTTTTGAAATAGTAAAGTAATAAAGAAGACGTGATAATTATTGCAATTAGTGAAACAAAAAGCTTAAGATAATTAATTTTAATATTGTATTGGCTAATTAAAAAAAATAACCCAATGCAGCCAAAA
Source organism: uncultured Flavobacteriaceae bacterium (assembly GCA_947498845.1). GTDB lineage: Bacteria > Bacteroidota > Bacteroidia > Flavobacteriales > Flavobacteriaceae > Jejuia. The sequence goes on along the minus strand of CANMLX010000003.1, from coordinate 102,494 downwards.
ATAAGAGTAACAAGCATTTGTTGTGCGTTGCCTACAAGATTTAAAAACAAAATACGTTTTCTATAACTATGGGTATAAAAAATAGCCTTCGCACCATATTCACCAATTCTATTAGGGGTAAATAGAGAAGCTGTTAAAGCACCTAGAGTTTGTTGGAGAGCATTTTGGAAATTTATTCGTTTTATCGAAAAAACTAATGTTTTCCATTTAAATATTTCAAAAAACCAGTTTAAAAATGTTAAAAAAAACAAAAAAACTGTATTTTTAAATGTAAAGTTGCTGTTTTTGCATAATGAATCCGTAAAAATGTCAAAGCTTAGTCTAGAGTTTTGAGTTAGTTTTAAGTAGATAAAATAAAATGAAGCGATAACTATGCCCATTTTAATGAGCATAAAAAAGAATTGTTTAGCTTTTTTTGTAGGTAAATACAATATAATTACGGTTTACAAATAGTAAAGTCTTTTGCAAATATGATGACATTTATTAATAAAAATATCAAACAAGCTACATTTAGCCTAATTGTTTTCATAGGTTTTGTTGGATTTTCACAAGCGCCAACAAGTACTATCAAAGCGCAAGTTGCCTTAGGAGCTAATAATCCATCAAATAATGGGTTTGTAGAAGGTTTTAGAGGGAAACAGGTAAACATGCCAACTGTTAATCTAGGTGTGCAGTATATGCCTTCCAGATGGGGAGGTAAGCTAGATTATGGTTTTAATAGAATTTCTAGTGATAAAGCATTTACAGCGTTTAAATTAAACTATTCACGTATAAATTTACAATTAGTGTACGATGCCTCCTCAACGTCATTGTATGCTGGAGGGTTAGGTGTTTTTTTTCATGCTGGTCCAGGATTCTCTATGGTAAACCCTTTAGGGGATTTTACCGAAAATAAAGTTAATTTTTTAAATCTAATGGGAGGTATAGAAGTACATCGTCCATTAACAAAAGAGGTGGCTTTATTTATAGACGCTTCTTATATATATGGTTTCGGGAAAGGTTTTACGCCTGTTTCAAATGGTTTTGGCTCTTTTAAAGGGAATTTACTAACGCTAACTGTTGGTATTTCTATATCTTTGAGTGGTTGTTACTATTGTAAAGACCATGATTAAGGAAAAAATTATTTTAGGGATAGACCCAGGCACTACTATTATGGGTTTTGGTCTTATTAAAGTTGTTGGGAAGAAGATGGAGTTTTTACAACTCAATGAGCTGGACTTAAAAAAATATAGCGACCATTACTTAAAATTAAAACTTATTTTTGAACGTACCATCGAGCTAATAGATACTCATAAACCCGACGAAATAGCTATCGAAGCACCTTTTTTTGGTAAAAATGTGCAAAGTATGCTTAAGTTGGGGCGGGCACAAGGCGTCGCTATGGCTGCTGGTTTAAGTAGAGAGGTTCCCATTACCGAATACCTTCCCAAAAAAATAAAAATGGCAATTACTGGTAACGGAAATGCCAGTAAAGAACAAGTGGCGAAAATGCTACAAAGCTTGTTAGGACTTAAAACCCTACCTAAAAATCTGGATGCTACAGATGGATTGGCTGCTGCAGTATGCCATTTTTACAATTCAGGAAGAGTAGAGGTTGGTAAAAACTATTCTGGTTGGGGTGCTTTTGTAAAGCAGAATAGCCCCCAAACCCCCAAAAGGGGTTCTAAAGGAGCTCTAGTAGTAAATCTTCGAAAGAAAAAATAACAATACGTTTTTTTGTGAAAAATTTTAATGAAGAAAAAAGAGATTCCTCCCTTTTGGGGAGGTTAGGAGGGGATGCAGGAATTTATATACATATCCCATTCTGTAAGCAAGCGTGTTATTATTGTGACTTTCATTTTTCTACGTCGTTGAAAAAGAAAGATACGCTAATCCAGTGTCTAGTAAAAGAAATAGAATTACGAAAAGATAAGCTTAAAGATAAAACTGTTGAAACTATTTATTTTGGAGGAGGAACTCCGAGTTTATTGACTCAGCAGGAGTTAGATGTGCTAATAAATGCTATTTATAAAAACTTCAAAATAAGTGAAACTCCAGAAATAACCTTAGAAGCGAATCCAGACGATTTGTCTAAGAACCAAATAGTACAGTTGTCTAAAAGCTCAATCAACCGATTAAGTATAGGGATTCAATCTTTTTTTGAAGACGATTTAAAAAGTATGAATCGCGCACATAGTGCAGAAGAAGCCAAACAAAGTCTAAGCTTGGCTACAACGTATTTTGATAATATTACTATCGACTTAATTTACGGTGTTCCAAATATGAGTCTTAAAAAATGGCATGAAAATGTAGAAACGGCATTACGTTATCATGTGAATCATATATCTAGCTATGCCCTTACGGTAGAACCCAAAACAGCTTTGGAAAAATTTATAGAAAAAGGAAAGTATCCGCCTGTTGATGAAAATTTAGCACTACAGCATTTTAATCATCTAGTAACAACACTAGAAACAGAAGGGTTTGTTCATTATGAAATATCAAATTTTGGAAAACCAAACTATTTTTCAAGGCATAATACCAGTTACTGGCATGGTAAGCCTTATTTGGGTATTGGACCTTCGGCACATTCTTACTTAGGTGACCAACGAAGCTGGAATGTGTCTAATAATACAAAGTATGTTCAGGCAATTCAAAAAGAAGAGTTGCCCATTTCTATAGAAACGTTGTCAAAAAAAGATAGGTTTAATGAGTATATAATGACGGGACTTAGAACCATTTGGGGTGTTTCTTTAAAAAAAGTAAAAGAAGATTTTGGGGAAGATTGCCTTCAATATTTAAAAACAGCAGCAGAAAGATTTATAGAGCAAGAGTTGTTAACGATGTCAAACAATAAAACTCAAGTATTGGTTGCAACCCAAAAAGGAAAGTTTTTAGTAGATGGGATTGCTTCAGAACTATTTATGATTTGATTATATTTGAGTATGATAGCAACCATACAGTACGGATCGAAAAAATTAAAAATAAACTTATCAAAACCTCTGGATATATCCATACCATTAAGAGGTACCAAAGATAATGTTACAGCTTGGTACTTAGATGTGCCAAAAATAGAACCAGTATCGGATAATGAGTGGGTGGCTAGTGTAAAAGATGGGGCATGTGTTAATTTTAATACAATTACATTTAACCCACATGCACATGGTACGCATACCGAGTGTGTTGGGCATATCACAGAGAAATTACATTCTATCAATAAAAATTTAAAGCAATTCTTTTTTTTGGCAGAAGTCATAACAGTAGCGCCAGAAAAATTAAAAGACGACTTTGTAATCTCTAAAAAACAGTTGCAGTTTAACTTAGGGAATAAAAAGCGAGATGCCGTTGTTATAAGAACGTTGCCAAATACTAAAGAAAAATTAGTAGCACAGTATTCGCATACAAATCCGCCATATTTATTGCAAGAAGCAGCATCTTATTTAAGAGATAAAGGGATAAAACATTTGTTAATAGATTTACCAAGCATAGATAAAGAAAAGGATGAGTGTTTTTTACTAGCGCACAATGCATTTTGGAATACAAAAGGTGTGACTCGTTTAGATGCCACTATAACCGAATTGATATTTGTGCCAAATAATGTTGAGGATGGGACTTACCTCTTAAACTTGCAAATCGCGCCTTTTGAGAATGATGCCGCTCCAAGTAAACCTATTTTATATAAAGTTGAAAATTAATGAAAACGTCTTTAAAAATTGAAGAATGTATCATGTTTGCTTTTGGAATATTTCTTTTCAATACGTTAGATTTTGATTGGTGGTGGTTCCCTGCATTATTGCTGCTTCCAGATATTGGTATGCTAGGCTATATGGTTAATGCTAAAGTAGGAGCGATTACATATAATTTTTTTCATCATAAGGGTATGGCTTTAGTTGTTTATATGTTAGGGTTTTATTTAAAAAATAACATATTGCAATTAATAGGAGTAATAGTGTTTGCGCATGCTTCCTTAGATCGAATTTTTGGCTATGGGTTAAAGTATTTCGATGCGTTTAAGAATACACATTTAGGACAAATTGGAAAATAAAACATAATTTATGGAAACGTTTTTAGCTATAATTATAGGAGTTTTAATTGCTCTGGGAGTGTTTACTTATGTGAAGTCTATTAGAAAAAAGAAACAACAAGTTAATGCGCAATCTACAGTATTGCTCGATAAGATAAAAAAGGTATGTAAGTTTATTACTGTTGAAGGCGATTTTGCCGAAATTTACCATTACGAAGATGTGAAAGAACGTTTTTTAAAATTAATTTCTAGTAAAAAGAAAGCATTGGTAGTTATAAAAGCAAAAGCGCATTTGGGATATGATTTATCTAAAATTAAACTAAAATCGGATACCGAAAAAAAGAAAATTACATTACAACATTTTCCGCAACCTGAGATTTTATCAATAGAAACAAATTTAGATTATTACGATAAGACCGACGGACTTTTTAATAAGTTTGAAGCCGCCGATTTAACCGATTTACATAACGAAGCCAAAGTGCATATAGAGGAGAAAATTCCAGAAAGCGGACTTATTGAAATAGCACAAAAAGAAGCTTTAGAAACTATTTTGCTTATGGAAACTATTGTGGAGACTATAGGTTGGAAATTAGATTATTCGGCATTAAAAATAGAAGAGCCAAAAACAAAAAAGCTTGAAAAGTGATAGCAATTTCTACAGATAAGAGTAAGCTGCAAATCGATGTGATTCATGCATTTTTAACCGAAAGTTATTGGGCTCAAGGAAGGACTATTGATGAGGTGAAAAAGTCTATTAAGCATTGTTTGTGTTTTGGTGTTTATTTAGATGAAAAGCAGATTGGATTTGCAAGAGTAGCGACAGATTATACCATTTTTGCGTATCTTATGGATGTATTTATTTTGCCAGATTACAGAAGTAAAGGCTATTCTAAACAGTTAATGCATGCTGTAGCATCTGCTAAAGAATTACAAACATGCACTGTATGGATGTTAAAAACATTAGATGCGCATGGCTTATACAAACAGTTTGGTTTTACAGCGTTAAAACATCCTGAAAAAGTTATGGAACGACTTGTGAAATAATAGTTATATATAACCTTGTTACTAGCAATTAGATGAAAGAAGTAAACTCAACGAATTCTCTAGGTAAAGAAATAGAAACCCTTGTATTTCTTGAGAATGCCAAAATTGTAGCTATTAATGTATTGGTGAGTACTATTCAAGATAGTTTTGATCAAACAGTTTCAACCGAATGTGTAGAACTGGTTACTGATATAGGTCAATTGAGTTTCTATTCATTAGGCTGCACTCAACATTGGTATGGAGAATACGAAATTGATGTAGCTAGAGGAACCAATAATGAAATAAGAGATTTATTATCTGACTCTAAAAAACGTGGTGAAAAGAAAATTGATTTAGTTGGAATTACTAACTGGAGTGTTTTAAAGGGAGAAACTATAAAAGAAGTTATTGTTTATAGTGCAGGACATAAAACTTTCAATTTGCTTAAATTAAGAAATGAAAAGAGGTATGAGCAACTTCATTACATAGAATTTATGAATGATGAAAAAGTGATATTCTCAATAGGCTACTATGGCTTAAATTCAAATCGAAAACTCAATGATTACTCTTGGGTAGGTGATTTAAGAATAAACTATAAACATAAAATCACGACAACTGAATTAGAAAAATGGGGTTTAAAAAAAATTTATAAAAAAAGTTGATGATAAAATACGTGAAATCATAGCTTCTCACTAGATGTTACGATTCATACACTAACTGCTAAAAACTTATATTTATATGTTATGGACATCGAACAAATTAGAAATTATTGCTTAGGTAAAAAAGGCACAACAGAAGAGTTTCCTTTTGATGAAGATACGTTAGTATTTAAAGTCTTAGGGAAAATGTTTGCATTAGCCTCTTTAAAATGGTGGGAAAGAGGAGAAGCAGCAATTAATTTAAAAGCAGACCCAGACTATTCTCAAGAATTACGAGCAGAATATAATAGCATTCGTCCAGGGTATCATATGAGTAAAAAACATTGGAATACATTATATCTTCATGAAGGCGAATTGGAGCCGCAGTTAGTTAAAAAATTAATAGATCATTCTTACGCTATGGTCATTAAAGGAATGACTAAAAAAATGAAGGCGCAATTAGAGGAGTAGTTGTAAAGCCAATTTATTTTTTAATGGGTAGAATATAAAAGGATGAAATTATAAGCGAAATTTTTATCCATAAATAGTATGAGAGGTAAATTGGTGTTATCATTGCAAAATCAAAACAGAATAAATGAGTGTGCTTCAAACCTTAAAAGATAGAAGTGGTAATACCTGTGAATTATGTGCTTCAAGTCAAGATTTAAAACAATATACAATTCCGCCATCATTAAATGAAAATGTAGCTAACGATGTGTTGGCTTGCAAAGTCTGTTTGGGTCAAATAGAAGGTCATGAGGATGTGAATCCTAATCATTGGAGATGCTTAAACGATAGTATGTGGAGTGAGCATGTGGCTGTGCAAATTATGGCCTGGAGAATGTTACAGCGATTACGTGATGAGGGCTGGCCAAAAGATTTACTGGATATGATGTATTTGGATGATGAGGCTCTGGCTTTGGCAAGGGCAACAGGTGAGCATGAAGATGCCTCAAATAAAATAATTCATAGAGATGTTAATGGTGTGGCTTTAAATGCGGGAGATTCGGTTGTGCTTATTAAAGATTTAAAAGTTAAAGGGACAAGTATAGTAGCAAAGCAAGGTACAGCGGTTAGAAATATTCGTTTAGACCATGATAACGATAAATATATAGAAGGTAAGGTGGGCGCCCAGCAAATAGTATTGGTTACAGATTATGTCAAGAAAATATAGGTTAATCTTTGGGGTGCATGTTTTTATAAAAGGAAACAATTGTCTTCTTTCTGGTGAAGAATGAGTGAGAACCTCAAAAGGATGAGGTTTCTTTAATTCGAAAAGTTGTTTTTAATGCCCTCATTTAAATAATTAATATATTCCAAAACAGCAGCCTTACCAATGCTTTTAGAAGAGGATGTGATAAAATAGTTGGGCATTTCTTCCCAGGTCTCTAAAAGAATGTTTTTATAATCAGTTACATGCCTTTCAATAGCTTTAGGCTTAAGTTTATCGGCTTTAGTAAAAATGATAGAAAAAGGAATACCTTTTTCGCCTAACCACCTCATAAAATCTAAATCAATAGGTTGCGGGTTATGTCTTAGGTCTACCAATACAAAAGCAGTAACCACTTGTTCTCTATTTAGAAAATACTGCGTAATAAATTTTTGAAAAGTTTTTTTTGCACTTTTTGAAACACGGGCATAACCATAGCCAGGTAAATCTACCAAATGCCAGTTTTTATTAATTAAAAAATGATTAATAAGTTGTGTTTTTCCAGGTCTTCCAGATGTTTTAGCTAAGCTTTTTCTGTTAGTTAGCATGTTTATAAGGGAAGACTTGCCTACATTACTTCTGCCAATAAAAGCATACTCGGGAAGTGCGCTTTTAGGGCATTTCGCAACATCTGAATTACTAACAACAAATTCAGCAGATTTTATAAGCATAAGTACGTAAAATTATAGTTTGCGTTCTGTAAGCCAGTCGAATAGAATAGTATTGAATTCGTCTGGATGCTCCATCATAGCGGCGTGTCCACATTTATCAATCCAATACAAATCCGAATCTGGTAATAAATCATGGAATTCTTCGGCAACTTCAGGAGGTGTTACAGTGTCGTTTTTTCCCCAAATAATACACGTAGGGACATTCATTTTGGGCAAATCTTTAGCCATATTGTGTCTAATGGCACTTTTGGCAATAGCTAAGGTTTTAACAAGCTTATTACGGTTATTAACCGTTTCATAAACTTCATCAACAATTTCTTTTGTAGCCACCACAGGATCGTAAAACACTTCTTGTGCTTTTTTCTTTATCACTTCATAATCACTACGCTTAGTGTAGCCGCCTCCCATAGCGCTTTCATAAAGGCCAGAACTCCCCGTTATTACAATGCCTTTAACTTTTTTAGGGAAGAGTTTTGTGTGGTATAAGCCAATATGTCCTCCCAGAGAATTGCCCAGTAATATAACTTCTTTAAAGGCTTTAAATTCTATAAAATCATGTAAATATTTGGCAAAACTTTTAACATTTGTCTTTAAAAGAGACATGGTGTAAACAGGTAATTCGGGGATGACAATTTTATATCCCTTTTTGCTAAAAAAATGTTTAACAGAGTCAAAATTACTTAAACCTCCCATTAAACCGTGTAATACTACTATGGGCATGCCTTCGCCAACTTCAAGATAGCTGTAGCCTCCTTCTTTTTTTAAACTGTCACTCATTAGTTTTTATGGGTCCTTTTCATAAGAAAACAAATATAGTCAAATCATTCATAATTTTTCGATTTTAATTCACTTGGGGATTATTTGTTAAATCAAACAACAGTGCCTTTGTGTGGTTTTTAAACATTGTGGTTTTTAACTCATTGGTAATAAGGTATTACGGTTTTGTCTATCAATAGATCGCCTATTGTGGGTTTGATAACTTAAAATTTATTAACAAAGTGGTAAAAAGTGGTAAAATGTGGTAAAATTTTAGGTATATTTGGAAACTATAACCGTATAGTTTATAAAAATTTAGTGCATTCATTAATAGGGACATACAATTGTAAGGCAGATGCTAAAGGGCGTTTAATGCTTCCTGCAGGATTGAAAAAGCAAATGACTCCTATGTTGGTTGATGGTTTTGTGTTGAGAAGGTCGGTGTTTCAAAAATGTCTTGAATTATATCCAATGACCGAGTGGCAGTTGCTAATGCAAAAAATGAATAAGCTAAATAGATTTAAGAAAAAGAACAATGATTTTATAAGGCGTTTTAGTGCAGGCGCTAGAGTAGTTGAGGTAGACGCTACAGGGAGATTGTTAATCCCGAAAGATTTAACGGTTTTCGCAAATATTTCTAAAGAGATTGTAATGTCTTCATCAATTAATATTGTTGAGATATGGGATAAGGAATTGTATGAACAGGCTATTGATGATGCAGCATTGGATTTTGCAGATTTAGCCGAAGAAGTAATGGGGCAAGATGACGAAGATGAATTATCATAATCCAGTTTTACTCAAAGAAACTGTTGATGGGTTGAATATCAATCCAGATGGGGTTTATGTAGATGTAACTTTTGGAGGTGGAGGGCACAGTCGTGAGATTTTGAATAGACTGGGTGAGAAAGGGCGTTTATTAGCTTTTGATCAAGATCAGGATGCTTTGGAGAATACAATTGATGATGAGCGATTTGTGCTCATTAATGAGAATTTTAGATATGCAAAGCGTTTTTTGAAATTTCATGGCGTGAGAGAGGTGGATGGTGTTTTGGCCGATTTTGGAGTGTCATCACATCAATTTGACGTCGCAGAGCGAGGATTTTCAACAAGGTTTGAAGCAGATTTGGATATGCGAATGAATCAGCAAAACGAGCTGTCTGCTTATCATGTGATTAATGATTACGAGGAAGAGCAGTTAAAGCAAGTGTTTTTACAGTATGGCGAATTAAGAGCAGCTCCAGCAATGGCAAGATTGATCGTGGCACATAGGGAGAATGAAAATATTGTAACCAGTTCGCAATTAAAGCAGGTGTTAAAGAAGTTTTTGTCTCCTAGGCATGAAAATAAAATTTTAGCACAAATATATCAAGCGATACGCATTGAGGTGAATCAGGAGATAGAAGCTTTAAAAGAATTTTTAGTGCAAATGCCTGAGGTGTTAAAAAAAGGAGGGCGGTTAAGTTTTATATCCTATCACTCTTTGGAAGATAGGTTGGTAAAGCGATTTATTAGAAATGGCATGTTTGAAGGAGAGCCTGAGCGGGATGTATTTGGGAATTTTGAAGTGCCTCTAAAAAAAGTAGGTGGGTTAATAGTTCCCGATAAAGAAGAAATTAAAAATAACAATAGAGCAAGAAGTGCTAAACTAAGAATAGCAGAAAAAAATTAAATGGTCAAGAAAAGTATTTACAGTGTATTAAGGGGTACTTTTTTAGTGAGTGAAGACTCGTTTAAAAATTGGCGTGTCATCATTTTTATTTCTGTTTTGGCTATTGTTATGATTGCTAGTTCGCATAGCGCAGATAAAAAAGTACATGAAATAGCGCGGTTAAATAATGAAGTAAAAGAAATGCGTTCACGGTTTGTAGATGGAAGATCGCGATTAATGCGATTAAAAATGGAATCTGCAGTCGTTGTTAAAATGAAAGAAAAAGGGTTGAGTCCTTCGGTGATTCCGCCACGAAAAATTAAAGTAAAGCCACAAAGATAGCGTTCGATTTGGCAGTAAAAGAAAAGAACATATTAAACAAATTATACTTTATATCGGGATGTATGTTCGTCTTTGGTCTGGCTGTGGTGTTTAAATTGGTGAGTATCCAGTTTGTGCAAGGGGATAAATACCGGGCTAAAGCTAATGAGCGAATCGTTAAAGATTTTGTGATACCAGCAAATCGCGGCAATGTATATTCTGTAAATGGGAATTTGTTAGCGACCTCAATACCTAAATACGATATCCGTTTTGATGCTTTAACACCTTCATCTAAATTCTTTGAAGAAAACATAAAAGCCCTTAGTGATTCTTTGGCTAAATTTTCAAGAAAAAAATCGTCTTCTTATTATAAAAACCTTTTAAGAAAGGCGAGGAAAAATAAAAACAGGTATTTGTTATTAGCAAGAGATTTAGGATATTCTGAATACCTGAGGTTTAAAGCATTTCCTATGTTAAAAGCAAGTTCGTTTAAAGGGGGCTTAATAGTGGAGCAAAAAACCAAACGCGAGCACCCCATGGGAGGTATTGGGCAACGTACTATTGGTTATGAGCGTATTGATGAGCAAGGTAATGTAACGCGTCCAGGGATTGATGGTGCATTTGGAATTCAATATTTAAGAGGAACAGATGGGAAGCATGCAAAACAGCAAATAGGTAAAAACCAGTGGAAGCCAATAAACGATGATAATAAGATAGAGCCTAAAGATGGTTTGGATGTCTATACAACAATGGATGTTAATATTCAAGATATAGCACATCATGCCTTGTTAAAACAATTGGAGTATTATGAGGCAGAACATGGCTGTGTGGTTGTAATGGAAGTGAAGACAGGTGAAATACGTGCTATTTCAAATTTAGGAAGAACCAAAAAAGGAACCTATTACGAGCGGTTAAATTATGCTGTAGGAGAATCTCATGAGCCAGGGTCTACATTTAAAGTTATGGCGCTTATGGCGGCTCTGGAAGATAAGGTGGTAGATACCGCAACTATAATAGATACCAAGTTAGGGTCGAAACGTTTCTATGGAAGAACTATTAGGGATTCCAGGGGGCATGGTAAAATTTCTGTAGCCAAAGCATTAGAAGTGTCTTCAAACATAGGGTTGGCAACTATAATAGATGATCACTATTCTGCAAAGCCTAAAAAGTTTATAAACCGAATAAAAGGTTGGGGTCTGGATAAAAAAATAGGCATATCAATTATTGGGGAAGGGCAGCCAGTAATACCAGAGCCAGGAGATGAAATTTGGAGTAGAAATGCATTGCCATCCATAGCTTATGGGTATAATTTAAGAATGACACCGTTGCAAACATTAACGTTTTACAATGCTATAGCAAATAATGGGGTGATGGTAAAGCCTAGATTTATTAAGTCGGTAAAAGAGTTTGATAGGGAAATTGAAGTATTTGATAAAGAGGTTGTTAATGAGGAAATATGTTCAAGAAAAACATTAAATGAAATTAAAGAGATATTAAAAAATGTTGTTGTTAGAGGGACGGGAAAACGCATGTATTCTGAGAATTTTTCAATGGCAGGCAAAACAGGTACAGCAAGAATAGATTATAAAAATTACGACCTCTGGAAAAAGGATAAAAAATATGTGTCTTCTTTTGCAGGGTATTTTCCAACCGAAAATCCAAAATATTCCTGTATCGTAGTTATTCATAAGCCAAGTACAAAGGTGGGTTATTACGGTGCAGATGTATCTGGGCCAGTTTTTAAAAGCATAGCGCAAAAGATATTTACAGATACGCCATTGATAGATGAAATAAAATCGCTTGATGTTAAGCAAAGTGAGGTGGCTACACAGTTTGAAAATTATTTTAAACTGTCACAAAAATATAAAACAATCATGCCAGATGTAGTAGGGATGCAGGTTATGGATGCAGTGGCATTATTGGAGAATATGGGGTTAAAAGTAGGCGTGAATGGAGTGGGCGTAATAAAAAGTCAGTCTATTTCAAAAGGAGAGAAATTAAAAAAGAATCAAAAAGTTGTTTTAGAGATCTCGTGAGTGAATTAAAAGACATATTATATAAAGTAACCATTAACACTGTAGTTGGTGATACAAGTGTTGCTGTAAACGCTATTCAGTTTGATTCTAGAAAAATAGAATTAAATGATGTGTTTGTGGCTATTCGAGGAACCTTGGCAGATGGACATGGCTACATTGACAAAGCAATAAAACAAGGCGCATTAGTTATAGTGTGCGAAACTTTGCCTACTTCTTTGGTAAATGGGATCACCTATATTCAAGTTGACAACTCTAACAAAGCATTAGCAATTATGGCTTCAAATTATTACGATTCCCCATCGGGTAATTTGAAGCTCGTTGGGGTAACAGGAACCAATGGAAAAACAACAGTTACAACACTACTTTATCAATTATTTAAAAATGCAGGCTATAAAGTAGGATTGCTTTCAACTGTAAAAATATTGGTTGATGATCTAGAGTATAAAGCAACGCATACAACGCCAGATCCTATTGCAATTAACAGCTATTTGAAGATGATGAATGAAGCAGGAGTGGAATTTTGTTTTATGGAAGTGAGCTCTCATGGTATTCATCAAAGTAGAACAGAAGGGTTGCGGTTTGCAGGAGGGGTTTTTACTAATCTGTCTCATGATCATTTAGATTATCATAACACGTTTGCAGAATATAGAGATGTAAAGAAAGCATTCTTTGACGGGTTGCATAAAGATGCTTTTGCGTTAGTGAATACCGATGATAAAAATGGTCTTGTAATGTTACAAAATACATCGGCCAAAAAATACAGCTATGCTTTAAAGGGATATGCCGATTTTAAAGCGCAAATCTTAGAGAACGAATTTAGTGGGTTATTGCTAAATGTAAATGGTAGTGAAGTCTGGACAAGATTAATAGGGAATTTTAATGCCTATAACATATTGGCAATCTATGCTGTAGCAGAACTATTGGGGCTTGAAAAGGTAGAAGTGTTGCGCTTAATTAGTGATTTGCAAAGTGTAAGCGGGCGTTTTCAATATATGGTCTCTAAAGATAAAATAACAGCGATTATTGATTATGCACATACGCCAGATGCGCTTAAAAATGTATTAGAGACTATTAATAGTATTCGAACAAAAAATGAGTCGCTTATAACAGTGGTTGGTTGTGGAGGCGATAGAGATAAAACCAAGAGACCAAAAATGGGGCATATCGCTTCAGAATTGAGTACTAAGGTTGTGTTTACCAGTGATAATCCAAGAAGTGAAAGTCCGGAAGCTATTTTGGAAGAAATAGAATCAGGCGTGCAATCTCAAAATTTTAGAAAGACATTAACAATTGTAGATAGAAAACAGGCTATAAAAACTGCATGTCAATTGGCGCAGCCCAACGATATTATTTTAATAGCGGGGAAAGGGCATGAGACCTACCAAGAAATTAAAGGAGAACGCTTTGATTTTGATGATTATAAAATAGTGGAGGGGTTTTTAAAACAATTACAAAAATAAAATTATCACCCTGAGCGTGGTCACTGAGCTTGTCGAAGTGCAGTCGAAGGGTCAATAAAGAAAAAGATGTTATACTACGTATTTGAATATTTAGAAAAACAATTTCGGTTTCCCGGGGCGTCTCTTTTTGGGTTTTTAACGTTTAGAGCCGCCTTAGCCATGATTTTGGCATTGCTTTTTTCTACGATTTATGGAAAAAGAATTATTTCCATTTTACGTAAAAAGCAAATGGGAGAAACTGTTAGAGATTTAGGATTAGAAGGGCAGAAAGAGAAAGAGGGGACACCAACTATGGGTGGAATAATTATTATTCTGGCGACTCTAATTCCTGTGTTGCTAATCGCTAAGTTGGAGAATATTTACATCATTATGTTGATTGTAACAACATTGTGGATGGGGGTAATTGGGTTTATAGATGATTATTTAAAAAAGTTTAAAAACGATAAAGAAGGTCTAAAGGGAAGGTTTAAAATTTTAGGGCAAGTAGGGCTTGGGTTAATTGTAGGATTAACATTTTACTTTAATGATAATGTGACGATGAAAGAGAAATTGCCAGTAGAAGAACGACGCGCTTTGTTGGCTGAAAATCCAGATACACCAGCGTCACAATTATTTCAGGAAGAAATTAAATCAACAAAAACCACGATTCCTTTTGTAAAAGGAAATGAAATTGAATATTCAAAAGTAATTACATGGATAAGTCCGGCGCTGGAAAAGTATGCCTGGATCATCTTTGTTCTAGTGGTTATTTTTATCATAACAGCAGTGTCAAATGGTGCGAATTTAACCGATGGAATAGATGGTTTAGCAGCAGGTACTTCTGCGATTATAGTACTTACTTTGGGGATTTTTGCTTGGGTGTCTGGTAATATCGTTTTTTCAGATTACTTGCACATCATGTACATTCCAAGAGTTGAGGAGGTTACAATTTATATAGCGGCATTTGTAGGAGCCTTAATAGGTTTTCTTTGGTATAATACCTATCCCGCTCAGGTTTTTATGGGCGATACAGGAAGTTTAACTATTGGAGGGATAATAGCGGTAATAGCGATAGCAGTTAGAAAAGAGTGGTTAATACCCGTATTGTGTGGCGTTTTCTTAGCAGAAAATTTATCGGTTATGATGCAGGTGAGTTGGTTTAAGTATACCAAGAAAAAGTATGGAGAAGGAAGGCGTATTTTTAAAATGTCTCCACTACACCATCATTATCAAAAGTTAGGCTATCACGAGAGTAAAATCGTGACCAGATTTTGGATTGTGGGTATTTTATTGGCCATACTTTCTATAGTAACATTGAAGATAAGATAAGGCGAATTACGACATACGATTTTAGAATTACGATTAATGAAAGGAGTTAAAGAAAATAAAAGCAGAGTGGTAAGTCCTTACCCTTTGGGGAAGGATTTAGGATGGGGCTTCTAGTTATATTGGGAGGAGGAGAAAGCGGTGTAGGGACAGCGCTTTTAGGAAAAGCAAAAGGTTATGATGTTTTTGTTTCAGATAATCAAAAAATAAAAGATAAATATAAAAAAGTTCTTATACAGAATGAGATTGAATGGGAAGAGGAAAAGCATACTGAAGCAAAGATTTTAGTTGCAGATGTGGTGATGAAAAGTCCTGGTATTCCAGATAAAGTACCATTGGTTAAGCAAATTAGGAATAAAGGTATAACCGTAGTTTCTGAAATTGAATTTGCTTCAAAATACACCAATGCAACTATAGTTGGAATTACAGGGAGTAATGGTAAAACAACAACAGCAACATTAACGCATTATCTGTTAAAAGACCATTTAAATATAGGATTGGCAGGTAATATAGGAGATAGTTTTGCGAGTCAAGTTCTTGAAAAAGATCATGCGAATTATGTGTTAGAGATTAGTAGTTTTCAATTGGATGATAGTATTGATTTTAAGCCAAAAATAGCTGTTATAACCAACATTACTCCAGATCATTTGGACAGATATAATTATCAATTTGAAAATTATATCGCATCAAAATTTAGAATAGTAATGAATCAAACAAAAGAAGATTATTTGATTTATGATGCAGATGATGAAGTGATAAATGGTTATTTAAAAAAGCATCCTGTTCAATCAACTTTATTGCCATTTTCATTAGAGAAAAAAGTAGAAAACGGCGCTTATATAGAAAAAGACAAACTAATAATAACGATAGATAATAACGAAATAATTATGCCAACAAATAGTTTAACTTTAAAAGGAAAGCATAACCTTAAAAATGCTATGGCTGCTACCACAGTAGCGCATCTTTTGAAGATTAGAAAACAAACCATTAGGGAAAGTTTAGAAAATTTTCAAGGTGTGGAACATAGGTTAGAACACGTTCTTAAAATTAATAAGGTGCAGTACGTAAACGATTCTAAAGCTACAAATGTAAATGCCACATATTATGCATTAGAAAGTATGGATGCGCCAACAGTATGGATCGTAGGAGGTGTGGATAAAGGGAATGATTATCGAGAATTGTTTTCGTTTGTAAACGAAAAGGTGAAAGCTATTATATGTCTGGGTGTGGATAACGAAAAGTTATTAGAAGCATTTGGTAGTATGGTAGACATTATTGTTGAAACTCAATTTATGAGTGAAGCAGTGAAAATTGCCTATAAAATTGCCGAATCAGGAGATAGTGTATTGTTGTCTCCAGCATGTGCAAGTTTTGATTTGTTTGATAATTATGAAGATAGAGGGCGCCAATTTAAAGACGCAGTAAGAAATTTATAATCCCATCTCATAACCCTTCTAAAATGAAGAGATGGATGCTTAAAATTAATTTAAAAGTTTCCCTTTAGGGGGAATGTCCGAAGGACAATGGGGAGTATATTTAAAAACATAAAAGGAGATCGTTTAATATGGGCAATTGTCGCATTGTTGGCTATCGTGTCGTTTTTGCCTGTATATAGTGCTGCGAGTAATTTGGCTTACAAAGGTGCAGGAGGAAATACGTTTACTTTTTTTGTAAAACACTTTGTGCATTTGGGGTTGGGTTTCGCTATTATGTACGGGGTGCATAAAATACCATACCGTTATTTTAAGGGCTTGTCTTTAGTTATGATTCCTGTGGTATTGGTATTGTTAACAATTACAATTTTACAAGGGACTACAGTGGGGGGAGCTACGGCTAGTAGGTGGATAACGATACCGTTTGTAAATATGTCGTTTCAAACATCAACATTTGCATCGGTGGTATTAATGGTGTATGTGGCGCGTTATTTGTCTAAAATGAAAGATAAAACTATTGGTTTTAAAGCATCTATTTTGCCTTTATGGATACCAGTGTTTTTTGTGTTGGCACTTATATTACCGTCTAATTTTTCAACGGCAGCTATTATTTTTGTTATGGTGCTTGCCTTGATGTTTTTGGGAGGTTATCCTGTGAAATATTTGTTATTGATCATAGGTTTAGGGGTAATAGGGTTGGTTCTTTTTGTAATGGTGGCAAAACTAACTTCAGGACCATTAAAGGTGAAAGTAGAAACTTGGGAAAATCGAATTATAAACTATGCAAACGGCGAAGATACCGAAGCAGATTATCAAATAGAAAAAGCGAAAATAGCAATAGCTTCAGGTAAAATAAAAGGCGTGGGGCCAGGTAAGAGTATTCAAAAGAATTTTCTGCCGCAGTCATCATCAGATTTCATATTTGCCATCATAATAGAAGAATATGGCTTAATAGGTGGTTTGTTTATTATGGTTTTATATCTCTGGCTGTTGTTTCGGTTTGTAATAGTCTCTCAGAAATCAGACACCATTTTTGGCCAATTGTTGGTGCTGGGTGTAGGGTTGCCTATAATATTTCAGGCATTAATAAATATGGCGGTGGCTGTAGAGTTGTTTCCAGTAACGGGGCAAACATTGCCACTTATTAGTAGTGGAGGGACATCGATTTGGATGACCTGTTTAGCAATAGGTATTATTTTAAGTGTAAGTGCAAAAAGAGAAGAAATAAAAAATAAAGAAGCTGTTGAGGATAATCCTTTGGAGATTTTAAGTGAAGCCATTTAGGGATTTACAAGGGACGATTTTTGAATTACGATTTATGAAAGAAGCATTGAAAAATAGAACAAAAAAGTTTGCATCAGATTGCTGGATGTTGTGTTCTAAATTTCCTGTTTCTAGAGAATTTAATGCTTATTGTAATCAGTTAATAAGGTGTTCTAGTTCTGTTGGGGCTAATTATAGAGCTGCTTGTAGAGCTAAGTCTAAAGCAGATTTTATAAATAAATTAAAAATTGTAGAAGAGGAGGCAGATGAAAGTATGTATTTCTTAGAGCTTTTTTTAGAAATAAGTAATAAAAAAGAGCACGATGAAATAAAAAGGCTTCATAATGAAGAAAGTGAGTTGTTGTCTATAGTAGTAGCATCTATAAAGACGATGCGAAATCGTAAATCGTAAATTGTGAATCGTAAATCAAATACATATAAAATCATCTTATCTGGAGGAGGAACAGGGGGGCATATTTATCCTGCAATAGCTATTGCTAATGAGTTAAAGTCTCGTTATCCAGATGCAGAGTTTTTGTTTGTGGGAGCAAAGGATAGAATGGAGATGGAAAAAGTGCCGCAAGCAGGATATGAAATTAAAGGGCTTTGGATTTCAGGGATACAGAGAAAGTTGACGCTAAAAAATCTAATGTTTCCTTTTAAACTAGTAAGTAGCCTGTGGAAGTCTCGTAAAATAATTAAGTCTTTTAAGCCAAATGTGGTTATAGGTACAGGAGGATTTGCCAGTGGGCCTTTATTGCATATGGCAACGTTAAATAATATACCAAGTTTAATACAAGAGCAGAATTCGTATCCTGGTATTACCAATAAGTTACTGTCTAAAAAAGCACAAAAAATATGTGTAGCTTATGATGGTTTAGAGCGGTTTTTTCCGAAAGAAAAAATTAGAATTACAGGCAATCCTGTGCGTCAAGATTTACTTAGTATAGCGCATAAAGCAGATGAAGCTAAATCCCATTTTAATCTCCTTGAAGGTAAGCAAACGGTTTTGGTGTTAGGAGGTAGTCTGGGTGCTAAACGAATTAATGAGTTAATAGAAAAAAAGCTGGATTTTTTCGATACACAAAATGTACAGGTAATATGGCAATGTGGGAAATTATATTATGAAAAATATAAAATATACGATCATACAAAGAATGTGCAAGTGCATCAGTTTATAAACCGTATGGATTTGGCATATGCAGCTGCAGATATTATTATTTCAAGAGCTGGGGCAAGTTCGGTATCAGAATTATGTATAGTAGGTAAGCCAGTAATTTTTATACCGTCTCCTAATGTGGCCGAAGATCATCAAACAAAAAATGCATCGGCAATTGTTAGTCAGGATGCGGCATTAATGATTAAAGAGGGTGATTTGGATGTGGATTTTGAAAATAAGTTTTCCCAGCTTAATACATCTATAGATAAGCAAAAAGAATTAGGTGTTAATATAAAAAAGTTAGCCCTAGTGAATGCAACTAAGGATATTGTAGATGAAGTAGAAGTATTGTTAATTTCATCTTCTGTCTTCCCAAAGGGAAGAAACAAATAAATTTATGAGTAATAAAAAACAAAATGTAAAGAGATATAATAAAGCCCTTTCTTTAGGGACGGGTTTAGGATGGGATAACGTTTTTTTTATAGGTATTGGAGGTATAGGTATGAGTGCGCTTGCCAGGTACTTTAATTCTATTGGTAAAAAAGTATCGGGTTACGATAAAACACCTACTGAAATCACTGATGCTTTAGAGCAGTTGGGGATTTCTGTGCATTTTAATGATGATGTTGCGTTGATAGAAAATATATTTCTAAATCAAGAAGCTACATTGGTAGTGTATACACCAGCTATACCAAAAGATCATACAGAATTAAAGTATTTCAAAGCTCACGGTTTTAAGGTGTTAAAACGCTCTCAAATATTAGGGTTAATAACAGAAAATACATTTTGTTTGGCGGTTGCAGGAACGCACGGTAAGACAACAACAACAAGTATTCTAGGACACTTGTTGTATGAATGTAATGTTTCGCTAACGGCTTTTTTAGGAGGGATAAGTGAGAATTATAATTCTAATTTAATTTTAAATGGTTCGGAGGTTTCGGTGGTTGAGGCAGATGAGTTTGATCGCTCGTTTTTAACCTTATCTCCAGATATGGCGTGTATTACGTCTATGGATGCGGATCATTTGGATATTTATGGAGATGCTTCAGAATTAAAAAAATCATTCGAAGATTTTTCAAGAAAAATAAAACCTAATGGTAAGTTATTTGTTAAAAATGGGTTGCCTATACATGGGATTACTTATGGTATAGAAGATGATGCAGATTACAGTGCTTTCAATATAAAAATAGAAGATGGGATGTATGTTTTTGATGTGAAAACCCCAAATACAACAATAACTAATTTACAGTTTAATCTGCCTGGACGGCATAATTTATCAAATGCACTTATAGCATTAGCGATGGCTCTAGAGTATGGTTGCGTTTCTAAGGGTTTAGCTAAAGCATTGGCGTCTTATAGAGGTGTTAAGAGGCGTTTTACGTATCACATTAAAACAAACGATTTTGTGTTTATAGACGATTATGCACATCATCCAGAAGAAATTAATGCAGTGCATAGTGCAGTTCGAGAAATGTATCCAAATAAAAAGGTGGTGGCAATATTTCAACCACATCTATATAGTAGAACACAAGATTTTGCAGATGAATTTGCAAAAAGTTTATCACAATTCGATGCGCTTTTATTGCTAGATATTTATCCGGCAAGGGAGTTGCCTATAGAAGGTGTTACTTCTACATGGTTATTGGATAAAGTGGATAACATGAATAAAAAACTAATAAATAAAAAAGAATTGGTTGATGCTATTCGTGAAAGTAAAGCCCAGGTTGTACTAACCATAGGGGCTGGTGATATAGGAGAAGAAGTTAAACACATAAAAAAAGAGTTTAGTATTGCGAGCTAGTTGGAACTATATAAAAATGATAGTGTTACTAATTTTAGTGGGGTTTCTCTATGGATTTGCGCTTAAGAGAAACGACGCGCGAAAAATACAGGCACCTATTATCTCTTTTGTAGGAGATGATAATCTTTTTATTACAGATGAGGTTGTTAGTAAATTGTTAATACAAAATCACGACAGTGTTAAAAACGTGTCTAAAGAAATTTTAGATTTGAATACGTTAGAAAAAGCCCTGAATTCTAACCCGATGATTAAATCGGCCGAAGTGTATGTTGCTGTTAATGGAATACTTAACGCAGATATAATACAAAAAAGACCTGTAGCTAGAGTGATGACAAATGCATCTTATTATATAGATGATGAGGGGCATTACATGCCATTGTCATCTAATTACACGGCAAGAGTGCCGTTAGTTACTGGTTATGTAGAAAAAAATAATTTGAGCAAAGTTTTTGAGGTTGCTAAAAAGGTTGAATTAGATGCTTTTTTAAAAACTCATGTCGTACAGATAAATCAAAATAGAGAAGGTGCAGTAGAATTAAAATTGAGACAATGCAATTTTACTGTGAATCTTGGAAGTTTAAAATTTTTAGACAAAAAGATAAACAACTTGAAAGCGTTTTATATAAAAAGTTTAAAAGAGAAAACGCTAGATAAGTATAGCAAAGTAAACTTACAATTTGATAATCAAGTGGTGTGTACCAAAGCGTAAAAAATGGAACATAATTTAGCAGTAGGGTTAGATATAGGAACCACAAAAATTGTGGCAATGATAGGTCGTAAAAACGAATACGGCAAGCTAGAGATTTTAGGTATTGGTAAATCTAAAAGCTTAGGGGTACATCGAGGTGTAGTTAATAATATTACACAAACCATTCAGTCTATTCAGCAAGCGGTACAAGAAGCCGAGGCAGCTGCTGGGACTAAAATTGAAGATGTTACCGTGGGTATTGCAGGACAACACATTCGTAGTTTACAACATAGTGATTACATCACAAGATCAAACTCAGACCAAGTAATAGACGAAGAAGATATAGATCGATTAATTAACCAGGTACATAAGTTAGTAATGCTACCAGGGGAAGAGATTATCCATGTGTTGCCTCAGGAATACAAAGTAGATGGTCAGGCCGAGATAAAGGAACCTATAGGAATGTATGGCGGAAGACTAGAAGCTAATTTTCACGTCGTAGTAGGGCAAGTATCATCCATACGCAATATAGGCAGATGTGTGCAGAGTGCAGGTCTAAATTTGGAAGGCATTACTCTGGAACCATTAGCCTCATCGAATGCCGTGTTGAGTCAGGAAGAAAAGGAAGCAGGTGTAGCACTTATAGATATAGGAGGAGGAACAACAGATTTAGCCATTTTTAGAGATGGTATAATTCGTCATACAGCGGTAATCCCTTTTGGCGGCAATGTAATTACAGAAGATATAAAAGAAGGCTGTTCTATAATAGAAAAGCAAGCAGAATTATTAAAAATAAAATTTGGTTCTGCATGGCCAGGAGAAAATAAGGACAACGAAATTGTTTCAATACCAGGATTAAGAGGTAGAGAGCCAAAAGAGATAACATTAAAGAATTTATCTAAAATTATTCATGCGCGAGTTGTAGAAATTATAGAGCAGGTTTTTGCAGAGATAAAAAACTATGGTCATGAAGAACAAAAGAAAAAATTAATAGCAGGTATTGTGCTTACTGGTGGAGGAAGCCAGTTAAAACACTTAAAGCAATTAGTAGAATATATCACAGGAATGGATACCAGAATAGGGTATCCAAATGAGCATTTAGCAGGCGATAGTGACAGCGATGTAACAAGCCCGTTATATGCAACGGCAGTTGGCTTAGTTCTGGATGGATTAAAACGACAAGAACGTGTAAAAGTAGAAGAAAAAGCACAGCAGTTAGAAGCAGCTGTAGAAGATAATATCGAAGATGAAGTAACGCAGGAATTTATTGAGAAACCCCTCAAGGAACGTCGTTCGTTTCTTGATAAATTAACAGAACGCGTTAAGGAATTTTTAGATAATGCAGAATAATAAAACCATTGAATTAAAATAGAACCCCAAAAAAAGTACAATTAGTATGAGCAACAAGAACGAATTTGAGAAAATTGCTTTTGATTTGCCTAAAAATCAATCAAACGTTATTAAAGTGATTGGTGTTGGTGGAGGCGGTAGTAATGCTATAAACCACATGTTCCAACAGGGTATAAAAGGTGTAGATTTTTACGTCTGTAATACCGATGCGCAAGCGCTTCAAAATAGTGGTGTGCCAAATAAAATACAGTTAGGTGTTAACTTAACAGAAGGATTAGGGGCAGGTGCAAATCCAGAAATAGGAGAGCAATCAGCAGTAGAGAGTTTCGACGAAATTTCTCAAATGTTGGATTCTAATACAAAAATGGTATTTATCACAGCTGGAATGGGAGGCGGTACAGGTACAGGTGCAGCACCTATTATTGCTAAAATGTCAAAAGATAAAGACATTCTTACTGTGGGTATTGTAACTATGCCTTTTCAGTTTGAAGGAAAAATGAGGTTAGAACAATCTCAAAAAGGTGTTGAAAGATTAAGAGAAGTAGTAGATTCTTTAATCGTTATAAATAATAATAAACTTCGCGAAGTATATGGTAATCTTGGTTTTAAAGCTGGGTTCTCAAAAGCAGATGAAGTATTATCAACCGCAGCAAGGGGTATAGCCGAAGTTATAACGCATCACTACACGCAAAATATAGATTTACGTGATGCTAAAACAGTACTAAGTAATAGTGGAACAGCTATTATGGGATCTGCATTAGCATCTGGTCAAAATAGAGCTCAGGAAGCTATTCGTAAGGCTTTGGATTCTCCGTTATTGAATGATAATAAAATTACTGGAGCTAAAAATGTATTGTTGCTCATTGTTTCTGGTGTACAGGAAATTACAATCGATGAGATAGGAGAAATTAATGATCACATACAAAGTGAGGCAGGAAATGGTGCTAATATCATCATGGGTGTAGGAGAAGATGAAACATTGGAAGATTCAATATCGGTAACCATTATTGCCACAGGATTTAATGTAGAGCAGCAGGATGAAATTTCAAATACAGAAACCAAAAAAGTAATTCACGCTCTAGAAGATGAAGAAGATGTTAGTACGACTAAAGAAAAAGAGGCTTCACCAGAGATTATTAAACCAATTATAGAATTAGAGAAAAAAGAAGAAGCTCCAATTGTAAGACATACGCTAGATTTAAATGAAGTAGAAGAAGAGTTAAGCTTTTTAGAAAAACGGTTTATAGCAAAGCAAAAAACAAGTGGAACAAAAAGAGACCTTAATATTATCCCTACTAACGATGTTATTAGGAATATAGATGTGGTATATGAAGAGGTGAAAGCAGATATAGAAGATAATGATTTTGTTATCAAGCCAGCAGCTTCAATAAAACAAGAAGAGGTTATAGAGGTAGAAGAGGAGCAGCAAATTACATTAACATTTGATTTGCCAATATCCTCTAATAATAATGAAAAAGAAGTAGAAGAAGACACTGTAATGCATAATTTAGATGAAACTATAAAAGACATACCAGTAAATGATTATGTAGAATTAATTACAGCAAAAGAAGTAAATGAAGAAGGAGAAGATGTACGTTATGTTTTAGATGATTATATAGAAGCAGAGTCTTCGATGAATAAAAAGAAACCAACACAGGAAGTCTTAGAAGAGGTAGAGGAAGAATTGGTTTTTGAAAAGAAAGTGCTTAAAGAAGAAGCTGTTGAGCAAATAGAAGAAGAACAAACAGATCCTACCGATATGCCAATTTCTGAAATATTAAAAGAAAGAGCAGCAGAAAGACGTCGTAAAATGAAAGACTTTAATTATAAATTCAATAATTCTAAAATTGATGACATAGAAAAGGTTCCTGCATACAAGCGTCAAGGCGTAGATTTAGAAGCATCTAAGCATTCTTCAGAAACCGATATGTCCAGAACAAGTGTGGGTTTAGATGATAACGACGATATCCAAATAAGAACTAATAATTCATTTTTACATGACAATGTAGATTAATAAAAGTATTTTGATTAACCTGACTTAGTTATTAACCAATCCCAGAAAGTCTCTCACATTTTCTGGGGTTTTTTTAGTTAATGCGTTTTGCTTTTAAGACCCAAGATCCAAGATCCAAAACCCAAGAATCATGAAGTACGATTGTGTGGTTATGAATCTTGTTTCTATAATACCAATTTTGCTATAAAATGAGATATAAATAATTTGAGTTATTTTACAGGAGTTTAAAGCATAAAAAATCAAGCATAGCCTTAGCTCAATGTCATTAAGTTAAGCTCAATTTGTATAATTTGTCACATTGAGCGCAGTCGAAATGTAATTGAATTACACGTTTTTATAGAAATAAATGCATTTAGTTTAATGATGAAAACTTCTTAACTTAATGACATTGAGCCTTAGCTACGGTTTATTTTTTTAATGCAGAAATCATGTAAAAGAAACGAATTATATGTCGCATTTTATGGTAGAATTGGTATAAGTCTTGAATCCCATCATTTAACATAAGATATTATTTAAATCTTACTATATTTATTAGATAAATGATACTATATTCGCAATTCTTATAATTTATACACCATGAGTTTACAAAATAATATAATGGCAGCTTTAAAAGATGCTATGAAAGCAAAAGATCAAACAGCATTAACAGCGTTAAGAGCAGTTAAATCGGCCATTTTATTAGCAAAAACCGAAAGTGGAGCAGGAGAAGAATTAACAGAAGACCAAGAGCTTAAAATACTTCAAAAACAAGTAAAGCAACGTAAAGATAGCGCTGCTGTATTTTTAGAGCAAGGACGAGAAGATTTAGCAACGCCAGAGTTAGCTGAGGCAGATGTTATAAGTCAGTTTTTACCAGAAGCTTTATCCGAGGAAGAGATAGAAAAAGTAGTGGTAGCTACTATCGATCAGGTAGGTGCAGAAGGCATGAAAGACATGGGTAAAGTTATGGGGCTTGTTAGTAAACAACTAGCAGGACAAGCAGATGGTAAAACCATTTCTAATATTGTAAAAGCTAAATTAGCTTAAAAATAAAATGGCCCTGTAGCGCAACTGAATAGCGCATCAGATTTCGGCTCTGAGGGTTGGGGGTTTGAATCCCTCCAGGGTCACGAATAAAAGAAAAAACGCTGTGTTAAATCAAGCTCGCTTGAATTTATAAGCAGCGTTTTTTCTTTTTCAAAGCGGAGCTTTGAGGGATCACCGAAGGTAATCCCGTCTATAGTTAATAAATATTGTTAAATCAAGCTCGCTTGAATTTATAAGCAGTGTTTTTTCTTTTTCAAAGCGGAGCTTTGAGGGATATATAATTCCTAAGCAACGTAAAAAAAATAAGGGTAATATAGTTTTTAGTAAACAAAATTTAGAGGCTTAGATCTAGTTAGAATTAAACTGTTTTTTCCAATACACGAAACCTGAAAAAATAATTATGGGAACTACAACGCAGATAATAACAGAAGCCTGAATATAATTGAGACCAATAACATCGAACCAGTTTAGAAAGTCAACCGATCTATCAAATAACCAAGAAGAAAAAGCATTAAAGTCAGGAATAAGTAATAATGAAATAATGATAAGTATACTAAACCCTATTTTTAGATAATTGGTTTTTAAAATTCTTTCAATTAAAATGATAAAAATAGATGGAATGATAATGTAATAAACTATAATATTAATTTCTCTATACGAAAAACCAGAGATTTTAGCCATCCATTTAAGCGATTGATATACTATTTTAAATATCTCATTCATTTTACTTTAGATTACTCTGTATTTTGAAAACTAATACCAAATATAAGTACTCTGTATACGAGGTATGTTACAATAAGCGTTAGAAAAACATGAAAAAAAGTTTAGCAGTTCTATTAGGTATTATTTTATTAGGAATGGTTATATACGCTCTTTTAAAATATTTTTTTATTCATATATACTTCGAAGTCACAGACTTCGAAGAGCTGGTAATGCTGCTTTCCACGCTACTAAGAACATCAATGTGCCTTATAACATCTATCTGTTATACCGTCTTATTGCCCTGAACTAGATCTTTGTGAACAAATATGGCAATACATCAAGCAACGCTTCAAAAACAAACAATTTGATACTACCGAACAACTCAAAAATTGGTTATGGAAATCAGTTAATGATATGAGCAAGGGAATTATAAAATCTATTACTTCTAACCATCATTACTTAAATGCTTTTGGTATACTTTTAAAGTTTAAATGGTATATATTAATTAAATACTTTGTTTTTTGCCTGAGTAGGTACTGGCACGGACGAGGACGTCCGCGCTATCTGGGTATTATTCAACTGTATCATTTTGTTCTTGGTTATAATCTTGAAATATTGCATTAAGTAGTCCTAGAGATACCTTAAAACTATCAACTAAATTAGTTAAATCAACTTTGATTTTTCCATAAAAAGCACCAATACCACCTCCCATACTTATTGTACTATTTTTGGATGTAGTATTATTGTAGGAAGCACTTACATTACTCTTTCCATTTTTACTTTCTTCAGAGCTTAAAGCAGTGTAATCTCTTTTGACTGAGGCTCCATTTTCTGATGTGGCTTCTGTGGAAACTATTCCAATTGATATATCTTGTTGTGTATTCCCTTCGGAGTCTATTGTTCCTTTCATTTCGGCAAATGTAAAGTCACCTTTAGCTTCGCCTACATTAGGAACTGAAACTGATCCAGAAGCATTTATAACTTTAACTTTACCACTAGCTTCTATGTTTTCATTATTATCAGCAGTAACACTTCCTTCTGCACTAGCTATTGATAAATCTAAATTTAATTCGGCTTTACCTATAGATCCGTCAACCCTTAGAGCAGGACCAACTTTTCCTTTCAAAGAACCTGTTGCAGAAACAACGGGACCAGGAACATCTGTATTTTCGATGAAATCCGTAAGAGCTGGACCAAAAGGAGAAGATATCCCAGAACCTGGAGGAGGGCCAAATGGAGTCATCCCATCTGGATCAATAAAGAAAATAGGATTGTCAAACGCATAATTATAAGGAGAGTGTCTACGCATCAAATCAGCCATTGGATCAATATTCATCCAACGCCCAAGTGCTGGATCATAGTTCCGTGCAGAGAAATCCAACCACTCCAACCCAAGCTCATCATTTTCCTCTTTTCCATTGTACCCATAGTTATGTTTTCTCCCTCTAACTACATTGTTATACTCTTTATGTGTAAGTCCGAAAGGATAGTAGTTTTTTTCTTCTATAATTTCATCCACACTAACTAGCCCATCCCCATTACCATCATTATACGAGAGCCTTATGTTCCCTAAATGGTCTTTGTATTGGTATATATAATTAAAGCCCTGGTTATAATCGTTAGGTTTTTTTGCCTCTATATAACCTTCGGGTTGGTTTATAAACTCAAGATAAGTAGAAGAAGCCCAGGGTTTGGTATAAATAAAATTACCAGCATATTCTTTATGAGCTATGGTGGTTTTTATTGATGACGAGGAGTACTTTTCCCAGGCATATTTTTGCAATTTATTACCAAGCGCATCATATTTATATTCTATTTCTCTTTTAAGCACAGAGCTTTGTGTTAATATAATGCGATAAGGTAAATTAAGGTGGTTGTACATTACGCGCTGGATGCTTTTATTTCTATCCATGGTCATGTTACCATTAACATCGTATAAATAATCTGGAAGACTACCATTACTAACATCTTTAAATCCATATTTTTTATCAGCAATATCTGTAACCCTTAAAAGTTTATTACCATTATAGTTATAGTATAATTTGTCTATAGTTCCAAACCCTTCATTTATAGCGCCTTTTCGTGATAACCTATTGATGTTTCCTATTTTATCGTAAGTAACAGCAGTTAAATCGAAATTGCCATTGTGGCTGGTCGCTTTAGTTATTCTGTTTAAAGGGTCGTATAGGTACTTGTAGTTTCTAAGTACATTATCGTTTTTTGTTTTCCAATGTGTTTCGCTAATATTACCATTAAAAAGAGGGTTACTATTAGATAAAGAGGGGGTGTTGTAATTAATTTTAAACCCAAAGAGGTCGTTATTTAAGGCATTAGGGTTATTTATTTGCTTTAACCAGCCCCTTACATTATAAGCATAGTCTACAGTTTGTAAAGCTTTGTTGGTGTCTACAATTACAAAATTTTTAAGTGTACTGCCAGTAGATATAAGAGAGGCATCTCCTACCATAGACCCATTATTAGTAGCTAAGTTTGATACATAAAACACAGTGCCATTTTTACTGTAATATACGGTATTATTACGCCTTTCTATTCTAAAAACATCATTATTATTAACAGTTATGGTATTTCCTTTTGCAGCGCCTTTTTCATATACCCGCGCCCTTTTTGAGCTAATGGTAATGCTATAGTTAATGGTATTACTTAAAGAATTAGTATCGTTATATGATAATCCTACAGATACAGCGTGGTTACTATTAGGCAATGTATAGCTCACATAACCGTTGCCCGTAATATTCTTTTTTGTGGAAAGCCCAGAACTTATACTTGTTGGTCCATATTTTGTTATGGTTTCGCCTGTTACATTAACAAGATATTTTTTAGTGTACTCACTTACTAAAGGAATGGTGTTTCCTACATATTTTTTCTGTAATTGCCCTAGGTTATCATATTTGTTTGTAGTTAGAATTTCTTTTCTTTTACCGTTAATATCTTGCTCATGAGATACTACTCTGCCAGCATGATCATAAGTATAATAATCTGTAATGGTAATGGTGGGTTTAGCATCTTTTTTATGCTGTAAACTTGTTCTAAGTACTTTACCTGCAAAATCATATTCTGTTTTTACAATATCTGTAGTTTTTAAGTATTGGTTATAACTATATACATAAATAGGTCTTGCTTTTTTATCGTAATAAGTGATTGTAGTTATCCACTCGTAAGTATCAAGCACTTTAACTTTTGTTCCAGTAGTAAGCCCTTTTGTTTCCATGTTTTTGGCTACAGTTTGTCCAAAAACAGAGGTTGGTACTGTATGAGAAGGTTTGTTGAAGTTATAATTATCATAATAATTAATCGTAAATACCTCATTAATAATAGATGATTTAGGGTAAGCGTTACTGGTATATTGTAAATTGGTATTGGCTAAAGCCGTATTTGCGGCATATTTTTCATACTGTACGTTATTATGAAGATTGGCAGCCGATTGAATTGCACTTCTAGGAATGGTATAACTAGCTCCCGAAAATTTAGCCATACCAGTATAGACTACTCTCCCAAAAACATCATATTTTGTAAACAACCACCTATTATTTTGAGCAAGATTTGCATCCTGTGTCATTATAGGTTGATCCAGTTTGTTGTACACAATATTTTCCCATCCCTTACCTGGAATTTTCTTTGAGACTAAACGGTTTCTTTCATCGTATTTATACTGGTAACATAAATTGTTTAGTATCGAAGCGCTTATTGTATTTTGTGCTATTACTTTTGGAGGTAAAACATAGGTTAGATTACCAAAATCATCATATATATAATAAGTATCATGAGCCTCTACTTTTCCGCTTATAGTATTAAAGGTACGTTTTAATACGACTTGATCTTGTAAGTTTTTAAATTCTTGAGTGGTATGATTATTTCCTGTAGTCCAATTTTCGTCTTTGGTAATAGTTTTATATAACGTATTTACTCTGTAAGTACCATTTTTAACCAGAGAGGGAGTTCTTGAGCTACTTAAAGATACATCGAAACGAATAATATTGTCTGTAGCACTATTTGAAGTATAATCGAACTTAATAGTATGGTCGCTGTTAGACTTAGGATTAGCTTTCCAATCTTTTCCTGGCGCTCCAGTTTCCAGTACACGATTTAGTGGGGAAGCTTCAAATACCTGTTCTGTGTATGGATTTACGGCTGCTGTAGGGATATTTGCAAAATCTTCTGGATATTTGTTTTTATAAAATCCTTTGGTAGCATTTTCTAAAGCTTCATGACCTCTATAGCTTCCAATAGTATGATTCGATTTGTAAGGCAGATATTGTTTAGTTTGTCTTCCGTAATCATCATATTCTATATGAGTGATAATATCTTTTTGGTCAGGGGACGCTTTAATATCAATCTGTTGTTTGGGTCTTCCCAGTCCATCAAAGTAAGTAACGTTTTCAATAACATCAGCATTAGAAGAAGGTGTACCTGCTTTTTGATATACTTTGGTATGTATATAGTTTTCATTAGAACTTAAGCTAGGGGCTTGATATGAATTTTGTGCTACCAGATTCATTATACTGAACCATGATAGTGTTAAAGTGATTAAAAGCTTTTTCATGATTCTGTTTAGTTTTTATAGTTATATTTATTTTCTGAAACTATATTTCCGTTATTATCTTTTACTTGATGTAATCGATTATGAACATCATAGGTATAAGTTGTTCTATATCCATTAGGAGCTGTCATTGTTGTCATTCCAATTAAAGGATCGTAAGTGTAAGTAGTGACCATGGCGCTTTTTAAGGCGCTGTGGTTTCTAAGTTCTTCTAGTTTATTATATAGTAAACCTTCTTTTGCAACATTACTATCATTATTAGATCTGGTAACCACTTCGGCTATTAATTGGGAGAGGCTGGAGTTATTAGCTATGGTATGAGGGGTAACGTTTTCAATTTTAGCAATAAGATATTCTTTGTGGTACCCCCAAACATAATACACATGAATTCCATTTTCTCTTTTTAAAGCTGTTGGATTGCCATGACTATCATAACCTAAATATTCTACTTGTTTTTTTAAAGCTTTATTGTTAGTAGCATTACTAATACCACTTAGGAGTGTAATACCACTATACTTTTTAAAATGATGTCTTTCCAGATTTGTACTCCCATTATATATGGTTTCTGTTTGTATAGGTGTTGCAGGTTGATAGTCTTCATCAAAATTAACAAGGTTGCCTTTTTTAGCTTTTAGTCTCTTAATAGCATCTACTTCAAGTTGAGTTAACGATCCTCCATTAGATAGAGAGTTTATGTTATCAATATCATCTGGGTAGTAGACCGCAGTCTCAATATCATCGCCTTTACTAGTGGTTACAATAGTTTTGGTCGGTTGGTAGCTTTTATTATTATTATATTCATATGCAGTAGTAGTAACTACTGGGTTATTTCCGTTAATATCATAAACCGTATTAATGGATGCATTCATATGCCACCATTCACTTTTTATTTTATAGTCGGTAAGCTTAGCATAATTATAAATGTCTTTAAAGCTTTGAACACATGTAGAAAGGCCTACTGAAAATTGCTTTTCTATACATTCTCTTGCTTTAGTACCGTAATCAGGCATGTCCTGTCCCATCCATCTAATATTCATACCATAACTATGGATGTCATCGTCATATTTAGAATATATATTTTCTGTAGAAGCAATTAAATCGCCATCCTCATTAAAAGTCTCTTGGTATAGTAATTGCCCATTATCAAGATGTTTATTATTAGGAGTATTTAACGGATTATCAGCTAAAACCTCTAATTCATTTCTAAAGTGATAGATAGTTTTACCTAAAGTAGCACCAGATTCGTTAACCTTTTTTTCAATGACTTTATCATAACCTATAGATTGTCCATTGGCAGAAGACCCCATTGGTGTTAAGGGTTTGTAAGTAGAAAAAACCTTTTCAACAGAATGGTGTATGTTTCCTGGAAACTGATCAGAGGGAACACCAAAATAAATATGTTTACTAGAATAAGTGTGAGAGTGTTCATAATTGAATTGAACAGGTGCTAAAAGTTTCCCATAGGATTGATGAGTTGTATGTCCATCTGTATTTTCTAGTTCAACTTGTCCGCTATATTCATATTTACTGGAATTTATAAAGCTACCGTTAGCGTCATAATTAGTTATGGATGCTACTCTAAGTCCTCCACCCACATTAAAATAAGGTATAGTTGTTGATTCCTCTTCTTCAAGAACATCCATTCTAAAATATAAATCACTGAAGTCTCCATTTACTCTATCAAAGTCTTCAACTTGCATGTAATATTTACCAGCTGGTAAGATAATACTTTCTTTAGGGGAGTATTGTTTAATTATAGGACCATCAATTTCGTATTGAATATTTAACAGATACCCATTGATATGAGAATGTTGAGGGCTATGTTGGAAAGTTAATATTGGCCGCATGTTTTTATCTTTAAGGACTCCTTTTGGACGTGATAATATATTAAAATTGTTACTGTAAACTTTAAACGTTAGCGTAGCTTTAGTCTCTTTTTCTAAGTTGATTTCAACTAATGCGTCTTCATTAGGTTTGATTTCACCAAAACCACCAGTATCGTATTTATTAATCCAGATTAGAGCTTTTGACTTAAAGCCTAAAGATTTAGTTTTTTGTTCAGTAGAGCAAGGCTCTTCTCCACAGTTATCATTATAGTTATTTAGAAATGGAATAAAATCGACTTTATCTACATAGTTTGAATAATAGTTAGGGTATGTATTTCTGTAATCATTGTTTTCAAACTCAAAATCTGTTCTGCCACCTGTTGGATATTTAATCCGATTTAAGGTATATAGTTTTGTTCTTTCTGGATCCACTTCATGAAGAAATTCAGTAGTTTCCCAAACAGGCCATCTTTTAGGAAGAAATTTATCATCAGATGTAGATGTTTTACTATCCAAATGGCGAGAAATAAAATTATTCGGATTATATTCGATAGCATTGGCATCAAAAACGGCAGGTGTAGCTAAATAATTATTAGTCTTGTTTGGGTTGTTAGGATATCCCCAAGCGTCAAAATCATCTGTTTCTTTTAAATATCTCTTAGAAGCATCTTCATAATATTTAAACTCATAAGGCGATTTATAGACGCGTTTATTATTTTTATCAACACCAAATTCTTCAATAGATGTTAAACCTAATTTAGAATATAAAGTTTTATCACTATTAGATGATTGATTCAAATATTTATAATTAAACCTATAGCCTTTAACTAATCTTCCATGGATATCATAAACTTCTATTGAAGAAAGTTTTTGAGGTTTTGAATTTCCTTTTTCATCAACATTATTTGGGTATTCTTTTTTAAGGTCTTCTCTGTTAGATGTTTTAAATAATACATACCCAGAATCAAAATTGATCCGTTCTAAATAGTTTGGTTGAGTGACAGAGTAAGAGTGGCTATCTGAAGATAATCTATGACCAGTAAATTGATTAGAACTTGGGCCATAGAGAGAACAAAGTTCTGGGGATTGAGGATGAAAACATACTTCTTTAGCTACCGACTGGTTTATATTAATAAATTTTCCATCTTTATCATAAACTCTATGTCCAGTGGGTATGGTTATCGTGCCATTGGTTTGTTTTATACTTTTAATATAGGTTCCTTTAAAATATTCAAATGTTACCTTATCTCCTGTTGTTGAGGTGATTTTATCCAGATCCCATTTGTCAATTTTTTTATCAATATTTAATAGGCTAGTATTTGAGGACGACCAAGAAACACTTTCTGTAACATTTTTAGAAAGGAATTCATATTTATTTCCAGATAAATCTCTAACGTATACCCCTTCGTTATTATCAAAATCTTCGATTGGGTGATTCCCAGATATATCTGTTTTAAACACTAAGCCATCTCCCCTTTTAACCGATATTCCAAATGGGAAATCATTAAAAATAAATTGTCCAGAATAATTAAGAAAGCTATAAAAATAGAGA
Organism: uncultured Flavobacteriaceae bacterium; assembly: GCA_947498845.1. GTDB lineage: Bacteria > Bacteroidota > Bacteroidia > Flavobacteriales > Flavobacteriaceae > Jejuia. Next base: position 68,054 of record CANMLX010000003.1, on the reverse strand, counting down.
TCTGGATGAAAATCTGCATATCCTCCATTTCTTTCTTTATATTGACTTTTTTGAGCATTAGTAAAGTTTATGTTTTCTTTGTTATCTGAAGTAAGAGGGATAACTTTTGATCTAACATTGTAGCCTTTATTTCTTTCAAAATCATCAAGTTGTCTGGTTTGTTTACTTATGTTTCCTCCAGCATTTAAAGACCACCCTAGGCCAACCCAGCTGGCTTCTTGGTCTACGCGTATTCCAGAAGCATGATAACTTAGTGTAATAGGAACTTCTATATCTCCAGATTTTATTGTGTAAAGCGGTATAGAGATATTTGGTACGCCACTATAATGGCCAACAGGGTAGTTCCCGTACTTCTGGAACTCGGCAGTATTTGGAGAGAGAGGCGTTAAATTTTCAAAGGCTGTATGCTGCGCACTTAAGCTAAGGGTCGTTAAAAAGCACCCTATAAAAATGTTAATGTATTTCATTTTAAAACAATTCAATTTTATTTAACAAAGAAGCTCACGTTAAGTAGCTAACACAACCTTATGTCGTGTCCTGTTTTATATTGAGTGATAAACTAAAAAATATAACAGGTTTTCTGATGATTTTGTTTTAAAATTTGATAGTGAATACATATGTGCTTATGATAATAAACGACTTAAAAATAAATGTAAACAGAAATAAATATTAATTTCGATGAACATCGTTAAGCTGAAAATTATCTAGAATTAATCTTAAAAAAAGCTATCATATTATAAAATACAAGGCAAAATTTTACTTATACTAACTAATTAAATAATAATTTCAAATATAAGTACTCTGTATACGAAGTATGTTACAATAAGCGTTAGAAAAACATGAAAAAAAGTTTAGCAGTTCTATTAGGTATTATTTTATTAGGGATGGTTATATACCAAATAACACCAGTTAAAAAAACAGTAAAAACAGTAGCCTCTGCAGTTATAAATACGCCGGAGTTGTTAAATAAGGATGGCGCTACTATTAAATCAAGAGTAAATGTGCCTAAAGGCTATAAGAGAGTGGTGTATCCAAAGCATTCTTTTCAGGAATATTTAAGGAATTATAAACTAAAACCTTTTGGTAGCAAAATTATAAACTACGATAATACCGAATATTTTTGGCAGCTGGGGCATGTGGGTATTTTAGATATCCCTGTACCTAAAAACGGTTTGCAGCAATGTGCAGATGCTTTAATTAGAGTGCGTAGTGAATACCTTTGGGATAAAAATAGAAAAAATGATATAGGGTTTAATTTTACTAGTGGGCATTACTGTTCGTGGCAGAAGTATGCCGAGGGGTATAGGCCTAAAATAAAAGGAAGCAAAGTATCGTTTCATAAAACAGCAGCTAAAAATTATTCAAAAGAAAATTTTTATAAATACTTAAATTTAATTTACATGTATTCTGGTACGCTTTCTTTATATAATGAGTTGCCTAAGATTAGCGATGCAAAACAATTAAAAATAGGCGATATGCTTATAAGGGGAGGCTCACCTGGACATATTGTTATTATCTGTGATGAGGCAATAAATACAAAAGGAGAAAAGTTATATCTTTTGTTTCAAGGAAATACACCAGCGCAAAGCGTACATTTGGTTAAAAACTTGGAGGATGCTTCAATTTCTCCGTGGTATAAATTGGAAAAAGATGCCGTAATACCAGTATCTAATTACACGTTTGAGAGTTCTAAATTTGTAAGGTTTAAGTAATAATACCAATCCTAACATTAAATTATTCAATTAAAATGTGTCTTTTTGCGTAATTATATGGATTATTTGGTGTAGTTTTTATTTTTTGTATAACACAAAAATCTATCATTTTCTTTTGTGTAATTTAGCTATATCTTTGCAAAATGGCTAAACCATTAACAGAACAAGAATTACATAACCTTGCAATGAACCATGTAGGGAAAGATTTAGAACAACGGGGTTTTGAGTTTATAGCGGTTAACAGTAAACTGAAGAAGCACCCGCAGTTTGTTTGTATTGATAAAAATAGCCAATATTATTTTGTGATTGTTCGAGCCGTAATTTTACCAGAGAATCCAAATAATTACAATGTAATTTGGATGGAATCTTTTAAAAAACATGCCAGAGAAAAAGATGCCAAAGTGCTTTATGCAGGTGTTGGTATAGGTAATATAAACGGAGAAGATTTACCTATTTATTTGGATGAAGATTATTTATTAGAATATAATGGCATTCAGGTTTTAGAAACTAATTTAAATTAGTTTTTAACATTAATATATCTACAGTAATAGTTATTTAAGTTTTCGGGTGAGGCGCCCAACCATCTTTTAATATGTATGGTCCAATAGTGGAATTGAAGCTTCCAAACACCATTAGTATTATAAGTTCTTGCAGATGTAATAAGCCATTCTGGGATAACTACAAATTTATTTATAGCATACAGTTTACTAATAAGATCATTATCTTCATAAATGGTGAAATCCTCATTAAAACCGCCAATACTATTAAAAAGCGTTTTAGTTATAAACTGACTTTGATCGCCGCCTCTACATGCTTTCCAAGAAAATTTAGTTAACCACCCCGCTAGTTTTAACCACCAATGTTTGCTGTCGAACTTCATTCTAAAGCATCCTGCTTCATTACCTTTTTTTACTTCGTTAATAATAAATTTGTCAAAGTTTTTAGGAGGAAAAGAGTCGGCATGTAAAAAATAAAGAATAGTTCCTGTGGCGTGTTTTGTGCCATAATTCATTTGCTTAGCGCGTCCTTTTGGAGCTTGTAAAAACGTGACTTTGTTAAATTTAGAAATAATAGTTTTAGTGTTGTCTGTACTGCCACCGTCTACTAAAATAATTTCAGATATGTTGTTTTTAGATGAATTTTTAAAAAGGTGATTTATAAGTTTTGCTATAGTTGAAGCTTCATTTAAAACAGGGATGATTATAGATATTTTAGTAGGCATGTACACGTATTAAGTTTTGAGATATTACAGTTTAGAATTTATCCATTCTTCAACAAGTTCCTCTAAAGTGCTTAATGGTATTGGGCCATTGGTGAGCACAACATCGTGAAATTCTCTTATGTCAAACATTTCATTTAAACGTTTTTTAGCGTTTTCTCTAAGCTGAATTATCTTATTCATGCCAATTTTGTATGCAGTAGCTTGACTAGGCAGAACAATATGGCGTTCTACCATTTTTATAGCATCAAGTTTAGCATTAGGCGTGTTTTCTACATAAAAAGCAATACCTTCTTCTCTTGTCCATTTTTTATTATGGATGCCTGTGTCTACTACCAGCCTGCATGCACGCCATAACTCCATGGCTAAACGACCAAAATCGGAATAAGGATTGCTATACATCCCGATTTCTTTTGGTAAAAATTCGGAATACAAGCCCCAGCCTTCGGAATACGCCGTGTAACGTGAAAATTTTCTAAACATAGGGATGCTATCCAATTCCTGGGCTATCGATAATTGCATATGATGTCCAGGGATACCTTCGTGATACGCCAATGCTTCCATTTGATAGGTAGGCATAGATTTCATATCATACAAATTGGCATAATATATGCCTGGTCTGCTTCCATCTGGAGTGCCTCTTTGGTAAAAGGCTTTGCCTGCGCTTTTTTCTCTAAAAGCTTCTACGGCTTTAACAATCATATCTGCTTTTGGCTTAGTGATAAATAATTGGTCTAATTTAGATTTTACAGTATCTATTAATGCCACAGCTTCGTTTAAATAGCGTTCTTTTCCTTTGGAAGTGTCTGGATAGTAAAACTGATCGCTATCTTTCATGAACTTAAAAAAGTCTTGCAGAGTTCCTTTAAAATTAACCGCTTTCATTATGTTTCGCATGTCGCTATGTATACGTTTAACTTCCAAAAGGCCTAAATCATGAATTTCATTAGCTGTTAAATGTGTTGTTGTAGTGCGTTGTAGTAAGTTGTTGTAATAATTATCCCCATCGGGAAGTTTCCAAACACCAGCCTCTGTAGTTGCCTTTTCCTTTTGGGCGGTTAAGAGTTGGATTAATGAGGTGTAAGCAGGCTTAACATTATCAAGTAATGCTTTTGTTGCTTTAAGTGTTAATGCGTCTTTTTCATCAGACTTAATATCTAAAACATTAATTTTTTTATTAAAATCTTTAAGGAGTGTGCTCTCTTTATCAGAAGTATCAAAGGGTCTTCCAGTAATTACATTACTACAATCGTTAACCACTAACTCGAAAACAAACTTAGGTGGGATAATGCCTTTTTCTTCTCTTAGTTTAAGCTGTTTTTCTAATTGAGCGAATAATTGAGGGGTATTGTTTAATCTTGAAATATAGGCTTCTGCATCACTTATGTTAGTTATTTTATGCATGTTTATTAGAAATGCAGGAATCCTGGAATGCCATCCAAACATTTGGTTAACAGGATAATTGTGAAATCTATATTTAAAATCAGAAACAAAGTTTCGATACGTTTCTTTCGCTAGTTTATAGCTTAACAATGAAGAAGGGGCTAATGCATCTGCTTTAATAGAATCGTTAAGGTAAGCTAATCGTCGCTTTGACTCTTTGAGTTTTTCTTGTTTAAATGTTTCGGAAATATCATCCCATTTACCATAGTCTTCGGTTATAATACCAAGTCTTGTTTGTTGCATTGGTGAGTTTGCAACATCATCATCAAATGTTTTTTGAAAAAAAGTGTTAAGCTTTTTAATTTCAGAGTTAGAGTTAGAGGCTTCTAATTTTTTGTTTTTTTTACATGCACTAAGAAGTAAAAAGGGTATTATGGTAGCTATTAAAATGATTTTGTTCATGACATTATTCATTTAAATCCCAATTGTAATCTTTAAATGATTTTTTTGCTTTAGGAGATATTTTTATGCTAGAATATAAGTTTAAAAAATCAATTAAGGATCCATTTTGTTTAAAATCTTTAGCAAACCATTGAAATATTTTAGATAGCTCAATACTGTTTTGAGATAGCTTGTTTCTCTCGGGGTCGGCTAAAAAACCTTTAGTAACTTTTGTTAATTGCGATTCTAATTTTGATGATGTGTAAGCTGTGTTTTCAAGCTTGGGGCAAGAATAAGAAGCACAAACTATGGCAAAATGGATTCTAGGCTCATTCATTTCACGAAGAATTTGATGTTCAATTTCATTAAGGTTATACCATTTTTCTCCTAATTTCCAGAACCGTTGATCCCAAGGTTTTTTAATATCTTTTATGCTTTTAACAGGATAATGTCTTAATATTAAATCTACAGTCATAGCATTATAGGCATTTATCCAGTAAGCTAGTTTTTGTTTTCTTGTCCAGGTATTTGGTGGGAGATTTTCTCTTAATACATTTAGGTAGCTTATTAAAGCTTTTCGATTACTTTTAAAACCTTTATAGTTTACATTGCCTTCTTTTGAAACATGCTTTTTTAAAAGGGCATCCCATGTATCATGGTTATGATTGAAAGGTGTCGACGTTTTTACAACTTCGGTTTTAGTTTCTAGAGGCTCAATTTTTTCGGGAATGGGCGCGACTTGAGGTTCTGTTTTTTTTTCTTCAACAACTTTTTCTTCTGTTATTATAGTCGCAACGGAGTCCTTTTGTTCTTTAGTTTCTGTTATTTTAATCGCTTTTTTAGGTTGCTCCTGTTTTTGATGCTCAATAATTTTTTTTGTATTTCCACAAGAAAGAAAAATACATGAGGTAAGAAGTAGTAATAATTGTTTCATTGTTACTTGAGTATAAACTATTGTTAACTAAAAAAGTTATAAATACATAGGGTTTAGTCTATGGTAGATATTAAACCTAACAATTAATAATAAAGTCTTGCTTTGATGAATATATTTAAACTATTTAAAACTTGCAAGAAAGCCCAAGGATATAAAAAATCCATAAAAAATATAGTTAAGTGTAACCTTTTTATAAATTAAAGGTCTTTAAGCCAAACCATAACAAAATAGAATTGAAAAAACTAACCGATGAAGAATTAATGCTTGATGTATCTCAAGGTAATCTAGATGCTATGGCTCATATTTTTGAACGCTATAATAAGCGGTTATACAATTTTTATTTTCAAATGGTAAGAGACAAAGCAATATGTGAAGATATGACACAAACTGTATTTTATAAAGTGATGCGTTACAGAGAATCTTATAGAGGAGGTCAATTTGTGTCATGGATTTTTAGAATTGCAAGAAATGAGTTTTCAGATTATTACCAGAATTCCAAAAAAACGTCAAGGCATACTGATGTTGAACTGGTAGCCAGTAAAAGTGAAGATAGTATTGATAAAAATGATAATGTATCACATTTACAAGAGGCTATAAAAATATTAGATAAAGAAGAAAGAGAATTGATTGTACTAAATAGATTTCAAGGACTAAAGTATAGTAAAATAGCCGAAATAACAGGAAGTAGTGAAGGTGCAGTAAAAGTGAAAATACACCGTATTATAAAAAAATTAAGAACCGTTTATTTTAAAACCATATAACCATGAATTGTAATGATGTAGAAAAATATATAGTAGATTTTATTGATGGTCAATTAGCTGAAGATGAGACTGGGCAAATACAGAAACACATAGAAGCTTGTACTAATTGTAAAACTCTATATGATGAAACGGTAGCACTTTTAACAGCATTTAATGATGTAGATGAAGAAGTGCCAAATGAAAGCCTTAGAGAAGGGTTTTATAAACGTCTTGAAGAAGAAAAACAGTTGTTAAGACCAGATGTAGAAGTTATACAACTTCGCAAACAGGAGAAGGAGTTCCCTTGGAAACGTGCATTTCAAGTGGCAGCATCTATAGTGTTTTTATTTTCAGGATATTTTCTGGGGAGTCATAAAACCAAACAAAGTGCCAATCAAGAAATAGTAGCACTACAAATAGAAACTAATGAATTAAAAGAGAGTGTGGTATTGGCAATGATTGAAAATCAATCTGTGAGTAAACGCATTCAAGCTGTAAATTATACAGAAGGTTTTGAACAACCAGATGTCAAGATATTAGAAGCTTTGATAGAACGTATGCAATACGACGGAAATATTAATGTGCGACTGGCTGCAGCAGAAGCATTATCAGAATTTCCAGAGTCATCAATTGTAAAAGATGCGTTTATAGAAGCTCTAACAACGCAGAAAAATCCAAGTTTACAAATTGCCATTATACAATTTTTGGTGAAGATTCAGGAAAAGCGCGCTATTGATCCTATGAAAAAACTATTGGAGCATTCGGATACGCCAGATTTTGTAAAAGAGCAAGTAAACGATGGTATTTCGCAAATTATTTAATCAAAAATTAAAATCGAACAAAATGAAACGAACAGGAATTATTATAAATCTAATGGCTTTTTTAAGCTTTATATTCACCTATGCTCAGGAAGATTATACCAAAAGCTTAAATGGAATCACTAAAGTATATATTGAAACAGGAACGAAGGTTACAATAACGGCTGGCTCAGATAATGAATTAAAATTCAAAAGTATTGGGAAAGATAGTACAAACAATCAACGAGCTGAAGGATTAAAAGCGATTTACTCTGGAGGAACTGATAACACAGGGCTTGGAGTTTTAATTAGTCAAGAGGGAAGTGTATTACGTGTTAAAGACTTAAAATCGTGGATGCAGCGAAACGGACTAAAAATAGAACTTCCAAAAACAATAGATATTCATATTGATTGTGGTGAGCTAGGTGCAGTAACTTTTGAAGGATTCTCTTCTGAAATTGAAGTTAACAGTAATGTGGGTAATATTACGTTTAGTGAAGTTACAGGTCCCATTACTGCCCATACAGAAACAGGGGCTATTAAAGTTGATTTTGTAAATGTTAATCAATCGTCGCCAATTACAATTCATAGTTCAACAGGAAGTGTTGATGTGTCTTTACCATCAAATACAAAAGCCGATTTAGAATTACGTTCTACTATGGGAACCATTTACACTGATTTTGAGTTGAAAATTGATGCTCCAGACGGTATGAAAGTAGTTGGAGCAAATCGTAAAATTGAAAGTAAACTCAATGGAGGAGGCGTAAACATAGCACTTAGGTCGTCAACAGGAAACGTATATCTCAGAAAAAAATAATCATCAATCAAAAAAACGAACAGTCAAAATGAAATATATAATTATAGTGGCACTATTAAGTGTAGTAACGCTTAATGCCCAAAAACAAGTAGAAGTAAAAGAGCAAATTTCTAAAGATCAAGAGGTTTTTATCAACTTTAAGTTCGCTCAGGATATTAAAGTTGTGCATGGAAACACTAATGAAATTATAGTAAAAGCATCAGTAAATATTGATGATGGTACAGGTAATGACAATTACAGTATTAAGAGCGAAAATAGTTCAGGACAATTAAAGTTATACTCAGATTTTGGAGATTATTTTAAAAGTAAAAAACGAAACGTTTATTATTCTAATAAAGATGAAAAAAATGAGAATTGTAACTGTTGTCATACCACAGATATTAATTATGTAGTTGTTGTACCCAAGAATATCAAGCTTAGAATAAAGAGTATATCAGGTAGTGTATTTACAGATACTTATGAAGGAGACTTAGTGACCGACTTAATTTCTGGAGATGTAACCATAAAAAAATATAACGGAGAATTACGGTTGAAAACAATAAGTGGAGCCCTAGATATTAAAGTTAATAAGGCAAAGCTTAATGCAAAATCTGTAACTGGTACTATATATTCTGATTTGGACTTTGAAAAAACTGATTTAGGGAAACACGGCAAGTCATTTAATAACAAGGTGTCAAAACAAATTAATGGAGGAACGTTTCCGTTAATAATGGAAACCGTTTCGGGGAATATTTACATAAGGAAAGGTTAATATGCAAAAAAAAGTATAAAATGAAAATACTAAAGAGCTTTGCTTTAATTGTACCCATATTATGCGCTGTTGCATGTAATTCTAGAAAACCTCAATTAGGGAAAATAGAGGTTGTCTTTCAGGAAGACTCACTTAAGTTTACAGGGCCACAAAAAATATTCGTCAGTGAATTGATAAATAAATCAGGGAGAGAAGTTTGTAATGTTTTACCAAATCTTCCTGATAGTATAAAAGTTATTGTTGAGAGTGTAAATTGGGATTTGGATGATATTGGAGGTGTAACAGGAAGAACTGAATGGAATTCTCCTCCAACAATTGCCATTCAGCTTTCCAACAGTTATTATGGGGGTATTGTTGATTCTCTTGAATTGGGGATTAAAAGTGTAGTGTTTCATGAATTCCATCATTTAGCAAGAGGTTGGGCTATATATGATAATGAATTTGGATATGGAATTCCTAATGCTATGGTTAATGAAGGTTTAGCAGTTGTCTTTGCAGAAATACAAACGGGGTATATATGCGATGCAAATTCCTTTACTAATGAGGCTGATAGTTGGGTTAAAGAAATTTTAGATCTTCCGCTTGATGCAAGTTATAATAAATGGGTAATGGGAGAACATCCTGATGGTAGAACTTCTATAGGGTATAGGACAGGAAACTATCTTATTAGAAAAGCTATGAAAAAGTCTGGTAAGAGCATTATAGAATTAAGCGCATTAAAACCTAATGAAATAATAAGTCTGGCAGGTTACTAATGTCAGTAAGACTGATAAAAATAGACTGAATCCTTGTATTCTTTTCACTAAAAGAATACAAGGATTATAAATTAATATCTAACAACATCCACCACCATCATAATGATAAGTAGACTCGCTAATAAAAATATCATCTCTACCAAGCGCCGCTAGATTGGAAGCTGTTTTATCACAAACAGCTAGTGGCTGATTTTTTAATAAAATATGACCTGCATTGTCATCAACAAAATCGTCATCGCCAAAATAAATAGCAGCTTTACCAGTAAATACACAAGGGCCATCAGCTGGCATAGGGTCTTTTATAGCAGCAACTTCTATAGATTCTATATAGATTAATTCATCTGTGTCATAATGCTTAGGGCTCAATACACGGTAAGGTTTTCTTGCTCTAATCTCAATAGTACCAAAACCAGCATCCGTCAACATTTTTACATACTCTTTTATTGGTAAACTTCCGCTTAAACAAAGCGCACGTAATCTATCGTCGTTACGTAAGTTATCATTCATAGGTTGTTCGCAAGTAGGGTCGCTCATTACTAAGCGTCCGTGTGGTTTTAAAACACGATACATTTCTGCAATGGCTTTCTTTAAATCTTCTTCTTTGAAAATATTAAACAAGCAGTTTTGAGCAGCTACATCAATACTGTTATCTTCAACAGGTAGATTAAGTGCGTCTCCCTTTTTTAAATCAACAAACTCACTTTTAAACCAAGGGTTTAGTTCTTCGGCTTCTTTAAAGTTTTTGCGAGATGCTTCCAGCATTTCATCAACCACATCTACGCCCACAACCCCCGATTTTTCACGATTAAAATAGGAGAATTGTAGTAACTCCATACCACCGCCAACACCAACATATAACATTTTTGGATTATTAGATAAATCTCTAGCATGTACTGTAGAACCACATCCATAATTCATTTCCTGCATTATTTTTGGAATTTTCAACCCAGGTAATTCCCAGATAGGATTAGTGGTACAACACAGCCCTACGTCTGGTGTTAATGCAGCTTCTTTATATACGTCTTTGGTGGTTTCTAAATAATTACTCATGTTTCTCAGTATTCAGTATTCAGTATTCAGTATTAGGAGTTTCGTTATTCCTCTGTCAATTGTGACTGCCTACTGAGTACTGCTTACTTAATTAAAGTGTTTGTATTAATTCTTTAAATAAGGTTATCATGTTAGGTTCTGCTTTTGCAGCACTAGCTATGATATCCTCAATGTTTATAGGTTCTAGGTTATCTGGGTCGCATTCATCTGTTAAAACTGACACAGCTGCCACTTTTAATTTTAAATGGTTTGCAACAATTATTTCAGGTACGGTACTCATGCCTACTGCATCTGCTCCCATAATTTTTAGCATTCTATATTCTGCTCTGGTTTCTAATTGAGGTCCAAATACACTGGCGTAAACACCTTCATGTAAGGTGATATTATTTGCTTTGGCAATGTTTTTGAATGTCGTATTAATTTCGATGTCGTAAGGCGCACTCATATCTGTAAAGCGTTCTCCTAATTGTTCAACACCTTTAAATGCTAGAGGCGAACTGCCTTGAAGGTTTATATGGTCTTCAATAAGCATTAATTCTCCTTTTTTAAAGTCTAAATTTATTGCTCCAGAAGCGTTAGATACTAATAGTGTTTTTATGCCTAATTTTTCCATTATGCGAACAGGATATGTTACATCTTGTAGTGTATAGCCTTCGTATAAATGAAAGCGTCCTTGCATAACAATAACGTTTTTGCCTTCCAGTATGCCATAAATAAGTTTTCCTTTATGGAACTCTACTGTTGCGGTGGGGAAATTTGGAATATGGTTATAGCTTACCTCTTTAAGGATTTCAATATCGTCAATAAGTTGCCCTAAGCCAGTGCCAAGAATAATGCCTATTTCTGGGTTTTCAAATCCTCTACTTTTTAAGTAGTCGACCGTTTCTTCAATATATTTTATCATTATAAACTTCTAAATAAATTATTAGACTTAAATGCTTCCAAAAATATGCGATTTATAGGAAATCCCTTTAGTTTATAACTAATTTTTTAGAGGCTTCGCCTTTTTTTGTAGTTATAGATAAAAAGTAAAGACCACGTTTTAGGTTTGTTATGTCTATATCTGAGTTAAGTCTATGACTGCCACTATAATATAATTTGCCCAGAGCATTGTAAATTTTTATTTGTGCTAATTCGTTAGTGCTGGTGTTAATTCTAAAGGTGTTTTCTGCTGGGTTAGGATATAAATTTGCTGATTCTAGTGTGTTTTCCTCTACACTCAGGGAACAAGAACCTGCTACAAATGGTGTATAGGCACCAAAATCCCAAAATTGATCAAATTCTAAGCAATAAAAGAATACAGTATCGTAGTCAAAAATATTTATACCATTAGGCACTGGAACAGTAAATGTTTTTGCTCCATTTGCAGGGATTTCAGGTGAACAACGCATAAATTCACATCCTACTAACCCAAACTGAATATTTTCTAAGTTTTCTATTTTGGTACTTGCTAATACTGCATTTGAAACACCGTTAGATTTCACAAGATAAGCTCTTATGTCGGGGCCAGAGGCTGTGTTAAAATTACTGCCTAGGTCTAAAGTTACAGTGTTATTAGTGTTTAGCGTAACTGTAACATCTCCTGCCACATTATAAGAAGGAACTCTTGTGTTGTTACCAAAGCCAGAAGCGCTTCTTGCACATTGAGCAATAGCTATTTGAGAAAATATAGCAAGACAAAATAAAAGTATATGTTTTTTCATGACTAATTACTTATTAATTAAATAATGATAGACTAGTCGTTAAAGTTTTATTTTTATTTCATAACAATAATAAAAACTGTTATTTAATTTTGAAACTGTTTAATTTTTTCTTGTAATTCTATATTTGATTTATAAAATTCCGAGGCTTGTAAATCCTCAAACGTATCAATGTCATTTAAGGTTTTTAAAGTTTTATATGAAATGTTTTTGTTTTCCAGCTGTTTTAATGTTTCCTCTAATAGGCTGGGTTGGCTCCATGGTTTGTCATCAAAAATAAATTGATGCATTTTAGATAGCCCAATAAGATAATACCCGCCGTCTTCAGATGGACCAAAAACAGCATCTTTTGTTTTTAAAGCTTTGAACGCTTTTTCTATATGTTTTGGTTTTATGTCTGGTAAATCTGTGCCTATAAGTATAACACGCCGGTAATTATCATCAAATCCATCAATAAAAGCATTTTTCATGCGTTCACCTAAATCTTGACCTTGTTGTGTTGTTTTATAAGCTTTATTCCATCTGGAATTATCAACAGTATTTGAAAAATAAATACGTTTATCTGCTGAAAGATTTTTAGTTGCGTTTTCAGTGATATTTACAAGTTCATTGTATATGTCACAAGCGCCTTTATCTCCTATTGTTTTTGCAAGTCTGGTTTTCACTTTGCCTGCTTCAATATTTTTTACAAAGACAATAATTAATTCTTTGCTCATGCTTCTTCAATTTAGTTAAATATTATGTCACAACACCTTGGCAACTACTGCCTGCTCCAGCAGTACAGCCATAGCAATGTTGAGAAATAACAATGTTTCGTTTTTCAAGCAATGTTTTATTGTATTGCGAAATATGCTTGACTTTACTATTTACGGGAAGTTCTAACATTTGGTTGAAATCACAGTCAAATAAATAACCATCCCAACTTATAGACAGTGTATTTGTACACATAACATTGGCTACAGCACTAGGGTTATAGGCTTCTACAAGGGCATACATATAGTCTTCATAATTTTCTGAAGCAATTAAATAATCTAAAAACCTTGATATAGGTAAGTTTGTAATGGCGAATAAATTGTGAAATTGAATGCCAAAATCTTCTAGTAATGCTTTTTTAAAGTCTTTTTCCATAGAAGCTTGATCTCCAGGTAAAAAAGCTCCCGATGGATTGTAGACCAAATCCAGTTTTAAATTGCTGTCGGGCATGCCATAACCAACTGCATTTAGTTCTTGTAAAGCTTTTATAGATGCATCAAAAACACCATCACCACGTTGTTTGTCTGTTTTTCCACGTGTCCAATGTGGCATGGAACTAACAACGTGGATGTTGTATTTTTTAAAGAATTCTGGTAAATCGTAATACGTTTTATTAGCACGAATAATGGTTAAGTTAGAGCGTACTATAAAATCTTTTATCCCAACTTTAGCAGCTTCTTCAACAAACCATCTAAAATCAGGGTTCATTTCTGGGGCGCCACCAGTTAAATCCAAGGTGTGAGCGCCAGAGCTTTTAATAACATCCAAACATTGTTGCATGGTTTCCCTCGTCATAATTTCTTTTCTATCTGGACCAGCATCTACATGGCAATGCTCACAAACCTGATTGCACATGTAACCAACATTAATTTGCAAAATCTCTAATGTTTTGGCTTTTAGCGGGAATTGATTTGTTTCTGAGATTTTATCTTTAAAAGTAGGTAATTCTCCATTTTGAAAGATACCATTAGATAGTATTTCCAATTGTTTTTTGCTCTTTGCCAGATCACTATCTCGTTTTTTTAGTGATTGTGTTTTTATTTTTGTCATCTGTACTTCTAATTTTTGGTACTCCTTAATGTTGTAAGAGTGTAGTCCCTTCCATTTGGGGAGGTTAGGTGGGGCTTTTTTTAACCATCAAGTTTATTTACCTTATTCATCATTTGTACACCATGTACTAATGTAGCGCCACTTTTTATAGCTGCCCCTACATGAATGGCTTCCATCATCTCTTCTTTTGTAATACCACGTTGCAGCCCATCTTTAGTATAAGCATCGATACAATAAGGGCATTGCTCGGTATGCGCTACAGCTAAAGCTATTAGAGATTTTTCACGTGCAGTAAGTGCGCCTTCTTCAAACACCTTACCATAATATTCAAAAAATTTATTTCCTAATTCTTCACTCCATTCTGTAATTTTTCCAAATTTTCTCAAATCAGAAGGATCGTAATATGTTTTTTGCATTTTAAAAAGTTTCTTGTAAAGATAAACATCTTGATCTATTATGTCGTAAATATTAGTGTGTCATAACAAGGGAATTATTTTTTACAATACTTAAAATTTTCGTAAAAATAAAGGCAGTCATGCTAAGGTTTTTACTGTAAGTAATAATGTGTTTTTTACTTTTATAAACTAAAATTTAAAAAACGAGCTAGTGTATTACTTAGGGTATGATATTGGTAGTTCTTCTGTAAAAGTAGCTATTGTTAATGCAAAAACAGGAGCAGCTGAGGTTACACTTAACGAACCGACCAAAGAAATGGAAATTGTTGCAGTACAAGAGAATTGGGCAGAACAGAGTCCTGATATGTGGTGGGACTACGTGTGTAAAGGGACGAAAAGAGCTTTGAAGGAGAGTGGTATTGATGCCTCTAAGATTTTAGGAATAGGTATTTCATATCAAATGCACGGTTTAGTAATTGTAGATACAGAAGGGAAACCTCTTAGAGATTCCATAATTTGGTGTGATAGCCGTGCAGTTGCAATAGGAGATAAGGCTTTTAATGATTTGAGTGAGGTAACTTGTATGGAGAAGCTTTTAAATTCGCCAGGGAATTTTACAGCATCTAAATTAAAATGGGTAAGAGATAATGAACCTGATATATATACTAAAACCCATAAGTATATGCTACCCGGAGATTACATCGCTTTAAAATTAACAGGTGTTATTAATACAACAAAAAATGGACTATCTGAAGGTATGTTGTGGGATTATAAGCAAGACGCTGTTGCAGATTGGTTGTTGGATTATTATGATATAAATAAGGCTTTGACACCAGATATCGTTGAAAATTTCACCAAGCAGTCTTACGTAAACAAAGCAGGAGCAGAAGCTTGTGGGCTTTATGAAGGTATTCCTATAGTCTATAGAGCAGGAGATCAGCCTAATAATGCATTGTCACTTAATGTGTTCAATGATGGAGAAGTTGCTGCAACGGGAGGAACATCTGGTGTTGTGTATGCTGTTACCAATGTGTTAAAGTCTAATGAGCCTTCAAGAATAAATCATTTTGCACATGTAAACTACAGTAAGCATAATACAACTTTGGGTAAATTACTGTGTATTAATGGTGCAGGAATTCAATACAGATGGCTAAAAGATAATATGGTCTCCAATTCTTACGAAGCTATGAATGAAAAGGCAGAAAAAGTACCAATAGGATGTGAAGGCGTTTGTGTACTCCCCTTTGGAAATGGAGCTGAGCGTATGTTTAACAATAAAATTGTGGGAACTCATTTCTGTAATTTGAATTTAAATATACATAGCGATGGGCATTTATATCGTGCCGCTTTAGAAGGTATTGCTTTTTCTTTTGTTTATGGGATGGATATTTTAAAGGCAGATAATGCAAAAGTAAATGTGATACGTGCGGGAAATGATAATTTGTTTCGATCCGAAATTTTTTCAAATACAGTAGCGACTTTAATAGGTCATGATATAGAAATATATAATACTACTGGCGCAGTAGGAGCAGCCCGTGCTGTTGGTTTATTAGATGGTGATTTTAAGAAATTTGGAGATTACATAACAGCAAACGATCACGTAATGACATACAAGCCTTTGGAGGATAAAACACCCTATGTAAAGGCATATAAAATTTGGAAAAAAGAATTAGAAAGTAAACTAAAAGCTAAACAATAAGATTAGTAATTAAAAAATTATGGCAATAATAGGAGATAAAGAATATTTTAAAGGTATTGGAGAAATAAAATTTGAAGGAGCGGCATCTGATAATCCGTTAGCATTTAAATACTATAATCCAGAGCAGGTAGTGGCAGGTAAAACTATGCGAGAGCATTTTAAGTTTGCTATTGCGTATTGGCATACGTTCTGTGGTCAAGGCGCTGATCCATTTGGTCCAGGAACTCAGAATTTCGAATGGGATAAGTCTAGTGATCCAATTGTTGCAAGCAAAGAAAAAGCAGATGCAGCATTCGAATTTATTAGTAAAATGGGCTTCGATTATTTTTGTTTCCATGATTACGATTTAGTTGCTGAAGGTCCTTCTTTGGCTGAATCTGAAACAAGGCTGGAAAAAATTACGGATTATATTAAATCAAAAAAAGAAGCTTCTGGAATAAAATTACTTTGGGGAACAGCCAATTGCTTTTCTAATCCAAGGTATATGAATGGTGCTTCAACGAATCCTGAATTTAATGTGTTAGCCAGAGCAGGAGCACAGGTGAAGTTAGCGCTTGATGCTACTATTAAACTAGATGGTGAAAACTATGTGTTTTGGGGAGGTCGTGAAGGTTATATGTCTTTGTTAAATACCGATATGGGCCGTGAATTAGATCACATGGCTCAATTTTTAACTGTTGCCAGAGATTATGCAAGAGCGCAGGGGTTTAAAGGAACATTTTTTATAGAACCTAAGCCTATGGAGCCTATGAAGCATCAGTATGATTTTGATGCTGCTACAGCGATAGGGTTTTTGAAGAATTATGGTTTGGACAAAGATTTTAAAATGAATATAGAGGTTAATCACGCTACTTTAGCTCAGCATACGTTTCAACATGAATTAGAAGTGTCGGCTACTGCTGGTATGTTAGGTAGTATTGATGCTAATAGAGGAGATTATCAAAATGGATGGGATACCGATCAATTTCCAAATAATATTCAAGAAACTACCGAAGCGATGTTGGTATTCCTTAAAGCAGGAGGCTTGCAAGGTGGTGGTGTAAATTTTGATGCTAAAATTAGAAGGAACTCAACCGATTTAGAAGATGTGTTTTTAGCACATATAGGAGGCGCAGATACTTTTGCAAGAGCGCTCATAACTGCTGATAAAATTATAACATCTTCTGCATACGAAAACTTAAGAAAAAAGCGTTATGCGTCTTTTGATTCTGGTAATGGTAAAGCATTTGAAGAAGGGAAGTTAGATTTAAAAGAGTTGTATAACATAGCTAATTCCAATGGGGAATTACCACTTGTAAGTGGAAAGCAAGAACTATTTGAAAACATTATTAATCAATATATCTAAAGCAAACTGTTTGAAGATAAATAATCTACAAGTGGTTTTAATAAAAAATGAGTTTTGATTTAACTATTGTAAAAAAGTATATTTTTAAATCTCGTTTGTTATTCTGTTATTAGCATTTCATTACTAAACTAAAAAATAAGATAAAATTATGGGGATAATTTCATTTATAGGATTCACATTATTAGTAGCTATTATTTCATATTTTGCTACAAGAAAAACAAATGAAAATACTTCAGAAGGTTATTTTTTAGGAGGAAGAAGTTTAACTGCTACCGTTATCGCTGGGTCTTTGTTATTGACAAACTTATCCACCGAGCAAATAGTAGGATTAAATGGAGATGCCTATACCGATGGGATATTGGTAATGGCTTGGGAGACACTAGCAGCCATAGCCATGGTAATTACGGCTATATTTTTATTACCACGCTATTTAAAGGGAGGGATTTCCACATTACCAACCTTTTTAGAGCGCCGTTTTGATAGTACAACTAAAGCATTGACCTCTGGTTTGTTTTTAACAGGTTACGCTGTAGTGTTATTACCTATGGTTTTATTTACAGGGTCTAAAGCTATTAGTGGGATGTTTAATATTCCTGAAATGCTTGGGGTGAGTGAATGGGCTGCTGTTTGGATTTGTGTTTGGGGAATTGGTATTATAGGTTCTATTTATGCCATTTTTGGAGGTTTAAAAGCCGTGGCGGTTTCCGATTCTATAAATGCCGTTGGACTTTTAATAGGAGGACTATTGATCCCTATTTTTGGTTTAATGGCTATTAGTAAAGATGGAAGTATAATGGGAGGCTTAACTAAATTAACTACAGATCATCCTGAAAAATTAAATTCTATTGGAGGGCCAGATTCATCAATTCCGTTTGCGACTATTTTTACAGGAATGATGTTAGTGCAATTGTTTTATTGGGGGAGTAATCAACAAATTATACAACGTGCACTTGGAGCTAAAAATTTGGCTGAAGGGCAAAAAGGATTAACTATAGCAGCTTTTATTAAAATATTGGGGCCAATAATAGTGGTTTTGCCTGGGATAATAGCTTTTCATAAATATGGGGCTGGTTTAAATACCAGTGATGTGTATCCCAAATTAGTGGCAGACGTATTGCCAGATGTATGGGTAGGCTTTTTTGCAGCTGTATTGTTTGGTGCTATTTTAAGTTCTTTTAATTCTGCTTTAAATAGTTGTGTTACCTTATTTGGTGTAGATATTTACAAGCAATTTATAAATAAAGATGCTGGTGAATTATTAATTGTAAAAAAAGGAAAACGATTTGGAATTATTTTGGCAATTTTCTCGATGTTTATTGCTCCTTTTTTGGTTTATGCAGATAGTATTTTTGGTTATTTGCAAACGGTAAATGGCGCATATAGTGTTCCTATATTAACGGCTATAATTATAGGGTTTTTAACAAAACGCGTACCAGCTTTAGCGGCTAAAGTAGGGATAATCTTTGCGTTTTCTATATATGTGCTATACATCATTCTTGCTAAAGGATTTGAATTAACAGATTTACATATGTTACATATGCAAGCCATTACTTTTGTGTTAACGGTAATTATTATGTTAGTAATTGGTAAGCTGTATCCTAGAGAAGAAGATTATGTACAAGCCTATACAGAACAGGTTGATGTGACACCTTGGAAATATGTAAAAGTAGTAGGCGTGTTTATTTGCTTAATAGTGGTGTCTACTTATATTATTTTTAGGTAGTTGTTAATAAGCATTGTGAAAAATGAGCGAAATAAGAGTTGAAAAAAACGAAGAAGAAGAACTTCCGATACCGCATTTATGGAGGCCAATTTTTAAAGCTATTGTGAATGCTTTTGTTCAAGAAGACTATGGGCTTAGTGTTGGTGTAAAAAATGTGAATCCTGTTTCGGAAAATACTGCTGAACAAATAAAAGAGTATATCGAGGATTATGGCGAAAAGTTAATTGAGCTTCCAAATGAAACTTGGGACACATCTGTTTATATTTGTTATGGAAACTATTGGAATGTGTTTATTGACTTATTCACGGAAGATGAAGGATTAAGCGATTTAGTACTTAGTGCAGAAGTACGAGAATTCAAAAGTGAATATATTGTAGATGTACAATTAGTTTATGTACCTTAAGCATAAAAGATGTTTGCTTATAAAATGATGTATAAACATAAAGTTATTAATGGCTTTTCGAAAGATTTCCGTGTATTTACGAAGATCGATAAATTATAAAAATTCGGCTCTGTTTTAATCCGAAAAATATTGTGTCTTTTACAGGCTACGTTTCATACTTAAGACCATTAAATGTAATTATGGTAAGTATTTTTTTAATTTGTTATAGCGTTGTGAATTTCATTCACAAAGTTTTCTTTTTGAATTTCTTTACTTAGTTTTTCGGCATTACGCTTATAGTTTATATTCTCTAGAAGATCAATAACTTTAGGTTCTAAATTTTGTAAGGTGATTTTGCTAATATCCATACCTAGAGGGCCAGTGCCTTTTTTGTGAATAATTTTGTTCCAGACATATTGATCGGCAAAATGAGGAATAATCAAATTAGCACAACCATATTTCAGAGCCATATGTGTTGTTCCAGATCCTCCATGATGAATCACTGCATACATTTTTGGAAATAACCAATCATATGGAATCTTTTTCACAAAGAGAATGCGTTCGTTGTTGTAATTTTTGGGCTTTATTAATCCTCCAGAGCCAGTAGTAATAATTGCAGAAATTTTATTTCGTTCTAATGTTTTAATTATTAGTTCTGTATTTTTTTTGGGATGCTCATTAATCATACTGCCAAATGTGATACATACAATTTTAGAATTGTCTTTTAAGAACTGTTGTAAGTCTTGTGAAGGTGTCCAGTGTCTGGTTTTATTTCTTTCGTGAAATCCTAAAACTTTTAAATTATTCTTCCAATATTCTGGAGGTTTAAAAAGTGATGGGGAAATAGTATAGATAACATTGTTTTTAGATAATGCCTCATGAATCTTTTTTGTGGTAGATGTTCTGTCTTTATTTTGAAGCCATTTTTGAGAATACGTAACACTTTTTATTAAGCCAAAGTTAACCAACTTATACGTTAACTTGTTAATGAATGTTCCGTAATTCTTGTTAAAAACCATATGAGCATGACCTTTAACGTAATGCATGTAGGGTACTGGGATTATAAGTGTTGTTTTTCCTTTGTTTTCTATGCCCCAGAGTATAGGGTAAATAGCTTTAGGATGATGTATAATCCTATCTGGTTTTTGCTTTTCTATACATGCTTCTTGTTTTATTATCATTTCTTTATTCGCATCAGACTGAATAGAAATAAGTTTAATGTAAGCTTTAAGTTTTTTTATTCCAAACTTACCTCCTCCCATTGCTATCCTTCCTTCTGGACTATCTAACAATTTTATAAATTTTGAGCCTAATGAAATAAATTCAAACCCAGAGTCTTCTGCCAGAGGTCTAAATTGTTCTGGGAAAAGACAAATAACATGGTGTCCATGAGCTTTTAATATTTCGCCGATTGCCAGAAACGGCTCCATATCTCCTCTCGTACCTATGGAGGTTAAAATTATTTTCATCTATATAATTTATTCTATAGCTAATTTAATGAAATCGAAACTCATTAATAGCTAATTTTCATCTCCAAAACATTGCTCCAACATTTGGTATAAATCAGGATGTTTACGTTTTAATAGTTTAGGGCGTTCAAAAAAGTATTCGGAGGCTACAGCAAAAAACTCTTCTTTTGAAGTGCCTCCATAATTACGAATATCTGATGCATCTTTGTTAATGGCCTCCATTTTTTCATGCATAATATCAAGCCAGGGTAAAACATTGTGTTTTTGTAATAATGCTTTAGGAATACCATCTACATCGCCATCAAGTTTGTCTAAAAGATGGACAAATTCATGAATAGCGGTGTTGTGTTTATCTGTTTTATTAGAGAAGCCATGGTATAATGCTTTTTTAGATAAAATCATTTGGTTTTCAAAACGTCCAGTACCTACTAAACCGGCTATATTTCTATTTTTATAAGTATTTGCGAATTGTAGGTCTTCGTTAAAATAATCAGGGTATAGTAATATTGTGTTTAGGTTAGGATAGTGCCAATTTTTAAAATTAAATATAGGAATAATAGCACTGGCGCTTACTAAAACTGTGTCCAAATCTTTCAATTTAAAACTTACAGCTTCTATAGTGACATTATTTGTAAAATGTAGCATGCGCTCACGAAATAGGTGGCGCTGCTCAGAATTTAGCTTTTTGTAAAATAGGACATGTTTTAAAAGGATGTCATGCCAGTGTTTTGGAATGTTAGTATTGTGAGTCTTAGCGTTGTTTTTGGTGTATATAAATAGTAAAGAAATTAATAATACTAATGTTATAGTGCCAATAACCATATTTAGAAAGTGTTTTAGTTTTTATATTTTTTGAGTAATATAAAATCAAAAGGAGTCCAATAACAACTTTTTATGCCACTTGTTTTTAATGCGGAATTTACCCATGTGTTACATGTTTTCAAGCAGGAATAACTTCCTGTAGCTTTATAAAAATCGTCATTAAATGAATAGCCTTTATCCTTTAAAATTATTTTTTCCTGATTAAAGTCTAATTTAAATGACTTTGTTATATAAACATTTAGTTTATTTAATTGGTTGTCACTTATGTTTACTTCTACCCATTTACCCTTTTTTTGCTGGTATTTCGTGACATGTACTAACGAAGAGCTATTAATAAATAGTGCACTAAAAGCGTTTTTAAAGGTTAAATCTCCCCAAGTAGGTGTATTTAAATAAAAGTTTTCATCTCCCCAGCCAAATGAAATATATTTTTGGGTGTTAATATTGAGGTTGTTTGATAGTTTTTCTTCTAGAAGTGGTGTTGGAATAATGATATCTAAATGTACGCCGTTTGTGTTTAAGAATATAGTATTATTGGTTTTTATAGCATTTGAGTCATTAACTGTGATGTAGCTTAAAACTATTGAAACTATTACATATGTCACTGGTATCGCAATAACATATAGCAAGTGTTTTAATAGTTTTCTCAAGAAACGTTTCACGCTTTAAAGTTTTTTTTAGAGATGTAAAGTAAAACAAATAATCCAACAGCAGAAAATAGATGTTTTAATGAGTGACCACTTATTATTTTAAAAACGTTTAACAATTGAGTGTCGAAGTGCTCACATAGTTTTGCAATACAGTAAAACCCTAATAACCACCAATACCCTATGGAATTATTATGTGAAGATTTAAAGAACATTAAAATAACAGGTATGGCTAGCATGGGGTAAAACTGCACTAAAGCATACAGTCTTAAATCGTTAAAAAGCACCCAATATAACACAGAGCTAATTCCGATAATGAGTAGTGGTAATAGAAATTTTAAGCCTATGCTTTTGTTTATACTCACTAATAATTATGGAAAAAAGAGACATAAATACTAGAGTCATGGGGAGTCTATCCCAAACTAGTGTGTTGTTGTTAGGCGTTAAGTGGTAATAGCTTGACCCTATTCCTATTAGTATAATGCCAAGCATTAAAAGTAGATATTGGACTTTTTTTATTGTTATTTTTTTTAAAGAAGTAATTCCCCAAAAGCCAACGATTAAAAAGGGGATATTAGAAGCCACATTCATAAAATTAGAGATTTTAAATATGGTGTTAGAATCGCTAAACTTATGGTAGGTTAAGTCTTGTTGTATTGGAGGTGTTATTATTATAGCTACAGTTAAAATTAATACTAATGCTAGAAGTATTAAAAAGCCAATGGTCTTTTTTTGGTTAATTTGCATATGGATAAAAAACGAGGGCTAAGCCAATTAGGGTTAAAAGAAAAATTGTTAATGAGATATTCTGTTTTAATATGCTTTTAGATTTTTTGCATAGAAAATAATAGCCTAAAGCAAGTACGAAACTTAAACCAATTAAAACAGGTATGGAAAGAACAAAAATTAGAGAAGCTCCTTCTCCTGCTATTGGTATAAATTGTTTTAATATAGGAGTAAGAAAGCCGCATAAAATTATTGATAGAACTCTTATTTGCATTATTTTAAGTGTTTTTAAAACTTCGCAGCACAAGACTACGAGGTTTTGGGTTAATTAACCAATCATCAAAACAACCCTATTAATTTTGTTTTGACACATATTCTATTGTTTAGGACTTGTCCTTTTCTAAGTTTCTATCGATATATTGAACGTCTCTGGTGTTTTTTTGCACAGCAATAGCAGCAAAGAGACTCAATAGGAAAGACATGGCATAAAATCCTTTTTCGCTTAAAAGTAAGTCGGCATTCCAAAGACCAATAACTAATAGAACAATTGCAGCTATTGTGGTGAACCAACTAATGCTGTAATAGATTTCGGTAACAGGGATGTCTTCCATTTTATCTCTAACAGCTTTTTGTACAGATATTACAGAGAATAATCCAAAGAGTAGAATCGTAAAATAATAGCCTTTTTCGTTAAGTAGCATATTAGCATTCCAAAGTCCAATACAATACGACGTCATGCCTACTAAAAGCGCGGTCCAAGAAGCGCCTATAAAAGCAGCTGTAGGTTTTTGATCATAAACGTTATTATTCTTTTTAGAATCGGCTTTTTTGTTTTTTTCTTCTACAGAAACTGAAGTTTGATAATTCATAACTTTTGTTTTAATGATTACAGGGCAAAACTGCAAAACTCAACGAAGCCTATGAAAACTATTTTTTATAATAACTGACGATATATTTATAGTTTATAGTATTTTTTTGTTTAAAAATAAGATGATTTTATATGTAAAACAGACGTTATAAAATAATATGCTTAAAGCTCAATAAGCACTTTTTTATAAAAAAGGGTAGCTCGTATTTTGTATTAATTATACCAATTCTTAAATGAATATACTATAAAGGAAAATGATGGATTTTGGAATTATACGAGACAGAAAAAATAAGCATAGCCGTAATTACGGTTCTTTTTTATGTTGAAGATAGAATTTTAAAAGACACTTTTTAACTTAGTAAATTTATTTGGGAATTGGTATTATAGAAATTTATTGTTTCAATAGTGCTTCACGGCTATAATAGCGTTGTCTCTTATAAAGGGTATACAAACTAATAAGTACAAAAGCGCCAACTTCGGCAAAAGCGCGTGATAACCATATCCATTCAGCTTGATTATTAAAATAGTTGGAAGCAATAGTTAGAACCATAGCAACTAGTATTAGACCTTTTAACAAGTATAATAGTATGGAAACGGTTACTTTTCCAATACTTTGAAGGTAAGCTCCAAGAATATAATTAGAACCAGCAACCAAAAAGAAAAGAAAAAACAATCCTAAAGCATCCGAAGCTGTTTTTTTAAATTCAGTTGGTTCAGATCCAGAGAATATGTTCACTAAATGCTCTGGAAATAAAAAGCCAATTGCTACAACCGCAAGTCCAATGAGAAAGCAGAATGTTAATGAAAATTTTAATGTTGCAAGTACCCTATCAGGTAATTGAGCGCCTATATTAAATGACATAATAGGTAGGGCAGAAGCCATGGCGCTTGTAAACAATCTTAAAAAAATAAAACTTAAATAATTAACGATACCAAAAACAGAAACTGCTACATCTCCAAACGACACTAAGCTTCTGTTAATCAATAGTAATCCTGTAGAAAAAGATAGTTCAGATACAAACGAAGGCACTCCATAGTTAAGAAGTACTCTCCATTCTTTTATTTTGATAATAAATTGATACCCCCTTATTTTTAAACTCCCATGTTCCTTATTGATATAAACAACGAGATAAATAGTAGAGAATAAAATAGAAATTCCTGTTGCAATAGAAGCACCTTCGGCTCCTAAAGCAAATACAATAACCAGAAGTACATCTAGAATAATGTTTAGGATCACAGCAAATAGGGTTGCGTTTCTGCTTACTTTTGGAGCGCCCTCATGACTAATAACATTACCTAAAATCATTCTAAGAAGAAAAATAGGTGCCCACATAAATCCCCAATACATGTAATCATAGGTTGCATTGTATAGTGCAGATGTTTTATTGCCAACAAGAAAGCAAACCAAATCGTCTGCAAAAAAGGGTGTTAGAATAATTACAATTGCACCAAAACATATGGTTAGGGTGCTTGTAAACTGAAATACTTCCTGCGCTTTAGTATTATCTCCTTCTCCAAGGCTTTTACCAATTAATATACCACCGCCAATAACTAAGGTTAATCCAAATGCCGCAAAACCAGTAATTATATTTCCAAACATTCCAACAGCAGCAACCCCTTCTTTTCCTATATATTCAGAAAGAATGCTTCCATCTACTATTTGATGAATAGTTACAGATAGTAAACTAGTTAATATGGGAATGTAATATTTAAAAAACAAAGCCTTTATTGGCGCTTTATCCAGTTGCATTTCGCGCTTCATTTTATTTGATTTTAGGAAAAAAGGGCTGCAAACCTACATGATCCTAATAAACTGAGCAAAAAATGCTTGACTTTTATAGAAAAGATGGTGTGTTTTATTTGTTAGCTTGAAGAATTAAAGCATTTTAAGCATGTCTAGCTCTTGAGTAGTTAAATGCTTCCAATGTCCACGAGGAATATCTTTTTTGGTAAGGTGGCCTATTGCTACACAATCCAAGCTTACGATATCGTATCTAAAATAATCAAAAATAGCACGGATAATGGTATTGCCTGTGTTTTTTATTTTTAAGCCTATTTCTTTTTTGGAGGCGCCGTCTATATAGCTTATCTCTTCAACTGTAATAAGCTTTCCTTCCAGATTAAAACCATTTTGAATTTTCTTTAAATCTTCTAATTTTAAATTCTTGTTCAGTTCTATATGGAACAAACGAGGTACACCATTTTTAGATTTAGTAAATTTATTTACCACTTCATCATCATTAGTAAATAACAATAAGCCTTTAGAGTTTCTTCCTAAACGTCCAATGGGTTTTATTCTAGAGTTTGTAGCATTGGCTACTAAGTCCATAACTGTTCTGCCTTTACCTTCGCTAGTGGTAGTGGCAAATCCTTTTGGTTTATTAAGTAACACATAGGCTTTTTTTTCTGGGCTAATTCTAGAGCCATCATAACGTACATCATCGTCAGGTTTTACTTTATAACCCATTTCGGTAATTATTTTGCCATTTACGCTTACAAGTCCTGTGGCTATGTGTACATCGGCTTCTCTACGAGAACAGATTCCTGAATTAGAAATGTATTTGTTTAATCTAATTTCATTAGTATTATTGGGGGTTGCAGTTGCATGCTTTTTTTTAGCAGGAGCGTTTCCTTTATTAGAGTTTGAAGAACGTTTTCTTGCATTGCTCCCTTCAGATAATTTACCTTTTCCTCTATTTCCTTGATGTCTGTTCATTTCTCTAAATTTTATGCAAAGATATATACCTTATAATGATTTAGATTAACGATTTTATTTTTTGTTGAATTTTATGGTAGATTGTCGTTCTGTATTAACTTGTAACTGTGTTACGTCTGGTCTGGAATAATGGCCTACAGGATCAAAATTTTGACGTTCTTGATATACTTTGTTAAAATCAATAGTGGCTGTAATTAACCCTTCTTTGTCTATTACAGGGTCTATAATCCATTCTCCATCTGGTCCAGCGATACAGCTGCCTCCATTTGCTAAAACGTCTGGGGCTTTTTGTAAAATCGTATCTAAATGTGGCGTGTCTTTAGGGAAATTAGATGAAGCCATTAAACTGCTTACCGATATCACAAAAGACCTCGATTCTCTGGCTATAAAACGTGTAATGTCCTTTGTGTTATGGTCTCCACCTGGCCATACAGCGATGTGTAAGTTTTCACCTAAACCATATAATGCAGCTCTTGGCAAAGGCATCCAGTTTTCCCAACAATTTAAGCCTCCTACAGTGAATTTTTTTAATGAATGTACTTTTAAGCCATTACCGTCACCTGGAGACCAAGTTAATCGTTCATCGTATGTGGGTTGTAATTTTCTATGTACAGATTTTATTTCTCCAAATTCATTTATATAAACTAAAGAAGCATAAATGCTATGTCCGCCTCTATCTAATGGTCTCTCAATAATCCCTAAGTAAATAGCAATTCTATGTGTTTTAGCTAATTTGCATATAGCGTCTAAATCTCCTTTTTCTATAGTAATGGAATTTCTAACATAATGGGCATGTAGTTCTTTATTAAGTTTTGTGTCCCACTCAGCACCCCCTGTTAAAGCCAACCAAAATGGATATCCTGGAATTAATCCTTCTCCAAACACTATTAATTCACAAGCATCTTTTGAAGCTTCTATTATAGACTGTTCTACTTTTTTTATGGTTTCTGTTTTATTTAACCAGACTGGTGAAATTTGTGCTAAAGCAACTTTTAATAAATGTTCCATACTAAATACGATTTAAGATTATAGTCACATCTATCAATAAAATACTAAATACACCTGCCAGAATTATAAATTTTAATATGTTATGAAGTATCAAATAATGTGTTTTAGTTTTTGAATACCAGAGTAACAATAAAAATAGTATAAGAAGCAAAATACTTAAGTAGAAAAAGAAATACATGTGCCCCACATTAAATTTAAATAATAATAAATATATGGGTATTAGGGTTAAAGCAGCTAAAAATGTGAGCATTATTTTAGATGTCTTTTCGCCATAAATCACAGAAATGGTACTGTAGTTTTGTGCCATGTCTCCTTTAATGTTTTCTAAATCTTTAGTGAGTTCACGCATAGAAATAATTAAAAACAAGAAAATAGCATGTACAAAAATTACAGTTTCAAAATTTTTGTAATACATAAAAATGGCAAAAAACGGGGTAATAGTTAAAATAGCTGAGGTTAAATTGCCAACAAAAGGTAGTTTTTTTAGTTTGTGCGAATAAAACCAAATACCGAATATATAGATTGAAAAAAATAAAACAGCTTTAAATGATACGTAGCTGGCCATGATAACCGCCAGAAAATTTAAAACAAAATAAAAGGAGAGTTTTGTGTTTTGACTCACTAGGCGATCCAATTTTGATTTAATGGGTCTGTTAATTAAATCTTTTTCGGAGTCGTAAAAGTTGTTAATAATATAACCGCCTGCTATGGTAGCTGCCGATGCTAATACTAGCATTAATAAATTAATATCTAATATTACCTGTTTTAAAGGTTTGTTGTGTGCTAGAATGTAGATTGAAGTTAGGTATTGAGCGATAACAACAATTAGAATGTTGTACCCTCTAACAACAGAAAACATACTAAAAAACTTAAGTAGAATATGCTTCTGTCTCCTTGATAGCATTAAAACCTATTTTATTGAATTCCCTGCACTAAGTAACGTTAATAGGAATTAGAAATTATAAACAACTTCCAATTTGTAATTGGAAAGTGACTGTTTTGCTTTTTCTATATCTTCGGTAAAACCAAGAATATAACCACCTCCGCCAGAACCACAAAGTTTTAAATAGTAGTCGTTAGTTTCGATGCCTTTTTGCCAAAGCGCATGAAACTGCTTAGGTATCATGGGTTTAAAATGGTTTAATACCACTTTAGATAGAGACTTGGTATTACTAAATAATGATTTTACATCGCCTTTTAAGAAATCGTCCACACAAGCATCGGTGTATTTTATAAACTGATTCTTTAACATAGAACGAAACCCTTCTTGCTTCATTTTCTCCATAAATACACTTATCATAGGTGCTGTTTCTCCTGTGATACCACTATCTAATAAAAACACGCCACCTTTACCATCGGTTTGTTGTGCAGGAATACCTGTAGCTTCTATGTTATCCTTAGAATTTATAAGAATAGGAATGCTTAAATAACTGTTTAAAGGGTCTAAACCAGACGATTTTCCGTGGAAAAAAGATTCCATTGTAGAGAATATGGTTTTAAGCTTTAAAAGTTTTTCTCGTGTTAAGTTTTCTAAAACTGTAATTTTATCTTGAGCATATTTATCGTAAATCGCCGCAACTAGAGCGCCACTACTACCAACACCATAACCCTGAGGAATTGATGAGTCAAAATACATGCCTTCCTCTACATGTTGCTTTAAAGCAGTGATATCGAAAGTAACCAAGTTCTCATCAACGTTTTCCAGATAATCCACAAAACGCTTTAGGCTTTCATTGGATGTTTTAGCTTTTTCTGAAAGGTTTTTATCTGTTTTTAAAGCCCCATTATAAAAACTATAAGGGATTGATAATCCTTTAGAATCTTTAATGATCCCATATTCTCCAAAGAGTAATATTTTTGAATAAAATAGAGGTCCTTTCATAACTCTTAATTAAAAAGTAAAAATGAAAAATTAATAATTTATTGTTTAGACGTTTTTACAATACTTACCAATAATTTCACTATTTCTGTTGATTTGGGTTTAAATATTTCAAATTGATTCTTATCAAGAAAACCTGTTTCATGAAGCAAATCTAACCAATAATCTGTTTCGTTGGCTTCTTTTAAACTTATAGACATTTTACTAATAAAATCTGGTTTACTTTGAGCAAATTCGGCTTCTCTAACATTAGCTCCAATTGATGTGCCAGATTTTAATAATTGCCTTGACATTACATATTCTTTTTTGTTGTATGCCAATTCTTTATACAAATTCACAATGTCTACTGCAAAATTAAAGCTTTTATCTTTAATAATGTTTTGTTTCATAATAATTTAAATAGTATTCTAAAATACACTTTTTAATTTTTCATTATTAACTATTCATTATTAACTATTCATTATTAACTGGTTTAGAACCAAAACCAATCTTATCATTAATGTATTGTTCATTTTGGCAATACTTAGCCAACTCATTATTAATAAACTCCTGCACTTGATTAAATTCTTGTTCTGGGTATAATACATGCACATTAGCGCCAGCATCGAGTGTAAAACATACTTTAGAGCCTGTTTCTTTTCTGTATTTCCAAATTTTATTGATAATTTCAAGTGTATTGGGTTTCATTAAAATAAAGTAAGGCATGCTTGTCATCATCATGGCGTGTAGGGATAATGCTTCACTTTCAACTATTTTAATAAAGGCATCTAAATGCCCTTCTTTAAGAACAGGGATTAATTTTTCTAAATTATTATGGGCTTGTTTAAAGCGCTCTTTTGCAAATGGGTGACCGTGCATTAAATTGTGCCCAACTGTACTACTAACTTGTTTTTCGCCTTTATCAACTAATAGAATAGTGTCTTGGTAGTTTTTAAAGTTTTTATGTACCTCATAAGGGTATTTAATGCCAAACACATTATTACTTCCAACAATAGATTTATGTGTTCCCCAAACAACCAAATCACCTTCAAAACTTCTACAGGCACTTCCCGACCCTAATCGTGCTAAAAAAGATGCTTTTTGGATAAAAAAGTCATTAGAAATGGTATTGCTTAGTGCGCTTTCAATAGACATTAAGCAAGCTGCTAAAGCACTCATGCCTGATGCAGAAGAGGCTATTCCCGAGCTATGAGGAAAGGTGTTAGAGGTTTCAATTTTAAAATGATAGGCTTTTAAAAATGGTAAATACCCTTCAATGCGCTTAAAAAACGTTTCTATTTTTGGTTTGAAATCATCTTTTTTTTCACCATCCAAAAACACTTCAAAAGAAAAGTTTGAGGAGGTTTCTTTTTTTGAGAACGAAAGTGTTGTTGTGGTTTTACAGTTGTCTAAGGTGAAACTTATAGATGGGTTTTCTGGAAGTTGAGGGTCTCTTTTTCCCCAATATTTCACTAAAGCGATATTGCTTGGAGAACTCCATGTAAAACGCCCTTTTTCTATAGTGAATGAATAGTCTTTAGAGATAAATTGTTCTGCTGTCATGCTATTGTAAATCTGCAGACAAAGATAACAACTTTACCATGGTTTTATAATTTCTTGTAGTCGCAGAGACTTTTAATTTTCGTTCAAAAAAGTTGTTATTACATTTTGCCTTACCATAGCCTGTTGAGCAATGAAAGTATACGCAGTTATTTGTAATAAAAAAAGCTTCGTTTTCATAAGTTTCTTTGGAAACAGAAGCTATTAGGTCTTTGTTTGGTGGACTATGTAATATGGTAAAATAGCTGGATTGTTTTTTGTCTTCAGGGAAAGGGCATGCATCAAAAATAGATTGAAAAACATTACGGGTTCTCACTAAAACAGGAACCTCAAAACCAAATTTATTTTTTATGGCGTTATGTATATCAAGCTCAAGGTGTTCAATGTTTTCGATGGAAGACTTAAATAACACATTACCACTTTGAATATAGGTTTGTACATTTTGTATGTTTAGTTTAGAGAGTATTTCGCGTAACTCTGCCATAGGGACTTTTTTTTGTCCGCTTACGTTTATGCCTCTAAGTAATGCTATGTAGGTTTTCATTTGTTTTGTATTAGTTTTGTGTTTGATACAGCCTTTAGTTTCTTTCTCTTTCTAGAAGGTATTTATGTATTCTAAATACTTTTTTAAAGATAACAGTTTTCACTTATTAAGGCAGGAAGTGAGGGCGGTGTAGTTGTAGGTATTAGTTTTTGAATTGAATAACACCTCCCTTACTCCCCTCTTTTTAGAGGGACGCTCATGCTCTATAATTTTAATAGTCACAGTTTCCCTCCTAACAAGGAGGGATTAAGGGAGGTGTAAATTGTTGTCATTAATTTTAGACACAATTTTTGATTGTTTTTAATTAATGCTTTAGAGGTTTATATTTACTCTAGTATTAATACACACCCCTGACTCCCCTCTTATTAGAGGGGACACTCATATTCTAAATGTTTTTTTAAGGTAACAGTTTCCCTCCTAACAAGGAGGGATTAAGGGAGGTGTAAGAAGTAAAAGCTATAATTTTTTAAATTGTAACGACACATCCCTGATTTCTATATAAATAGCGGAGACACTCATTCCCTTAATACTTTTTACTTAAAATTTTCATTTTGTGTCTGGTATAGGAGGTATAAAACCGTTTTCTTCAAATTTAAAAATATAATCCTCAATTACTCTAAGGACATTATCGATATCATTCATAACTTGATGATCAGAAAATCGTAAAACAGTAATTCCTAGTTTGTTCAAACGTTTGGTCTTTTTTACGTCTTTCTCATAAACTTCCATTAATTCATGCGAGTAACCATCACATTCAATGACTAGTTGTAGCTTATTGCAAAAGAAATCTGCAATATATTCATCAATGGGTTTTTGTCTATGAAAATCGTATCCACGCATTTGACTTCTTCTTAAATAAGTCCATAGTTTGATTTCGGACTTTGTGGAATTATTACGGAGCTGTCTTGCGAGTTCTTTTAGTTTTGGATTGTAATAGATTTTCATACGTTGCTTTTGTAGACACACCCCAGACTCCCCTCTTATTAGAGGGGACACTCATATTCTAAATGTTTTTTAAAGATAACCGTTTTCCTTCTAATTAAGGAGGGAGTAAGGGAGGTGTAAATTGTTGTCATTAATTTTAGACACAATTTTTGATTGTTTTTAATTAATGCTTTAGAGGTTTATATTTACTCTAGTATTAATACACACCCCAGACTCCCCTCTTATTAGAGGGGACACTCATATTCTAAATGTTTTTTAAAGATAACCGTTTTCCTTCTAATTAAGGAGGGAGTAAGGGAGGTGTAAATTGTTGTCATTAATTTTAGACACAATTTTTGATTGTTTTTAATTAATGCTTTAGAGGTTTATATTTACTCTAGTATTAATACACACCCCAGACTCCCCTCTTATTAGAGGGGACACTCATATTCTAAATATTTTTAAAGATAACAGTTTTCCTCCTAACTAGGCGGGAGTAAGGGAGGTATTATCTCTGTTTTTAAACTAGAAAAACACCTCTAAGTCAAAATGAGACTATATATTTAACCAGAAATATTTTTAGCCACAATATACCCTCCAGTCCAGGCATTTTGAAAATTAAAGCCTCCTGTAACGGCATCAATATTTAACACTTCACCAGCAAAATAGAGGTTTTTGTGCAATTTACTTTCAAAGGTTTTAAAATTCACCTCTTTTAAAGTAATACCTCCAGCAGTTACAAACTCTTCCTTAAATGTGCTTTTTCCGTTTACATTAAAAATAGCGTTGGTTAACTGATTGGTTAAAGCCTCCAATTGCTGTTTGTTTATAGCAGCCCAAGTTTGTCTTTCTTCGATATTAGCAGCTAAAACTAATTGTTGCCATAAACGTTTTGGTAGGTCAAATTGCGAAAATTTATAAACCGTTTTTTTTGCAATGTCTTGCTTAAGGACTTTTAGGTGTTCCAAACAGTCCTCAAAAGACTGTCTAATAAAATTGACCTTTATTTTAAATATATAATTGCGTTTAGCTAATTCTAAAGCTCCGAAAGCCGATAGTTTTAAGATGGCAGGAGCACTCATACCCCAATGTGTTATGAGTAAAGGACCTTCGCTCCATAGGTTGGTGTTAATCACTTCAATGTCTACGTGTTGTGCAACAACTCCAGGAATGTTTTTTATACGTTTGTCGTTAATGTTAAAGGTGAATAGTGATGGTACAGGAGGGGTTATGGTATGTCCTAATGTTTCCATAAGCGACCAGATTTTAGTGTTACTACCAGTAGTAATGAGTACTTTTTCTGCTGAAAAGTTGCCTTGATTAGTATCTAATTGCCAGTACTCTTCGTTTTTACGAATTTCCTTTAACGAATGATTGTAAAGTATAGCAACACCATGTTTTTGAGCTTCGTTTAAAAAGCAATCGATAATGGTCTGTGACGAATTTGAAACAGGGAACATTCTGCCATCATCTTCAATTTTTAGGGCTACACCTCGCTTTTCAAACCATGCTATGGTATCTCCTGTCATAAATTGATGAAAAGGTCCTAATAATTCCTTTTCCCCCCTAGGGTAGTTTAAAACTAAATCTTGCGGAATAAACTCAGCATGCGTCACATTGCAACGTCCACCTCCAGATATTTTTACCTTTTGCAATCCTTCCTTACCACGCTCCAGAATAGCAACCTTCAAATCCGGATGCTGTTCAGCAATATTAATTGCTGCAAAAAAACCTGCGGCACCACCGCCAACGATTATAACATTAAAATGCTTCATACATATAAAAAATCGATGTAAATTTAGCATTTAATAATCGCTTATAATGTATAAAACTTTAGTATTAGTTTTAATTGGTTTGTGTGCCTCATGTCACCCAGGGAATTTAAAAATTTTGGGCGACCTCCCTAAGGAGCTTAAAGAAGTTTCGGGAATAGAAACTGTATCGCAATCACATCTCATCTGGATGCATAATGATGGAGGGAATAAATCCAGACTTTATGGAGTTGATAGAGACGGAAAGATTATAAAAACACTAAAAATCGATGCTAAAAATAACGATTGGGAAGATTTAACTTCAGATGCAGATGGTAATATATACATTGGGGATTTTGGTAACAACGAGAATAAAAGGAAAAATCTAGCCATTTTAAAAGTAAAAGCCAAAGATTTAGATAAGGATAAAAAAGTAGACATTAAACGCATTGCGTTTTACTACGAAAAACAAAGTAAATTTCCTCCTAAAAAGAAAAAGATGTATTTTGATTGCGAATCTTTTATTTACCATAAAGGACATCTCTATTTATTTACGAAGAGTAGGGTGAAAGGCAATCATGGGCGAACAGATCTTTATAAAATACCAGCAATAAAAGGGGAGCACAAAGCGCAATATATGGCCTCGTTTAATACTTGTGAGGATTTAGATTGTTGGGTAACATCTGTAGATATTAGTGATGATGGAAAAAAATTAGTAATGCTTACGCCTAAAGCGGTTTGGGTATTTTCTAATTTTACATCAGATAATTTTTTTAATGGTGCAGTGACGACGTATAATTTTGATTATATCTCACAAAAAGAAGGCGTTTGTTTTAAAGACCAAAATACGCTTTACATCACCGATGAAAATGCGCATGGTAGTGATGGGAATCTGTATGAGTTTAGGTTAGATTAATGTATTTTACAAGAGATAAGATATAAGAGAAAAAATGTTAATTTTAAAACTAAAATCAAATGAAATACTTAAGATTAATAGCAATTATGGGACTTTTGTTAAGTATATTTTCTTGTGGTCAAAAAAATAAAAATTCTAAAATTGTAGACCAACCAGTAACTAAATCTGTGGAGAATATTTCAGCTACAGAAGATCAAAAAGAAAGAAGAGCTTTTTCTGAGAAAATATGTAAAGCAAATGGAATTCCCATTTATAAAAACCCAAATGCATTGTTTGTTGGTGCAGAGAAAGATGTTTATTTGAGAACTAAAGATGAAGTTGTAGACAGAGCTTTAGCACTTTTATATTTGGGACTTAAAAGTGAAGGGCTTGAACAAGTTCATTTAGATAAAATGAGCAAAGACTTTAAAATTTCTTCAAAACTAACGCCAGAAGAGAAAGCATATACTTTTTCTAAAAACCCAACTGAGCAGCAAAAAATTAATGCTAATTGGAGATATGAAGGTTTACATGTTTTACTTTGGTCATTAGGCTATATTGATGAATTAGTTTATCCAAATAAAATGTGCAATGTTGCCGATGATGTGAAAATAATTTATCAATTAGGATATGAAAAATTTAGGGAAGCGTCTAAATTGAGAAGTAAAAAAGAGATTTTAGACCAAGCCGATTTAATACTTCGCTTAAATTGGGCTTGTGTTAATGCAAGAGTTAAAAATGAAAAAGCTCCAGGAGGTCTAAATTCAAGTGTTATTTATGAAAGGCATTATGCTCTTAACTGGCTGATTAAATACTTAAATCAGGATTGGGATGATGTATCTACAGATACATAAAACTAAAAAATGTTTTTTTGATTAAAAAATAAAACTTCTGGCGAATTGGATTAATATTTACGAATATAAAACTGAATCAAATAGTAATTATTTCTGGTTTTAGCCTAAAAAAGAATTTTCTAGAGTAACCTTGAAAATTAAAAAACACTAAATGCAACAAGACATAATTAACCTATTTAATTAATTTAATATGAATAAAAAAAATACACGAATGCAAGTGGGTGAGGGACGAATTAGCGGTGCTATTTCTATATTTCTCGGGATGCTGTCGTTGGCAGGAATATTGTGTTTTAAATTTCCAGAGCAATTAACGACTCCAGAATTTAGGGAGGTTTACACAGCAAATATGGTCGAAAACCTTATGCTAGGAAGTATTATAGGAACGTTTCTTTTTGCTCTAATTAGCATACTATTCAATAAAAATAAAAAAAATGCAGTAATAGGAACCTGTTTAGGGGTTTTAGCTGTAGTGCTTGGTGGGTTTACAGTTGAAGGTAGAGCAGTAGAAAAAATAGATTGGAGTATAGGTCTTGATTGGCTTATTTTAGATTTGTTTATAATGGTACTTTTGTTTGTGCCCATAGAACTCGCTTTTCCAAAGAATAAGTTACAATCCAAATTTCATGACGAATGGCGAACAGATCTTATCTATTTTGGAATAAGTCATTTAGCAATTCAATTGTTTGGAGTGATAACAAAAAAACCTGCAGTAGCGTTTTTTGGTTGGATGAATTTGGAACACGTTCACGTCTGGATTTCAGAATTACCATTTGTAATAGAGTTATTTTTAGCATTGTTTATAACAGATATATTTCAATATTGGGCACATAGGTTTTTTCATTCACACCACTACCTTTGGAGATTTCACTCCATACACCACTCAACACAAAACATGGATTGGCTTGCAGGTTCGCGAACTCATTTTATAGACATATTTTTTACACGAAGTATATCGTATATTCCACTTTATGTATTAGGTTTTTCTACCTTAACATTTAATGTCTATATATTATTTATTGCTATTCATGCCGTTTTAATACATGCGAATACAAGAATTAATTTTGGGATTTTAAAGTACATCATAACAACGCCGCAATACCACCATTGGCATCATTGCGAAGAGCCTGAACATTATGGGAATAATTTTGCTGTGGTATTTCCCTTTATAGATAAAATTTTTGGGACCTACTACTTGCCAGGAAATAAATGGCCAAAAGGAACAGGATTAATTGATGCTTCATTTCCTAAGGGGTTTGTCAAGCAGCTTTTTTACCCTTTTACAAAAAACCCTTTTAAAAATGACTTATTACCAGAAGAAAAGAGTAAACGATAAATAATGCCAAACACTATTAGTATTCTTGACTTATTTATTTATCCTGTTAAATCAGCATCTGGTTTAAGTGTAAACGAATCTGTTATTGAACATACAGGGTTAGTAAATGATAGGTCATTTGCCGTGATAGATGATAAAGGTCAAGTCATAACCGCAAGAGAAAATTCTAAGCTTCTTAAAATTACACCGTCATTTAAGGATTCTGTTATTACTTTGAAGTCTTTAAAAGGAGCATCAGTAGATTTTGATCTAAAGGCTTTAAAGAAGCAATCTATTCAAGCTCAGATATTTGATGTTCCTATTACATGTTTGACTATAGATACTAAGATTGACCAATGGCTTTCTAATATATTAGACCAAGCGTGTCAACTTGTTATTCTTGATGCTCAATACCCAAGATACATTAAAGCAAAGTATTGTGGGGAAGAAAAACATAATATCCTTTTTACAGATGTGTCACCTATACATTTGGTGAGTAAAGCTTCGTTAGATGATTTAAATAGTAGATTAGAACATCATGTTGGTATCACAAATTTTCGCCCCAATATTTTTGTTTCTGGGAGAGAACCTTACGAAGAAGATTCCTGGGAATTAATAAAAATAGGCGAATGCGAATTTAAAGTTTTGACAAAAACAAAACGCTGCATTTTTTCTACAATAAACCCAGAAACAGGAGAAAAAAGTCCAGACGGCGAACCACTAAAAACATTAGCACAGTACCGAAAGGTTGGACATGGAATTCATTTTGGGGTGTATCTAATACCAACCAAAATTGGGGTGATAAAAACATCTGATATCATAGAAATATTAAAGACGAATTAAATCATGTTAGAAATTAGACCAAATTGCGAGAATTGTAATAAATCATTGCCGCCTAATAGCACAGAAGCCATGATTTGCTCTTTTGAGTGTACTTGGTGTACAGAATGCAATGATAAATTATTAAAAAATGTTTGTCCTAATTGTGGGGGAGGGTTAGTAAAAAGACCTGTAAGACCTGCTGAGAAATTAATAAAATACCCACAATCTTACAAAGAGGTGTATAAGCCTGTGAATTTAGATGTTTTTCTTCCTTTAAGGAATAAATTAAAGGACATTTTACCAGAAAATAGATAGCTTGTATTTATAATGAAATTTAAAAAATTAAAACTCTACACCAATTCACTTGAAGTTGAATTAAAGTTTTATTCAGAAATATTAGTATTAAAGCAAAATAAAAATTCGTTTACAGTAAAAATAAGCTGAAGTAATTTAATGTTGGAATTGATATTAGTTGTAGATATATTGAGAATGTAAGATATATGTGCTATATTTTATTAGTGCTAATCAATTCAAAACCAAATAAAAATGAAAGTTACTGCCGAAAAAAATGAAAAGGTTGCTAATATGATATTTGCATCCATTTATCCACATTACCTTAATAGATTGGAGAAAAATGGTAGAACAAAAGAAGAACTCAACCAAGTCATTAAATGGTTTACTGGTTTTGATCAAGAAGCGTTACAAGCGCTTATTGATGAAAAAGCAACTTTTAGAACATTTTTTCAAAAAGCTAAAATAAATCCAAACGCACACTTGATTAAGGGAGTCGTTTGTGGTTATAGAATTGAAGAAATAGAGGATGAATTTGAATTGTATAGACAATGCAGACGTATGGAAAAGCTAATTGATGAATTGGCAAAAGGGCGTAAAATGGAGAAAATTTTGCGTGAAGAAAAAAGTAGCACATAATACCAATTCCCAAATGAATTTACTGAGTTAAAAAGTGTTTTTTGAAATTCTATCTTCAACATAAAAAAGAATCGTAATTAGGCTATGCTTATTTTTTCTGTATCGTATAATTCCAAAACCCATCTTTTTCCTTTACAGTATATTCATTTGGGAATTGGTATAAAAACAAATGATTCTAGTATGGATTGATAATTAAAAAATGCAGCGAAGCGGAAGTATTAGAAGTAGCTATAAGATGTAATAAATTTTCTATTGCGTAAAGTGGGTTTAATACAATTTTTAATTGTAAATCGTATTATATCTAAACGTTGTAACCAATTTGAGAAACTGAATGGGAATATTTGACTTTTTAAAACCAAAAAAGAAAGAAAAAGAGATAGATATAAACACATATCTACTTCAAGAGTTAAAAAGAAGAATTGAAGGAAAGGCAAACACGGTGGAATTTTCCACTCAGTATGCGGCTATAATAGTTAACTCAGAAATTGAAATAGCGACAGCAATAATGCCTGGAGACTTTCACCCTTCATTATTGCCCCTATTAGTTATAACTATCAACAAAGACTATTTTCCTGATGGAATTGAATCTAGTCTAGTAGGTTTAGGAAATACCCTTGAAGAAAAAGTTGAATCTGCTGTAGAAAATTATTTATCAAGTGTATTTTATCCAATTGTGGATAGCTTTACAGATAGTCATTTGGAAGAATTTGATTTCAAATCAAATTCAACAGGTAGAGAAATACTTTGGCATCCCAAAATGAGTGAAAACTCTTTTCAAGGAAAATGGAATGAAACTAGCAAAGAAACAAATTTATATACAATTGTTGAAATTCAGTTGAAAAACAAACTTTCAGATAGGAAATTAAACTGGTTAAAACTTTATATTTCTCGTCAACCAGATGGTGTAATTTCAGGTGAATGCATACTAAACAATGAAGTTTGGGAAGATGGATATTATCTCTTAGAACATTATGCTAAAACTTGGAAAGATTATGGAGTGTTTTTAGGACACAAACAGTTTATTATGTTTAGAAGATGTGATGCTTTTGACTAAAAAATGGTTTGCAACAATACTAACCGCAATTATAGTGGATTTAACTGAATCCACTCTGTAATTACTAACTAACTGTGCCAAACCGAAAACTTTGCGTAAATTAATCCGTAACTTTTGGTTATATTCATCATTAAAAGGCATTGCAGAACAACTTAAAAATCAACGAAATGGCTAAAAATAAAACCGCTGAAACAGAAGTAGACGTCTTTGATTTCATTGAATTGTATGTAGACAATGATCAAAAAAAAACAGACAGCTATAAATTAATAGAATTAATGAGTGAATGGTCTGGTTTTGAACCAAAAATGTGGGGTTCAACAATAATAGGTTTTGGAAGCTATCACTATAAATATGCAAGTGGTCATGAAGGAGATGCTCCTTTGTTGGGTTTCTCACCACGAAAAGCGCAGTTTTCACTCTATGTCTATTCAAAGACAGAAAAAAGTGATGCACTTTTAACAGATTTAGGAAAATTTAAAATGGGCAAGGCTTGTATTTATTTTAAGAAACTAACAGATATAAATATTTTAGTTCTAGAGAAACTTAGCATGGAAACAATTGCTTATCTCAATGAACATCATGAGTGTGCTTGTAGAAATTAATAACGACTTAAAACAAATGAATCTAGTATGCATTAAAAAATCTATTACGTCAACGATCTACCGCAAATACTACCGCAAACTGTATTTTTTAATTTAACTCCCGCATGTTCGGGACTATGCTAAAATTAAGAAAACACTAGTATTTATTGTATCTCGCTGCCTCATAACGAAGTTTCAATGCATAATATGGGTTAAAAATAAGGGATATGGGAAAAAAAGGAGCAATGCCAAGTTTCAAAACTGTAGATGACTATATCATGAGTCAATCAGAGGAAGCGCAGTTAATTTTATGGGAATTAAGAAATTTAATAAAAGAAGCTGTCCCAGAAGTAGTTGAAATTCCTAATTATAAAGTACCTTCTTTTACGCTTGTTAAAGGAACAAAACCCAAACAGCAAATAATGATAGTGGCCTATGCTAAATATGTTAGTTTTTACCCTTATCAAGCAGCCATACAACATTTTGCAAAAGCCTTAAAAGACTTTGAACTGGGCAAGGGAACTGTTAAGTTTCCATTTAACAC
The DNA here is from genome assembly GCA_947498845.1 of uncultured Flavobacteriaceae bacterium. Classification (GTDB taxonomy): domain Bacteria; phylum Bacteroidota; class Bacteroidia; order Flavobacteriales; family Flavobacteriaceae; genus Jejuia. Next base: position 26,523 of record CANMLX010000003.1, on the reverse strand, counting down.
ACCTTTACCGAAAGCACTCATTAAACAAATGGTAGTTTTTAGAAAAGAAGAGCTTTTAAGTAAATAGGAGTAGAAAATATATGCTTTCTGGGTAAGGCTACAGTATACTTTAATTTATACAATTAACCATGCGTATTAATAACATCTACAATATCATTTTTTTGTAAAACACCAGATTGGCGCCATTTAGGTTCGCCATCTTTAAATAAAATCATGGTTGGGACGCTGCGTACTTGATATTTTGTTGCTAAAGCTTCGTTTTTATCAATATCTATTTTTACAATTTTTACGGTATCACCCAATTCATCTTTGGTAGCTTCTAAAATAGGCATTAATGCTTTACAAGGGCCACACCAGGTCGCAAAAAAATCTACCAATACAACCTCTTGAGAATTTACAATATCTTTAAAACTGCTTTTCATATGTTTTACTATTTTTGGGGTAATATGTTACGTGCTAATGCATGTTACATTTATAAATTAATTTGTATTTAAATAGACGTAGTAATAAGATTAAAATTACATTGAGATCCTTAGAAGCTTAACTAAATTCAGCACAAATGGTTCAGGGTAAGGCCCAATGCATTAAAATCCAAACCCTAGTTTAAAAGCTAAGCGCATACCATCGTTACTATTAAAAGCAGATAGATTAAGGGTCATCATTTCTGCAATCTCTGCAAAAACACCACCTCCAATAGAGTTATTCCATATGTTAGAATCGTCTCCATCTATCCAAACACGACCATAATCTATACCTCCATAGAAGCCAATGTTTAGTGGCAAAAACCCTGTTTTTATTTTACGCAAATTGTATCTTAAATCTGTGCTTTGTACAAAGGCACTTTTACCAGAAAAACGTTCGTTTCTATACCCTCTTAAACCATTATTTGCACCAAGGTTAGCAGCTTGGTAAAATTCAAAATTATTACCTAAATTAAATTGCCCTTTTAACTTTGTAGCTAATACCAATTGTCCACTAGGGATTAACTTGTAATCGAAAGCTAATTCTGGAATAACGTAACCATAGCCTTTAGAAGAGTTTAAATTATTTTTATAACCCGATTGTATAGCAAATAAAAACCCTAAAGTTGGGAATGCTGGATTATCATTGTTTTTATATGTATACTTAGCATCTAAACCTAAAAAATCCTGCTTTTCAAATACCGAATTTGAGACAATGTTAGGTATCGCAATAAAGCGCCCCGAGGTTTTATCTATTTCATTAGATTCAAAAGAGAGCCCGCCTTTAAAGCTTGCACCAAAAGCACCGTGCCATGACAATGCAGGATTAATTTTAAAGGTTCTAAGCTTTATTCTGTTATAATCTAAATTTACATTTAAACCATCATTCTCATCGGCTTCTGGATTAGGGCTGTCGTTACCAAAACCAAAAAAGTTAACTGCATAATTAGGGCTGGTAAATTTAGTGTCTACAATTAAATTCCAATGTTCAACAACATTTGCAAACTCAGCTTTATAAGCGAGATCAATACCTTTGGTAGCGAAGTAGTAGGCAGCCGATAGTGTGTGTTGAGAACTAAAGGGGTTGCGTTCAAAACCATATTTGGTGAGTGTGTTGTTAAGACCTATTTTTAAACCATCATCTGGGTTAGATCCTAACAATGGTATAAGTTGATTGGTACTATTTTTTAACTTCTTATGATTGTAGGAGTGTATTTTATAATCATTGGTTAATTTTTTTCTGCCACCATCAAAAGTAAACGTGTTTGGTTTTGATTTGTAGTCGTAAACCTTAACTTTTTTATCGTTTTCAATGGTATAGGTGTCATTATTTTGTCCCCCAATAAGTCTTAGTTTAATAAGGTTGTTTCCTCTGCCATAAACTCTAAAAACATCCTTGTCGTCTAAGCCATAAATCCATATTTCTTTGGTGGCTTTGTGGGTGTAAGTTTTTTTATGGAATATGTTTGCTCTTTTTCCTTTTTTTATTCTGTATACGGTTACGCTGGTTTTACCATTGGGCAAGCGCTTAACATCAAACCAATCATCTTTATGTGTGCCTCTTATTACTGCAAATTTATTGATGTGTTTGTAGTAGGTATCTGAGATTTTTTTAAGATTAGCGCGTCTTCCTATTAATTTTTGTTTTATTTCAGCTATGGTGTTTTGATTAACTTCCTTTGGAAAATACTTAAAAGCATCATCAATAACCTGATTTGTTAAATGGGTTACAATATGATTCACTTGGGCATCCCATACGTTTTTATCGGTGCGGTTTATCAATGCCATATCCAAAGGATAAGGTTCTATATTAAACCACTTAGGGTGTTTTAATTCGGCTTTATAAGGTTTCATTAATCGAAGTGCGGGGACTAGGCTAGTACCTAAACTAAGTAGTTTTCCATCTCCCATAATAGAAAATGCTTGATCCCTATCTCTAGGCATTGGTCTGTAAATGGTTTTTACATCCTCTTTAAACTTTGCCCAGCGCCATTGGTCTTCATGCCTATCCCAATCGCCTATTAGCATATCAAATAAACGTGCTCTTACATAAGCAGCTTCGTCTAAAATATAATCTTCATCTTTTTGTAAGTCTTCAAGAAAATCATCGGTACTAATTAATTTATCTGAAAACCCAAAACTGGCCTCATCGCCATGTTTATTAGCAGCACGTTCTTCTATCATATACAACTCATCTCCAAATTCTTCATTATAAGCCCCCAGAGCATTTTGTTTTGGAATATAATACAATACAGGATTGGTGTGAAATATACCTACAGCATCAGATAGTGTACCTATGGTGAAAGGCGCATAAGGATGAGATCCAGTAAATACATCAAGTAGCAGCTCTTCTGTAACTGTACCGTTAAACTGTCCTTCAATATATTGATCTTTAAAGGCTACAGCTTGTAGGTACTGTACAGCATTTTTACGTAGTGCACGCATAACATACTCCCTGCCTTTACCATCTTTTAAACGTAACGATTTAGATTGATGACCGCCTCCTTTTCTAACCGGTGTTAAACCTCCAAAAAGGGTGTCTAGGCGTACTGTAGGTGCTACTACTTTTGTGCTAAAATCTTCTCGATATCTGTTTCCCCAAAGTGTTTTATAAAGATCACTTTTTTGGGTTTCTTGATCTGTATATACAGATGCTAATTTTACTTTTGGGAAATTAGCATCGTAATCTTTGATGTTTTTTTTATCTGCCGAAAGTACAGTGGTTTGAAATACCATTTTGTTGTCTTCTGCAGAATAAAACCTAATATAAGACGATCCATCTTTTAATACATCCAGTCGTGCGTATCCTTGAGAACCATAAGAAAATTGTCCGCCACCAACACTTCTCGTGGCTGTTTTTTTTGAGCCAGATCCACTAATAATTTGAGGCAGGTTGTCTTGAACTATGTATTGTAAATTATGATCATGGCCAGAAACAAAAATGGCCTTATCATTTTGCTGTGCTAATGTAATAATGCGTTTTCTAAACGTATTATACTTTTTATTTTGTATGTCTACAGTGGTTACCCCTCCTGTTTTTCTAATTAAGTTTTTTAGGCTGCCTAAAATAGGCGCTGGAGACATATGGCTTTTAAGAGAATATTGCCCACCATGAGATCCATTGGTAAACATGGGATGATGTAGCGCTATTATTGTAGTTTTACCACGTGCTTTTTTAATTTCTCCTTCTAACTTATCAAAAAACTTTGCTCGGGTTTTTATAGAGCAATCATCGTTTATGGTTGGGAGCTTATCCCAATTGGTGAGATACCATTCCGAATCTATTATAATTAGTACAACGGCATTAGATATAGTGACTTTTTTTATAGGGCAACCGTTTTCTGGTAAAAATGTATGCTTACCTAGTTGTTTTTCTATATATTTTTCTTGGCGTTGTAGCCCTTCTAAGCCATCACTATACCAATCGTGATTCCCAGGGATAAAAATAGTATGTCCTTTAAAATTCTTAACGGCATTGGTTTGAACTTTTAATTGATGTATGGCAAAATCTCGTCCTTTTTCTCCTTTTTTTGGTAGACCTTTTGGGTAAATATTATCACCTAAAAATAAAGCGGTACTGTTTTTAGACGCTACATTTAATTTTTCTTCGAAAGCTTTTAGTGCTATGGATTTAGTACCTATTTTAGAATTTCCTGCATCTCCAATTAAATAAAACGAATGTGCTATATCTTCATCGACAATAGATTTAATAATTTGCTTTTCTATGTATTGAGGTTTGTAGGTAGCACAAGCATTTAATGCTAGAATACCAGAGATTACTAAAATAGCTTTTAGTTGTATTTTCATTTAGGATAAATTAATTAAACCCGCTTTATATAATAGAAAATGCCAGCCTGCCGGCTGGCAGATATTACGTCTGCTAACTACAATAAATTCTAGAATTTATTGTAGTTAGCAGCCTCATTACGAAGTTCTATTGCATAAACTGGGTTAAACAAAGATACTAATAAGCTAACTTTTGTCGATAATAGAGATTTAAATGATTTGAGACTTATTTTGAATCCAAAAATAGGTATCTCAATAAATACCTCAAGAATTTTCCAAGAGACGCTTTACTTAATTATTTGAATATCAAAAAGGACTTTGCTTTCCAGTGTTTTATGTACGGGGCATTTTGAAGCGATGTCGCTTAGACGTTTTTTTTGGGTTTCGTCTAAGTTACCAACAAGCTTCAATTTTTTAGTGATGTGGTCTAAATATTTTGGATTTTCATATTCTAAACCCAAATCATCACTATGTTTTTTAGAATGTGTTACATAAACAAATACTTCCTGTAAATCCCACTTTTTACGTTCGGCATATAGTTTTAGGGTCATTGCAGTACAAGCAACTAAAGCAGCATTAAGGTATTCGTATGGTGAAGGGCCAAAATTATCGCCGCCTACCGATGCAGGCTCATCTGCAATCATGGTATGGTGTTTTGTTTGAATTGACGTTGTAAAGTTGTCTTCGATTAGATTTAAATGCCCTACCATTTGCTCTCCTTTTGTATCTAACATTACATGTTGTTTAGTCTCAAAATAGCGTTGTGTCCAAACACCTATAACATGTCCTGCATAGTTACTGTCTGAAGCTTTTGATAATAAATGGTCTGCATTATCTAAGGTGACAAAACTTTTAGGATGATGCGCGTTATGATATATTTTTTCTGCATTTTTTATGTCTACTATGGTATCGGTTGGCGAATGTAAGATTAGCAAAGGTTTTCTTAGGTTGTTGACAATAGTAGGCAAATCAGTTTTACTAAAATCTTGAACAAAGGTAGTATTGATTTTAAACGGACGTCCTCCAATATTAACCTCTACTTCACCCTTTTCTTTCACAGCTTCGATGCCATGAGAAAATAAATGTGTTACATGGTTTACCGATGCTGGAGCACCAAGTGTAGCAACAGCTTTAACGTTATCTAATTGCGATGCAGCGGTTAATACAGCTGCGCCACCTAATGAGTGCCCAACCAATAATGCTGGTGCTTTATAATTGGAAGCTATAAAGTTATTAACGGCTATTAAATCTTCAACATTGGCAGAAAAATGACTTTCGGAAAACTCACCTTCACTTCTACCTAATCCTGTAAAATCGAATCTAATAACACCAAAACCATGACTTGTTAAGGCACGACTAATATTTTTTACAGCACTTAAGTTACTGGTACAGGTAAAACAATGTGCAAAAATGGCATAATGATTTGGTTTTTCATTTGCAGGTAGTTCCAAATACGCTTGCAGTTTTAACCCTTTTTGATTTTCTATGGTAAGTTTTGCTCTTTTCATTGCTAGTTAGTCTTTTAAATGGTTTAATTTTTCGGTAACCACATGTTTGGAAAATTTATCTCGAATTAGTTTTAACTTAGGATTAATAAATGTTTCACAAAATGGTTTTTTTGGGTTTTTATAATAGTAACTAGTAATTTGTTCGCGTGAGGGCTTAAAACTTTCAAAAGGCAATATTTTTGTGATTAATTGATTCTTGAATTCTTTTTGAAGCTCATTTAATAATAACGTTAGTTTATGTTTTTGAGCTTCTGAAAATACATAAACTGCAGATCTGTATTTATCTCGAAATGAATGGTTTTTAGTGCTTTTGTGTGTATGAAGATGGACTTGGAGTACTGTTTTTTCTGAGATTATTTCAGGATAGAAATGTACAATAATAGCTTCGGAAAACGTGTTGTGTTTTCCTGTGGATGCTACATAACCTTGCTGTACTTTTTTCACCCCTTTTAATGATTGAAAAACGGCTTCTGTACACCAATGACAGCCTCCTCCAAATGCTATTTTATCTAATTCCATGGCAATTGCTTTCTTTCTTGCCAATAATTGTAAGGTTTTATTTTGAAGTTTACCAATTCATCTATATCTTGTTTAGATAATGAAAATGTAGTTGCTTTTAAATTTTGTTCTAAATGCATTGTATTACTTACTCCAATTAGAGTAATCGCATCTGGAAGTGTTTGCATGCAAAATTGTAATGCTATGGCATCTATACCCACGTTATACTTAGCAGATAAATTTTTAAGTGTTGTGTATAGTTTTTTATAGTGTGTAAAATTAGAATTAGGCAGTAATCTGCCGTTTGCTAGCGTTTCTTTAAGTACAAATTGTTTTCCTTGTTTAATCAATTTAGAGGCTATTTCTAAAATACTTTGATCTAAAATATTATAAGTACTCTGGAATACATCGAATAGAGGTGTTTTGTCCACTAAAACAGCTATTGCTTTTTTTATAACATCTACTTGATTGTCTCCAGTTGTAGTGATGCCTATTTTTAAATTGTAGTCTTTTTTTAAAGTAGCTAAACGTTCTAAAATAGCCCTGTTTTCTAAAACGCCTGTTTCTATTGTTGCTGAATGAATTTGGTATATCTTAAGGTGTGGTAATAGCGTTTTAGAGACCTTCCATTGTTCATTTAGTTTAAAAATACTGTGTTCTTTTATCTCATGGACTGTAGCTTTAGGATCGAAATTTGCTACATAGGTATAGCCCCATTTTGTTGCGATTTCTATATTAGGGTCTTTTTTGGTTTGTAACCATTCTATTAGCAATTCTTCTGCTAACCCATAACCAGGTGCAGTATCAAAGTAACGTATGCCTAATTTGTATGCCTGGTCTAAAACGCTAAAGCCATTAGTTTTAAAATGATCTAGTGTTATGCTAGGTTTTACATGATGCCTAACATTAATATATTCTGGCCTCCCCAATGCTGCTGTTCCTAAACCTAGTTTCATGAATTTTTTATTATTTAGTCAAATTAGTATTAAAGGTTAAAAAACTCTTCAATTTCATTGTAGTTGCTTTAGCTTCTAAAAACTTTTGACACGAATTACACGAATTTACACGGATTTGATTTCGTATGTCACTTAGCAGTCTTTTAGTCTGCGAAACAAGCCTATGGATTTGCAGTCCATAGTGGTTTAGTTTAAATTCTTTACGAACTACATGATAGCATAGAACAGCCCACTTTATGTCGTGCCCATTCTGGCCGTTTGGTAAACCATTTGTTATATTCAGGTTGCTCATCATATGGTTTTTTAAGTAACTGGTATAATTCATCAATTAATGTATAATCGCCTTCATCTGCTTTATCGATTGCTAATTGTGCCATGTAGTTACGTAAAACGTACTTAGGATTTACACGATGCATTTGCTGTTTTCGTTCGTTAAAAACAATAGTTTCTTTTTGCAAACGATCAGCATATTTTTTAAACCATATATGCCACTGTTCTTTAATTTTTCCTGACACTTGTTCTGGTTTGTAAAAGACATCATGAATGCCTTGTAGACCATTTTCAGGGGTTTCATTACTATTAAAATCGCCAAGTTTTCTGAAGAAAATAGTCATATCGGTTTCTGTGAGTTGTAATACATCTTCTAGTTCTTGAATAAGCGTTTTGTCTGTATCTAGTTCCAATGTTAAGCCTAATTTAGAACGCATCATTTTAAGAGAAGCCCTATCAAAATTAGTTTTGTAATCGTTTAAAATCGCTTCTAGAGTAGGGGCGTCTTCTATTAATGGATAAAGTGCATTTGCTAATTGTAATAAATTCCAAAGCCCAATATTGGGTTGGTTTCCATAACGATAACGCTTGTATTGTCTATCGGTAGTATTTGGCGTCCAGCCAAAATCAAAACCTTCTAACCAACCGTATGGGCCATAATCTATGGTTAGTCCCAGAATAGACATATTATCGGTGTTCATAACGCCATGTACAAAGCCAACACGTTGCCAATGGATAATCATTTTTAAAGTACGATTAGCAACATCTCCAAAAAACGCGACATACGTTTCTTTAGAGGGCTGTCCTAAATGTGAAAAATGATGTTTTATGGTATAGTCTACCAGTTTTTTTAGATTTTTTAAATCTTGTCGTGCTGCAAAAATTTGATAATTACCAAAACGTAAAAAAGATTCTGCTGCTCTACAAACAATAGCGCCTTTTTCGTAAGCAGGATTACCATTGTACATTACGTCTCGTAAAACACGATCTCCAGAAAGTGCCAAAGATAATGCTCTGGTGGTTGGTACACCTAAATGGTACATGGCTTCACTGCATAAATATTCTCTAATGGAAGAGCGTAATACGGCCAATCCATCTGCAGTTCGAGAGTAAGGTGTTTCTCCAGCACCTTTTAATTGCAATGCCCAGTTTTTGTTATTATGTTCAACTTCGCAGAGGTTTATGGCACGTCCATCGCCTAATTGTCCTGCCCAGTTCCCAAATTGGTGGCCACCATAACACATGGCGTATGGTTTTGTATTAGGTAATATACTGTTGCCTGTAAATGCTTTTAGAAAAACATCATTCTTGCTATCTGTTATAGTTAAACCTAATTCATCTAACATTTCTTTAGATGTATGAATTAATTCTGGTTTTTTGGTGCGTTTGGGTGTGACGTAAGAAAAACAGGCGCCTGTAACTTGCCTTCTACTATGTTCTGTTGCAGTGTCGGCAGGTAATTGTGTATTGAATTTATCTTTTATGTTGAGCTGCATTTATTTTAAACCTGGTTTTAATTTATCTGCATGTAGTTGTCTTAGTTTGGCTAGTTTTGGTGTAATAACAAAATTACAATAGCCTTGTTCCTGATTATTTCTATAGTAATTTTGATGGTAATCTTCGGCGTTATAAAATATATCTAAAGCAGTTACTTCGGTAACAATAGGGTTTTCGTAATACGCCTCCATTTCTTTAACTACAATTTCGGCTATTTCTTTTTGGATTTCGTCATGATAATAAATCACAGATCGGTATTGCGTACCTGTATCTGCACCCTGCCTGTTTAATGTTGTAGGGTTGTGCGTTGTCATAAAAACAATTAAAAGGTCTTTGTAGGATACTATATTGGGATTAAAGGTAATCTGTATCACTTCGGCATGCCCTGTAAGCCCAGAGCAAATTTCGCGATAGGTGGGATGTCCTGGAGCATTACCTCCAGAATAGCCTGAGACTACTTTTTCTACACCTTTTATCTCTTGAAAAATGGCTTCGGTACACCAAAAGCAGCCTCCTCCAAAGGTTGCTAGTTGTAAGTTTGTATTACTCATTTGTTTCTTCGTTTTTCATGGTAATGGATTCAGAATTTATACAATAACGTAACCCGCTAGGTTCTGGGCCATCGGGAAATATATGACCTAAATGTGCATCGCAGGTATTACACATTACTTCAACGCGAATCATACCGTAGCTTGTGTCTTTACTATACTTAATCGCATTTACTTTAATAGGTTGTGTAAAACTTGGCCAACCTGTACCAGATTCAAATTTTATACTAGAATCAAATAAGGGAGTGTCACAACAAACACAAGCATATTTGCCAGCTTGATAACTACTACAAAAATCACCGCTATGTGGACGTTCTGTACCTTTTTGTCTTGTAATTCTAAACTGTTCTGGGGTTAATAAATTAGCCCATTCCAGTTCTGTTTTTTCTACACGGTTATTAGGTTTAGGGTTTCCGTTAACGGTAAAGCCAATAATATCTTTCCAGGTAAGCATGATAGTTAATGTTATGTTTTTTATTTATTTGAGCCATAATAAAAAATATGGCAATTTTTTAGCGTAATAGTTCAGTTAGATACACAATTCCAAAAATCCAGCCTAAATACATAAATGTATATCCCAATGAATAAACTAGAGAAATTCCAAGATCTCCTTTTGTTTTTATTGATTTTGAAAACACAAGCTTTAAAGCTCTAAAAAATACCCAATACAGCATTGTTAAAATTATAAAAACCGAAATCCAGAAAAGCCCTTCTAGCAAAAGCAGAAGTATAAATATCAAAATAGACATTACAATCCATAGAATAAACGAAATTATAAACCCACCAATTTCGTCTCCAGTATCTACATCTGGCAAACTAAAATCTGGTATAGCACTAGATTCACTAATAAAACTTTCAGTTTTAAACGCTCTGAATTTTGGAAAGTTGTCTTTTAAACCTATTCCAGCGTAGAGTCCATAAGCCATAAAAATAAATAGCACCGACCCAATGATAGAAAGGGATATGTCCAAATTCGAGGTTACAGTTCTGTTATAATTTATTCCAGTTAGGTAAACCGTTAGAATTGTGATTCCAATTACAAGTAATGAGACTATAAAAACCGATTTTCCCTTTAGATATGTTTGTTTCGCTTTCAATTATTTTTTTGGTAACTGACTTATTACAAAATTAACCATAAATAACCGTATTGTCTCTACCTATTACAAATACCTAAAGTTTAGTTATTTTTGTTAAATAACTTAGAGCAACTTTACATGAATACTATTGTTACAGAAGCTGAAAAATTTGTTATTCAACTATTAAATGAAACGCTAGATGTATCTTTTGTGTATCACAACTTGGCGCATACCCAACGTGTGGTTGAAAAAACAATTGAACTGGTAGATTTATGTGAAGTCACAGATAACGAAAAAGAAATTGTATTACTGGCAGCTTGGTTTCATGATACGGGCTATACAAAAGGTATTGAAAACCATGAGGAAGAAAGTGCAGTTATAGCTAAGGATTTTTTAAGTTCTAAAAATTGTTCACATGAAAGTATAGCTAAGGTATCAAGTGTGATATTGGCTACTAAAATAACGTCTAAACCTAAGAGTTTACTTGAAAGAATAATTAAAGATGCCGATTGTGCTCATATAGGGAGTAAAAACTACCCAGAGGTATCAGAATTATTAAGAAAAGAATGGGAGCTAAAGCATGATAAAGTATTAACAGATACGCAATGGCTAGATGAAAACATTAATTTTATAGCTACAAAGCATCGTTTTTACACTTCAGAAGCTGCTGTTGGCTGGGAAAAAAGAAAAGGAAAAAATCTCGCAGAGTTAATTAAATTAAGGAAGAAAATTGATAGCGAAGAAAAGAAGTTATCTCAAAAAAAAGAAGAGCTGAATTTTAAAAAAAATAAAATAGAATTGCCAGAACGTGGTATAGAAACCATGTTTAGAGTAACGTTAAAAAATCATATTACGTTAAGTAATATTGCAGATACCAAAGCTAATATTTTACTCTCTGTAAATGCTATTATTATCTCTATGGTGCTTTCTAACCTTATTCCTAAGTTAGATAACCCTTCTAATGAGTATCTTATTATACCAACGGTTATTTTTGTAATCGTTACAGTAGCATCTATTATTTTATCTGTATTAGCTACAAGACCTAATGTAACCAGTGGGAAATTTACCAAAGATGATGTTGCCAATAAAAAAGTAAACTTATTATTCTTTGGAAATTTTCATAAAATGAAGCTCAACGACTTTGAGTGGGCCATGAGTGAGATGATGCAAGATAAAGAGTATCTCTATTCCTCCATGAAAAAGGATCTATACTTTCTCGGGTTGGTGTTGCATAAAAAGTATGCGATTCTTCGATTAACCTATAGTGTTTTTATGATAGGTATTATAGTTAGTGTTATTGCTTTTGCAATAGCTTTTCAAAATACCGTCTAGATATTTTTAGTCTTGAACTTAAACTCATTTTTAATTTGTGCAATCCAAGTTTCTAGTCTTTTATCGGTAAGTTGCGATTCATTATCATGATCTAGAGCAAGACCGTAGAATAATGCTTCGTTACCTTCTACAAAAGCTACAGAATCTGTATGCCTATAGCCTTCTGTAGGCCAATATCCTATAACATTGCCGCCATTTTCTATTATGACTTTAGCAAGTATGCCTATACCATCAACAAAATACTCTGCATAGCCTATTTGGTCTCCTAGACCATAAATAGCCACTGTTTTTCCTGTAAAATCTATCGTTTGAAACTCATCAAAAAAATCTTCCCAATCACTCTGTAAGTCCCCATCATACCAGGTAGATAAGCCTAAAATAAGTGTGTTGTATTTTTGCAAGTCTTCTACTGTAGCATCTCCAATTTCCATTACTTCCAGGTTGTCTTCTTCCCAATAGGTTACAAAGTCTCTTGTAATATCATCTGTTACTCCTGTATCTGAACCATAAAAAAGGCCTATTGTATCCATCTCTTTTTAAATTTTAATAATTGAATACAAAATTACTATTTTTAATTAATCTAAATAAATATTGTTATTATATTTGTAAAAATTTTTTATGCTTTTTTTAGATCCCGTCTATCATAATAATATTGGAGCAACATATTTAATTAAAGACAATTTTAATGATTCTCTCTATTCTCAAAAAATTCAGTTATTAATTGGAGATGTTGCTATACTATTAGAAGAAAAAGAAATCAATGCGCTTGTAAAAGTTATAGATTCTGTAAAAAATGGCTGCTCTTGTGATAAATGTATGAGTGAGGGAAAGTTTAAACAAATTAAATGTGATACAGACCACTTTAAATTAGTGTTTAAATCTACTAAAACCAGAATTACCGATTTAGAGGATTTGTTAAGAGGTACCATTTTTGAGTTGCAAATCAACTCTATTCTTAGCTTTTATGGCATTAATTAGAAGTAAGAATAAGAAAAGTTAAACTAATATTAAAAATATGAACACAGAAAGCACACAAGATACAGTTAAAAAAGTATTTACAGACTTTCTTGAAAAGAAAGGCCATAGGAAAACACAGGAGCGATACGCTATTTTAGAAGAGATTTATAATACAGATCATCATTTTGATGTTGATGAATTGTATTTTAAAATGAAAGCTAAAAACTATAGAGTAAGTCGTGCTACTTTGTATAATACCTTAGAACTTTTAATTGAAACTAAGTTAATACGAAAGCACCAAATTAATAGCGCGTCTCAATATGAAAAATCATATTTTAACAAACAGCATGACCATGTTATACTAACAGATACAGGTAAGGTTTTAGAGTTTTGTGATCCTAGAATTAATGAAATTAAAAAGACTATCGAAGATGTGTTTGATATTGAAATTACTAAGCATTCTTTGTATTTTTATGGAATTAATAAGGGAGACTAACAATGTTACGCCTTGATTTCTTTCATTAAATCGTCATAGGTATAAAATTCTTTATCACCTTCATGTTTGTGATATAGTACACTTACTCTAATTGCTTTAAGACCTGTTACTGCCTGTAAGTCTTGTAATTCAACAATTTCAACATCGGTATCTAAGTAATGCTTTTCCTGTAAAAACTTAATATATCTTAAATATTCTATTTCATCTTGTTTTTGTGAATATACAATAGCAATTTTTCCTTTTTGAGTTATGCGTTTGTTTGTACCTTTTATATGCGCTTTATCAACACGTTTTTTTACAATTTCATAGCGCGCATTATAAGTGCCATCTACATCAAACTGCTTTTCATCCATTCTAAAGCTTATGGATAAAGGTTGATTAAATACCAATATCATTGAAGCGACATCTAAAGCAACAGGAAATTTGGATTGCATTTGGTAATACGCATTTTCCATTTCACACATCACTTGTAATTGCCATAATCTTAAATTATATAAATAGATAGGATTAAAGCTATTTTCTTCTTTAGTAATAGATTCACCTACATACATATTATGTTCCACACCATCTGTTTTATAACGCTCAAAATAATGCGGGTACATAGCCTGAGCTTCAACTTGTTTTTTATCAAGAAAAGAAGCCAATTCCTTATTAATTCTAGTTATGGTGCTATCGTAATCTTTTCTATGTTTGTATAGTACATTAGTATCATTATCTATACTGTCTTTATAAGCTGCTATGTCTTTTTCTAGATCTTCTATGGTATTTAAATGTTCAAATACAGGGTCTATATCTTGTTTAAAGAACTCAGAAATTTGTTGTTCACTATCTACTTGAAAATGTTTACTTAGTGCTTCCTGATAACTGTGGATTTGATATGTAAACTGCTCGTATATAGGTAGTTTTTCAATTACAGAAGCCTTAATTAATATTTTTTTGGCAGCCTTTAATTGAAGTTGTAAATCTTGACGTGTTGCTTTATTTCTTGCTTCAGAAGAATCCTTGATATCGATTTGCCCATAAAGCGGGTATACATCATTAAAAGCAATTTTTTTAAACGAGGCTTCTACGCCTTCCATATCGGATTTAATAAAGTTTTTTGCTTCTTTAACAAAACGCCAATGTACGCTTGGATGAATGGACGTACATTCTTTTTGTATTATGGCCTCTATTAAATTTTCTTCCTCTTTTTTAGAGCGTTCCACCGCAGAAACAATAAAAGGCATTACATCTACTAATTTATTTGCATTTACACTATTTAAAGCAAGTGGGGTTTTGGAAACAACTTCTAGCACACCCATGAGCCCCTCATCGTTAGCAATAGGGGCAAAAATAGCACTTTTAAAACCTTGTTCATAAAGTGTGGCTAGCTGTGGAGCAATGTCTTCTTCTTTAGCTTTTTTATAGAATCTGTCTACATCAGAAATTGAAAAATATTTCTTGTCGTTCATCAAGCGATTGTAAGACCATTGACATAAAGAGCTTTTACATGCCAGATATTCATTATTTCCTAATAAGTAACTATTTATACCAACGCCATATACTTTTTCAAACGTATGTTCTTCCTCATTATATATAGAAAACCCAACCTGTATATCGTTAATTCCAAGAAGAGAGCGAAAAACTTCATGAAAATCCTGTATAAAGTTTTCATCTTTTCTTTTATCTTCTCCAATAAGATTAGACTTTATTTTTGAAATAGCTTGATCTTCGGTAACATCAAAAATATTTGAAATTACAAACCCTTTAAAGATATAACTGTCTTCTGGAAATTTTTCTTTCCAAAGCTCTAAGTTTTCAAAATTATCCAGAAGTTGCTTGTAATCTTCTTCAGTAATTTTTTTTGCTTTTTTGGTTGGAATTATTTCACAAAAATCGGCATTGTATAAAACTTTGTAATATCTATGGATGCCATTGGTATCTGGTATTTCGTAATAAAAAGGTCTTTTTAAGTTAATATTATAGCCGTAGCAAAAATTTAAAGCTATGGTACAAGCAATAATATACCATTCATCTTTAGGCATATTATTTTTAATAGTTAATTCAAAATCATTCCCAGCAGATCTTATAATATTTCTAAAACGTTCTGATGAATTAAAAATTAAGTTGTGAAAAGGCACACTCGCTGTTTTTATTTCATTTTTTGTAAGAACAGGAGCGAACAGGTCTTGAAGGATAAAGCTTATTTCGTCTTCTCGCTCTTTTAAAAGATTAGAATTGCTAAATCCTTCTCTTAATTCTGGATAGTGATTTGCAATCTCTAAAATATGCTTGATTTTTGAAGCTAAAAATGTATCAGTAGTATTTTTGGCCAAAGTGGCATAATGCTCAAATAGTTTGTTGAAACTTATTTTGAGTGTTAGAGGCGATTTTATACTATCGTTAATATCCATAGCGAGGAAAGTTATTATTAACAAAAATACAAATTATTAACTAAGTCGCTTTAAATAAGGTAGTATTACATAACTACATAAATAGCTAAAAGTAGAATTCAAAAACAGTAAAACCCAAAACGCAAAATTAAAGTTTTGCGCTTTGGGTTTTTAGTATAATGTAAGTGTGATTTATTGTAATTCTAATTGCTCGATTTTGGTTGAAATACCAGCTTTTAGTGTGTTGTGTTTTTCAATCATTTCTTTTAACTTTTCAGGATTAGATTTAGCTAAGTTGTTTAGTTGTTCTTTATCTGCTTTTAAGTTGTAAAGCAAATGTTCACTACTATTTGCTAATTCTATATTTACCTGTTTAGCTACTGCAGGGCCATCGTAAGGCGGAATCATAAGCCAATCGCCACTTCTAAGAGCTGTTCTGGAGGAGGCTTCAATTACTAAATCATCTCTTCCTTTTGTGCTTTTTCCTAAAAGGACATCTAAAAGTTCTTTACTATCTGTTTTCTCTTCTTTTGTGCCAGTTAATTTAGCCAGAGAAGCCAGTAGATCCATTTGGCAAACTATAGCATTGGATACACCTGGTTGGATAGTACCTTTCCAGTAAGTAATAAAAGGCACTCTGGTTCCTGCTTCAAATAGGCTATACTTACCACCTCTTAAGCCCCCTTTTGGATCGTGGGCACCTATTTTTTCAACAGCATCATCGTAATACCCATCGTTTAAAACCGGACCGTTATCACTTGAAAATACAATAAGTGTATTTTCTAAAATACCTTCTTCTTTTAGTGTTTTTATGAACTCACCAATACACCAATCGGCTTCTAAAATAACATCGCCTCGGGGTCCCATTCCAGATTTACCAACAAATCTAGGGTGAGGTGTTCTTGGAACATGAGGTTGTTGTAATGCATAATATAAAAAGAATGGTTTCTCTTTATGAGACTTAACATAATTTTGGGCTCTAACCAAAAAATTATCTGCCATATCCTCATCTATCCATTTGGCTTTTTCTCCCCCCTTCATGTAGCCTATTCTTGGAATGCCGTTAACTATAGAAGCATTGTGCCCATGATGCCATTTCATTTTTAATAATTCTGGATTATCTTTTCCTGTTGGTTGCCCTTCAAAATTTTTGTTGTAGTTTATTTCAATTGGGTCGTTAGGGTCTAAACCTGCAACATCACCATTTTCTATATAAACAGTGGGGACTCTGTCTTGGGTTGCTGCCAAGATGTAAGATTCGTCAAAACCTACTTCGTTTGGTCCTGGCGATACATGTTTGTTCCAATTAACATGTCCTGTTCCCAACCCTAAATGCCATTTGCCAACAATAGCCGTTTGGTATCCTACTTTTTTAAGTGTTTTAGGTAATGTTTGCTGTTTAGTATCTATTAATAATGGTGCTGTTCCTGGTAATATCTTTACATCTTTATTACGCCAAGGGTATGTCCCTGTTAGTAAGGCATATCTGCTGGGAGTACATGTTGCCGATGATGCATATCCATTAGTGAATTTTATACCTCCCGAAGCTAAAGCATCGATATTGGGTGTTTGTAATTTAGTCGCTCCATAGGAACTTAAGTCTCCATATCCTAAATCGTCAAGATAAATGATAACTATATTGGGGTTTTTTGAGAGTTTTTCTTCTGTTTTAGAAGATGTGCTTTCTTTGTTTTTTGTTTCATTTTGTTTGCAACTTGCAAAAGGTAGTGCGAAGGAGATTACAAATACGATTAGTTTTAGTTTGTTCATTTTAAGGGATAGTTTTTAAATTATTTTATTCTTTATTTAAATATTCAAGACGCCATGCTATAAATTTTTGTTTGTTCACATTTTCATGAAGCTTTGATTTTTTTATATTGAATTTATAGTTGGTTTCCCCATCTTGTAATAATACAATTGAGTTCATTATTAATAACGCTTCAGTATTATCTTTGGAGTTGTAAAGAGCATCTGTTATTATTTTTACTGGGTTTAATGCTTTTGTAATTCCTAAAAATTCTGCCGCACGAACTTTATTAATTAGTTCAGAGTCATTGTAGGCTATTGTTTTAACAATAGGGACTAATTTTTTAGCCAATTTACCAAAACTACTGCAAACAATTAATGCCCAATAACGTTCCAGAGGGTCAGTAGAATTTAGGCTAGTTTCAATTTGATCTTTTACATCCTCAAAAGTATTTAAACTTAAATTAGATATTTCGACATATTTTTTAATGTTCTTTTTGTGATCTTGACCAAACTTAACTGGATTATCACAAGCATTATTAATAAGATAAAACTCAGGATAGAATGATAGATCTGGCATGTTTAGAACTTTGTCACTAAGTTTAGCTCTTAAAGTTTTTAAAATAGCTTTGTATTCTGGTAGATTTGCTAAATTTTTAGTTTCAAAAGGGTCATTCTCTACATTATATAAAGCTTCTGGGGGTTTGGGTTGAAAAAAGCGAGATTGAATAGTGTTAAGTTTTTTTGCCTCAAATAACATTTTCCATTCTTGATACCCTAATTGTTTATAACGATAGTTATTCATTAAACCATCAAAATTAAAAGGTTGGTAGTGTCTTATGTATTTATATTTTCCTTTTCTAATGGCGCGAACCATATCATATTTCTCATCAAAGCGATCGGCATAACTAAAGGTTTCATCTCGTTCGTCTAATATTTCTGCAGTAATTCCTTTTCCTAAAAAGGGTTTACCATCCATTTTCTCAGGAATATTTATTCCAGCAAGGTTTAAAACGGTAGCTCCAAAATCTATAAAACTAACAAATCCATCTATTTTCGATCTAGGTTGTGCATGAATTAAATGTTTGTATTTAGGCGGAATATAAACAATAAGAGGAACATGAACTCCCGTTTCGTTAATATACCCTTTACTGCCAGGGAGAATACCGCCATGGTCCCCGAAATAAAAAATAAACGTATTATCTAATAACCCTTCTTTTTTTAATTCGTTAATTACAGTGCCTGCTTCTTCATCCATTTTCTGGATTTTATCATGATATCGTGCTACTGAATATTTAAATAAATTGGTTTGAGGATGATTTGGTTGTACAAATACAGTTTCTTGATTAGTAGTTGTTGCTTTTTTTATGTCTTCTTTTGTAAAATGAAGACTGCTTTCGTGTGTTGTGTGGATGTTGTATACATGAAAAAAAGGCTGTTTTGGCTGTCTGTTTTTCCATGATGCTTTTTTTGATGAATCATCCCAAGTACTATCCGATTTTATGATGTTATAATCCTCTTTGTGATTATTAGTTGTATAATACCCAGCACGACGTAAATAAACAGGAAACATTTCTAATCCATCGGGCATTGGTACTTGTTTAATTTTTCTGTGATAGTGAGAGGCTAATCGAGGACCGTAACAGCCAGAAATTAATGTAGATCTAGCAGCACTGCAAACGGGAGTATTAGAAAAGGCATGTGTAAATATTAAACCATTATCTGCTAATTCTTTAATGTTTGGCGTTTCTATCCCATGTGCATCAAATAATTTCATGTAGTGTTTAGAGTTATCTTCGGAAGTAATCCAAACAATATTAGGCTTAGGTAGTTGAGCATTATTTAAGGTTTTTGTTTTACAGCCAAAATTTATAAATGTTAATATAATTAGTTGAATAAAGAAAAACTGCTTAATCATAGTTTTTTAGTTCGTCTAAAATAATTGAAGTCGTTCAAAGATAAGATTTAGATTTTATGTAAGGTTCTGGTAAGTATAGGAGGAAAGGTTTTTTGTTACAAGAATTTGTGATTCAAGTAATAAACAATTGATATGTTAATTATTTATTAAATCAATTTTTTTGAATTATTAATAACATAAACAAAAGTATTAAACAGAATATAAAGTAAAGTATGTAAGTTAATACAGAGCGAAGCATGTTTTTAATTCGACTCCCTTTGTCAAAAAACTGCCAAAACATCCAGAAAGCATAAGCTATGGATATAATAATAGGAATCAACCCTATAAATTCACTATTAATCCCTTTTTTTAGTGGAACAAAAATCGTGTAAATAAATGCTTGTTGCCCTATAATGTAAGAATTAAGTACTATATGTTCAAGGTAGTTTGTTTTAAATCTTAAAAATGATAGATAAGAAGTAAATGAAAAAATTGGAAGAAGAAATAGGGTTGCATAGGCAAAATGTTCTGAAAACCAAGTTAGTATTGATGGTAGTTTTATGCCGTTTCCAAAATCTTTAGTACCCTCAGAAATTCCAATTATTGTTTCGTTCATCCAAGTGTTTTCTCCAAAAAGATATGAAATAATAAAATATAAAGTGGAAAGGGTTAGCGCATAATGAACAGGTTTAAAATGATTTTTTCTCTTTCCTGCTAAAAAATCTTTTACAGTATATCCGGGTCTTACTAACAGCTCTTTAAATGTATAGAAAAGACCACGATTAATTTGAAAAACACTAAAAGAAACTTCTTTAAAAAAGCTATCCAAATTTATTTTTGTAACTTTTGAGCTTTGACCACAAAAGTTACAAAAATTCCCTTCAAATTCGTTACCACAATTTTTACAATTCATATTCCTTACATTAGTTATTTAAAAGTAACAAAACCATTGATGTATCAATTATTTTGCGGTTGGTCTTTTTATTTAAATCAATAGCAAATTATGTAGTAGTTTTTAATTTGTCATAACCTTTTAATCCCATAGCTACTAACCATAAACAAAGTGATATTTCACCAATATCAGCAGGGATTGTAATATTTTGTAAAAGCACAGACTGATTATTTGGATACAAGAAATAAACCATAAAGCCTATTATATCCACAATAGCTCCAAGCATTAGGAAGGCCCCAATGATTTTTGGAGCTAACCCCGTTTTAAAAATCATATAACCAAGCGGATACATATATAGTCCATAAAATATTTGATTTACAAAATAACCATCAGTATGAATATTTAAGAAAAATATTGATAAACTCTGCAGTTGCTCATAGTTTAGTGCCCCTACGTAATAATCTGTAGTCAACAGTTTTAAACCTGCAAATTGGTTTAAAGCATTTTGACAAAACATGGCCACAGATATAGCCGTTAAAAGCAGCATTAATACAGATAAATTCTTATTAACTTTCTTAAACACAGTGTACATGATAAATACGTAAAAGAAAAAAGAAGTAGACATAATCAAGTCACTAACAAAACCCAAACGAAACAACCATTGATTTTCTGTAATGTTTGTGTAAGTTGCTGTCAAGTCTCCTGGGACATATAATTTTTGTCTTACAAAAAATTCTGCAAAAATTCCTGTGACTGCTAGAATTAAAAAAATTATACCAGCTATTCTTCCTAGTTTTTTGTTTGAATACATAGTGTTATTGTTTTTTGATTGTTATTAAATCGACGATTGCAACATCATGTTTGTTACAAACACAATGCTTGTCTATTTGTATGGTGTTGATTGTTAAAGCATTGGATTGTTTTACAATAGCAACACATTAGCCAGATCATTTAATTACTATTAAAAATTTTTGATTAATTGTGAGGTGCTTTGCACTCCAAAAAAACCAAGTGCTCTATTATTGTTTGATGTGTTAGTAATATTGCCTGTTAAGTTCGCTGGTGGCGGCCAAAATAATTGTCCAGGATCACTTTCACTTCCTGAGTTAGTGATTTGGCTTTCCAATTGCTCAAATTGATTAAAGTAAAACTGGTAAGTATTATAATTTAAATTGGCAATGGTAACATGTACTTCATCTGGATTGTCAATAAAAAACTCAGTCGAATCAAAAGTAGCATTGCTATTTCCATTAAAAAGGACATCATTGGTAAGGTTATTAACCTCTAATGCTAATGTGCTGTTTTTATAAAAACGATAATTGATTAAATAAAAGTTGATCTCATCACCAGGATCTGAAAATATAACGCGATTATAGTCCTTGGTAATTTCTATATCTCTTATCACTATTTCTTCTTTTAGAAGTTCTTCGTTAGATTTGTATAGGGTACCATCTTCCAATACTATTTCAGCCCAATAAATATTTCCAACAATACCAATAACTTCATCTACACTTTGGTAGATGTCATTGTTATAATTGAAATCATCTGTCAATAGAACAGTATCTCCATCAGGGTTTTTAGTGTAAACAGTTATTCGTGCATTCTGTATATATTCTGATGTTGTAACGTCTACAGGAACGGTGTTCTGTATCTTCACGTTTATGTAATTACTTCCATTTAAAAGAAATCCCGAAATAAATACCTGGGGTTCATAATTTGATGCGTTAGGTACTTCTTTTACACAATTTACCAAAGTTGTTAGAAGTGCAATTAGTGCTATATTTTTAATTAATTTCATCTTAAAATTAAAATTTAAAGTTGTAGGTTACAAAGGGTACAGGGGCTCCAAATACTGAAAACTCGAAGGTTTTTAACTGGTCATTATGAAAGGTTGAAAACACAGAAAATGCATTCTTATTTCCATACACATTATATACTCCAAAATTCCAACTACTTTGCCAACGCGTTTCAGGATTTCCCTTTGGTGTGTATGTAAACGAAATATCTAGTCTATGCGTGTCTGGCACTCTATGTGCGTTTCTATTGGAGTAGGTTAAATATGGATTTCCATCAAAAGATAAACGTCCAGTAGGTACCGTGGTAGGTCTTCCCGTTTGGTAGGTAAAAAATAACCCTGCATCCCATTTTTCACCTAAATCATAATTAGCTATAATGTTTAACAGGTGAGGCCTATCATAATTAGACGGGTAATAATCGCCATTATTTATATTCTCTTGGTTGAGTTTACTAGTTGTTTTTCGCTTGGAAACAGAATAAGTATAGTTGAAATTACCCGTAAGCTTCCCTTTGTTTTTATAAGCGCCTATTTCTAAACCATAAGCATACCCATTTGCAGGTAGTAGTTGTGTTTCCAGATGTTCGTTTATAAATAAATCGGCACCCTCTTTATATTCTACAAAGTTGGTAAAGGTTTTGTAATACGCTTCAACCAAAAAATTATAGATACCATCTTCTATATCGTAAGCATAGCCTACTGAAATCTGGTTGACTTCTAATGGTTTAATATGAATTCCTGATGGTTTCCAAATATCAAAAGGTAAGGCAGCTGCTGTGTTAGACATAAGGTGTATGTACTGAAAGTTTCTATTATAACCTAGTTTTATAGCCTTTCTATCATTAATGTTATATTTTAAGGACAAACGTGGTTCAAACCCAGAATAGCTTTTAATAAGTTCCCCTTTTTTATAGTCTTTTATACTTGTAATGGTATTGACCGTTGATGGAAAATCTGGATTATACATAGCCACCGAATTAGGGCCTATATTACCAAACCATGAATACCGAAGTCCTAAATTCATAGAAAATTGATGCCATGTTTTCTCTATTTCATAGTAGGGTGAAATTTCAAGACCTTTGTCTTTATCTAAGTCTTCTAGGGTGAAATTAGTATTTGCATTTGATAATTCGGCTGGATTAAATTGATATAAAGTGCCATTTATTCCAAATCTCATAGTAGTATTTGGATCTGGATAATACGTAAAATCTGGTTTTATAATCCAGTTTTGTACACCCGATCCCCACTTAAATGTTTGTCCGCTAGGAATAATGCCTCCATTATCATTTTGGGAAACGAAATTATAGTTGTAGCTACTATAAATACCAGATAGGTTCATGAACAATTTATGATTAAAAAGGTGGTTCCATCTAATAGTGGTAGTGGCATTTTTCCATCTAAAATCAATAGAGCCACTTGCGCCATCAGAGCTATCTGCTTCTTCCTCAGTACTTTCTTCTAGTTTCATGGCATCTGCTCCAAAATAGCCTGAAACATATAGTTTATTAGTTTCATTGATTTGCCATGTTAGTTTGGTGTTTAAATCATAGAAGGACAATTTTGTGCCTTCCAATTCGCCTCCTATTAACGGGAAAAAAATATCAAAATACGACCTACGCCCTGATACCAAAAAGTTGAGGTTTTCTTTTACTATAGGTCCTTCCAAAGTAATTCTGGAGAATAATGTTCCTAAGCCGCCTTCGCCTTTAAATTCTTTAGTGTTACCTTCCTTTTGGCGAATATCCAACACTGAAAAGAAGCTCTTCCTCCATATCTCGCAGGAATACCGCCTTTATACAGGGTCATGCCCTTTATAGCGTCTGCATTTACTACAGAAAATAATCCCCATAAATGAGAAGAAATATACATTGGTGCTTCATCTAATAGTACTAGATTCTGGTCTATATTTCCGCCACGTATATTAAAGCCTGCTGTTCCTTCTCCTACAGAAGAAACACCTGGTTGTGTTAGTACCGCTCTGGTGATATCTGGCTCTCCAAAAAATGAAGGCAAGTTCTTAATATCGGTTGCAGTCAAATTATTTACACCAGATAGTACATTACGCACCTGACTTTTATTTTTAACTGTTGAAGTCACTACAACTTCACCTAAAGCATTTAAAACGGGCTGCAGTTCGAAATCCTTATTTAAATTGGTTTTTAATGTAATAACAATCTCTTTTAAGGCATATCCTAGATAGGAAATTTGAAGTGTATAGTTGCCTTCTGGAAGTGTTAAGGAATAAAATCCATAGGTATTGGTTATAGCGCCTTTATTCTTATTAACCACAATAATATTAGCGCCTATTAAGGTTTCTCCTGTTGCTGCATCTCTAACCGTTCCATGTATGGTATGCGTTTTATTTGAGCGCTTTTGATGAGAAAGAACTATGAGTTTTTTTCTAAATTTATATGTGATATCCGTAGTTTTAAACAATGTATTCATGGTAGATACGATATCCTTTTCAAGAATATTGATACTAAACTTTTGTTTAATATCAATGTCGTCATTATTAAATACAAAGCTATAATCTGTTTGATTTTCTATCTGGTTAAGAATAGATTGCAATGA
Organism: uncultured Flavobacteriaceae bacterium; assembly: GCA_947498845.1. Lineage (GTDB taxonomy): Bacteria > Bacteroidota > Bacteroidia > Flavobacteriales > Flavobacteriaceae > Jejuia. The sequence goes on along the minus strand of CANMLX010000003.1, from coordinate 1,865 downwards.
GGCATTATCTAATTTGAGGCTAATTTTATTTTGAGAAAAACTGGAAGCTGCCATGAGTTGTAAGCAGCACACCAGAAACATTGTTAGTGATAATTTCATTAAAAAAATAGGTCTTTTTAAAACGTGTTTTCGTTTTAATGAAACAGCTTTTTGTTTTATTTTCATAAATTTGAACGTTGTTAATTAATACTAATCTTAGGCGATTGGTTTTGTTGACAGTTATAGTGGGATAGCGGCAATTTTCCCACTTTTTTTATTCAATTATCCACTCATTTGTTTTTGGGTTTAGGTGATACGTAAAGTGTTTAGAGTCTTGTAAAATCTCTAATATATCTTCTGCAGAAGTTGATTTATCAAAAACAGCTGTAAATCTAGACGCGGCAATAACAGTATTGTTAAATACTAGTTTTATATCTAACTGCTGGTTCAAATCATTAGCAATATCTCGAAATGCCATATTCTTAAATCTAATTTTACCTTTTCTCCACGTTAAGACGGATGTCTTGTTTTTAACTGTGGTTTTTATTGGTATACCATCTGTTTTTAAAATTTTAATATGGTCATTAGGCAGCATGATGACTTTCTCATTAAAATAGTTTTGCGAAGTCATCTCCACCTTACCTGTTAAAAGTGTAGTTTCTAAATAGGTGTTTTCTGGATAAGCTTTTACATTGAAACTGGTGCCCAAAGCTTTTACTATTACATGATCAGGCGTTTCTACTGTAAATGGATGCGCTTTGTCTTTGGCGACTTCAAAAAAAGCTTCACCGTTCAATTGAATAGTTCTGGGGAAATCTTTTTTATATGAAATTGTACTTCCCGCATTCAACCACACTGTTGAACCATCAGGAAGAGTTACTTCTTTCTCCTCTCCATAATTAGTAGTCATAATGATGGTTTTAGGAGCGAATTGTTGGTAGACTATACTTGAAACTACTATAAATAATATAGCAATAGCAGCATACTTTGTATAGACGAAAACTCCACGTTTTTTTCTGCCTTTTTTGGCAGTTGTGTCAAAGAAACTCGCTTTTTGGATTTCAACATTTAAAGTATCTTGATGTGGGTTTTCTTCTGTTAACTTGTAGGTTTTTGAAATAGAGTTGAATAATTCTTCATCAAATTTATCTGAATGGATCCAATCTTCAACTCTGGCTTTTATCGTTTCACTTGCAGTTTTTGAAACGTATGCCCAGACATCTACTTCTTCTACAGATTTATGTTTCATAATAGTGTATTTAACTATAGGACGTTTTCCAGATAGTGATACCCTATTTTGATTTATAAATAGTCAAGAAGTTTTTTTCTAAAAACTGTCAAAGCCTTGGATATATGAGATTCTACCGTTTTAATAGAAATGTTTTTTACAGATGCAATTTCAGGGTAGGTTAACCCTTTATTTCTGGAAAGTTTAAATATTTCAGCAGTTTTTTGAGGTAAAGAAGCGTATATGGATTCTATTTCTTTTTGTAATTCCCATTGATTGTCCATTGCGGTAATAAATACCGTATTTAATTTGTAGAGATTAAGATGTTTTTTTTTAGTTTGTTTTTTTCGGTGATGGTCTATGATTTTGTTTTTCAAGGTTTTTATAAGATAGGATTCTATAGAGCGGTCATCTCCTTTTATGTTTTCAAATGTATCCCAAAGTTTTATGAAGGTTTCTTGCACTAATTCCTCAGACATTTCTTTTTCAGAAAGAACTTTAAAAGCGTATTTGAACAATCTCTTATAATGCTTGTCAAATAATTGGGAGAATTTTTCTTTCTTACTTTTTGACTTCATTTAGGATCAGTCTTAAAAGTTGTGGGTGAATTTAATTAGGAATGATATTTTTGCTCAAAAAAACACCTTTTGGATCCATA